>JAGFIU010000010.1 GCA_024103355.1 Bacteroidota bacterium
ATGAATTGTATGATTGCTCCTGTTATTCAAGCTTGTGACGCAATATCAGGCTCTAGACCGGGTGCAAGAAGAGAGGATACAGAATCTTACATAAAGAGGCTAAAAGACCTTGAAAACCTTGCCGTAAGCTTTGACGGTGTTGAAAAAGCATTTGCAATTCAAGCAGGAAGAGAATTGAGGGTAATGGTTGAGAGTGAAAAAGTAAGTGATACGCGCGCTGACGAGCTTTCATTCGAAATAAGCCAGAAAATCATGAAAGAAATGATTTATCCCGGTCAGATTAAAGTAACGGTAATCAGGGAAAGACGTGCTGTGAACTATGCAAAATAATTATAAACAATAATTTTTAACAATAAAATGTCAGAAACAAACACTTTAAAATCAGTAGCACTCAATGATGTGCATATTGCTTTGGGAGCCAAAATGGTTCCATTTGCCGGTTATTCAATGCCTCTTCAGTACAGTAACTTAATTCAAGAGCACAATGCTGTCAGAAATAGCGTTGGTGTTTTTGATGTAAGTCACATGGGGGAGTTTGTTATCAGTGGTGACAAAGCTATTGACTTACTGCAATGGGTGACTTCCAATGATGTTTCAAAATTAGAAAACGGAAAGATTCAATATAGTTGTCTTCCCAACGAACAAGGAGGTATTGTTGATGATTTATTGGTTTATCGCATCAATGAAAAAGTATATCTGCTGGTAGTAAACGCTTCCAATATGCAAAAAGACTGGGATTGGATAAAAAACCACAACAAATTTGGTGCAGAGATGTTGGATATCTCTGACCAAACGAGTTTGTTGGCAGTGCAAGGACCGAATGCCTTGAAAGTGGTTCAAAAACTGACCGATGTGAATTTATCCGAGATTCCTTATTACTCTTTTGTTTATGGCAAAGTTGCGGGTATTGAAAATGTACTAATCAGTTGCACAGGATACACCGGTGCCGGTGGTTTTGAATTATATGTTCAAAACCAAGATATTAAAAAATTGTGGGATGCAGTTTTTGAAGCCGGAAAAGAGTTCGGAATTATGCCTTGCGGATTGGGTTCCAGAGACACATTGAGACTTGAAAAAGGCTTCTGTCTATACGGAAATGATATTGACGACACAACCTCACCCATTGAAGCCGGGTTGGGATGGATTACAAAATTCAATAAAGATTTTGTGAACAAAGCATATCATGAAAAAATCAAAACCGAAGGCCCAACCAAAAAATTAGTGGGTTTTGAAATGATTGACAAAGGAATTCCGCGTCATGATTATTTGATTAAAAACGAAGGGGGAGAAACTATTGGAAGGGTTACATCAGGAACACAATCTCCCAGTTTGAACAAAGCGATTGGTTTGGGTTATGTTGCTATGAATTTTAATGCTTTAGATTCAGAAATATTTATTGATATTCGCGGTAAATTGTTGAAAGCTAAAATTATTAAAATACCATTCTTATGAAAACTAAAACCACAATTTTTTCACTTGCAATAGGGCTTCTTATTGCACAAAATGCTAGTGCTTATCAACTGCAACCTTTAAAGAAAAACCTTTTCCCTAATGCTATTGAGTCTGAAAGTTTAAAACCTGTTAAACAAGAATTAATTTTCTATCCTCTTACATTTTTTATCAGCGGTTTTGAATTAGGAACTGAATTTGAAACCAGGAAGAATAACACTTTGAGAGTTTCTGCCGGCTATTTTATGAGTTATACTGCAAATACTTATAATCAATTTGGAAATTTTAATGCAGAATATGACAATATGGAAGGCTTTCGAAGTGAAGTACAATATCGTTTTTATAGCCGAGATTTCTCCGCACCTGATAATTTCTTTATTGGTATTTATGGCGTTTACAAAAATATTTCATTGAGTGGTTTAGAAGAATCCTCAGATTACAATAACGGTATCTTAGTTTATACTCCTGTTACATACAAGGCCGATGCTTTTAGTTTAGGTACGGTCTTGGGTTATAGAACCAGATTCTATGATATCTTTAGTATGGATTTTTTCTTTGGTGGCGGGATTACTCCTACCAATATTGGCAATACTGATGAAACCCATTTGTTTGTGTTTCCTTTTAAAAAGTCTATTAATATGAGATTAGGTCTGACGTTGGGAATTAAAATCTAGTCGAACATATTGGAATTGAACATCTTATTCTCCAACAAAAAGTGAACAACTTCCCTGAACGGCAATCTATTCTCATCTGAAAAATAAGAAGTCCCAAAAGTATGTTTACATATTTTGTTTTCTTCTGAGATCATCACAAGTCTTTTAAATCCTCCTAAATGTTGTATGGCACTATGATAAGGAAAATTTGTATGGCTTGAATCTTTAATATCAACTACCCAAAGCAAATCTTCTTTCTTATCATATTGATAGTTTGTTAATACCGCAGGCTTATCTTCATAAATTTGCGGCTGTATGAGTTGGTCTGAGACAGTTGATTTTTCTATATAAAATAAACCGATACTGTTGAATTTTCCCGGTAATGTTAAGGTATCAGAAAAACCGGCATTCTCGGGTTTGTTCAAAAACTTTGAGCTAAATAACAATAAAGAAGTATCAGAAATCCTTTCTTCATTACTCACTTTTACAGATTCAAAAGGACTGAAATTATTTTCTTTTTTATCATATTCATTCAACTCAAACTTGAGCTTTCCTTGAAATAACTTCACCGCAAGAGACTGATTCTCTTTTAAATCTATAAAGAACAAATCCGGAAGTTTTTTTTCATATGCTATATTGAGAACTTCACTATATGCATCGGGTTCTAGAACTTGAGCTGCTTGAGAATAGGAAAGTTTTTCTGAATTTTTGCTATCATATATGAGAGCCAAATGTTTGCCTTTCCATGCTAAAACTGCATTAAAATTCTGAAAGCGAGCATATTGAATATCTTCAATTTTTTCAACTGTTTCCATTTTCATCTCTTCTTTGTGATTGGAGAGAAATGCAGCCCATTTTGCTGTGTTTGCAAGACGTACGAACAAGCAATCGAAGCCGTCATTATGCTGAAACCAAACTATTTCACTGTAAAGATTGATTCCCGGTTCTTTTGGGTCTTTTACAAATGAAAACATGTTTTTCAACAAAGATGGATAGTTCAGATTTTGTAGATCTGTAGCACCTGATGAATATGCTTTTTTGACCAAATTCCTCACGTCAATAAAACCCGCCTTCTGAATATCATTAGGAATCTGTCCTAACAGTAGCGGTGGTTGGGAAGAACGATACCAGATAAACACCAAAACTCCCAATACCATTACAATAGAAAGTGCAATCAACTTCTTAGCAATTTTTAGCATGGCGCAAAGATAGGTTTGTATTATAATTACTCATTAGGCTCCGGACGACCCAAAATGACACCACTTCTCACTTTCCTTTCTATTTCTTTGGCTTCGGATTTGTCTTCTTCGCTGAGTTCAATTTTCTGATTATATATTAATAACTCAGGCTGTCCGGCATTAACCCATGTCGTAAACCAAATATCACCCAAGAGTTTAATAGCTCGTTTCATTTGGTCTTCAACCATTGAGCCCAATGCTTTGTGGTAGGCTTTGCTAAAATCCCGTGAGTAAACCCTGATTGTTGTAGCTCCTCTTTGCTCAAAACTATATTTCTTTTCTTCGCTAAAGAGCTGTGTTATTTTCTTTTCTACATTCAAAACGCTATCCACCAAAGAATGGCTGTGTTCAAGGTGTTCCCAAATTGTCCGGGTCATATTCTCAATATAGGTCGCTTTTCCTGTCAGAAAATCATATTCCGAAGCAAAAAGTTCGGGCAAGCGACTTTCCCAAAGTGCATGAATACCATGTTGATTGGTCAATTGACCGTTATAGTTGGCTGTGGTGTGAAGCGGAACATTCAAATCTCCAACGTAGTGCCCAATATCACTTGAATAGCGGATAATTCTATATAAATCCTTTTCTTTAAATGCAAACATCAGACGTTTGGTCATCAACTCTAAATGCCATGGCACAATTCCATGTTTTTGTAAAGAATCCTCCCCATATTTTTTGACAGCATCTTCCCATTTCCGCGGGAGTGTATCCAGTGGCAGTGTTTTTTCGTATCGGTCAATATCCAAAAAATGTCTTGCTCCTTCTTCCGGCATGGCATATCGTCTATTATCCGGGTCGGGGGCATGGTTGGAAAGAAATTCGATGTTTTGCTTATAAAAACCAAACATTTCGGGTGGGAGCGAGAAAACAGCAAGTTCATTAATTTTCTTATGCGCAAAGAAACCCCACGCAAAAGATTGGGAAGCAAATATAGCAAGCCCAATTAACATGAGAAATTTATGGAAAAATGCTTTCATCGCATTTCAAAAGTAGGATTAAGACGGTTCAAATACAACTTAATGGTATTTTCAAGTCCTAGATAAAGAGCATCACAAACCAAGGCATGTCCAATACTTACTTCAAGCAATCCCGGAATATTTTGATAAAAATAACTCAGATTATCCAAGTCAAGGTCGTGTCCGGCATTTATGCCAAGTCCTGCTTGCATTGCAGCTTTTGCAGTTTCAATATAGGGAGCAATAGCTTTTTCTCGGTTTTTGTGATATTCCCATGCATAAGGCCCTGTATATAACTCTATTCTGTCAGCACCGGTTTGATAAGCGGTATCAATCAATGTAGGATTTGCATCTAAAAAGATTGAAACCCTGATTCCTTCTGATTTGAAAGAAGCTATCAAGTCAATCAGCTTGTCTTTATCCCGCTTTGTGTCCCAACCATGGTCACTGGTCAATTGGTCTTCTGAATCAGGAACAAGGGTGACTTGTGCCGGCCTTATTTGTAATACTTTTTTAATAAAATCCTGTGTTGGATTTCCTTCAATATTAAACTCTGTTTTAACAATTTGAGACAATGGAAGCAAGTCATCATAACGTACATGCCGTTGATCAGGGCGTGGGTGCACTGTAATCCCTTGTGCACCAAACCTTTCACAGTCTTTCGCAACAGAAATCAAATTTGGATTATTTGTACCCCTGCTGTTTCGTATAAGTGCAATTTTATTAATATTGACACTGAGTTTTGTGTGATTTGTCATGGACTGCAAAGCTAAGCGATTATTAGTATGGGTATCAACTCAGCTAAAGCACCCATCCAATACATCTCTTTCTTATTTGAACAGTCATGGTAGGTTTACTTTATAATTCAAAGAATAAACTTAACACTCCGGTTTATTCTCTATATTATTCATAATCTCAATACTGTTAGTTGCTTCATCAAAAACATTGATTGATTAGAATTCCTGAATTTACATGCCTTATTTTTTTGATTCTATCTAAATATCTCAACACATGAAAAGCAAATAAGAATAGAAAATTATTTAACATCCAACATTTATATTTTCATTATCAGCTACTTACAAGATTTATTAAAATTAATGCTTTTGAAAATTCGTGCTGTTATGATGATTTAATAAGTTCCTACACAATTGGTGCTAATGAAGAATAGCATTTTGACTTATATTTTCTCTACTTTTGCAAGAAATCACCTCGTGCAAAGCAAGGAGTGTAGAATAGAAAATAAATCAGTTCAAAATGAAAAAAAAGAATCTTTTTAAATCCTTCTTTATCTTCTTCCTAATGATAAGTTCTCTATCATTATTTTCGCAAGATAAAATCGTTCCTTTTTCCAAGGTACCAACCAAAATACAGACTTATATTGCAACACATTTCCCGTCAAACAAAGTACTTCAATCTCAGTTTGACTATAATGGTCTATCCAAAGAATATGAAATAATTCTGAGTAACAATATCATACTAAAATTTGACAGAAAGGATTCCATAAAAGAAATAGAATCTATTCAGGAACTCCCTGAGAGTGTGGTCCCCACTAAAATATATGAATATTTACAATCCAACTATCCAACCAATTTTGTCAAGAAATGGGAATTGGATAACAAGAAACAATCTGTGAAGTTGGATAATGATATTGAACTTGAATTCACTATAAATGGCGAGTTTATCAGAATTGATAACTAAAAAAAAATCATTATGAAAAAAATCAATCAAACATTTTTATTAGGAATACTCGCAGTTTCTTTCATTAGCTGCGACAAGGAAACAATACTCACTACATCGGAAACACCTGAAGAAATTAATGAATATGTAGCAACCCATTTCCCGAACAATAAAATAATAAGGGTCGTGAAAGATGTGAATGGATTAAACAAAACCTACGATATTACATTAGATAGCAATATTTCATTAGAGTTTAACAGAAAAAAAGAAATCATTGAAATAGATGGTTCAAGCAAACTTCCTGATAGTGTAATTCCCTCAAAAATTAGGGAATATGTATATACCAATTATCCTGATAGCTATATTACCGATTGGGAATTAGAAGGAAAAAATCAACAAATAGGCCTGAATAATGACCTTGACATAGAATTTTCTATGAATGGTGATTTTATCAGGGTAGATAAATAAATTGTATTGGAATTTACGCAAACCATTTGAATATTGATTATAACATTGCTTAAATGTTAAACTGAAAACAAAGATTGCTATTTTTCTAAATCAATATATTTGCCAAAATCTTCCAATCTAAGCCACTTCCCTTTTCTCCTTGGTTTGTATGCGCTATAAGTCCCGTCAGGAATCAAAAACTCATCCAAACCTGATATGAAACCTGCAGCAGGAACCAGTTTATCAAAAACAATTAATTTCATCTCAGCATCATATCGCAAAGTCATTGTAGCTTGATCTGAGTAGTTAAACAGAACTCTGTAGTCCGGGTCTTGGTCATCTTCATAGCGCAAAAAAACAGGAAGACCAAAGACAACACCATCATCATCTATAGTCATTACATCAAGAGTCTTGCGGTTTATTTTTGTGTCTAAACCATGAAAAGTCATTATCAGATAACGGATTTTTCGTTTGTATTTGAATTCCAAAATTTGATAAATCAGACCTCCTGTCCATTCGGATGAAGGCAAATCAATGTTTTCCAATTCTTTTTTTTCTCTTCCTAATTTTTCAGATAACCAAAAGTTATCTATCTCCTTTTTGTTTTTGTATTGAATAACACCAAAACTTTGATAGTTCCCTGCATTGTCTGCTATCAACCAAGTGATTGCTCGAACCTTTTTATCCGGGCTACGTTTAAACATAACCGTATTGATTGAATCGGCATCTACCTCAAAAGAACCTTGTGTCTCTACAAACTCGCGTAGTGCAATCTTAAATGAGTCATTATACAAAAACCTTGATTTCTGATTATAAGAGTTTCGCAAACTGTCAGAATAGAGTTTCATTTTCCTAAGCAACGGATTAAAAACACTTGTGTCATAATCCGATGCCTTTGCACCGGAAAAAGTCATTAAAAGAAGAAACAGAAAAAATACTGCCTGTCTATACTCTTTTGCTATGCTGTTCTTACGGATTCGCTTGCTCATGTTCAAACTCAGATAAAAACTATTTCTTTTCAAAGCTATTGCTCTACAAACAAAAACGATTCCAAAAGAACTTTATTGGAGAAGTTTATAATTTCTCAATCACCATAGCACTTGCACCGCCACCGCCATTGCAGATACCGGCTGCACCGTATTTGGCACTATTTTGACCAAGAACATTGATGAGTGTAACAAGAATTCTTGCACCTGAATCTCCCAAAGGATGTCCAAGAGAAACTGCTCCTCCGTGCACATTCACTTTCTCGGGGTCTAAGTTGAGTATTTTGGTATTTACTAATCCTACGACTGAAAAAGCTTCATTGAGTTCATAATATGAAATATCAGATGGTTGCAGTCCGGCTTTGTGAATAGCTTTAGGCAGCGCTTTTGCAGGAGCGGTGGTGAACCATTCAGGTTCTTGTTCAGCATCTGCAAAACCGGCAATCTTTGCCAGGGGTTTTAGACCAAGTTCTTTGACTTTTTCGCCACTCATCAATACCAATGCAGCTGCACCGTCATTGATAGTGGAGGCATTGGCAGCAGTAACGGTACCGTCTTTTTGAAAAACAGGATTTAAGGAAGGTATTTTGTCAAAGTTAACATTGCTATATTCTTCGTCTTTGTCAACAACGGTAATATTGCCCTTTCTATCTTTTATTTCAACCGGCACAATCTCATCCTTAAATTTATTTTCTTGCCAAGCTTTCGCAGAACGTTTGTAGGAAGTGATTGCAAAATTATCCTGGTCTTGTCTTGAGAAATGATACTCTCTAGCACACAATTCTGCTGCATTTCCCATGTGATAATGATTATAAACATCGGTTAAACCATCAAAAACAAGTCCGTCAATGAGTTTCATATCACCAAGTTTGGTACCGGTTCTACCCCCTTTGAGATAATGAGGAGCCTGAGACATGTTTTCCATTCCTCCGGCAACCACACAATCTTCCAATCCAAGCATTATTGACTGAGCTGCAAGCGAAACTGATTTCATTCCGGAAGCACATACTTTATTTACTGTAGTACATTGAACTGTGGGAGGCAATCCGGCAAAAATTGCAGCCTGACGTGCAGGTGCTTGACCTAGTCCGGCTTGCAACACGCAACCCATATAAACTTCTTTCACATGTTTTGGTTCAAGATTTATTTTTGCCAAAGCACCTTTAATTGCGATTGCACCCAACTCGGTTGCTGATACGCTTGACAATGAACCGTTAAAGCTGCCTATTGGTGTTCTGACAGCAGATACAATAAATACTTCTTTCATTTTTTCAAATTTTGACGCGAAATTAAACCTTTCTGTGCTTGTTTTAAACGCTTTTCTTTTAAAGCTTAGATTATCCGAACAATAGCTATATTATTAGGTTTATCGAGCCATTTATTAATCTCATTCTCAAAATTTTTATCTACATAGCAATAGTACTAAATTTGCCATTCCCTATGAAGATTCTACTCTCTGCCATTCATTTGTTTCTGATAAGCATTTTTTTCTTTGCTTCCAACATAGCTATTTCGCAAGATACTATAAGCACACTCCAATCTTTTAGAAAGGTTAATGTAGGTTCAAAAATAGTCAATATTGAAAAAGTTGGAACTGCGGGTGTTTACCCTTTTGATCCGGAATTTGTTTCAGTAAAAAGAGTGAATCCTAGTCCTTCAAGAAAAGCACCTGATTGGGAACACATTGCTTTAAAAGACAGTATTTCACAATCATTAGCATCTCGAAACAATAGACGGAACAATACATTATCGGATAGTTTAAAGATTGAATTTGGATATCAATCTAATCCATTTTCAGGTGCTACCCCAATGGATAATCATATTGCTATCTCAAATGACGGAATTATAGTCAGTGTAATTAATACCAATATATTAATCTCGGACACTTTAGGCAATCAACTTCTATACCGTATAATGAATAGAACATACTTTGGAGATAACAGCCTCACTGGAACAATTTATGATCCTCGTGTTTTCTATGACCCCGATCATGATCGGTTTATTTTGGTAGTGCTTCACGGCTCAACTTCTGCGACCTCAAAAGTATTGGTATGTTTTTCAAAAAGCAACAGACCGGATATTGATGGATGGAACTTTTACAAATTTAACGGTGATGCTTTTGGAAACAACCTTTGGTTTGATTATCCAAATATTGGTATTAATAGAGACGAATTATTTATTACCGGAAACTTATTTACCGATAGCAGGACATACTCTAACCATGTTATCTTTCAGATTGACTTGCAACAAGGTTATAGCGGCTCAAACAATATCAGTTCAAGAATTTGGGGAGGTGTGAGCATATCAGGCGGAAGACTGACTAACAGTGATGGAAATCTGCCATTTACAATGGTCCCCGCATATTTTGGTTTCCCCGAGGACAGAGCAGAAGATATGTGGTTTGTAAATACAAATTCAGGAAGTGGAACAAAGGTTTATGTTTATAGAATAACTGCAGGAATATCTGACAATCCAACTATGGAAATCAGTTCAGTACAAATACCTTTATATATTCAAGAAAATCTAAGTTCTCAGTATTCAGGAGGCCTTGGAGCATCACCTATTAGACTTATTTCCGGTGACTCTAGAATGAAAAATGCTTATATCCAAAATGGCGTGATTCATTGCGTATGGAATGCCCGAGCACCAATGAATAATTTCTCCTCTATTATGTATGCCAGAATTGACTCTAAGAGCAAACAAGTAAAATTCAACAGCTTTACCGAAAATGGAACTGATTATGCATTCGCTGCAATAGCACCTTTTTCTAATAATAAAGATGTATCAACTTCACTGATTATTTATACATCTTCCAGTGCAACAAAATTCCCTGATATAGGTGTGATTACATGTGATAACCAAATGAATTTTAGCTCCCCAATCACAGTTAAAGAGGGAGAAAGTTATGTAAGTATATATCCCCAGAATAATCAAACCCGATGGGGTGACTATTCTGGAATTACAAAAAAATTTAATTCTTCTCGTCCCGAAGTCTGGATAATGGGTTCCTATGGTGCTTTCGCTTCCGGTAATGCAGTACCCAGACAATGGAAAAATTGGAATGCAAAAATCGTGAGTCGTGATGAGGTTGAAAAAAAGATTGGGAAAACAATCTTATTTCCAAATCCGGTTGAAAAACCCACACAGACGGTGACTTTCAATTTTATAGCATCGGAATCCGGTGAGTATAAAGTAAGAATATATGATATGAACGGGAAACTGGTTAAAGATTTATTTACCGATATTTTATTCCCTGGTGAATACCGTTTTACATTCTCTACCAACGGTTATGCCATCGGAAATTACATAGTAAGATATTTTGTAAATGACAAAGCAATTGGTTATGAAAAGTTAATTGTGATATCCAAATAACTGATAATTTGCGCTCAAATAAATAGGCCAAGTTGAAAATTATAAAATTACATATTGTTTTTGTGATTATGACCCTTATTTCAACAAGGACATTTGCTCAACAGATTACTTGGGGTGAAGATCCGCGAGCAAATTCTAAAAACGCTTATTTTATGACTATTGGGGAGAATGAAAGTGGTATATATATTCTCAGTCACTCAAGCAGAAAAAAAGATATTACTCGATTTGCAATTGAACACTATAATCATGACCTTTTCTTTCTCAACAGCAAGTCTATTAGGCAAAGAGGTCAGAAACTTCTTAAGATTCAAACTTTAAACAATAATTTGTTTTTTGCAATGGGGCCAAGTTCCCAAAAGTCAGGATTACAAACCATCACCGGCTATTTGATTGATAGCAGATTAGAAGATTATTCAAAGCAGATAGCTCTCATGAAATTGCATGTAGAATCTCACAACCAAGATTATTTTTTCAAAATAAAAAGCGCTCCTAACTTTGATAAAATTGGAGTGTTGGGTTTTGTCGACAATACTCAACAAAAAGGGAAAAATGTATATTATAACCTCTTTGATGAAAACTTAGATACCATTGTTGCAAGAAATTTTTTGCTCAATTTAGAATTTGATGAAAACAATATTTCAGAAGTCTTTATTGATAAGAATGGCAATTTCTATTTGACCATTGAGTATAGTAATGAAAAAATTAAAATCGGAGAAGGAAGATATACAACAGAACTCATATACTGTAATCTTAAAACTAACCAGATTATTCACATACCCATAACTGACAAAGGGTTTCGTGTCAGAGATGTTAATTTTACAAGTGATGACAGTATGAACGTAGTTTTTGCAAGCGGATTCTTTGGCGCTGAAATAAATGAATATCAAAAAGGTATCTTCCAAATTGGTATTGATGAGCAGACAGGAAAAATTGAAATTAACACATTCACTGATATTCCAATAACATTTGTCAGTGATGTTCTTGGAGAGAAATATTCAAATAAAGGAACGTTGCTTAACAATTTTTACATCAAAAAAATTGTACGGACAACTGACAACAGAAGCATTTTGATTGCGGAAAGGTACTTTACAGATACGTATTTTGACCAATATTGGATGAACGGAGTTCCTTTATCAATAAGCCATCGATTATACCATTATGATGAAATTATTCTCATTTGCCTGGATACTTTAGGCAGTATCAGTTGGAACAAGGTAATTCAGAAAAAACAAGCATCGCAAGATGATTATGGTTATTTCAGTTCAATACTCATTGGAGTATCACCTGATTATATCTCTATATTATACAATGATAGAATGAGTAGGTCAAAAGATGTTTTACAATATAGGGTTTCAAAAGACGGAGATATCAAAACCGATATATTACTTCCGGCAGAAGAAGTATATACCTTTATTATTCCAATAGAAGGAAAGCAAACCGGATATGACAGGATAGTTGTACCGGTATTACGCGACAGAGAATACTCTATTATTAAGATTACATACAATAATAAATCAATCCCTTGATTAAATTTTTTTCTGACATAAAGGCAATAAACCCTCTTGCACTATTTCTTTTTCTCTTTTGTGCAAGAGTCTTCTTTTTGTTTGGTTATATTAATCAATCAGGTTGGCAACCGGAACATCACAATTATACAGAGTATGTTTTTTCATTGCTTAACCAAAATCAATATATATCTTTTATTTTAAGTACAAGCATAATATTTCTTTCAGCACTGTTGCTTAACAACATGCTGATTCAACATGAGGTATTATTTAAGAGAAACTTTTTAGGTGCATATTTTTATTGTCTGATTGCATCCATATTCCCCGAATACTACATTCTAAGTTCTGCTATCTTCATCAATCTGTTGACAATTATTTCAATGCAGCTATTATTTAACTTATACAAGGTTCCTTATCCATATGACAATATTTTCTTAATTGGGATTCTTTCCGGTGTCGGGGTGCTTTTTAGTACCTCTTACATAGTCATTTTCTTCTTTATGCTCGTTGGAATCATGTTCTTTAGGGCAATAAAGGCAAAAGAAATAATTGCACTGATATTAGGCTTTTTATTGCCTATTTTTATGGCATTCTCGCTGAATTATCTTATTAACAATAGTACCGCACCGGAATATCTTAAATTTCCCGTTTATTCTACAAAAGATTTCAAGCTTCAGATTCTTTATTCACCACTGAGCATCATATTGCTTATTGCTATTCCTGCATCCATTCGAATCATAAATAATTACTGGCGAAATACTATCAAAACACGCAGGATTTTCTTGCTAATCTATCTCTATTGTGTTTTAACTTTTTTGCTCACTTTTACCGGAAATGAAAATCCTATACAAGAAAGTTTGCTGTCTGCCATACCATTTAGCATCATTCTTGCCCATTATTATACAGTTGACAACAAACTTAAATGGATTAGAAAAGGAATGCATATCTTACTGCTACTCAGTGTATTGGCTTTCCAATACAAATTCTTGTGGGAACGATAGTTGAACTTGGTTTCTCCTCTTCTTTCTCAATGATGGTCTTCTCCTTTGTTTTTCATACCCATCAAGAGTGTATAAGCTCCTTGTTGCACAATGTCTATACCCTCCAATTCAGTTGCATTTTGTATTTCCGTAAAGCCATTTCCGCTACTGCCTGTTTTTACTTCAATCATTTCAAAAGTGTTTTTTGACATTGCTTTAAATACATAATTTTTCCCCTCAAAAGACACAATACATTCATCGGGTAGAGCAAGCATCTTAGTGCCGTGTACTTCTATTTCAGCATTCATATACATGCCCGGAATCAGAGCCGGATCGTATTGTATAAAATGAGCATGAACTTCAACAGCACGGTCATTGGAGATATTTTTTCCGATGAGCAATAATTTCCCTTTATGTTTTTTCTGCGGATTACTATTGGTGAATGCTATCAAAGAGTCTCCTATCTTGATTTTGTCAATGTCTTTTTCAAAAACTTTCAAGTCTAAGTGTAAATCTCTGGGGTCCACAAGTTCAAACAGCACATCAGAAGGCGAAACATATTTGCCGACATTTACCAAAACTTGCGTTACATAACCGTCAAAAGGTGCTGTAATTGAGATTGTACGGCTGATATTGTTGATACTTAATTTCTCATAATTGATATTAATCAGACTAAGCTTTTGTTCTAATGCAGCTTTATTGATTTGCAGTATTTCAAAAGCTGCTTTTGCTTGTTGAAATGCCTTGTCACTTCCTGCTTTGCTTTGGTTTAATTCTTTTTGTCTGATATATTCTGCTTCGGCATTTTGCAGTTGTGCTTTGACGGATAAATAATCTTGCTGTAGCTGAATATATTGGTTGTCCTCCATAACAGCTATTACCTCTCCTTTGTTAAAATGAGAACCGGGAAGCATTCGGGTAGATTTGAGATAACCTCCCAGCGCAACACTCACAGATACAAGATTTTGTGGCGGTACATCAATTTTTCCATTGAGTTTGAGCGTTTGTGTAATGGTTGCTTCTTTTATACGTGTAGTGGTATGTGAGAAATTCTGTAACTGTGCATCAGTAAGTTGCATAGTATTTTCGTGCATATGGTCTTCTTGTTGGTCTGTATTATTTTTTTTGGTTGCACATCCTGTTGTGATGGCTAAACCAAAGAGTATGATGAATATTTTTTTCATTGATTTTTCTTATTTAGAGGTTAAATATTGTAACTGAATAGCTGTATGGTTAAGTTCCATAACAGCATCAAAGTAATTTTGTCGGATTTGTAGAGCCTGAGTATTGAGTGTCACTAAATCAGTATAGCTGATTTCGCCTTTTTCGTATTGTTCAAGAACTGTTCTGAGAATTAAGTCTGCCCTCGGAAGTTGTTTTTCATTAAAATTAGAAACCACATCCAATTGTATCTGATATTTTTTGAGCACAGATTCATATTCCGTTTTCCAACTTGCTTTTCTCAAGGCAAGCTCATTTTGAGCAATAGCAATTTTGCGCTGTTGTGACTGAATCCGGTTTTTCTGATAGCCAAAAAATATAGGAATTCCCATACTTACACCATAATTACTGTATCTCTTATTGTCAATATCATGGAAACTCTGATTGTAATATCCAACTGAAAAATTTGGCAGCAATTTGGCATTTTCAATTGAAACTTGTGTTTTTGCAATGGATATCTCTTGTTGTGCAGCCATGATAAAGGGGTGGTTATCCGGTATTGTGTCTTTGTTTAAAGAGTTGACATCAAACAAAATATTGTCTGAAATCGGTTGGAATCTCGTATTGGAATTAAGCAACAGCTGCAAATGAATTTCAGCGATTTCAATTTCATTTCTTAAAATTCTTAATTCATTGAGAATATTATCTCTTTGAACCTCTGCGGTGCTGACTTCCAGAATATTTGTCTCACCTTTTTCGAAGCGGATTTTGGCTTTATCCAAATACAAAGCATATTGGCTGTCGGTTGAACTGAGTAATTTTTCCTTTTCTTTGAGCACCAATATGGTATAAAAACTCTCACTTACTTGCTTTTTTATTTCTGCTTTGCTTAGATTTTGCAAAGAGAGAGATTGCTGCCACTCTTGATACAACACTTTCTTTTGGCTTCCGTAAACCGTAGGGAAATCAAAAGTTTGAGACAGTCCGAATTTGTTGTCGTTCCGGTTGGAATTAATCTGTCCAAACTCACCTGAAATATTGGTGTGCGGGAGATTAAAGTAAGTCCCTTTCATTTTGGAATAATACTCTGACATGAGTTCAGCACTCCTGAGAGAAAGATTATTTTTTTCTGCCATTGCAATTGCATCCTGAAACGAAATGTTTTGTGAAAAAGCCGGTAATTGAATCAGTAACAAGAGCAAAACAGTGAGTGATTTTTTTCTGAGTTTCATTTTTGGTAATTTTATTTTTTCAAAAACAATAAAAAGAATAGGCAATACAAACAGGGTGAGCAGTGTAGCAATGAGTAATCCTCCGATAACAACGGTAGCCAAGGGTCTTTGTACTTCAGCACCCGAACCGTGGCTCAGTGCCATTGGCAAAAAACCGAGTGAAGCCACAAGAGCGGTCATCAACACCGGTCGAAGGCGTGTATGTGTACCTTTGAGCACTATCTGCTCAAGGTCTGTTTCTCCATCTTTTTTCAAACGATTGTATTCCGCAATCAAAACAATACCATTCAGAACAGCAACTCCAAACAATGCTATAAAACCTACACCTGCACTAATGCTAAAGGGCATTCCGCGTAATGATAAAAGAAATACACCTCCGATGGTTGAGAGCGGTATTGCAGTATAAATAAGTAAACTTTCTTTGATTGAGTTAAAGGCAAAATACAGCATAATAAAAATCAGAGCCAATGCCAGCGGAACTGCAATCATCAGTCTGTCTTTCGCTTTTTTAAGGTTTTCAAATGTTCCTCCATAAGTCGGGTAATAACCGGGAGAAAACTTGATTTGTTTATCAACTTTGCTTTGCAACTCTTCTACAATACTCTGTACATCGCGTCCTTTTATATTGAATCCTATCACTACCCTCCTTTTGGCATCTTCTCTTTGAATCTGTGCAGGTCCATTGATAATCTCAACCTTTGCCAACTGACTCAAGGGGATTTGAACTCCTTGTGGAGTAGCTACAGGAAGATTTTGAATATCCTGAAGATTCGTTCTTTGATTTTCTGTCAATCTCAAAACCAAATCAAATCTTTTTTCACCCTCATAAACAAGTCCGGCACTCTGACCGGCAAAAGCAGTATTGACAATTTTGTTTACATCCTGAATATTCAACCCGTATTGTGCAATTTGCGCCCTGTCATATTCAATCAGTATTTGTGGCAGCCCCGTGATGGGTTCAATATACAAATCTTCTGCGCCTTGAACTGTATGAATGATTTTGCCCATTTCTTGAGCATAAACGGCAAGGCTGTCGAGGTTCTCTCCAAAGATTTTGCAAACCACATCCTGCTTTGCTCCTGTCATCAATTCATTAAATCGCATTTGCACAGGGTACATAAAACCAATGCTGACACCGGGTATTGCTTCCAACGCCTTACTCATTTTCTCAGAGAGTTCCGGAAATGTTTTGGCAGAGGTCCATTCATTTTTGTCTTTCAACATAACTATCATATCTCCCGCTTCAATCGGCATTGGGTCTGTTGGAACCTCACCACTCCCTATTTTGGTTACCGCTGAGATTACCTCAGGAAATTCCGATTTCAGTATGTGTGCTGCCTTCTGACTGAATTCTATGGTGGTATTGAGATTGCTCCCTGTTAGTACCCTGAACTCTACTGCAAAATCTCCTTCTTCCAAGGTGGGAATAAACTCTCCTCCCATTCTTGAAAAGACAATGATAGCAAGCACAAAAAGAGATATAACAACAGAAATAATCAATTTTGGGAAACGGAGTGCTTTCCTTAGATACTTAGTATGCCAAAGACCCAAACGGTTCATCAACCGGTCTGACAAATTATCTGAGTGGAGCTTACTCTTACTGATTACCAAAGAACTCATCATGGGAATATAGGTAAGAGAAAGAATAAAAGCCCCCAAAAGAGCAAAAGTTACAGTTTGTGCCATGGGTTTAAACATTTTCCCTTCTATGCCTTGAAGAGTGAAAATGGGTAAATACACAATCAGAATAATAATTTGCCCAAAAACCGCACTGTTCACCATTTTTGTTGCAGATGAACCGACCTCGACATCCATTTCCTTTTGTGAAATTTTATTGACAGAGGCAAATTTTTGTCCGTTGTGCAACTGATGTAAAACTGCTTCTACAATAATAACAGCACCATCCACAATCAATCCAAAGTCCAATGCTCCCAAACTCATCAAATTTCCGCTGACACCAAATAGGTTCATCATGATGATAGCAAACAACATTGAAAGCGGAATGACAGAAGCAACCAGAAATCCTGCTCTGAAATTACCCAGAAACAACACCAATACAAAAACCACAATCAAAGCTCCTTCACTCAGGTTTTTGGTAATTGTGTGAATGGCATTATTCACCATTTTGGTTCTGTCAAGAAATGGCTCTATTGTAACACCCTCAGGCAATGTCTTTTGAATTAATTCTATTCTCTCTTTGACATTCTTAACCACCTCGCTGCTGTTTTCCCCTTTGAGCATCATCACAATAGCTCCGGCAGCTTCGCCCTCATCATTGTATGTCAAAGCACCGTAGCGAGTTGCAAAACCTATTCTCACATCGGCAATATCCTTTATAAAAACAGGTATTCCATCCGATGTTGATTTGACAGCAATATTTTCAATATCACTTGTGCTGTGAATCAACCCTTCGCTACGGATATACAACACAGTTGGACCTTTTTCAATATAAGCTCCTCCGGTATTCTGATTGTTTTTTTCCAATGCAGTGAACATATCTTGCAATGTCAGTCCGAAGGATTGCAGTTTGTGCGCATCCACAGCTATTTCATATTGTTTTAGTTTGCCGCCAAAACTGCTCACTTCAGCAACCCCTTTTACTCCCAATAACTGTCTGCGTATAATCCAATCTTGTATAGTGCGCAATTCAGTAATATCGTAGTGTGTTTCATATCCTTTTTTTGGTCTGACTACATATTGATAAATTTCTCCTAAACCTGTGGTGATTGGTCCGAGTTCGGGCGAACCTATTTCGGCAGGAATATCTTTCTGAATCATTTGCAAACGCTCTGCAACCTGCTGTCGCGCCCAATATATATCAATATCATCCTCAAAAACGATGGTTACTACAGACAGTCCAAAGCGCGAAAAACTTCTAATTTCTTCTATCCCTTTGATATTGCTGTTTTCAAGCTCAATCGGAAATGTAACCAAGCGTTCAATTTCTGTTGCACCAAGCGATGGCGCAGATGTAATAATTTGTACCTGATTGTTGGTAATATCAGGAACGGCATCTATTGGCAATTTGGTAGTTTCATAAACCCCAAATAGCACAAGGGCTCCCGTTAACAACCCTATGATGAGTTTGTTTCTTATAGAAAACTCAATAATCTTATGAAGCATTTTTTCTTTCTTTTATTTTAATTTTTTGTGAAAAATAACAATCATCAAACCACATATGGTTTGCTGTTGTCGAGGAACTTAATTAAAATAAAAGTGATTTGGGCGGTTGCCAAATTTGGGTTAGAAAATCGTTGCTGTATTGTGAGGTTTTAAAAACCGGTTTTTTTGATTTTTCAAATAAAAAATCAAGTGATGAGAATATGGGTGATTCGTCCGGTGATATAGTGATGAGAGTAGGTGATTGACAATCTACTGACCTGAAAGGTAATTTTTCATGATCGTGGTCATCTGCATCGGCATGGTTAATATGGTTGGAATAATGTTCGCTGATAAAGTCAACAAAATCAATTTTACCAATCGTATTAAGGTGTTCAAAATAATGGTGTACCAATATTGGCAATTTGAGAATTTCTCCCAAAGCAGCATTGGTATTTAAAAAGCCAAGCAGAAAAATAATTGCTATCAACCTTTTCACGACAGCAAAGATAGTTTAAAATTTATTCGTAAAAATAAAATGACGGTAGGGGATTGAATAGCTTACATTATATGTAAAATCAGCTAAGAGAAGATTCTTTCCCTTTCATACTTTTGTACTCAATAATTATACGATGAAAAAAATCCTAATTCTCTCCGACTCACATGGCTTGCTGGAAGAAGATGTAATGAAACATGTTGCCAATGCAGACGAGATATGGCATGCCGGTGATTGGGGTAATATGGAGGTTTTGGAGCAATTGGAGAAAGTCGGCAAAAAGATAGAGGGAGTTTATGGCAATATTGACGGGGGAAAACTTCGGATAACACTTCCTGACGAAAACATTTTTGAATGTGAGGGTTTAAAAGTTTTTATGACGCATATTGGCGGTTATCCGGGCAGGTATGCTGCAGGAATTAAGGAGAAAATAAAATCCATAAAACCAAAATTGTTTATTTGCGGTCATTCTCATATTCTTAAAATCATGCAGGATAAGGAACTCAATGTGTTACATATCAATCCCGGTGCTTGCGGGAGGCACGGGTTTCATATTTTTAGAACTATGGTTAGGATTGAGATTGACTTAGGTAAAATTACCAAAGCAGAAGTAGTAGAATTAGGCAGAAGAACTACTGTGTCTTAAAAATTTCTGTTTTGCTTGTCACCTCAACCTGCATACCGTCTTTGAGGATATTTGACAAAATTCCGTAAGGTCCTGAAACCACTTTTTCTCCTTCGGAGATTCCCTCTTCTACATGAATATAATTGCCATCCTGAATACCGCATTTGACTTTGTGTAAACTTATTTTACCTTTATTTTCAACAAAAACAACTTCAACTCTATCGTTAGGATTTTCTTGCATATTTGTTTTGGATGTATCACTTCCAATTTCATTGGCAGAACGCATAGTAACAGCAGAAACAGGTATTGTGAGAATATTTTGTTCTTTTTTTGTGATAATATCGACTGTTGCTGTCATTCCGGGTAAGAAAGGGAGCGCGTTTGCATTTTCTGTCAATTCCTTGTAGCTATCCGGAAGGATACGAACCCTGACCTCATAATTAACCGCTTGTTGATTGTCGGCTGTGCCCACAGTGGATTTATTAGAACGAGCCACCTGACTCACTATTCCTTTGAATTTTTTCCCTTTGTATGCGTCAACTTCAACATTTGCAGTATCACCTTTTTTTATTCTGATAATATCATTCTCATTCACATCCACTCTAACTTCCACAAAATCAAATTGTGAGATTCTCATCATTTCAGTACCTGCCATTTGACTGGTACCCACAACTCTTTCGCCTTTTTCAACAGAAAGCGAGGTAACAATCCCGTTGATGGGAGAATAAATATTGGTTCTGCCGTAGTTTCTTTGAGATTCTTCAAGTCTTGCAGCGGTACTTTCTACATTATATTTAGCAGCCAAAACATTCTTGTCGGCAGTTTCGTTTTCTGCCAAAGCCATGTTGTATGCAGCTTCTGCTGATTCAAATTCTGCTAAAGAAATTACCTTTTCATTATAAAGTTTTTTTTGTCTTTTATAATTCGCTTCTTGTTGCTTTAAGTTTGCTTTTGTTCTTGAAAGTTGTGCCTCATAGGTTGCCAAACCTGCTTTTGCATTGTTCAATGTTGCTTTCATTTGCTCCATTGCTGATTCATAAAGTTCGGGGTTTATCCTGCAAAGCAATTGACCTTGTTTGACTGAGTCACCTTCTGCTACCAACAATTCGATAATTTCACCTGATACATCTGAACTGATTTTTACTTCAACCTCAGGATATATTCTACCTGATGAGGCTACTGACTCCACAATATCACGCTTTTTTGCCTCTTCAGTTACAACTTTGACTGCGCTGCTCTTGCGGTTTCCGGCAACAAGCCAAAGAATAATAATGATGATAATGGAAACGGCAATGATGATTTTGGTTTTCATATTCTTTACCAAATTTTTACAGTCCGACAAAAATAAGCATTTTGATGTCTGTTAATGACTCATAAGAAAATTATGGGATATACTCAACCAAGCTATCATTACTTTTTCTGTATGATTATTAACGAATTTCAACTGCACTACCATTATAGAACTCAACCACCATTCTGTTAAACAGCAATTCATAACGCGCTTGGAGTGCGGAGATTTCTGCTTTTAGCAACTGATTTTTTGCATTGGCATAGTCATAAGGATTCAACAATCCGTTTTCAAATCGTTTTTGGGCATATTCCATTTGTAATCGTGCCGCTTCCAATGCTTTCTCGCTTGCATTTTTTTTGGAAACGGATGCATTATAATCTGCGATAGCCTTGGTAACATTAGCTTTAAGAACATTTTTGGTTTGTTGAAGATTGTTTTGTTGCAACTGTTTATTGATACTGCTTTTTTGGATATTATGTTGAACATACATTCCGTTGAAAATATTCCAACTAAAGCTGATACCAATGGTTTGACCAAAATTATTATTGAGTTGTTCACCCAAAGGAATCACCTTGGTTTCTGCTCTGAAAGTGGGTTGCAAAACCGGTTCTAATGTGTTTGAAACATAGCCAATCGGTTGTGTTCCAACCGGAATCATATTGGTAATCTGAACAGCATTTTGAGAAAAAACTGTACTCATATTCGCATACAAAGACAAAACCGGTGCTTGCATTCCTTTATTTATTTTTTCGCTAACTTCAGAGCTATATACTTTCAAGGTGCTGCTTTCTATTTCGGGTAAATGTTTTAGCGCATTATTATAAACTTGTTCAGTTGCAAAAACAGGAGTTTCCGGATTAGGAGTAATCTGTGGTTCCTCAATATCCCAATTTTCAGAGGGAGGAATCAGAATCAGATTAAGGAGATTCACTTTGGCTATTTCTCTTTGGTTTTGGGCTTCAACCAAAGAGAGGCTTTCGTTTGCTAACTGAGACTCTAAGGTAAGCTCCGCACTTTTGTCGGAAGCACCTGATTCTACTAACTTTCGAGTTCTTTCTAATTGTTCTTTAGTAGAAGAAACCTGGCTTTCCATACTCCTGACAAGTTCTTTAGCCATCAACAATGAAAGATATGCAGATGCCACATTCAATGCCAGTTGATTTTTGTAGCTTTCCAAATCTTTCAGACTTGCTTGATAGTTAAATTTTTGCAACCGAATTGTATTTTGTTTTTGTAATCCGTTATAAATTACCCAATCTGCATTGAGAGAAAAATAATCTGACAATATTCTCTTTGTCATAAATTGATTGCTAAACCGGTCGATAGAACGTCCAAAATTGTATCCGTGATTTGCGCCAAAAGACAAAGAAGGCAACATTGAGTATTGTGAACTCTTCCAATCAATTTTCCCTATTTGTGCCTGTAATTGAGCAGAACGAATTTCAGGATTGTATTTGTAAGCAAGGTCAATACAATCTTTGAGACTGAGGATAGTTTGTCCGAAGGAGGAAGCAGCAGTAAAATATATGGTCAGAACAACTGCCAGGGTTTTCATTTTCATAAAAGCAAAAGTAGTCAACTATGCCTCAAATTAATTCAATGAAAAAAAAATCATCCCTAAAAATCTTGTCGGATAAGGGTGTTTCTATAAACTTAAATACATTTGTTTGAGAATCCTAAGAGAATTTGTCCTTGTATCTGTTTTTGATTTCGTTGACAATGAGTTTAACCTCTTGTTCACGGTTGAGTTCGCATATCAGCAGTGCATCTTCGGTATTAATCACCATCATGTTTTTGAGTCCGTTGACAACAACTACTTTTTCTTTTTCCTGATTGAGTACCAGAGAATTTTTGGTGTCCATCACAAGAATTTTATCTCCGTGAATCACGTTGTTTTCCATTGTTTTTTCTCTGACTTCAAACAATGACTTCCATGTACCCAAGTCGCTCCAGCCAAGGTCTGCGGGTATAACACAAACATTGTCGGCCTTTTCCATGATTGCATAATCAATAGAAATATTTTTTGTCTGAGGATAAATCTTTCTGATGTAATCTTGTTCCTCATTTGAATTATAAAACTTGTTACCGTCTTTGAAGAGTTTGAAAAGATCGGGTTGAAATATTTCAAAAGCATTGAGTATGGTTTTGGAAGCCCAGATAAAAATACCTGCATTCCAAAGAAAATCACCACTTTCAATAAAAGTTTGTGCAAGTTCAAGGTCAGGCTTTTCTGTAAAAGTCTTAACCTTATGAGCAAATTGATTTTGTTTGTTTGTTAAGAACTGTATATATCCATAACCGGTGTCGGGTCGGTTGGGAGTAATTCCGATGGTCACCAGAGTGTTTTCTTTTTCTGCAAACTCTAATCCTGCAATGGTTGTGTCAATAAATGTCTTTTCTTTGAGAATAAGATGGTCGCTGGGTGCGAAAACACAAACTGCATCTTTGTTTTTTGCATGGATTTTTGAGGTTGCATATAACACACAAGGTGCAGTGTTCATTGCCTGTGGTTCTTTTATAATATTATCGGAGTTGATCTCCGGTAATTGTTCTTGAATAAGCGGAGTATATACTTCGTTGGAAATAATATAGATATTCTCTTGAGGAACAATGTTTTTAAATCTGCTATATGTCAACTGGAGCAAGGTTTGTCCTGTTCCCATGATATCCAAAAACTGTTTTGGAAAAGACTTTTTACTCCAGGGCCAAAAACGGCTTCCTATACCTCCTGCCATAATGATGGCATAATGGTTTTTATTCAGTTTCTGCATTTCTTAGATTAATCCTTCTTTATATAAATCATGAATATGAATCATTCCTATGTATTTTTCTGATTCATCGGTTATAATCAACTGAGATATTTTGAATTGCTTTAGAAGCTCAAGTGCTTCTGCAGCAAGGTTTTTAGACGAAAATGTTTTAGGGTTTTTACTCATTATTTCCTTGGCAGTAAGGGTTTGCAAATTAACATTCTTTTCGAGCATTCTTCTAATGTCACCGTCTGTTATAATTCCAACCAGTTTTTTCTTCTCAAAAACAGCAGTTGCTCCCAATCTTCTTTCAGAAATTTCTACAATCACCTTCTTAATGGGGTCTGTTATTTGTACGGATGGTTTCTCATTTTGTTTTGCGATTTCACCACAAGTGAGGTAGATTTTTTTTCCAAGGTTGCCACCCGGATGGTATTTTGAAAAATCTTTTGCGGTAAAATGTCTGCTGCTCAGCAAAGCCACTGCCAAGGCATCACCCAAGGCAAGTTGTAATGTAGTGCTGGTGGTTGGAGCCAAATTGAGCGGACACGCTTCTTTTTCAATGTGATATGCCAAAACCCATTTTGATTCTTTTGCCAACGCAGAATCAGCATTTCCGCATATACAAGCAAGAGGGTTTCCCATTTTTGAAATCAATCCTGCCAAGTATTTGATTTCAGGTGTATTTCCACTGTGTGACAGTGCAATAATTAAATCTTCTTTTTGTACCATCCCCAAATCCCCATGAATAGCTTCGGCAGCATGCATAAAAATAGAGGGGGTACCGGTTGAGTTGAGTGTTGCTGTTATCTTCCGAGCTATAATAGCACTTTTGCCTATTCCTGTTAGAATAATCCTACCTTTGGTCGAAAGTATTTTTTTTACAAGTGGTGCAAAATCACTTGGAAAGGATTTAGCTAAGGCTGTCATACCTGCAATCTCGGCTGCAAGTGCTTCCTTACCGAGTTGGGTTATTTCTTTTTCTGTTATCAAAACTTCTGCAAATTAAAATCAAAGACAAATATCTTTTTTTTAATTCTTTTTATGCTAATTTAGTGCACCCAAACAAAAAGACAATTTTTTATTGTATATAAGTGAATATGAACACATTAAATAAATCTATGACTCCCAAAGAAGCGTTGCAACTGTTTTTTGGTTTCAATTCTTTCAAAGGAAAACAAGAAGAAGTCATACAATGTGTGTTGGATGGCAACGACTGTTTTGTAATTATGCCAACCGGTGCAGGGAAGAGTTTGTGTTATCAACTACCGGCATTGATGTATGAAGGTACAGCGATTATAATATCTCCCTTAATTGCTCTGATGAAAAATCAAGTTGACTCCATTCGTGGTTTTTCAAGCACAGAAAAAATAGCACATTTTTTAAACTCATCTTTGTCAAAAACAGACATTGCCGCTGTCAAAGCAGATATCTCATCCGGAAACACCAAATTGCTTTATGTAGCACCGGAAACATTAAAAAAAGAAGAAACTCTTGAGTTTCTGAAAACCATAAAAGTATCCTTTGTTGCAGTGGACGAGGCACACTGTATTTCTGAATGGGGACACGATTTCAGACCTGAATACAGAAGAATCAAAGCAATGGTTCACCAGCTTGATTCCACAGTTCCTATTATGGCACTTACGGCAACGGCAACACCCAAGGTGCAATATGATATCCAAAAAAACCTTGACATGTTGGATGCTAAGGTTTTCAAGTCTTCATTTAATCGAGAGAACCTTTACTATGATATTAGACCTAAACGCAGCAAAGAGAAAGTTTATAAAAATATGGTCAGCTATATCAAACAACATCATGGTCAATCCGGAATTATCTATTGTTTGAGCCGAAAAAAGGTAGAAGAAATAGCTGAAATGCTTGCTATCAACGGAATAAAAGCTCTCCCTTACCATGCAGGACTTGATGCCAAAACAAGGGTCAAAAATCAAGATGCATTTCTGATGGAAGATGCTGATGTAATTGTAGCAACAATTGCATTCGGAATGGGGATTGACAAACCGGACGTTCGCTTTGTGATGCACTATGATGTGCCTAAAAGTTTGGAAGGTTATTATCAAGAAACAGGTCGTTCCGGCAGAGACGGTATTGTGAGCGATTGTATTATGTATTATAATCCAAGCGATATCGAGAAGCTTGAGAAATTTCTAAAAGACAAACCCGTAGCAGAGCAGGAGATTGGCACATTATTGATTGATGAAACTTCCGCCTTTTCAGAATCCAGCCAGTGCAGACGCAAATTTTTACTCCATTATTTCGGAGAAGAATTTGATGAAGCTAATTGCAATGAGATGTGCGACAACTGCCGTCATCCCAAGCCAAAACAAGAGGTAAAGGATGAAATGGTCGCATTTCTTAAAGTAATGGATGGAACACTCAAAGGCGAATACAATGTTCACCACCTTGTAAACTTTGCCGTGGGCAAAAAGTCGGATTCAATCAAGGATTACGGACATAATAAAGCAAAAGACTTCGGATACGGAAAAGACAAAGACAATTTGTTTTGGAAGAGTATCAGCCGTCTTGCCTATTTGAATAATTTTCTAATTAAAAATATTGAAAAATACGGCCTCTATAGTCTGTCAGAAAAGGGAAAAGAGTTTATTAATAATCCTTATTCTTTGAAAATGGCTATAGACGTGGAATATGAAAGTGTTAATGAAGAAGAATATGAAACAGCTAAGGTGGAAGGCTCCACAGACAAGGCACTTTTCAATATGCTCAAAGACCTTCGCAAAACAGTAGCAAAGAAACATAATTTACCTCCTTATGTTATTTTCCAAGACCCTTCATTGGAAGATATGGCAATGAAATACCCGATCACTATTGATGATCTTGAGAAAGTTCATGGTGTAGGCAGAAACAAAGCCGAAAAATACGGAGAAGAATTTGTTAAGTTAATTGCTGCTTATGTTGAGGAGAATGAGATTGACCGCCCGGATGATTTTGTTGTTAAAACTTCAGGCGAAAAATCAAGAAAGAAAATAGCCATTATTCAGAACATTGACAAAAAAGTAGATATTGAAGATATTGCCAAATCTCTCGGTGTGGGAATCAAAGAGTTTATTGAAGAACTAGAACAAATGGTTGCGTCAGGAACCAAACTTGACCTAATGTATTACCTAACAGAGTTAATGGATGAGGAGTATTTGGATGAGATTTTTGATTATTTCAAACAGCAACAAGAGGATGATATTGAAGCCGCACTCAAAGCATTTGATGGTGATTTTTCACTCGAAGAGTTAAGGCTTTGCAGATTGCAGTTTATTTCAGACATGTCAATGTAATTTGTTATAATTGGTTGTTTTCATAGCAGATAAACCCATGCGGATAGTGACCAAAATCAAATCAGTATCTTTGCGGTGAATCTTATGTTTGTGAAAAGAGTATCCATATTTGTGCTTGTAGCTCTTGTTATGGGTCTGTTCAGTAGTTTTATACTTTCACCCAATATTCGATTAGCAAAACTTAAATATCGCGGTGGGGGTGATTGGTATTCAGACAGAACCGCATTACCTAATCTGGCAAAATTTTGTAACAAAAATTTGGGTACAGCTTTTCCCGAAAATGATGATATTGTCGAAGTCGGCTCTTCAGATATCTTCAACTATCCTTATATTTACATGACAGGACATGGCAATTTTGTTTTTAATGATGAAGAAGCCGAAAACTTGCGTAAATATTTGATTTCCGGAGGTTTTCTTCACATTGATGACAATTATGGTTTAGACCCTTTTGTCCGCCCTCAGATGAAGAAAGTTTTTCCCGAATTGGAAATGGTTGAACTCCCTTTTTCTCACCCGATTTTCCACCAAAAATATGATTTTCCTAAAGGCTTACCCAAAGTCCACGAACATGACGGCAAACCTCCACAAGCATTTGGATTGATTTATAAAGGAAGATTGGTTTGTCTTTATACTTATGAATGTGACTTAGGAAATGGATGGGAAGACCAAAGCGTATATAATGACCCGGAGGAAATAAGGCTGCAAGCTTTGAAAATGGGAGCCAATATCATTCAATTTGTTTTTACAAATAATCCGTGAAACAAAAAATAATCATCATCTACAATCCCGTATCCGGTGCTAAACGTGGAGTTGACATACCTGCATTGGTTGAAAAATACATAGACAAAGAAAAGTTCGATTATCTTCTTTGGTCATCAGAATCTGCCGAACACATGATAGAGCTAAGCAAGAAGGCAAGTCGGTCAGATGCGGAGATTATTGTTGCTGCCGGTGGAGATGGCTCTGCCAATACTGTTTCTCATGAGTTGGTAAATTCTAATAAAAGATTTTATCTTTTCCCGTTGGGCTCGGGGAATGGATTTGCAAGACACTTCGGGATTCCGATGAAAATTGCCGAAGCCATTCGCTCACTTGGTTTCAAATCATCCGAAACAATTGTCAGCACTGCCACGATGAATGACTTACATTTTATCAACGTTGCAGGAGTGGGTTTCGATGCACATATCAGTCATGTTTTTGCACAAAAAAATCAAAGAGGTTTTTGGGGCTACATCAAAGCAGTTATCAAGGAACTCGGATACAAATCTCATCAATACAACATCCAAAATGGCTCTGAAACTTGGCAAGGCAAAGCATTTCTAATTTCTGTTGCCAATGCAACACAGTGGGGAAATAATATCAAAATAGCACCCCACGCTAATCCCGAGGATAAAATATTGGATTTGGTTGCTATCAAAAAGTTTCGTTTGATAGAAGCTCCCATTGTGATGTTTTGCATTCTTAGCGGAAAAATTAAGAACAATCGATATTTTTATCTGACTTCCGGTGCCGAAATAACCATAGAAAGGGAATGTGAGGCTGCTGCTCATGTGGATGGAGAACCTGTTATGGCAGGCAAAACACTTGTATTTTCATGCAAAGGAAATATCAAGTTGCTGTCCTGATAGCAATATTATGAAAACAGTTTTTTTGCCCAAAAACTACTTGTCAAAAATGTAATGAGGACGATGGTAAGCGTACTCGCAGGCATTAGAATCGCACAAACCAAAGGCGATAACAAGCCCTGAACTGCAAAATAAATTCCTATCAGATTATAGCTAACCGAGAATGCAAAACAAGAACGAATAATCAATCGGTTTTTTTGTGCAAGTGCAATCAATTTGTCAAGATTTCTTAATTCCTTTCCTGAAAGAATTGCATCCGCTGACGGGCTGAAATTATTGATATCTTCCGCAAGACAAATACCAACATCACTTTGTTTAAGAGCAACTCCGTCATTCAATCCGTCACCTATCATGGCTACTGTATTCCCTTTTTGCTGTGCCATTTTGATAAAATTCAATTTATCATCCGGTTTTTGCTCAAAACGTATTTCCGAATCCGAACCTAACAAATCATGAAAAAGAGTTTTTTGAATCGGCTTATCACCTGAGATTAGAGCAAATTTGATTTTGTTTTTTAAGTGATTAAACATTTCGGATATTCCTGTTCTCAGACCCTGTCGCAGTATGAAGTAGCCTTTGTATTCGCGGTCTATAAATAAGTATAAAGCAGTACCATTTTCCTCTTTTGGAAGTTTGTTTTCAAAATAGGGTGCTGTTCCAATTTGTACCCAATGTTTATCTACTTCTCCGGTTGCTCCCAAACCTGACTCCTCACTAAATTGATGGACTTCAAAAATCCGGGTGTTCCCCAAAAGGCTTCTGATAGGATATTTGATTGACTGAATACTCGGCTTGGCAAGGCTATTTACCAAACTTTTTTCATATTCAGATAGTTCGACACCTTTGAACTCAGCAGAAATATTTTCAGTCGAAGTGAGCGTACCTGTTTTGTCAAAAACCAAATAATTGACTTTGGAAAGTTTCTCTATTACAAAAGAGTTTCTCAAGTACAAACCATGTTTTCCAAGCAATCTGATGAGATATCCATTGGTAAATGTATAAGTCAACAGCAATCCGCACGGGCACGCAATAATCAAAACAGCAGTGACAGTAGTCCAAATTAATTGCGGATTATAAAACCACCAATAAATGGCAGAAACAAAGGCGATAAGAAGTACAACCCAAGTAAAATTTCTGCCGAGTTTGTGTACAAAACTGTTTCTGTTTTCTTCAATTTCTTCAAATTCATCGGAGTAATTTTTGTTCCATAAACCGGTCAGATAACTCTGAGCCACAGGTTTTGAGGTGATGATTTCAATAGCGCCTCCCAACTGCTTGCCTCCGGCATAAACTAATTCGCCAATTTCTTTTGAGACCGGGATTGATTCTCCTGTAACAAAACTATAGTCTATTTCAGCCTTACCTTTTGAGACAATTCCATCTGCCGGCAGCAATTCATTGCTGTGCACCAATAACAAATCCCCGGTTTGTATATCGGGAAGGGGTGTTGGATATTCTTTACCTTCTTTCAAAACAGTAGCCGATATCGGAAAGTAATCCGTATAATCTCTGTCAAATGAGAGCTGTCCATAAGTTTTATTTTGAATAGCCCTTCCTATCAACATAAAAAAAACAATACCTGCCATAGAGTCAAAATATCCTGCGGTGTTGTAAACAAAGACATCCACAACACTTCTGACAAAAGTTACCAATATTGCCAATGCTACAGGAATATCAATATTCAAATGCTTATGCTGAATCCCTTTCCAAGCAGATTTGAAATAAATCTTTGCGCTGTAAAAAAATACCGGAAGAGCTAAGGCAAAACTGATATATCTGAAAATCAGTCCTAAGTATGCTTCTTGTTGCAAATCATCAGAGAAATACTCAGGAACACTCAGCAGCATGATATTCCCAAATGCAAACCCGGCTATACCCAATCTATAAATTAGTGATTTGTCAACTTTATTTTTCTTTTTACTAAGATTTTGGAGACTTATATATGGCTCATAGCCAATGTCTTCAAGGGTCTCAACCACTTTCCTAAGGGTAGTTTGTCTTTCATCAAAAACAATGGAAACCTCTTTTTTAAGAAACTGAACATCGGTTCTCACAATTCCTTTGTGAAGAATATGCAAGTTCTCCAACAAGTACAAACAAGAACTGCAATGAATTGAAGGAATATAGAAAGTAACATGAACCTGTCCTTCATTTTTGAAATTTATCAATGACTGTTGAACCTTATCATCCTCAAGGAAAGCAAATTTTTCCTTTCGAGCGTGTGTTCTCCTATTGATACCCGACTTTTCGTTTAGAGTGTAATAATTACAGAGTCCGGCATCATTCAACAAATTATAGACGGTCATGCAGCCATGACAGCAGAAATATTTTTCTTCAATATGCAGCGATTTATCAGGGCAAATTTCTCCGCAGTGGTAACAATTAACGGAGTCTGATAAAATGTGTAACTCTTTGTCTGCAGCGGTTTTAGGCAAATTCATTATCGGACTGTTTCTCTCTAATCGTATTTACGATTTTTTCGCGTACAATATACGTCCAATCTGACATTAAATTTTCAAACAGAGTCAAATCATTTGTTATAATTTGTTCAACGGGTGAAAAAGCCGGAATGGCTTTAAAATCATGGTGGGTATGATGCTTTATTCTGAACAATAAACTCAAGATAAGATTCTGATTTGAAAATATTTTTTCTACTGCTGATTCAGGAAGTGAATAGTCGTTGTGCTTTATTTTATTTCTCAGAAAAGGAAGAAATACAAACGCTTCCAATCTTATGAGTTGCTCACATTCATCTTTGAGTTGAACAAAAAGAATACTTAATACTTGCTCTTTGTCAAACTCCAAAAAAAGCTTATCATTTTCAAACAGGTTCCTTGTCAATGAGTTCATTACATTGGATAAATCTGAATGAATTCTGTCGGTAACGAAATCACAAGATTCAATGAGTGAAAATGTAGAAAGATTAATGTTTGGGTAGCACTTCACTGTAGAAAGAATTTGCAGCAAACATATACTCAATATCTCTTTCCAAAAATGATAAAAGTCAGTTTAAATAATAAATCTACCATTAATAAGAGATATTGGCAGTTTTTACCAGCTTATCTTTATCAATAACCTTGATTTTTTTCCCGACCATATCAATGATACCGTCTTTTTTGAATTCTGAGAGTAATCGAATGGTTGATTCAGTAGCTGTTCCAACTATGTTGGCAATTTCTTCTCTTGTTAATTGAACATCTAAGGTACTCCCGTCTTCTTCCAAACCATAGGTTTCTCTGAGAAAAAGCAAGGCTTCCGCAAGTCGTTCTCTGACCGGTTTTTGAGCTAACTGAACAATCTTATTTTCAGCATTATGTAATTCTGAACTTAGTAAACTTAAAAGCGAAAAAGATAAATCCGGGTCTTTTTTTAATACATTAAAAAAGGTTTCTTTTGGTATAAAACAAATAATACTGTCTTCGAGTGCAATAGCGGATGCAGTGTATCTGTTTCCTCCTAATAATGCTTTATATCCAATAACATCACCACTTTTAGCAAGTCTAACGATGGTTTCTTTACCTTCATCTCCCATTTGTGAGAGTTTTACTTTGCCATTACTAATACAAAACAGTCCATGAGGATGAGCACCTTCATAGAATAAAAATTGTCCTTTTTTATATTCGGAAGTTACTTTTCCATCATTGATTTCATTGATGTTTTCACCACTTGAGTTGCAAAAAATAGAATGACTGCGGTGACCGCAAATTGCACAATTTTTTGAATTCAATTTATCTTCCATAAATTTAATAAATTAACAAAAGAATGGATATATGCTTGCAAATATAACTAATCAGCTCATATCTAGTTTGAGAGTTTGATTAAATAATTACCTATATTAGAATAATCTCGATTACTTAGCTGCTCTTAAGAGAATTAAGAAGTGAGCCCAAATTGTTTTGTACCAACCAAAATTCTGTTTCATAATAAGAAACCTCTCTTTCCAACTTTCTTTTTTCTTTTTTGATGATAATCCGCCTAACTCAAAACCTGAGTGAATCAACCAACTGTTTTTTACTTTTATATCTTGTTTCAAGACATTGCATAGCCAATCATAATCCGCTGCTATTTTCCAGTTTAGATTAAATTCAGGACAAAACACTTTTTTTATTATAACGGATTGATGGTTGACAACCATTCCTCCTAACATTGAGCCGAGATTGAGTTTTTGAGGAAGTTTGCGGGTAGTCTGTTCACTTCGTGTACCAATATTTTTCCCTTCTTGCGTTGTAAGCATGGTTTCGCCATAAATCATATCTGCATTTTCGAAAAAAGGATTCAGTAACTGCACAATATTCTCAGCAAAAAGAATATCACCTGCATTCAAAAACCATAAGAACTTTCCTTGTGCTGCCGCAATTCCTTTGTTCATTGCATCATATAGACCTCTATCATTTTCAGACACAAAATAATCTCCTTGCTTTTGTTGACTTTTAATAAATTCAATAGAGTCATCGGTTGATTTTCCATCAATGACAACCCATTGAATGAGGTTACGTGCAGTTTGCGCGTTGATTGATGCTGCGGTCTTTTTCAACCCTGCAAGGTTATTCCGTGTAACGGTAATAATACTTAAGAGAATTGATTCCTTTTCGGACTGCACAGTTACGATTTTTTTGATACTGATTTGTAACCTTTAAATATTCCCCATCCTGCCCATACAAAAGTCATAAGTATCACAAACAAGGAGCTATATCGGGTTTCCGCGAAAAACACCCTTGCAGGATTATAGGTATAAACCATTTCTATATCACCTTTTCCCGGAGGCAAAACCGCTCCTCTCAATATGTAGTTTACTTTGTAAATCGGTGTTTCCCGGCCATTGACAAACAATTTCCAATGATCATAAAATACTTCTGAGAAAACTACAAATCTCTGAAACTTGCTATTGTATGTATATCTAAGTGTGTCAGGATGATATGAATATAAACTGATTGATTCTTCACTGTCTTCCATGGAAATATCCTCTGATACTTGTAGTTTCTGATTGCTGATATTAATAACAGCTTGTTTAGCAGGGTCGATTTTTTTGAGGCTATCCATTTCCTCTCTGTCGGATAGAGTAGTAACAATGCTGTTAACAAACCAGGCGTTACCAAAGGCGGTTTCTCGCTTCTGAAAAATGCGTTGATTATTCTCTTGATTATAGCCTAAGATATATTTGCAGTTGAGCATATCCAATGCTTTTTCTCGTGTATTTTCAGGTACAAAATATTCATCAATCAAATCCTGGTATCGGCTGAGTTTGGCCGCATGGTAACCACCAACTAATTTGTGAAATGCAGCAGCATCATTTGAGTTGAATGGGTTTGAAATATCAATGACTCTATAATACGGGTCGGCATCTTTCATGATTTCCAAATCTACTTGATCCGGTTGTGGTTTTTCGAATGTTGTAATGGGATATTTAAAATCTGACCATGTCAAATATCTCATATCAACTCCCACAAGGTCAATAACCATCAAAGAACCAATCAACAATATTGCGCCTTGTTTTTTAATTTTTTCTGTTGTAAAAAGCCACATAACAAGCAATGCTCCTGCTATATACATCAAACTTCTCAGACTGTCAGTCCACACATAATAAGAGCGAGTATCTTGAACAGCTTTGAGAACATTATAATCATCTCCCAAATACTTTTGGTCATTTACTCCGGTAGTTCCAACCATAGAGGAACCAAAGAACATAATGAAAACCAACAGGCCACCTACTATATAAAATGCAGGGAGTATTTTTTTCTTGAAAAACTCTTTGTTAATTTTGGTATTGAACAATTCAGAAAGGGTCATAATTGCTAATGCAATCACCGAAACCTGTGCGATGGATAATGCCATCATGGGTGTTCTGAATTTGTTGTAAAAAGGCAAGTGGTCAAACAGAAAATAGTTAAGTGCCGGGAAGTTTTTTCCCCAAGACAGCATCAATGATATTGCTGTGATGGTATATAAAACCCACTTAAAATCCGATTTTACCAATTTGAAAGACAAAACAAACAGAAAGATAATAATAGCACCAAAATAAACCGGTCCCGAGGTACTCGGCATAGAGCCATGATAAAGTGGAAGTTTTTGCTCTAATATTTGGGGATTGTTATATGCTTTATAGATAGGTGAGTTTTTGGTAATTCCTTCTGCACTGCTGCCTCCATAAAGTCTGGGTACAAGCAATGTAAAGGTTTCGCCCACACCATAACTCCAACTGAAAGCATAATCTCTTTCCAAACCATCATGCGCCTCATCGGGGTTGTGCTCACTCAAGGCAGAACCGCCACGCATGGTGCTCTTGGAATATTCTTGTGTGGTAACCAGTCTTTGCAGGTTTGACACAACACCCAAACCACCTCCAACCAAAGCCAAAATGCCAAGTAGCAAGGCTGCTTTGAAATTCTTGTTTATCAAGTGTTTAACAAAATAATATATCCCTACTACAAACAAAATAATAACGGTATAATAGGTGATTTGATAGTGAAAATAGAGTGTTTGGATAGCGAAGTTATAAGTGAAAACAATAAATCCGCTGAGGTATTTCTCTTTTGCTATCAAATAAAGTCCGCCAACAACAGCCGGCATCAACGCAATTACAAATACTTTGTTGATATGGGCGGCTTCTAAACTTGAGAAAGTAAAGGTCATAAAACCATATGCCAAAGAACCAAATAGCGCGAGCAACGGGTCAATTCTAAGACATAGAAGAAATATATAAAAACCGACAAAACACAAGAATAGGTTTTGGAAAGGATAAGAAGCCTTTTGTGCAAAAAACAGATAAGAAGTTTGTTCGTAGAAGTTGGGTGATGGACCGGTAAAAATAAGGTCTGCAGGCATACCGCTGAAAATCTGATTTGTCCATCCTACCGGTGTTCCTTCTTTTTCATAATATTCTATGGCTTCGGTCGTACTCAGCTTAGATTGTCGAACGTCCTCCATTCTGTATGTTTTGCCGTTGAAAGTGGGCAGAAAATAAATATACGATACCAACAGAAAACTTCCTATGGCTATAAAATGTAGCTTATATTTCTGAAAAAATGCATTCATAATCGGGGTATAAATTAGGGTTCAAATATAAGAGAAAGCAAATGTATGCGGATTTTACTGCAATAACTGTTTATAAAGTTCTTTGTACTGCGCTGATATTGAAGAATAAGAGAAGTTTTGCTCTGCAAACTCTCGTGCTGACTTTGATAATTCCGAGTAGTTTTCAAGTACATATTTGATTCCGTCTGCCAATTGCTTGTGGTCTTTTGCAGGAACCAAACAGCCATTCTTTTTGTCAGTTATCATTTCTTTAATTCCACCCACATCAAAACCTACAACAGGTGTACCGCATGAGAGTGATTCGACTACCGTATTTGGCAAATTGTCTTCTATGGATGGAATGACAAACACTTTTGCTTTCCTGTACCAATGAACCATCTGACTTTTTGATTTAATAAAACCAATTTGTTTAACATAATCAGGGCAATTGATGTCAGGATTGCCCATGACCACAAACTGCATTTTATCTTGTTCCAACAATGTAACAGCCTTATAAAGATATTCAATTCCTTTGCGCTTATCACCTGATTTCTCAGCAACAAAAAGAACCAAAGATTCTGTATACGTGTCTGAGTTTTCACCCGGAGAATATTTGAAGAGATTGATAGGATTTTTGATATTTACGAAGATTGAATTTTCTGAAAAAGTACCTGATTTTTTGGCTTCATTAAGCAACCACAATGACGGACTCACCACTCCAATTTTAGCATGAGAGTATGCCTTTGATTTAATTTTGCGAAACTTCTGCTCAAGATTATGATACTCTTTTTCAGAAAAATCGGTGAGATAGTGCAATCCACCGGAAAACGGGTTCATATCGTGCATAGTCCACACAACCGGAACATTTAACTTTTTAAAAAAACTGGGTATATCTACAAACTTTACAACCCAATGCAGTTGAATAATATCAAAGCTTTTGACAAATTCCAGTTTGTGCAAACGAAACAAAGAGCGAGGAGAATTAAAAAAACACTTTTGCTTTCCAATTTGAAAACGATAGTTAAGCAATCTGTTGAGTTTATCTAAAAAATAAACAAAGGCAGAAGGCATAAACTCTTTGAGTGTATGGGCATTGTGGAGATTTTTGGGAGGCTTTCCTTTCAGAAACAAGATATGGCTGTCAACTCCCGATTCATACAAAGCCTTATGAATTCTGATGGCTGCCGCACCTGCGCCCCCGCCAATATTAGTATTGATATGCAGAACCCTCATCCTATCTTTGAAGCAAAAATATTTATTTGTAGAAAACAACCATTGACAATCCTCTGATTTGTAATCGGTTGTTGAAGTTTTACAGGGGATTCCAGCCTATAATAAAATCCGGTTTCTTCCAATGTTTGCAGAATTTCGGATAGAAATGCACCGGAAGATTCTCTTTGATGATATTCAATAAAAAGATTGTTTACTTTATGCAATTCATCTTTGATATGCGGTATCAGTTGTTGTTCTGCTCCTTCAATATCAATTTTGAGCATATCTATTTTGCTAAAGTTTTTCATGAACTCCTTGAAATCAAGCGTTTCCACTTTAATCACATTATTTCCTATTGTTTCTTTGAGCATTCCTCCGTCTTTTCCGTCTGCAACAAAAGTTTGTGTGGTATTACTTGTAAAAACTGCTTTGTTTATCAATTCATAATTTTCGGGTTTAAAACAAGACAAATTGTATTTCAGTTTTTCGAAAACATCCGGGTCGGGTTCAAAGCAATAGACTTTTGCTTGAGGATAATTTTTTAGAAACCAAAATGCACTCAACCCAATGTTAGCACCACAATCCAGAATAACCGGAGCACTTTTTTGAGTTGTAGAGAAATGATAATACTGACGATAGAAGATGTCATAGTATTGCCAAAAGAAACCGAGTTTATCATTAATTTGAATTGCCTTTCCACTAATTCTATAGGATTTCGATGGGAAAATCAGCAGTTTTATTCCAAGCAGGAATAGTTTTCTGAAATTTTTATTGATAAAAAATTTGGGCAAACCCCCGAAGAAAAAAACAATAAAACCTCTCAGCATCTGCATGTTCTATAATAGTTAGTCTTTGATTATTAATGGGCAAAGAAAAGAAAAAACCGCATGCATATCTTATGATGAACAAAACATTAAAATACTTTTCAAACCAATACATTTGCACACTCAAACATGGGTTTAGTTGCAAGACAAACAATCAAAGGTTCGATTGCCAATTATCTTGGAGTTGTTTTTGGCGTTATCAATATTTTATTTCTGATGCCTTTGATTTTTTCCGAAACCCAAATCGGAATTATCAAAATGCTCACAGAGAATACAGATTTGCTTGCAGGCTTTTCTGCGCTTGGTATTTCCAGTTCTATGTATCGCTATTTTCACCATTTTAAAGACGACCCAAATGGCAAACTGCATGGATTTGACTTTTGGTCAGCAATGGTTCCTTTTACAGGATTTATTACTGTTTGTATTCTGCTAATTACCACCAAAGGTTGGGTAATTGCTTATTTCAGTGCTAAAGCAGCGGAGTTTTTAGAATATTATCTACTGCTTATTCCACTTGTTTTTTCGCATGTATTCTTTACAGTATTCGAGGTAACTTCTGCAATTGAGGGTAGAATAGTAGTTCCAAAATTTTTGAAAGAAGTTATTTTGAGAGTTTTGAATGCATTCGCCTTTCTATCATTTTATTTTGGCTGGCTTAGTTTTAATCAATCTGTTTCACTGCTTGTTCTCTCCTATTTTGTTCCGTTAATTTTGATATTTATATACTCTTCAAGATTGCGCAAATTGCATTTGAAACCGGACTTTGGTTTTATCAAAAACAACAAAGCATTGGTACGGGATTTCTTTTACTATACATCATTAGTAACCATCGGCAGTATCAGTGGTTTTCTTTTGGCAAAGATTGATATGATTATGATTAGCGCAAAAATGGGACTTAATTATACGGGTGTTTATGTCATTGCGCTCTATATTGCAACAGTAATTGAAATTCCGCGAAGGTCTTTAGTTCAGATTCTGTCTTCAAGAATCTCTGAGCAAATGAAAGATGAACAATACAAGGAAGCCGGTGACTTGTATAAAAAAACATCCACTCTTTTGTTCATTGCCGCTGTTTTTTTGCTGCTCTGCATTTTAATCAATATTGACAACCTTTATCAAATTATGCCCAACGGTGATAAATTCATTACCGGAAAAATGGTTATTATGGTTTTGGCTTTCTCAAAAGCGATAGAGCTGCTGACCAGCATGGGACAAATTATAGTGCTGTATTCACGATACTACTTTGTAATGTTTTTAATGACTATAGGTACAGCAGTCATCGGGATTTTTCTGAACCTATGGCTTATCCCTCTTTATGGCATCACCGGTGCAGCTGTTGCAACTGCCATAACTATCATTATACAACAGCTTGTTATTGGTTTGACTATTTATCTCAAACTTGGATTTCATTCATTTACTCTCACACAGTTCAAAACAGCTTTGTTGTTTGCTGCCATTTTCGGATTAAATTTTTTATTGCCTAACTTACCCAATGTATGGGTAGATGCCACTGTCAGAACAATGCTGATGGCAGGCGCATTTGTTTTTGTGCTTTACAAAACCAAATGGTCTGAAGACACCAACAACATCATAGACAACCTAATCAAGAGAATCAAGGATAGAAACTTCAAACATTATTGATAGTAACTACTTTAAACGATTCTCCTATTTCAGGTATTTGAATTTTTTACCGGGGAAAATGGCTTGGGCACCCAATTCTTGTTCAATTCTCAACAACTGATTATACTTAGCCATACGGTCACTTCTCGAAGCAGAACCTGTTTTTATCTGACCGGAGTTCATGGCAACTGCAAGGTCTGCGATAAATGAATCTTCTGTCTCCCCGCTACGATGGCTAATGATGTTGGTATAGCTGTTTCGGGTAGCTAGACTGATTGCTTCAATGGTTTCGGTCAAGGTGCCTATTTGGTTTACTTTTACTAAAATTGAATTTGCAATATTTCGTTCAATCCCTTCTTGCAACCTCTTAACATTGGTAACAAACAAATCATCCCCCACAAGTTGAACTCTTTTTCCAATAGCCTGAGTCAGCTTACTCCAGCCTGTCCAGTCATCTTCCCACAAACCATCCTCTATGGATACAATCGGGTATTTGTTTATCCATTCTGTCCAAAAGCCCACCATTTCATCGCTTGAAAGTTTTTGTCCATTTGATTTTTTGAAATGATAAACACCTTCTTCCTCAATATAAAATTCTGAAGAAGCAGCATCCATTGCTATATAAATATCTTCACCCGGCACATACCCGGCCTTTTCAATTGCTTTCAGCACCGTTTCAATCGCCTCCTCATTGGATTTGATATTGGGTGCAAATCCACCCTCATCACCCACATTGGTTGAATATCCTTTTTCTTTGAGAACAGATTTGAGATGGTGAAAAACCTCGACTCCCATTCTGAGCGCATCACTAAAAGAGTCTGCACCAAAAGGCATAATCATAAATTCTTGAAAGTCAATAGAATTATCGGCATGAGAACCGCCATTGAGAATATTCATCATGGGCACCGGCAATGTGCAGGCATTCACTCCTCCAAGGTATCGATAAAGCGGCAATCCTACTTCTTGAGTTGCTGCTTTTGCAGCTGCAAGTGATACGGCCAGAATTGCATTGGCACCCAATACAGATTTATTTTCTGAACCATCAAGGTCAATCATCACCTGATCCAATTCTTTTTGTTCTTGAACCTCCATTCCAATAAGTGCACCGGCAATTTTGTCTTCCACATTTTTTACTGCATTCAAGACACCTTTACCTAAATACATGGATTGGTCTTTGTCTCTGAGTTCAACCGCTTCATGGATTCCGGTAGAGGCACCTGAGGGAACTGCTGCTCTACCCATAAAACCATCCTCAGTGATTACATCTGCTTCTATGGTAGGATTTCCTCGTGAATCAAGGATTTGTCTGGCAATAATGTCAACTATTTGGCTCATAATTATTTTTTATTAGTGTTCATTAGAGAAATAAAATCATCAAACAAGTAATGTGAATCGTGAGGTCCTGGAGCAGATTCGGGGTGATATTGAACTGAGTATGCCGGTTTCCCTTTGATTCGGATACCTTCAATCGTATTATCATTCAAGTTTACATGGGTTACTTCAATCATTTCATTAGGCTCGTTTTTGAGTGCAAAACCATGATTTTGAACTGTAATTTCACAAATCCCGTTTTGGATGTTTTTAACCGGGTGATTCAATCCTCTGTGTCCATTGTTCATTTTGAAGGTTTTTAAGCCAAAGGCTTGCCCCAACAATTGATTACCCATGCAAATTCCAAAAGTAGGGATATTGCTATCCATAATTTTTTTCACAGTTTTGAGAGCATAATCCATGGTTCCGGGGTCACCGGGACCGTTTGGAAGCATGATTCCATCCGGTTTAAATTTCATGATTTCTTCAAACTCTGTTTTGGCCGGAAATATGCCACAGAATACATTTCTGTTGACTAAATTTCTGAGAATATTTTTTTTAACGCCATAATCAATCACAGCAACCCTTAAGGGCGCTGACTCATTGCCGAGCGTATAGAATTTATGAGTTGAAACTTTGGAAGAAAGTTCAAGTCCTGCCATTGATGGTACCTTAGCCAATCTGGATTTTAGTTCATTAACATCCAATATTTCAGAGGAAATAATTGCATTCATAGACCCTTTTTCTCTGATATGCTGTACAATGGCACGTGTGTCCACTCCTTCGATTCCGGTTATTCCTTGTTCTATAAAATAATCCTGAAGGCTTTTGTCTGCCATTTTTCTGGAATAATGGCTTGCAAAACTCTTGCAGACCAATCCGGCAATCTGAATATTGTCTGACTCAACTTCATTATCTTTTACACCATAGTTCCCTACATGAACAAAAGTTTGAACCAAAATTTGACCAAAGAAAGAAGGATCGGTATACAGTTCTTGATAACCGGTCAGACCTGTGCTAAAGCAAATTTCACCTGTTGTAGTACCAATTTTTCCGACAGCAAAACCCTTGAAAATAGTGCCATCTTCAAGTAATAAGATAGCTTTGTTTTTAGTAATTGTCATTTGAGCCGCAAAAGTATGATAAGCAGACGGTGTGTTGTACACTATTTTTCGACTTTATACAAATCGATTTTAAACATTATTCCTATTTAGGACATTTTGACATAATAAAAATCAAGTCCCAATTCTATAATGTCATGTTTGCTGACAATGAGTGGTTTGGCATATCTTTGGACAAAGGGCAAACAAGAGAATAAATTATTATTAGTTATGGCAGTTAATATTAAACCACTTGCAGACAGAGTTCTTGTAGAACCGGCAGCTGCTGAAGAAAAGACAACCAGCGGAATTTATATTCCCGACACAGCAAAAGAAAAACCACAGCGCGGAGTGATAGTCGCTGTAGGAAATGGCAAAAAAGACGAGCCTCTAACAGTAAAATCGGGTGATGTGGTACTTTATGGAAAATACTCCGGTACTGAAATTTCACTCGAAGGCAAAGATTATCTGATTATGAGAGAATCTGATATTTTGGCTATTATCTAATTAAAATCTAAACACTTATATCAATAGAGAAAAACATGGCTAAAGAAATTAAATTTAACATAGATGCAAGAGACAACCTTAAAAAAGGGATTGATGAACTTGCCAATGCAGTAAAAGTAACCTTAGGACCCAAAGGTCGTAACGTGGTAATTGACAAGAAATTCGGTTCACCACAAATTACCAAGGATGGCGTTACAGTTGCAAAAGAAATAGAATTGAAAGACCCCGCACAAAACATGGGTGCGCAAATGCTGAAAGAAGTGGCAAGCAAAACCGCTGATATAGCCGGAGACGGAACTACAACAGCAACAGTTCTAGCACAAGCAATTGTAACAACCGGATTGAAAAACGTGGCAGCCGGTGCAAATCCCATAGATGTAAAAAGAGGTATTGACAAGGCAGTTGCTGCGGTTGTTGCAGAACTTAAAAAAATGTCAAAAGAGGTTGGTGATGACAATAATAAAATTAAACAAGTTGCCACCATTTCAGCAAATAATGACCACGAAATCGGAGCCTTGATTGCAGAGGCGATGAACAAAGTTGGAAAAGATGGTGTTATCACTGTTGAAGAAGCAAAAGGAACCAACACAACTGTTGAAACTGTTGAAGGAATGCAGTTTGACAGAGGCTATCTATCTCCCTATTTTGTTACCAATACCGACAAAATGGAAGCAGAACTTGAAGATGCTCTTATCTTGATTTATGACAAGAAAATCTCAAGCATGAAAGACCTTCTTCCTGTGTTGGAAAAAGTAGTTCAAACCGGCAAACCTCTTTTGATTATATCCGAAGAAGTAGAAGGAGAAGCTCTTGCAACTTTAGTAGTAAACAAAATCAGAGGTTCTCTAAAAATTGCTGCTGTTAAGGCTCCGGGCTTTGGTGACCGCAGAAAAGAAATGTTACAAGACATTGCTATCTTGACAGGGGGAAATGTTATTAGTGAGGAACAAGGCAGAAAACTTGAAGATGCTTCACTTGCAGACCTTGGAAAAGCAGAAAAAATCACAATTGACAAAGAACATACAACGATTGTGAATGGTGCAGGAAATAAAGAAGAAATTGCAGGCAGAGTAAAGCAAATCAAAGCTCAGATAGATGCTACAACAAGCGACTATGACCGCGAGAAATTACAAGAAAGACTTGCTAAATTGGCCGGTGGTGTAGCTGTTCTGTATATTGGTGCTGCTTCTGAAGTTGAAATGAAAGAGAAAAAAGACCGAGTGGATGATGCACTTCATGCAACCCGTGCTGCGGTAGAAGAAGGAATTGTTCCCGGTGGCGGAACTTCATTTATCCGTGCTATCTCTGTTCTTGACAAACTCACCGGAGCTAATGATGACGAAACAACCGGTATCCAAATTATCAAAAGAGCTTTGGAAGAACCCCTTCGTCAGATTGTGACCAATGCAGGTCTTGAGAGCTCAATCATTGTTCAAAAAGTGAAAGAAGGCAAAGATGATTTCGGATTCAATGCTCACACAGAAGAATTCGAAAACCTAATTAAATCAGGAGTTATAGACCCTACGAAAGTAAGCCGTGTAGCCCTTGAGAATGCAGCTTCTGTTGCCAGTATGATTTTGACCACTGAATGTGCATTGATTGAAGCAGTTGACGAAAATGCTGCAAGCTCAGCGCCTATGGGTGGTGGAATGCCGGGAATGGGCGGAATGGGATACTAATATCATAGCACACATTTAATAATATGAAAAGCCTTGTTCGCCAGAACAGGGCTTTTTTGTTGGCACGAATTGTAATATGCATTACTTACCCAACAATCCAAACACTTTTTCCTGCGACCTTATTTTAGGTTCAAAAGGAATACGATATTCATTGTGCTGGGATGCATCAATGATTCTGGCTTTGACATTATCTCGCCATTGTATTTCAAAAAATCTGTTCAACTCGTTTTGAAGTGTCTCGTCAAATACAGGAGTAATTACTTCTATTCTGTTATCAAGATTGCGTTGCATGAGGTCTGCACTTCCAAAATAGTATTCTGACCGATTATCATTGCAAAAGATATACAGACGTGAGTGTTCCAAAAATCTATCTACAATACTGATAGCCTGAATATTTTCACTCAACCCTTTTACTTGCGGTATCAAACAACAGATACCTCTCACAATCAATTCAATTTTCACTCCTTTTTGCGAAGCTTCATAGAGCTTTTCAATCACAGAAGGGTCGGTTAGGTTGTTGAGCTTGAATCTTATCCATGCAGGTTTGCCTATTCGAATGTGTTGAATCTCTCTATCAATTTTTTCTATGATGGAAGAACGTGTGTTGTAGGGTGAAACAAGTAAATATTTGAATTCAGGTTTATATTCTTCATAGTTCTCAATGGCATTGAACACCCCGTCCAACTCAGTTGTAATTCGGGTATCTGAGGTAAAGAGTGCATGATCTACATAATATTTTGCCGTAACGGCATTATAATTTCCGCTTCCTATATGTGCATATAGTTTGGTTTGATTGTTTTCCTTTCTATATACCAAACATGTTTTAGCATGCACTTTCAACCTCTCATAGCCATAGAACACCTTTGCACCCGATTCTATTAGTTTTTTGCTCCAATATATGTTGGATTCTTCATCAAACCTTGCTTTCAACTCCATCATCACAAAAACTCTTTTGCCATTTTTGGCAGCGTTGATAAGTGCATTTACTACATTAGAATACTCTGCAACGCGATAAAGAGCAATTTTAATAGTGTCCACATTGGGGTCAAGAGCAGATTCTCTGAGAAAACGGATGACATAATCAAAGGACTGATAAGGATGTGTGAGCAAATAATCTTTTCTTGAAATCTTCTCAAAGAGGTTTCCTGAGCTTTCAAAATCTTGTATAGTCAGTTGCTCAAAAGGTTTATAAAGAAGTTCGTTCAAACCTTTGGGTACGGGAAATTTCATTAAGTCTTTGAAATTATGATAACGCTGACCGGGCAAAGTACTTTCTTTGCTCAAACCCAATTTGTTCAGAAAAAACCTTAACATTTCCTTTGGCATTTCCTTGTCATAAACAAATCGAACCAATTCGCCTTGGTTGCGAAGTTTCAACGCTCTCTTAATTTTATCGTACATGTTTTCAGAAACTGCCAATTCTATATCCAATTCTGCATCTCTGGTAATCTTTACTGTATAGGCTTCATAATTATCATAATCAAAAATGCTAAACAACAAACGCAGATTTGCACGAATGACATCATCCAAAAAAAGAATATAGCGATTCCCGTCTTGCTGAGTGGGCAACAAATAAAATCTATCTTTGGTTTTGGTTGGAATTTCTACAATTGCATAGTGGGTTTGTGCTGTTTTTCTTTTTGTCATTCTGACTGCAAGATAAATAGCGGAGTCTTTCAAATGTGGTATATCCTTGTTCTCATCCAACAAAACAGGAAACAGATGCGAAAGAATTTCTTCTTTAAAATAACGTTTGACTTCCTGTTCTTGGAGTTGGTTCAGTTTTTTTTCATCTATCCAGAAAATGCGTTGTCGTTTGAGTTCCTCAATAAGATTATAAAAAATATTGTCGTATTCTTTTTGTAGACTAACTACCTCTCTTTGAACAAGTTGGAGTGTTTTTTTTATCTCGTCTTTGTTTGCAATAGTATCAAAATCTCCCTTTTTTACCAGTAACATCCTTCGGTTTGTTGCAACCCTAACTCTAAAGAATTCATCTTGATTGTTAGAAAAAATTCCCAAGAATCGAAGCCTTTCCAATAGAGGAACACGTGGGTCTGCTGCTTCTTGCAACACCCTTGCATTAAAAGAGAGCCAACTGAGTTCGCGGTTAATTAACCTCTTTTCTTTTCTTAGCATAAACCAATATAAAAGAGATTGGAAAATGGTTGCTGTATCCGCCTATCCATTTGTTATTAAAGAAATTATCATAAGGATGTCCGGTATGGATTCTTTCCGGGTGAAGCATCCAATCGGGGGAGTATATTTTATAAGACCCCTTTAGAAACTGCCAACCTTTTGGATTTCTGTAAAGTCCTTTGCAGATAAGTGCCTGATCAAATTGGTAGGGCACTCTATCTTTGAAAAAAGTACCCTTTGCAGTATCACAAAAAAGAGCCAATGGGACAAGCTTTTGGTATCTAAAAGTAGTTGAATCAGGATGTGATGTTTGTAATTGTAAACTAAACAAAGATTCTTGAGGCACCATGCTGAATGTTCCCAATACAACCGTTCTTTCTCCATCAAAAAGATTCTGTTTTTTTAAATAAACTGATAAGGCATTCAAAGCATTAATTCTGAGTGGTAGGTAGTCATCATTGACAGTTTCAAACGGATTAGGAAAATCAATCAACACAATATCAAAGAGCTCATTTTTGGCTTTAACCTTGACATGAAAACCACTCATAACAGGTTTTTCCCATGGTTTTTTAGTTCCGGTCAAAGTGAAAATGCTATCCCAAAGCACTTTTACTTTTTTGGGTTTGTATAAAATTGCCATACTCAATCCGTCTCTCTTTTCGCCCTTTGAAAAAACATATTGATATCTCATTTTTGACAAGTTCGAGGTTGCAATCAAATCCTTCACAACTTGCTCGTTCTCTACTCCTGCAATTCCAATCAAATCAGCACCCAAGCTATCGTGCAAAGAGCTGATTACTTTAGCAGAATTATTGAGCTTGGAAAAGTACTTATCGGTGTTCCATCCATATTTTCCTAATGGTGTATAGCTTGTGTCATCGTGGTTGTTATTGGCAATAGTGTCATAAAGGTTATTCAGATTATAATATGAAATTTTAAGCGTGTTTTTTATCTTTATCTTTTGAGAAAAAGACTGTACGGAAGTGATGATAAGAGCAAGAAAACTAAGAGTTATGAAGCGAAAATACATGTTAGCAAAAGTATGAAACGTTTTTAAATCAAATCCAAGACAAATTGTAAAATATCGTAGCATTAGAATTTTATGTTCAAAAAATTTGTAAATCAATCAATATATCGGACTTTTGTCAGCAATGTCAACCCAGCGACATTTTCTTAGAGATTCTATTGTTTTCCAAGGTCTAAATTGGCTAGTAAAGCCATTATGGATTTTTTTGATAGATAGAGAAGTACAAAATCATTTGGGTTTAGAGATATATGGTAAGTACTTGATTCATTTTAATTTTACTTTTTTGTTTATTGTCTTACTTGATATTGGAATGCATAACTATCAAACCCGACAGGTTGCTGAAAACAGGGGGTTCTTGCATACCGGCACACCCGGATTACTATGGATAAAGCTTTTATTGAGTGTTATCTATATGGTCTTTGTTTGGCAAGCAGGGCTAATAAACGGTCTAGACTCATTCTGGTTATTGGCAATCGGGTTAAATCAAGTATTAAATTCATGGATTTTATTCTTTAGAAGTACGTTGGCCGGATTACACTTATTTAGAATTGAGGCAGTAATATCTGTACTCGATAGAACGATAGCCGGTATTGGTTGTGGTATTTTTTTGTTTTCCAGTAGTTTACAATCTTATTTTGGACTTAAGGAATTTGTACTTTTTCAAACCGCAGCTTTATCAATCGGATTGTTGTTTGTTGTTGGTATTTGTATTCAGAGAAAGGCATTGACAAGCATAACGATACCGGATTTTTCAAAATTTAGAGCTTTATTTTTAGCAAACTTACCTTTTGCCATATTAACCCTTATAATGAATTTCTATACTCGTTTAGATGTTATATTTATCAGTCACCTAAACCCAAGTAATGCCAATTATGAAGCCGGGATATATGCGCATAGTTTTCGTTTTCTAGACGCTTCCGGAATGTATGCCATGTTGTTTACAGGTATGTTACTCCCTATTTTTTCGAGGCAATTAGCAAAAAAGGAAGATTTTCGTTCTATCCTTAATCTCGTATTAAAATTTGTCCTTATTCCCGGTCTGTGGCTAGCAGTTATTGCTATTCAAAAGGGAGCAGAAATCATGGATATACTCTATCCAACAGACAATATTGAAGATACGCTGTACTCTGCATCAATTTTTATGTGGTTAATGGTTGCATACTTACCTATGTCAATTTCATTGGTCTTGGGTTCCTTGCTAACTGCCGGAAATTATATTAAAGAATTGATTTATGCAACAGGCACCGCATTGATAATCCTGACTTTCGCCAGTCTAATAATGATACCGGTTCAAGGAGCATTGGGTGCTGCAAAAGCAGTGTTTATTACTCAAATCTCTGTTATGATTTTCTCAATCTTACTAACCAAAAAATTTTTCCCGAAACCTGATGCTGCAAATTTGTATTTAATTGGTAAGTTGATTGTTGTGGGATTAATTATTTGGCTGACGGCATGGATATTAGACGAAATCATTCATACAAACTTGTTTTGGTTTGGAATAGGTACATTAGGAATTACGGGTTTTCTTACTTTTATTTTTAAACTCTTCAATTTCTCTCAACTAAAAAAATTAAGACAAGGCTAAATATAAAAACTATTTTCGCGTTCTATTTTTCAAAAATGAATATGAGTAATAAAGACAACAACATTCTGAGTTTTGGAGAGATTATAGACTTTCTTTGGCGTTGGAAAGTTCCGTTAGCTATTGTATCTTTTGTAACCATTGTTTTGGCATCAGTATTTTCAGGACCATCCTTTATTACACCCAAATACAAATCAACGGTTGTTTTCTATCCTGCAACTACAAATTCAATATCAAAAGCATTACTCCCAGAGAGAGGAGAAAGAGCGCAAGATGCGCTTGAGTTTGGAGCTGAAGAGGAAGCTGAAAAGGCTCTGCAAATCTTGCAGTCAAGCAAATTACGTGACAAATTGGTTGGACATTTTGACCTAATGAATCACTATAATATAGACCCAAAGAAAGATAAATATCCTTATACCTTATTAGAAAAAAAATTGGATGCAAATATCAAAGTCAGCAGAACTCGATATCTATCAATCCGTATAGATGTGTTGGATGAAAATCCTCAGATGGCAGCAAACATTGCAACTGTAATGGCAAATCTCTACGATACCATACGTTCACAAATCAACCTCGAGCGAGCAATACCCGCTTTGCATATAATTGAGAAAGCCTATGAAGAAAAACAAGCAATGATTGATGGGCTTCACAAACAAATGCAAGAATTGGGTCATGAAGGTGTGGTTAACTACGAAGAACAGTCCAAGTCTATCCAAGAAGCTTTAATAATTGCAGGTGGAGGTGCATTAAAAGGAGATAGTAAAATGAAGACAGGGCAAAAAGTTGTTGATGATTTATTGGAAAGGCAATCTAAGCTTGTTGAATTTGGGGGCATGTATCTCTCAATTGTTGAAAAAATTAAATTAGAAGAAGAAAAACTCAGTGATATCAAAGCCAAATTAGACCGCGCAAGGGTTGATGTTGAGGAAACTATGACCAACCAATTTAGGGTTAGTGATGCAACACCTGCAGAGAAGAAATCTTATCCTGTTAGGTGGTTAATTGTATTAATCAGTTTATTGGTTGCGTTTATAAGTACTTCTATTGTATTTGCTTTTGTCGAAAAGATAAAAAGTAAAGGTGTTCCCACTGACTCAAAACCTAACTAAATTGTGCTTTTGGAGAAGCTCAATTCACATATAAGTCCTATTTGGATTGTGGTATTTGGTACTATATTAGGACTTGTACCGGTTGCCGGTTTTATATTTGGGTTTCCAGAAATCTCTATCATTCCGCTTGTTCTGATTGCGATTTGGTTAGTATTTAGCTATCCGATAACCTACACTATCATTATTGCCGGACTAGTGCCTCTATCTATTCAGTATAACAATATTGGCGGGGGGTTTGGCTTGGCTCTACCTACCGAACCCATGATGATATTCTTTTTTGGGATACTCTTGGTTCGTTTTTTTATCAAATCTGAATGGAATGTAGGGTTTATCAAACACCCCATCGTCTTTTTTGCAGTGATTTATTTAATTTGGTATTTTATTACAACCTTAACGAGCACAATGATTTTTGTATCATTGAAATCATTCACTGCTAAACTTTGGTTTATTTCTATTTTTCTGTTTTTTCTTGCGCCTAATCTTTCTGATTCCAAAAGAATAAAACAAATATTATATGCCATGATTATTGGAGGTACTATCATGGTGTTTTATACGCTAATTCGCCATGGGAGTGAGGGATTTGTTAGGATCCATTCTTACACAATCATGAGACCATTCTTCAGTGACCATGGAAGCTATGCAGCTTTCATCGCGCTCTTTGTTCCTATACTATTTGTTTTTTCAGTTTATGGTCAGAAGTTAAAGATTGCTATATTTTGGAGATTTATCTTTGGTGCGCTTTGTGTTGTGTTTTTGTTTGGTATTCTTTTTTCATATACCCGCGCTACTTGGGTAAGCATTTTCGCAATGTCAGGTTTTGCCTTTTTGGTTATTAACAGATTGTCGTTCAAGCAATTACTTTCTTTGGTTATTATCTGCATTAGCTTCATCCTTTGGAATCAAGAATCAATTTTGGAAAAACTATCACGAAACAAACATGATTCGGCCGAAAACATAGAAGAAAATATGAAATCGGTATCTAACATCTCAACCGACCCTTCCAATTTGGAAAGAATCAACCGTTGGAAGTGCGCCATTGCTATGGTAAAAGAAAAGCCGGTATTTGGTTTTGGACCCTATACATATACATTTCAATATGCACCTTATCAACGTCCGGAAGATTTGACAATTATCAGCACCAATGCCGGAACACTTGGCAATGCTCATAGTGAGTATTTTATGGTACTTTCTGAAATGGGTTATATTGGTTTAATTCTAGTCTTAGGACTTTTTATGTCTTCAATCTATATCGGTATGAAACTATACAGAAATGCCAAAGAAGATTGGGTCAGAATCATGGCAATTGCTATCACAATGGGCTTGTTCACATATTATATTCATGGCTTCATTAACAACTATTCTGAATACGATAAAATTAGTGTTCCTTTGTGGAGTTTCTTAGCTATTCTTACTGCATTGGATTTATATCATGCAAAGTACGAAATGAAACCCAAAACTAAGCAGCATGCCGAGTCCGGTTCAAAATAAAAAGAGTGTATTCAGACAATTGATTTCACACCGACTAGGGCTATTCGGTATTATTTGGGTATTTGTTTGCTTTATTATCGCGATATTGGGTTATGTTATTACACCTGACAATTCCCCACTTGCCAACAGAATCAATTTGCAAGCAGCCTTTCTCAAACCCATGAGTAAAGTAATGCTATATAATCCCAGACCCGAAAACGATAATCGAGTTTCTTCTTTCTCCAAAATTATCTTTGGAAACCCACAAACTGCTAATTATAAAGTTTATAATAGAAGAGAAGACAAAGCTGACTCATTCTATCTATGGTATGATAAAGCAGATGCTGCATCATTTCTGGTTGCAGAGGGTTTACAAAGTCAAGATTCAAAAACATCTCATCACTCGTTTACTTATTATTTAGGTTCAGACAACTATGGCAGAGATGTTTTTAGCCGTTTGTTATTGGGTACTCGAATTTCGTTATCCGTTGGTTTTATTGCCGTACTTATTTCACTTATAATGGGTGTTTCATTAGGGTTGATTGCAGGATATTACGGCAAATGGGCTGACAAACTCATTATGTGGTTAGCAAGTGTAATATGGTCATTACCTACATTGCTGCTGGTACTTGCAATTAGTTTTGCAATAGGTAAAGGATTCTGGCAAATTTTTGTTGCCATAGGATTGAGTAGTTGGGTGGAGTTAACAAGGGTCGTACGCGGAGAAGTTATCAGTATCAAAGAGAAAGAATATATCAAAGCAGCCAAGCTATTGGGAGTAAGAGATTTTAGTATTCTGTTTCGACATATTCTACCCAATGTAGCAGGCTCAGTGATTGTAATCTGTGCAGCCAATTTTGCCTCTGCAATTTTGTTAGAAGCCGGCTTGAGTTTTTTGGGGTTGGGAGTCAAACCCCCAACACCAAGTTGGGGTATCATGATCAATGATTATTATGGATTTATACTTTTAGGCAAAGCATATCTTGCATTGGTGCCGGGGTTTGCTATTATGATGCTGGTGGTATCTTTAAATTTTATAGGGATTGCACTGAGAGATGTATTGAGTAAATAGGCGATTTTTACAAAATATCAAAAATCATTTGTCGTTTTTCAATTCAAAAATGCTTTAATTCGCACTCTCATAAAAGTAACTATTATGTCAGCAGAAAAAATAGCAAAAAGCAAAGGAGTATATTGGGTTCTATTTCTTGTATCACTATCTGTATTAGCTCTACTTCTGATGTTCCTTCCTGAGATTTTTTGGATGGCTTTGCCACCCACCGTTACCAGTTTTGCTTTGGGAATGGATTGGATTTAGTTCCAAACTGATATTCTCCGTATTTTTTCTTTTGAATCTTTTTTCTAAGTTTTTTTAGTTAGAGTATAATTAGTGAATGAGTAGTTTGGAGTATTTTAAGAATACTAAAACCTATTCTATCTTCCAGCCCTGACAAAGTCAAAAAACATTATACATTTGCCTATAGATATCTATGCGCAAACGAGTGGTCAGGCAGAAATTGATTAAGAAGCATCTGAAAAGAAAGCCGGGGCTGCCTCCGGGAAGCCTCATTCGTCAAAACGACAATTCGCAAGCAGAATCCAGGCTGAGTTATTTCTTATATAATCAAGAATCCATTGAGGAGAAGCATATTCATTCTCTATCAGAATTGCCAAAGAAAACAAAAGAAAAATTGTTTTGGATGAATGTTGTCGGATTAAATGATATTGAGCTTTTGAGAGACATCGGAAAGATTTTTAATCTGCACCCTCTTTTGTTGGAAGATATCATTAACACAGACCAAAGACCAAAGTTTGATGATTTTGAAAATCGTATTTCTTTGATGTTAAGGCTATATGATTCAGAAAACAATGAAATGAGCATTGAAGGAGAGCAAATTACTCTAGTAATGGGTGAAGGGTTTGTCATTTCTTTTTTGGAAAAACCAACTGATATTTTTGAACCTGTATTTGAAAGATTGAGAAAAACAAGCAGTGGTGTGCGATCTCACCGAGCTGATTATTTATTGTATGTCTTGGCAGACTTGATTATAGACCATTATTTTGTTTTTATTGAGAATCTTGGTGTTAGAATCGAGGATTTGGAAGATTCTCTTTTTACCGAATCAAACGAAAGCAATTTAGAGAAGATTCATTCAATGAAAACAGAATTGCTATCTTTTAGAAGATATGTTTTTCCACTTAGAGAAGCAATTAGTCAGATACAAAGAAGTAACTCAACATTGATTGAACCCGAGACACAAAGATTTTGGACAGATGCATATGACCACGTAATTAGAATTATAGATTTGCTGGAAAATTATAGAGAGCTAAACACTAGTTTGAGGGATATTTACTTATCCGGATTGAGCATAAAAATGAATAGGATTATGCAATTGCTAACCATTATTTCAACTATTTTTATTCCACTGACCTTTATTGTGGGCGTTTATGGCATGAATTTTCATAATATGCCTGAATTAGAATGGCGCTATGGATATTATATGATTTGGTGCCTTATGTCATTGATAGTCATTGGGATGCTTCTTTTTTTTAAGAGAAAAAAGTGGCTATAAAATTCCTATTTTTTTAAATATAAATACCCCTTCTCATAAACTCATTTTTAAGCGTCCATTAATCTATGAATGGGCTGATTTGAGGTTTATAGTTGAGAGCAATATCAACATCGGATGAAAACTTTGGTTGCTATCAATAGAAATTTCTATGTGAATTTTGTCTTGGGTTTATGAAAAGCCTATCGCAATTAATTAATATTTTAAAGACAATTTTTAACTAAAAAAACTACATTATGAAACACTTAAAAAAACTAAAGTCTCTTATTTTATTGCTAACATTAGGGGTAACTGCCAATGCACAACCTCCTCCTCCCTTTTTTGATTTTTATAATCCAATTAGTTCTCCAATGATAGATAAAGCATTGGAGATAAAAGCCACAGGATTTATAAGGTGGAAATGTGACTCTTTATATAGAGGTTATATTGTTGTTTCAAATAAGCCCGAAATGGGTTTGTCTGATGACGATGAGATGGTATTAAAAAGAACTTGGGAAGACTCAATAACTGTAATCCTTCATGATGAATATGCTCAATACTACAAAAATATCCTAGTAGAAGACGCATACTATATTGAGCATAGCTTAGACAGCAGTGTAATTCTATCTAACGGATTATTTTGTGTAGGCTTAGATAAACCGGTAAATATTGTTTATTCCGAAACTTTGGCTCTAGGAAAGGCTATTGAATACACCGGTTCCGAGCGAGTTTATGCATGGCAGGATGATTCGTTTTCAGGCTATTGGAGATTTGATTCAGCAACTCCCGGTATTCCATACTATCCCACAGGAGAGTTGATATGGGCACGAGTAAAGGACTCTATCGTACCTAGTAGCTACAAACTTGCATGGAAATTTAAGATAGTATCATTGGACTCCCCCATTATATCAAAGCATATTTATATAGATGCTCAAACAGGCGAAGTAGTAAAAGAAAGGAATACATGGGTAGATGGTTTTTTTAATCACTTATATTATGGAAATCAATATATTGATACTAGATATATAAGTTCAAGAAATAAGCATTATTTAGAAACTACTGACCATGATTTGACGATTAAAACAAGAGAGAAAGAATCATGGGGAGAAAGGGATTGGAAGACAACTAATCTGCCTAGTGATAAAGATGATGACTGGAACAACTCACACTGGGCAGCCACTGCATCACATTGGGCAGTTATGGTTGCAGGTAATTATTGGCGCGAAACATGGAAAAGATACGGAAGTGATAATAAAAACAAGTCAATAAAAGTAATAGCTGATGCTGTCTTAACTTATGGTGCAAGAAGTGATTATAGTGACCCTAATGCAGATTATATAATGACAGGATTTATGGATAAAGGTTTCTGTGCCGGTGCCGATGTTATTGGTCATGAATTTGCACATAACGTTATTTACTATTGTACAAATATGAGTCCGCAGAATGAAGAAGGATTTTTATTAGAAAGCTATGCTGATATTTTTGGCTTCTTAACAGAAAGGTATTTCTTTGGTTATACCAGAAACTGGACTGTAGGTGAGGACTGTACAGAGGATAGAGTTAGGAATATTCAGAACCCAAAACTAAATCCACCCAAAACAACATCCAACGGAATAGCACCTCCTCAACCTTCTTATCCAACATACTATATGGAACCCAATGCTTGGTATAATTTAGACATTAATCAACTGTTTCATCATAATGCATCTGTTCAGAATTATTGTTTCTATCTGTTGGCAAATGGTGGCACTCAATTAAATATTAACGTAACTGGTATTACTATCGATAGTGCAATTCAAATTGTTCATTATGTTATTGACAATAAATTAGTTGGTCCCGGTACAGACTTTAGATCAAATAGAGATGCATGGGTTTATGCAGCTGAAAAAATATTTGGAAGATGTTCTAATGAGTATAGAGAAACATGTAAGGCATGGGCTGCTTGTAATGTAGGCACTCCTTGCAACTGTGATGTAGATCCTAGTACTGTACCTGTAACCATATGCGATAAGGATATTCTCAGACAGCAAGCTTTAACACCAATTACTGATATTAATACTTCAACAATGAAGAGTAATGATATTGTAATTTATCCTAATCCAACCTCTGATTTTCTAACGCTGAACTTTGCAGAATTGCAATACAATCTTTTAAACTCACCGAAGAAAATTAAGATTATGAATGTTCAAGGAGCAACAATAACAGACTTTGAAATTAAATCAAATGAGCAAACTTTTCAGTTCAATGTTAAAGATTATAAACAGGGCATATATTATATTACCATTAATATAGATGGTAGGCAATATGCATTTAAGTTCATTAAGACCTGATACTTATATCTTCATTTAATAAAAAAGGGTGGATTGGTCACCCTTTTTTATTTTGAAGTAACCAAAATTAAATTTGGTAATTGTCGGGTTATAACTTCTTAGCTTCATTCCACCAAACGTCCATTTCATGTAAAGTCAAATTGTCTAATTTCAATCCATTCTCTCGTGCTTTGGATTCAATGTATTCAAAACGTTTTTTGAATTTTTGGTTGGTTGCCTCCAATGCATCATCCGGGTTAATTCCTTCGAATCGAGCAAAATTTACTAACGAAAATAAAAAATCTCCAAACTCCGCTTCTTTTTCTTGCTTGTCTACTGCGTTCTTAAACTCCTCCCATTCTTCCCAAACTTTGGCAAGCACATCCTCTTTTTTGTTCCAATCAAAACCGGTTTGTGCTGCTTTTTCTTGCATTCTCAGAGCCTTAATCAAACTTGGCATTGAGGATGGCACTCCGGACAAAAATGACTTTGAATCATTTGATTTTTTTTCATTTTGTTTGATTTGTTCCCAATTGTGTTTAACATCATCTGCATTATTTACTAGCACATCTCCGTAAATATGTGGATGTCTTCGGATAAGTTTATCACATAACGCATTGATAATATCGGTTGTATCAAACCACTTTAGTTCATCTGCAATTTTTCCATAGAACACAATATGTAATAATAAATCACCAACTTCTTTCTTAATCTCTTCAGGATTATTTTCTATGATTGCATCTGAGAGTTCATGAACTTCTTCAATAGAAAGGTGGCGAATAGATGCTATGGTCTGTTCTTTGTCCCATGGACATTTTTCACGCAGTTCATCCATGATGTCCAAAAGTTTTCCAAAAGCCTCAATGGCTTTCTTTCTTTCCATTTACTTTAAGAAATTGTTCTGGTTCATAACCTTCAAGAAAGAATCTTTATAGTTCTTTCCGATTGGTATATGTTTGTTTCCAATGGTAACATAAGTGCCGGACAAGGAGGTAACTTTGTTAATTGCAACAATAAAAGAACGATGAACTCTAACAAATTTGTCTTGTGGCAACGTTGCCTCCATCTTTTTCATGGTTTGAAGGGTAATTATGCGCTTATCCTCCGGGATATGAATTTTCACATAGTCCGCAAAAGCCTCAATAAAGAGTATATCTTCAAAGTTGAGTTTAACGAACTTAAAATCAGCTTTAACAAAGATATGTCCATCCTCTAATTTTGTATTGTCCTCCTCTTTTGATTTTTTTATCTTTAAGAACTCTTCCAATCTTTCGATTGATTTTCTGAATCTGTCAAGAGAAACGGGCTTTACCATATAATCCAAAGCCTCAAGGTCAAAGGCTTCTACAGCATGTTCAGGATATGCTGTTACAAAAATGACGGGAATTCTTTTACTCTCAATCTTTTTGAGAAACTCCAATCCGGTTTCGTGTGGCATTTGAATGTCAAGAAAAATAGCATCCGTACTATTGTTTTCAATAAAATCAAACGCTTCTTGAGTATTTCTAAATCTTCCTATAACCTCCAGATGCGGAAATTTTGAGATGTGTGAATTTAATACTTCTGTTGCCAATGGTTCATCATCAACAAGAATCAATTTTACTTTTTCCATGATGTTTTATTAATTTAGGTTAAATCTATTGTTAACACAACAGAATATGTGCCGTCTTTTTCTGTTATGTCTAATTTATGCTTGTTTGGGTAGAGCAATGTTAGTCTTTTTTTTATGTTTTGAAGTCCTAATCCTCCAACTCTTTCGTTTTTATTGGTTAAATCTTCGTTCGGTTTTGAGTTTTCAATTTCAAAACGAAGTTTGTTATTATTTTCTTCAACTGCTAATTTAATGTTTATCCATGAATCATAAGTTTGTGAATTGACACCATGTTTAAAGCTATTTTCCAGAAAATTAATAAACAAAAATGGTTCAATCATTATGTCAGTTGTATCCCCCTCTACTATAAAGTTTACTGACACTCTGTCTCCAATTCTAATTTTTTCTATATTTATTAAGTCGTTTAGATAAGCTATTTCCTTTTCTAGAGGCACTCTGGCTTCGCTTGATTCATATAACAGATATCGTAAAATATTTGAGAGGCTCATTACAATTTCCGGTGCTTTTTTAGAATTATTAAGAGTCAAAGCATAGAGGCTGTTCAGAATATTGAATAAAAAATGTGGGTTAATTTGTGCTTTTAAATATTTTAGTTCATTGAGGGTATTAAGTTCTTGCAATGCTTTATTTTCTATATCTCTTCTATACCATTCTGAAAAAATATGGAAAAATGATGTAAATGAAACCGTGAGTAGCAAATACATAGAATTAATGAAGAAAAACATGGGAGTCCAAATATTTGCAGCAAGAAATTCATTGTTAAGAAAAAAAGTATTAGTGAGGATTGCCAACGGGAAACAAAAAAATAGAATTGTCAAACCTGTAACAATTAAATAATATAGATATCTGCGTTTATAGAGAAGGAAAGGGATAAAAACATAAATATTGATATAAGATGCCACAAAATGAATTGCAGTAAAAAAAACTGCAGGAAGTAAGCTCTTTTCTAATCCGTCATTAGTACCAATTACGCGAATAATAATTAAAAAGAATATTACCCAAAATATGAGCCTATAAAGTTTGTGCTTAAAAAAGAATTTCTGGAAATTCTGTAGAGATGAAAAAATTGAATTATGGGAAAATGAATACACGGCTAGTGATTATTCATATTTCGGAAACTTTTAAAAAGTTCATAAGTCCACACAAGCAAATGAAAAGATTTGTTTTTGCTCTGTTTTGATTCTGTCAAAACTTCTACCTCCTGATAACCATCTTTTGAGAAATATGATTTTGTAAAATTAAAGGCAAAAATATTAAGTGCAATCAATAAGCCTATAAGGAGTATAGGAAGTAATTTCTTTTTAATTTTTAGCCTAGGCATAATTCTCACTTTCATGCTTTTTTGGAACGACAAAGTTAAGCTATTTTCTGTTTAAATTAAAAAATTTGTTCATAACTATTTGCTGATAAATACGTCCAATTTTTGCTTCATCTGCAAAATCCTCAACAGGTAAGATATTTGGCTCAAACGTAGTGATATCGCGGTTGATATTGTCCCAAGCTACAAATTTATCTTTGGCAATCAATCCAAATCCATTATCAAAAAAATAGATTGCAAAGGACTGTTTGGATAAGGGGTTTTGATAAAACGAAAAAGACCCAATCGAAATATTCAAATTCTGTAAAATAAATGGCATTAATGAGGTTTGAGAAACAATGTTTTGTATTTTTTTCCCTTTATAAAAACTATTCAACGCACCCCCTGTAATTATAGCGGGAATATGAAACTTTTGTTTTGCAAAAAACTGTCCATAGTCAATATCCAAATCTCTTCCATGGTCACCGGTAATAATGAGTATTGTATTTTGATAGTATTCGGTTTTATTAAACCAATTGACAAAATCAATTACACAACTATCCGAATATCTGTAAGCTGCTTCCATTTTGCTGTTGACATTGTCCTTTTTTGGTATATCATAAGGCTCGTGTACGCTCAAGCTAAGAGAAGTAATAAAGAAAGGTTGGGTTGGTTTTTGAGATGAGAGCCGGGTTTTAAGTTCTGCAAAAATATCCTGGTCATGATAGCCCCAAGAACCTCTTGCAGTTTTTGAAGAAATATTATTTTTATCTATGATTTTGTCGAAACAACAGTTCTTCAGATAGTATCCCATATTGGCAAAGGAAATATCCCCGCCATAGACAAAGATGTTTTGATACTCATTCTCAGAAAGTAGACAAGAAACGGAGGGTAGTGCAGCGGATTTTTCGGGTTCTAAAAGAATTGAAGTTGTAGGTTGTGCCGGAAATCCGCTTATGAGTGCTGCAAGTCCCTTATCAGTTCTGTTGCCGCTTGCATATAACTTTGAAAACACAAAAGAACTGTCCATCAACTTGTTTAATTCCGGTGACCAATCGTACACGCCCCCAATTCCTCTAAAGGTTTCTGCGGAAAGGCTCTCCATCACAAGTAAAATAATATTGGGTTTTTGTGTAGTTTCAAATAAGGGTGGGCTAAGCGGATTGCCGGTTTCTGACATTTTCTCCAAATAATCTTTTAATTCACTTTCGTCAACTACTCTATAATCATCATATTTAACATGGTTTTCTTTGTTGATTAAATAATAAAACAAATTCCAAAGTCCATTAATGGAAGCTGCATTTAAGTATGGATTGGAGGAATATATCACCCTGCTTTGATTGATAGGTACTTTACCCGTTCCGCCTCTCATCATCCAAGCCGACAAGATCAATAGTAGCAAAATTGCAGAGCTGCTTAACCAAGAAAATTTATGCTCATCATTTAACATCTTAACAAAATAATTGAGGATTATTTTAAGAATAAAAAAGAAAGAAAGAAGTTGTGCAACGAATGAAATCAAAAAGAACAAAACTATTGATAGGTCAACAGATGCCATTGCGCCTTGCGGGTGTTCAGAATAAAACAAAGCCACCATATTAAGTCTTGAGCCCCAATGTTTGAACAATTCTGCATCCAAAGAATTTACCAAGAAAGCAAATCCTTGAATTGTCAGATAATAAGCGGTTAATGTTTTTTTATACTGTTTTGTTTTAAGCAGATTAAAAAGAATAAGAGCCGGAATAAATGTATAAGCAGCAACCGAAAGATCGAGCGGTATTCCGTGCCAAAAGGCAGCTACGGTTTCAAAACCATTGTTTGCAAAATGAATATTTCTGATTAAGAACACCAATCTGGCAATTGCTGCTCCAAAGAGAATTGTAAAAAAATGGAAAAGAAAAAAAGAAAGTTGTCTCTTCATCAGGCGACAAAAATATTTGAAATCTCGGGTTATATTTGCACCCGCTAAAAGCAGCCCGGGTGGTGAAATTGGTAGACACGCCACTTTGAGGGGGTGGTGCTCTTACGAGTGTGCAAGTTCGAATCTTGTCCCGGGCACAAAACAAAAGAGCCGTCAAGATTGACGGCTCTTCGCTTTAAATCTTATATCGAATTGTTTTTCTTTTTATTCTGCTGCAACACCGCTTTTAACATTTGCCAAATATCGTTCAGCATCAAGAGCGGCCATACAACCACTGCCTGCTGCTGTAACAGCCTGACGATAATGTTTGTCTTGGGCATCTCCGGCTGCAAATACTCCTCGTACATTTGTTTTGGATGTGCCCGGAATAGTATTGATATACCCTTGGTCATCCATATCTATCCAGCCTTTGAATATATCTGTGTTAGGTGTATGACCAATTGCAATAAAGAAACCTGAAATAGGCATTTCTCGTGTTGAGCCGTCTTTTCTGTTTTTCACTCTTACTGCCTCTACAGCATGCTCACCTAATATTTCATCTGTTTCTGTGTGTAACAAAACTTCAATATTGGGCATAGATTTTACTCTGTGCTGCATTGCTTTAGATGCTCTGAGTTCAGAACGAACAATCATATAAACTTTGTTACAGAACTTGGCAAGATACGTAGCTTCTTCTGCGGCTGTATCTCCGCCCCCAACAATAGCTACATCATTTCCTTTGTGAAAAAAACCATCACAGACTGCACAGGCAGAAACTCCATTTCCGTTGAGTCTCTGTTCAGAAGGTAATCCCAACCACTTTGCAGAAGCACCGGTTGAAATAATGACTGTTTCACAATGAATTTCTGTTTTTTCATCAACCCATACTTTGTGAATAGGTCCGGTAAAATCAACTTTTGTTACAATTCCATAACGCACATCGGTACCCAACCTTTCAGCTTGTTTTTTAAACTGATTCATCATTTCCGGTCCCATAACCCCATCAGGATATCCGGGGAAGTTCTCTACTTCTGTGGTAATAGTTAACTGACCTCCGGGTTGAAGTCCTTCGTAAAGAACGGGTTTCAAGTCTGCCCTTGCTGCATAAATTGCTGCTGTGTAGCCGGCCGGACCTGAACCAATAATTAAACATTCTACTTTTTCTGCCATTTTGTTCTATTTTTTATACGATGCAAAGATACTAAAACAAAGCCTTTTTTGCTCCGGATTTACTCGTTGAATCTCAATCCTTATAGAAATATAAATCTCTATTCTCCCCCTATCATTTTAGAGGTTATTCCTTTCTTTTGGGAATGCTCTGCAAGCAAAACACCTGCTAAGTGTAGTAAAATAAAGATGGGAAACCACCAAATCCCCAATTTATGAATGTCTTCAATTCCTTCTTTATATGAAGCAAGAAAGCCTTTTTCGAGACAAATACCTGTGAATGCCTGAACTGCAATAAAAGCATAGAAATAAACATAAGTCAGTCCTTGAAATCTTTCTTTGAGTGAAATATTGCTTTTAAAAGGATTGGGGAAACGAATTCCTTTAACCAGCATATAAATTATTCTTGCTAAAAATGCAAAAATGACTACGTGGGCAAAAACCTCATGCCATTGCCACATCGGCTCTCGCAATGTCTTATAAACTGCTTTCATTTGGTCTTTGCTTGCCTCAATGCCATTTTGTTCAAAAGCGTTCATTACCGCCTTTTTTCCCATCCATTCCATTCTCAGAAAACCTGTAGCAAATTGAATAGAAACAGCTATTGCTAATATCCAATGAATGAGTCTGTGAAGAAATGTAAATTTAGATTGTGAGTTCATAATAATTGTATTTTAGATGTTTACACCAAAAACATATCCCACTAATGCAGACAATCCCATCGCGATAGTTCCCCAAATAACAATGCGCAGAATTGCTTTACCGATCTTAGCTCCACCTGCTTTTGCCGAAACAGCACCCAAAATTATTAATGCTATGATGGTTATTCCATAAAGCAAAACTTCAAGATGTTGTATGGTTCCAAAAATTGCTACTAATAAGGGTAGAGAACCTCCCGCAATAAAGGAAGCTCCAGAGGCCAATGCAGCTTGTAAAGGGTTTGCCTGGTTCATTTCATTGATTCCCAATTCATCTCTCACGTGTGCGGCAAGCACATCATACTCGGTCAACTCTTTTGCTACTTGTAGTGCAGTTTCTTTTTTCATACCCCGCTTTTCGTAAATCTGAGCGAGTACTTTCAGTTCGAGTTCGGGCATTTCTTCCAACTCTTTTCTTTCTCTTTCGATATCTGCTTTTTCAATATCGGTTTGAGAACTCACAGAAACATATTCTCCTGCCGCCATAGACAATGCACCCGCAACAACACCTGCAAGTGTTGCCAAAATAATAGATTGATGATCTGCACCGGCACTCACTACACCGATGGAAAGACTAGTGACCGAAATAATTCCGTCATTTGCTCCCATAACTGCAGCTCTCAGCCAATTACTGCGCTGAATATAGTGCGTATCTAAATAGTTGTCTATATTAAGATTGTCCAAGAGCTGTTGTGAATTAATCTGTTATTGAAAATATTGGTGAAACTCCAAATAAGAAGCATGAATCTTATGAATCAAAGCTATTGCTTCTGCATTATCATCTTCTTCCTCTAATTCTTTGACTAATTCTAAATGTGGATGCAACCATTTGTGTAATTCATCATGGCTTTTGCCATCCATTGTGCAACTCTTAATCAGATTTTGGTTTTGTCCATCAAGGTCTTTGGCAAGTTTTTTATAGTCAGTGCTGTTTTCATTGATATATTTTTCTACCAATGCTTCACCATTGATAATAAATGGTTTCATTTCCTCATTTACCTTCCATTTTTCTCCGTTATTGAGTTCGATGGTTTCGGAATCTTCTTCTGAATCGTGGTGGTGTTCTGCATGTTCTTCCATGTCTTCATGTTCGTGCTCTGTATCTTTGCTTGTGTTATTGGCACAACTAAAGAACATGAAACTCATTGCTGTTGTAAGTATTAAAAATGTTTTTTTCATGATGTTGTTATTGTTTATATTTAGAATTGAAAACTATTTCCGTTAAATTTATTTGCCTTCATTGGCTTACCCAATCACACAATAGTCACCCAAACTAAACTCTTTTATCTCTCCATTGATTTCGGTATGATTTCCTATCATAGAGTTTGTAAAAGTGATATTTTTAATAGAAGAATGGGTTTGTATAATGCTATTGCTGATTTTGGAATTAGTGATTTTGGCATTGGCTCCAATTGAGACATAAGGGCCAATTTCGCAATTGGAGAGTTGCACACCTTCAGCAATAAAACAAGGTTCAATAATTTTGACATCGGATGCAAATCTATTATCCGCGATTTTTACATTTTGTGCATTGTTGATAAGCACTCGTTGGTTTGTGTAAACGGTGGCATTCTTATTTCCGCAATCTAACCATTCTTCAACTCTGCCGGGCACAAACTGCAATCCTTTGGCCTTCATGTTTTCTAATGCATTGGTAAGTTGATACTCGCCTTTTTCCTTTATATCGTTGTCAATCAGATATTGCAGTTCGTTTTTGAGGTTGTTTCCGTCTTTGAAATAATATATTCCGATAATTGCCAAATCAGAAACAAAGTGCTGTGGTTTTTCAATAAAGTCAGTAATTACACCATTGTCATTTAATTTAACAACACCAAAAGCACGCGGGTCTTCTACAGAATGCACCCAAATCATCCCATCTTTGTTTCTGTCAAAATCAAACTTTGCTCTAAACAAAGTATCGGCAAAGGCAATAATAACTTCACCCTCAAGTGCTTGTTTAGCACAGAGAACCGCATGAGCTGTTCCGAGTGCTTCATTTTGATAGCAGATAGTGCCTTTTGCACCAATGCTTTCAGCAATATTCAAGAGTGTATTTTCAGTTTCTTTGCCAAAATCACCAATGATATAGGCAACTTCTTCAATTTTTTCACCACAAATTTCTGCGATATCTTCAACCAATCTTTGTACAATAGGTTTTCCGGCTATTGGAATCAGCGGTTTAGGTACTGTCAAAGTGTGTGGTCTCATTCTTTTGCCTTGACCCGCCATAGGAACAATTATCTTCATTTTATCTTTCTGTTGCTTATTAAATTTTATTTTCCTGTATGTCCATACCCTCCTGCACCTCTATCGGTTTGGCTAAGAGATTGGGTTGCTTTCCAATTGATTTGAGTTACTTTAGAGAAAATGACTTGTGCTATCCGCTCACCATTTTTGATAGTAAAAGTGTTGTCAGAATGGTTTATGAGTAGCACTTTGATTTCTCCTCTATAGTCGCTATCAATGGTTCCGGGAGAGTTAAGTACGGTAATTCCGTGTTTGAATGCCAATCCGCTTCTGGGTCTAATTTGCGCCTCCATGTCCTGGGGTAATTCAAAGAATAACCCGGTAGGAATTAGTGCAGTTTTGCCGGCAGGAATTTCTATTTCATTTTCTAAAAAAGCCATTAAATCCATTCCGGCAGAACCGGTTGTTTGATATTGAGGGAGAGGGTTGTTGGAGTTATTAATTACTTTTACTTCTGTCATGACTTTTTGAAAATTCGCACAAAATTAGGATTTTTATCGGGTCTTTCAACCAACCAAAAGAAGATACAATATACTAAAGCGGCAAGTATAATTTGATAACCATGTGGTGTTGCCAAATAAAACCAAATGCAAATGATTGCAAGCAAAGCAAAGTTGAGTATAAGTTTTCCATAAGAATATGGAACCGGATAGTATTTTTCACCCACAATAAAACTTATTACCGTCATACCGAAATATGCCCCTAAGGTAGCCCAAGCAGAACCAACAAAACCTAATTTAGGAATTAGGACTACGTTTAACACAATGGTTAAGCCTGCTCCCAGAGAAGCAATGATTCCTCCCATCATGGTTTTGTTTGAGAGCTTATACCAAATAGAGAGGTTGTAATACACTCCTAAAAACAAGTTTGCCAACAAAAGTAATGGCACAATCAGAAGGCCGCGTCCATCCATAAAATATTCTTTATTTCTAATTAATATTTTTGCAATAATGGGAAGGAAAACCAATGTCAAAATGAGTATAAAACCACAAACCCACACAAAATAATCCATAACCTGAGCATAGGTTTTTTGAGGATTTTGGTTCTTTGCATGGTTAAAAAAGAAAGGTTCTGCTGCATATCTGAAAGACTGAATAAAAAGGGTAATCACAAGGCTTATTTTATAAAATGCACTATAAATACCTACTTCTGAATCTGCAATGTCCTGAGGGAGCATAAATTTAAGCAAAATTCTATCCAAGGTTTCATTAACAATACCGGCAAAACCAACTAAAATAAGCGGTAAACCATAAGCCAGCATTTGTTGCCATAGGTGTTTGGGTATTTTTACTCTATTTTTTATAACAATGGGGAGTAAGAGAATAAAAACAAAAGCACTTGAAGCAAGGTTTGACCAAAAAATATAGCTAATAAAATAGGGTTGAGGGTCGAAAGAAATAAGGTTATTGTGATATGCCCATAAAAATCCGGGTATGAGAATCAGGTTGAGACCAATATTGAGAAATATACCGGCAAGTTTTATCATCACATACTTTTTTGATTTTTCTTGTTGTCGTAGCCATGCAAATGGGATTGCAGAAAGCGCATCAAGCAATAAAAACCCTGCCAACAACCTGAAAATCACTGCCTCATTTTCATAATTCATAATGTTGGCTAACTGATTTGAAAACAATAAACCCACTGCCGTGAGTATTATTCCCGCTATTAAAACGGATTTGAAAGCTACTGCAAATGACTTCTTTTCACCAACTTCGGTTCTGGCAAAATTGAAAAATGCGGTTTCCATTCCATGGGTATAAACAACATTCAAGAATGAAGCTAAGGTAAATACCACAGTTACAATTCCATACTGTGCTGCAGAGGTCAAATAAGCTGTATATAGCGGTAGCAAAAGCACATTGATAAATCTTCCAACAATATTGGAAACACCATAGGTCAGAGTCTGAGCCGCTAATTTTTTTATTGATGACAAGTGGAACTACTAATTTTGGTTCAAAGTAAAGGCTTTTTTATGTTCTCTACTCTGTTCCAATCAATCATTGAAAAAGCTTTTGAGTTCCAGACTTTGGGCAATAAATTCAGGTGTTTCAGACTATGTGCATCGGTGGATAAAAAGTGGTATAAATTTTTTTCAATCAACCATTCCACAAATTTTTTGCTGATTGCTGAATAATAACCAATGAAAGATAACAAATTGAGTTGAAACTTAATTCCTGTGCTAAAAACTTGTTCTGCCAATTCAAAATTATTGTGAAAATACACATATCGGTCCGGGTGCGCAAATACAGGGGTATAGCCATTAGCGAATAATTCAAAAATAATTTCATGAAGATTTTTTGGTATGTTCAAAAACCCGGTTTCTATAAGAACATGATTTCCTGAGAAGGTTAATAATGGTTCTTTGTTTTTTAGTTTTTGAATAAACTTTTCATCAATAAAATATTCTGCAGCAAAGTCTATGGAAAGAGGAATCTCAAATTGATTCAACTCTTCTTGCAATAAGTCTCTTTGTTTTTTGATATTGATTGCATTATTATCATAGAAATTTGAAATAATATGCGGAGTGCAAGTAATGTGAGAGTACCCTAATTCCACATATTTTTCAGCCATTTTCAATGAATTTTCGAGTGAGTTTGAGCCGTCATCTAATCCAAACAGCAGATGGTCATGCATATCCCAACTGAGTGGTGATTTTTCGTTTTTATTTCTATTGAAAAAGGAAGCAAAAAAACTCATTTTCTTCTTAAGAGTCTATTAATAAAACTCCTTTTTGATTTTTTATCTTCATCATAATATCCATATCCGTAACCGTAGCCGTAGCCATAACCATAGCCGTAGCCGTAGCCATATTTACTTCCTACCTTAATGTCATTAATAACAACAGAAAGTTTATTCAGTTTTTTACTTGCATATAATTTATTGACATTGGAAATGGTGTTTTTGTGGGAATAACCGGAACGTATAACATAGACCGAGAGATCGGTTTTTGTCATAATAGTACTAGCATCCGTAACCAGACCGATAGGCGGAGTATCTACCATTACAACATCATAGTGTTCAAAGAGTGAGTATATAAGTTGGTCAAACTCTTTTCTGAGTATTAATTCTGAAGGATTAGGAGGAGTAGGTCCGGATGTGATAAAATCAAGGTTTGCAATTCTAGTTTTTTGTATTGCATCTTGCCATTTTGTTTGTCCAACAAGAATAGTGCTTATTCCGGATGTATTTGCGACATTAAAACCAATATGAATTTTGGGTTTGCGCATATCAAAATCGAGGATAACAACCCTTTTTCCACTCAATGCGGTAATAGCAGCATAATTGATTGCAAACATGGTTTTTCCCTCTCCGCTGACGGTAGAAGTAACAGCAATAAAATGATTGGGTTTTTCTTCCAAAATAAAATCGGCATTCGAACGAATGGTTCTGAGTGCCTCGCTAATAGATGACTTTGGATTGTGGTCAACAATCAGGGTAGAAGCATCCATTTTTTTCTTGTAGGATGGTACTAATCCTAAAATAGGGGCATGAATCTTTTTCTCAACTGCCTTTGGATCGAGGACAAGATTCATCATCATATATCTTGATACAATTAAGAGTATTCCCGGAATAATTCCTCCAATCAAAAAGTACGACCAAATTTTATTTTTATCCGGATGTATGGGTTCATATGAAGAGATAGCAGCACTGAGAATTGTGAACTCAGGTACTGTTCCTGCTTTTGATATTTGAAATTCAATATGCTTATCCAAAAGTGATAAATAGAATTTCTCATATAGACTTTGATAGCGTTTTAATTTATTTAGTTCGGTTTCTAGGCTGGGTAGTTCATTAAAGGAACTTTTTAACTCAATAATTTTGGCATTGATATCTGTAATTTTTGTAACTAATGAGTTCTTATACTCGATAACATAATCTAGCAATTGAGATTTAATTATTGAGATTTCTAAATCAATTTTTTTGAAAGGAGTTGTGGTGGTTTTATTAGAAATTTTGAGCAGTTCTCTCTGCTTATACAGCTCATTGAGTTTATTGATTCCATCTGTAATTTGTGAATTTTCTATTCCCAAAATCAGAGGAAAAACATTGTCTTTAACTGCGTCTTGTTGAATAAAGTCAAGAATATCTTCTACCTGTCTTTTTTGGATTTCAAGTAGTGCCATTTTATCTTCTTGTTCTTGTGACTTCTGAATAATAGTAGTAAACTCAGAGCCGGGATCGGATGTTTTATTATTCCTTACAAATTGCTCTATCTCCTTTTCTGAATCATCTAATTTTTTTGAGGTTTCTTGCAGTTGGTTTTCTAGGAATGCTATGGTCTGTTCTTGTGAAGCTTGTTTTCTAGCCAATGAATGTTTCAAATAAACAGTATCAAAAGCATTGACAATAGCGATTGCTTTTGCTCTATTAAAATCTGTAAACTCAATGGAAATTGTTCTTGCCTCTTTAACAGCGGTATTAGCCTCTAATCCTGCTTTTAAATAAGAAATCAAAGAGGGTTTACTATTAATTCTAAAATAGTACTCTTTCTGATTACCCATTCCACCCACAAAATCGTGATTCCAAACTAAGGCAAATTTTAACCCTTTAATTTCAATTAGATTTCCAATTTTATAAACTGCCGCTTCTTTATCATTTTCAATCGTTGATAATTCAAATTTTGAATCAGAAATAAATGTAACGTAGTAATTAATATCTTCGATTACTGATTTATCTCCGGATATAATCTTTACTTCAAATGGGTTTGTACGATATAATTCCGTAGTGAGAATATTTCCAATAGCGTAGTATGAAATTCCTATATCAAGATAATCTGCAACTTCTTGAGCAACAAGAGAAGATTTTATAAGCTCTGTTTCCCCCACTAAGTTATCAATTTGTTTGGTAAATGGGGTTGCCACGTTGCCCATTCCAATATCAGCCGCTTCTGATTGAACATCTAATTTGATAAGAGAAGATGCTTTGTAAACGGGTTGTGCATAGCGTAGATAGTAGTAACATGCTGTAACAGAAATGAACAAAAAGACAATTATCCAAATTATGGATTTCTTAATAACAAGAATCAGTCTGAATAATTCAATTCCTTCAAACCCAGAGTCCTCATCTTTTGATTGTATTTCTTTTAATTCGTATTCTTGCATTTAAGATAACAATTATTATTTAAGCCTGTCAATTAAAAGGTATAGGGTCACCAATGAATTTAGCATATAAAAAACTTCTCTATACTCGCTTAACCCTTCTGTGAATGGCCTTCTCACAGGTTCAATATAAACAATATCATCAGGTTTGATGTTGATAATGGTGTTTTTCATGTCTTCAACGGTTCTGAGGTTTACTACCGTTATTTCAGGGTTTTTCAAATCACCTCTTACAATCCTAATATTATAAGCGCGTGCATCATTGCTAATTCCGCCATATAAGGCAATGATCTCCAGCAAACTTGTGTTATAATTCACAAGAGGTATGATTTTACTTCCATTTCCGCCTAACACAATGACTCTTTTGTTAGTTACCCTAGAAATTACATATACTTGATTGTAGAATTTTTCATAGCTTGTTGAGAGCAAACTATCTAATTCGGAGATTTTTAATCCTGCGATTTTAAACTTTCCTATCACAGGGAAAAAGCAGAATCCTGATTCAGAAATTTCATATTCTGGCCTGCCAGAATTGACTGTTTGGTTGTCAGTTGGTGCGGAAGAATTTGCAGAAACCAAATTTCCGGATGGATCAATGATAGCTTCTCCTAAGTTGGTATATATACTGTATTGAATTTTGTCTCCCGGTCTAAGTTTGTATTCATCTACAACCTTCTTGTATTCTGCACTCCAATTAATATCAGAAGTTTTGGTTTTGAGCATTACATTGGATGTGTACTTTTTGCAACTGCTCAAAGCAAACACAAATATGAATATTAATATGGCAGCAATTTTTCTCATTTCCATTGTTTGTTCTTTAGGAGGTTTAACAAATATATTCCGTAACCTGATTTTTCAAGTGGTTTTGCAACATTTTGTAACTGTTCATCATTAATAAAACCCATTCTCCAAGCAATTTCTTCTATACAGCCTATTTTTAATCCTTGTCTTTCTTCAATAACTTGAACAAATTGTCCTGCTTGCATCAATGATTTGAATGTTCCGGTGTCCAACCAAGCTGTTCCTCTGTGCATTAGACCCACTTTCAGTTTTTTTCTTTCCAAATAGATTTTATTTACATCTGTAATTTCGTATTCTCCTCTGGCAGAAGGCTTTAGTGATTTGCTGATTTCAACAACATGGTTGTCATAAAAATACAATCCCGGAACTGCAAAATTGGATTTCGGATGGATGGGTTTTTCTTCAATAGATACTGCTGTCATATTGTTATCAAACTCAACTACCCCATATCGTTCGGGGTCAGAAACATGGTATGCAAAGACAATACCTCCATCGGGGTCTTTGCAGGATAATAACAAATTTTGAAGGCTTTCACCAAAGAAAATATTGTCTCCTAAAATCAAGGCAACTTTATCATTTCCAATAAATTTTTCTCCAATCACAAATGCTTGAGCCAAGCCATTGGGTATCTCTTGCTGAGCATATTCAAAACTACATCCCAAAGCATGTCCGTCTCCTAATAGTTTTTTAAACAACGGCAAATCATGGGGTGTACTGATTATCAATACTTCTCTAATACCCGCCATCATCAATACAGACAAAGGGTAATAAATCATTGGCTTGTCATAAACCGGCATCAATTGTTTACTAATAGCCAATGTAAGTGGGTGAAGTCTTGTTCCTGAGCCTCCGGCTAGTATTATCCCTTTCATCGGGCGCAAATTTACATTTATTTGATTATCTGTTACTATATTGGACCTTGTAGTAGTTCTTGTAGGCTCCGCTTGTTACGTTATTTAGCCATTGTAGATTATTGAGATACCAATCAATGGTTTTTGAAAGTCCTTGTTCAAAATTAACGGAAGGTTTCCAGCCAAGCTCTGTCATCAACTTTGTTGAATCTATTGCATATCTGAAATCATGCCCTGCTCTGTCCTTAACATAAGTAATCAGTTTTTCTGAACTATGTGGTTTTCTTGCGAGTTTTTCATCCATCAATTTACACATCAGATGCACCAAATCAATATTCTTCCATTCGTTGTTTCCACCAATATTATAAGTCTCGCCTATTTTGCCTTTGTGAAAAATCACATCTATGGCTCTTGCATGATCTTCTACCCAAAGCCAATCACGGACATTTACTCCTTTTCCATATACCGGAAGAGGAAGATTGTTTTGAATATTGTTAATAAAAAGCGGTATTAGTTTTTCAGGGAATTGGTGTGAACCGTAGTTGTTTGAACAGTTTGAGACCACAACAGGAATACCAAATGTTCTGTGATATGCTCTCACAAAATGATCGGAAGAAGCCTTTGAGGCTGAATAAGGAGAGTTGGGTGAATAGGGTGTTGTTTCAACAAATTTTCCTTCATTTTCGAGTTCACCATAAACTTCATCGGTAGAAATGTGGTAGAACAAGCCATTGCTAATATTTCCGAATTTTTTAAATGCTTCGAGCAAAATTGCCGTTCCCAGAATGTTGGTTTTTAAAAATTCCAAAGGAAAAAGAATAGATCTATCCACATGAGATTCTGCTGCAAGATGAATAACTCCGTCAAACTTGTGTTTTTCGAATAGTTCTGCAATAAATACTTCATCGGTAATATCGCCTTTAACAAAAGTGTAATTGGGAGCATTTTCGATGTCTGTTAAATTCTCCAAATTACCGGCATAAGTAAGTTTATCAAGATTAAAGATGGAATATTGAGGATATTCTTTAACAAATCTTCTTACAACGTGTGAACCAATAAAACCGGCACCTCCGGTGATGAGTATTTTTTTTTGGTTGTTCATTGAAATAGCAGTGCGAATTTAAGGATTTGCCTTGTTTTAATCTTTGTAAAAAAGAAACCGAGTTATTTTCTTTTAAAGATAAATGTATAATTATCCGGCCCGCTTGTCATCTTCATATTTAACTCAGACTCCGTAACCTTCTGAAGTTCATATCTCTCAATGTCATTATTATAATATGTAATAGTAAGTTGGGTTTTGTCTTTGTTTAAATCGTAATTACCCGGAACGTTGGCACCTCCTCGGTTGATTGTACAAGTTTTATTTACATTAAAAACTATATCGAAGTTTTGTTGTGCAGAGAGATATGAACTCGTAACATCTGCTCCACCTAAAGTAACTTTATTGACTGTCCAACTACCAATTAAGAGTGAGTCAACCGGTTGGTTAGATTTTTTATCATCTGTCTGCTCCTTGTTTTCATCTTTTTTGCATGAGGATAGACTTGTACCAAAATAAGTCATAACTGATAATAGCATCAGAATTGAAAGAATTTTCTTTGTCATATTGATTAATTATTTAGGTTGCCAAAAGTAATAAATAGTTTCTGATAATGATAGATTATCTACTCTTTAACTTTCACTAAAAATATTTCATATATAACGGTTGCATAAGGAGGAACCAGATTTGCAACGCCATATTCGCCAAAGGCTAAATCAAAAGGAACAACAAAAGTAGCCTTTTCTCCTTCATGCATTTGCAGCAACATATAATTCATGGCTTCCGGTTTTATTTGCTCGTCACCAACAATGAATTTAGCACGTCCTCCTGCAAGATAGGAGTTAACAAATTCAGCTCCATTTTCAAGCAGAGTACCTATGTAATGAAATTCTACCTCATCTCCAATTTTTACTTTCTTTGCTTGTTCTTTGCGGTCAGTTATATAGTATCTAATTCCATTTTCCAGTTTAGAGTCTTTCCAATCTCGGGCTTTGAAAAAGCTATCAATCTTACCAACTTCACTGACTAATCTTTCATACCTTTCTCTATTCTTGATTGCTTCATAATCTTGTGCATTCACAATTTTTTCAAGTTTAATGATAAACGTCAAAAAAGAGCCGGCTTTAATATTAGAAGGGAGTTGTGTTTCTCCCCTTGTTTTGAGATAAAAAGAATCGGCTGAAATTAAAAAAGCCATACTATCTCCCTCGGACATCATAGCCAATGCACTGAAAATATCTCCACCTTTGAACTGCGGTTCTTGTAATTCGATTTTATCTTGTCTTCGCAAATCGTTATAAGTACTGAAAAGCAGACTGTCGTTTTCGGTCTTGATTATATAATTAATAAACAAAATTTGTCCTATTTGAGGGAGTACCTTGCTGTCACTTCTATAAAGGTATTTGAACTGTAACCCATCATTTGTTTTTTCAAATCCTGCTCTATTGCCGCATGATAAGGCAAAAAGGGTTGTTATAACTATGATTGCTAATTGGCGTTTTGTTGTCATTATAGTTGGTCTTTATATTCGGTTAAACTTTTCTTAAACGTTGAAATTACATTTTCAAGTGTATCATTGCTGTTTGCTCCGGCTGCATTGATATGTCCGCCTCCTCCAAAGAGTTTCTTTGCCAATGCATTGACATCAAAACTTCCTTTGGAGCGGAAACTCATTTTTACCATAACGGTTCGGTCGATTATCAAAGCAGAAAGTTTGATTCCATCTATTCCTAAACCATAATTAACCAGCCCTTCAGTGTCTCCGGTTTTAACTTGAAATCTATTCAAATCATCTTTGGTCAGATAGATTATCACTGTGTTGAATTCTTTCAAAACTTCCATACGCTCTAATAGCGCAAACCCAATCAACCTTAGCCTATTTTCAGAAAAGCTATCAAAAACAAAAGAATGAATATCAGCCGGAATAATACCTGTTTTGAGCAATTCCGCCACAATAAGATGTGTTTCTGTATTAACACCTCTAAATCTAAATCCTCCCGTATCTGTCATCATGCCAGTATAAATACAAGCTGCAACCTTATCATCTATTTTTTTCGCATAACCCTCGCTATCAATCAACTTATAAATTAACTCGCAGGTAGAGGTGGCTTTTGAATCCCACCATTGCATATCGTCAAATGAATGTGGTTCTTGATGATGGTCTATCAAAATTTTGAAAGCCTTCGATTTTTCAACCTCCACTCCCATTTCATCAATTCTTGAAAGTTTATTGAAATCCAGACAAAAAATAAAATCTGCATTACGAACCAATTCATTACACACACTTTGTTTTTGTTCATAAATCAATACATTATCATTACCGGGTAACCAAGCTAAGAAATCTGCATAATCAGTGGGTGTAATAACTGTTGAGTGGATTCCTAAGTTTTTTAAAAAATTATATAAAGCCAAGGTAGAACCCATTGCATCACCATCGGGTTTTCTGTGAGTTGTAATCACAATATTCTTGGATTCTGATTTGAGGATTGTGGAAATAAGCTGACTCAAAGTGCGATTTTTTGATGTTGCAAAAGTAGTATTTAGACATTGATTTGAAAACGGGATAAAATTTTAGATACTAAGCGTAAAAGTTCAAGTTATGATTCTACATGAACAAAGAAAAAAGTACCTAAACCCCGGTTTATCAACTCAAAAATGATGCTTTTGCAAAAACATCTAATTCGGGAACTTCTACCAACGCATCTTTAATGTTGTGACGACTTCCTTGCCATTTAACAGTTCCTTTGTAAATGAAAGCCACTTTGTCGGCAGTATCAAAAACAGATTTCATATCGTGTGAGTTAATCACAGTAGTTATTTTAAATTCTTCTGTAATATCTTTCAGTAACTCATCAATCACACGAGAGGTTAACGGGTCCAAGCCTGAATTTGGCTCATCACAATATAGGTATTTGATATTAAGTGCAATTGCTCTTGCTATTCCCACTCTTTTTTTCATTCCCCCGCTGATTTCTGCCGGAAACTTTTTATTTATATTGTCTAAGTTTACTCTTTTCAAACAAAAATTAACCCGGTCAAGAATATCGGTTTTATTCATATTTGAGAGCATTTTGAGAGGAAATCCAACATTTTCTTCGACTGTTAGCGAGTCAAACAAAGCGGTTCCCTGAAACAACATTCCGATTTCCTGCCTTACTTGCCTGACCTCATCTTCATTTTTTGCCAAAAAATCTCTACCATCATACAAAATACTTCCGGAATCCGGTTTTACCAATCCAACCATACATTTCATCATCACACTCTTTCCACCACCAGAAGAACCAATCACATAATTTAATTCACCGGCATTGAACTCAATATTGATATCATTCAGTACTTTAATACCTTCAAAGGACTTGTTTACGTGTTGTAATTCTATCATTTAGAAAGTTATTTAAGAAGAAGTTGAGCCAAAATATAATCTGCAAACAATACCATCACACAACTGAACACAACAGCTCTGGTACTAGAAGTTCCGACCTCGAGCGCTCCACCTTGTGTATAAAAGCCCTGGTAAGCAGAAATAGAGGTGATAATAAACGAAAATGATATAGCTTTTAAAATAGAGAAGAAAACTACAAACCCTTTAAAAGTTTCTCTCGCACCATAGAGAAATTCTTCACTGGACAGTGCACCGGTAAGTTCTCCGGCTGTAATACCACCCCATATACTGAGTGTAATAGAGATTATATTAAGCATTGGGAACATTAATAAAGCAGCAATAATCTTAGGCATTACCAAATATCCAGAAGCATTGATTCCCATCACTTCCAATGCGTCAATTTGCTCTGTTACTCTCATTGTCCCAATCTCAGAAGCTATATGCGAACCAACTTTCCCCGCCAAAACTAAGGACATTATCGTTGGAGATAGCTCTAAAATAGAAGAATCACTTACTATCTGCCCTATGATTGATGCCGGTACAAATGGGGACACAAGCTGATAAGCTGTCTGAACAGTAGTAACTGCTCCAATAAATACAGAAATGATTGCAACAATAGGCAAGGAACCAATTCCAATATTATTCATCTCCTCAAAGACCCTACTAAGAAAGATTCTAGTTTTTTCCGGTTTTGAAAACATACTTCTTAGAAAAAGTACATATCTTCCGAGATGATAGATATAATTGTATTTCATCATTAGGATTGAGTTTGCGAAATTAGAGAGTTTCTGATTATTTTTGAAACATGAATAAAACAGCAGTAATTACGGGTGGGACAAAAGGAATTGGCAAGAGTTTGGTAAAGGTTTTTGCAAAAGAAGGGTTTGAAATTGTTACCAATAGCCGTAACACAAAAGAACTGTTGGAGCTTCAAAAGGAAGTTGAATCAGAGACCGGAAATACTATTCATATTTATCAAGCTAATTTTGAATTTAAAGAACAAGTATTGGCATTTGGAGATTTCATTGAACAAACTCTTCCTCAAGTTAATGTGCTTATTAATAATGCAGGGATTTTTCTTCCGGGCGAAAGTACCAAAGAAGAAGAAGGGGTTTATGAAAAAGAAATTGCCATCAATCTTTCAGCGCCATATTATCTGGTCAGAAAACTACTTCATTTATTAGAAAAAAGCAAAGATGCCTATATATTTAATATGTGTTCAACTGCATCCATCACATCCCACACAAACGGAGGTTCTTATAGTATCAGCAAGTACGGACTTCTTGGTTTTACCAAAGTTTTAAGACAAGAACTTAAACACTCCAAAATAGGCGTTACCGCACTTATGCCCGGTGCAACATTGACCAATAGTTGGGCTGAAACAGATTTACCTCCCGAAAGATTTATGAAATCCGATGACATAGCCCAATTTGTTTTAACTGCTTGGAAAACCAGAACTCATACTGTGTTGGAAGAAATTGTTATGCGTCCCTATTTGGGTGATATTTAAATATAATTTGAGCCTTCTTATCAAAAATTATTTGAAAATTCAATGAATCAGAAAGGGTACTTCTTTCTTTTATAAGTCATACTCACAACCGCTTTTAATAATGATTCATGTATTAAACATGTAAGATCGAATATTTCAAGAACACCACGAATACAAGGTCATTTCCTCCTCTCCTAAAAAGACAGAGTGTTTGTTAAAAACAAAATATATATATTTGCAACTTCAAAGAAAAACAATATGAAAAAAGTATTTTTATCGTTAGCAATTATTTTGGGACTTTCGTTTTTAACAAAAGCCCAAAACAACACAAACGTAATAACTTTAGATAACAATCCACACCGTTATCAGGTTATTGACAATGGAGACTTTTCACAAAGATTTAAACAAAATAGTAACCGTAGAGAGGCAGGAGGTTGGTATCAATTTGCAGGTGATTATGCGAATGCAAATGGACTTTCTTATAACCCATATGTGGTTTTTGTTTTCCCTGATAGCGTTCACATTATGTACGAAGACCAACTAGGTAGATCTTTTACTCAATTAATCGGTACTGTTTTTGATCCAAAGGATAAAGTTTTCATTGACGAGAACACAGGTACACCAAGATATTTCAGTCGTTGGACTAACTACACACTTGATTCTATTTATTGGAGCCAAGCCTATATTCGCCAAGTAGATTCTATGGATGTTGTTAATTCTGTTTACGCTACTGCAACCATAACAGTTCTTGACTATACTCAGCTTTCAACTGCAGAATTATCCATTGGAGTTGCTCCTATGTTCACCACTTTAACCCAAGGTTCAGAATGGAATGCAGCCGGAGACAATTATGCTACAGCAACTTCAATCAAAGATGCACTTGTAGCTGCAGGTTATACAGCAACCGTTGTTGACAGTATCATCACTGTCCAAGCAAAAGTAATCGGTGTTGCCGGTAACTCTTATGTTGTTTCTTCAAATGATGCTTCATTAGAAATTACAAATCAATTTGCAGGTGGCGGAGACAATGTAACAAAAGTTGAAATTGTTGATACTCTATATATTCAACACTTTACTGGTGAAAGCAATAATATAGAAATACGTGGTCTCAATTTCCAAAATGATGCACAAACATACTATGCCGGAATGCCTGCTATCGAAAACTACGTTCCTTCTACCATTATGAATACCGGTGCATATAGAACAGATACTATTTTTCTTACAAAAGATATGCAAGATTCTATTACTGAAGATTTGAAATTTAGATCTAGAAGTTTAGTTATCGGTGTTGGAAAACAAATAACAGGTAGTAATAATATCCCTAACACTCTTTATGCAGTTTCTTTCCTATTCAAACCTATGAAGAAATACACATTTAATGATACATTAATTTCATTGGACAAAGATGTTACTGTTAGCAACAAACATAATTTGTTAGGTATCTCTTATTATGCACAAGATGGACAAACACTAAGAATTGTTGATGCAGAATCAATTAATAATATGTTTGCTACACAAAGTGATTTGAGGTATGGTGCTGCGGGTCAGGGTGGTTGGAAATCATATCGTCCTTTCTTACAAGGTTTCTCCGGAACATTTTTCCATGCTACTCCCGGAAGCAACCTTGATGTTTTTACACCTAATGCCGGTGGTTATGGCATGGGCGATGCTTATCCAAACCCAACTGACAATGCTATAAGTTTTGCTGTTCCTTTTTCAATTGGTGCTGCTCAAACTGTAACATTCATAGTTAAAGATATTACCGGTAGAACTGTTAAAACTGTTAGTGCAGACTATGCTGCAGGAAATAATTTTGTTGAAATTGAAACTATCGGACTTAATGCCGGTGTTTATTTCTACACAATGAATACTGAAAATTATAGCGCAACAGGTAAAGTGATTATTAAGTAATCATCTTTTTATCATAACAAAAAAGGCTTCCCACAGATGGGAAGCCTTTTTTGTTATATAGCTACAAAGAGATTATTTCAACTCAAATGTATTCAAGATTGATTCAACCGTTTCCTTAAACTGTGAAAAGGCAGAGTCTTCAACAGTAACAGTTAATACAAATGCTTTCATGTTTTTGACCCAATACCTTTGAACAAACCTCAAATGATAGTTGTTTTGGTCAGCTGTAAATTCAACATTATGATATTCCTCATTACCCGACTTAACCCTTTTGCTCTCAATCATGGTTGCATTGGGTATTATTTCTAAGATTTGTTCTTCTGAAATATTAACAAATTCATTTAAATCCATATTCAAATCACTTAAATCCTGAATCATTAAATTGATGTTTGTTCTAAACTGAGAAGAAGAACCCTGATTGGGTGCAAACAAAACAAAGGTTGAACCCATGGCACCATTTTGGTTTAATTCCCAGTCCTGCGGATATTGAATTTTGAATTGAGATTCTTCTATAGTCTTCCAATCCTGTCTAACATTATCTGTCTTTGATTGATTTTGTCCGCATGATATCAATATGCAAGCGAGGGTAATTAATACGGTCAGTGTTTTTGTCATAGTTTTTAATTTTTAGATTATTGATTAATTGGGTCTGCGGACAAATCTAATCAAAAACGGTTTTGGATATAATTTATTCAAAAAAGCAGGATTTGCTTGTAAATGGAATGTTTACTCTAATACTCCAATAAATGTTATTACAAAAAAATAAATGAGTAAAATTGAGACAATATTCATAAAAAAGCCGGCTCTAATCATGTCTTTGATTTTTATTTCACCACTACTAAAAACAATTGCATTTGGCGGTGTTGCAACCGGAAGCATAAAAGCACAACTGGAGGCAATTGCTGCTCCCACTAATAATGAAAGAGGAGAAAGCTGCAATGAGTAGCTTATGGAGTAAAGTATAGGCAAAACTATACTTGCTGTGGCTGTATTTGATGTAATTTCAGTAAGAAAATTAATCGCTGCAATGATTATCAATAAAATAATCAAGGGATAAAAGTGAGTGTTTGCAAATTGTTGGGCAATCCAACGTGTGAGATCGGTTTCTGAAAAACCTTTTGCAATTGCTAATCCTGCTCCAAAAATTAATAAAACATCCCAAGGCAATGCTTTGGCAGTATTCCAATTCATTAACTTGTCTTCATTTTGTCCTGAGGGAATCAAAAACAAAATAATAGCTCCAACCATTGCAATGAGTGTGTCATCCAATTCGGGTATTAATTTATTCCATAAAAAAGTTCGTGTTATCCAAAAAAAAGCAACTCCAAGAAACACTATCAAAACCCTCTTCTCGGGAGCAGTGATTTTTCCCATAGATTCAGTATTTAACAAAACACTCGAACTCTTTTCTCTCTTAAGGTTTCTACTCAAAAACCACCAACAAACTATTAATAGAATGATGCTGAAAGGTGTTGCAAAAATCATCCAATGAAAAAAAGATATTTCAATACCTGCAAATTCTTTCAATACTCCGGCCATAATGATGTTTGGCGGTGTGCCAATCAGAGTTGCCATTCCTCCGATAGAAGCAGCATAGGCAATGCCCAACATCAAACTTTTTCCAAAATGTTTATCGGATTTAAATTGCATCGCTACTGACATCCCTATAGGAAGCATAATAACGGTAGTCGCAGTATTTGAAATCCACATCGATATGAATGCTGTAGCAATCATAAAACCCAATAACACACTGCTTTCTCTGGTTCCTATTTTTTTTATAATATTGAATGCTATTCTTTTGTGAAGATTCCATTTCTCAATTGCCAAACCTATTATAAAACCGCCCATAAACAAGAAGATAAATGGGTTTCCATACTCAGAAGCTGTGGCTTTTAGTGATATCGCACCGGATAACGGAAACAATACAATGGGTAACAAAGATGTAATGGCAAGCTCTGTTGCTTCTGTTATCCACCAATAAGCAATCCAAATTGTGCTTGCCATAAGAGCCTTACCTTCATGCGAAAGCCCCTGAATTTCAGCAAAGTAAACAAGTAAAAAGAGCAAAGGACCAACAAAAAGATTGAATATACGATAATACCTTTTATCCATTTGAGAAAGGCAAATGTATAGAAAAGCAAGCTAAAAGTGAATGAAAGGGAAAGGCATACTTCTATGAAATAGCGATACCTCTTTGAGAGAATTACTCCGGTCGCATTTGAGGGAAGAATAATACTTCCTGAATACTATTTTGGTTCGTCAGCATCATGGTCAGGCGGTCAATCCCTATTCCTAAACCGGATGTTGGCGGCATTGCATATTCTAATGCTCTCAAAAAATCTTCATCTAATGGCATTGCTTCATCATCACCTCTGCCGGCTAATCTTAGTTGGTCTTCAAATCGTTCACGTTGGTCAATCGGGTCATTGAGCTCTGAATATGCGTTTGCTATTTCTTTACCGTTTACAAATAATTCAAACCGTTCTACAAGTCCTTCTTTGCTTCTGTGTTTTTTGGTCAAAGGACTCATTTCAATTGGGTAATCCGTAATAAATGTTGGTTGTATATAGTGGTGTTCACATTTTTCACTGAAAATTTCATCCACTAATTTTCCTTTCCCCATGCTTTCATCTACTTCAAGACCTAATTTTTTGCATGTTTCACGTAGTGCATTTTCATCCATGGTACTGATATCAATACCTGTATGTTCTTTGATTGCATCATACATTGTGATTCTTTTATACGGACGAGCAAAACTGATAATGTTATTTCCAACGTTTGCTTCTGTTGTTCCGTTCACATCAAGGGCTGCTTTTTCGAGCATTTCTTCAACAAAGTTCATCATCCAGTTGTAGTCCTTGTATGCAACATAAATTTCGAGTCCGGTAAACTCGGGGTTATGTGTGCGGTCTATTCCTTCATTTCTGAAGTTTTTTGCAAATTCATAGACTCCTTCAAAACCTCCTACAATTAATCTTTTTAGATATAATTCATTTGCAATACGCAGATACAAAGTCATATCCAAAGCATTGTGGTGAGTGATAAAAGGGCGCGCTGCTGCTCCACCATGTATGGGTTGCAAAATTGGTGTTTCAACTTCTATATAACCGTGTCCGTTAAATGTTTCTCTGAGCGATTGAACCAATTTACTGCGTTTAATAAATGTGTCTTTAACCTGAGGGTTTACAATCAAATCAACATAGCGCATCCTATAACGCAATTCAGGGTCTGTAAAAGCGTCATGTATAATCCCGTCTTTTTCTTTAGGTAATGGCAACGGATTAAGAGATTTTGATAAGAGTTGAAACTCTTTGACATGAACAGAAATCTCTCCTGTTTGTGTTGTAAAAACATGTCCTTTAACACCAATAATATCTCCTATATCAAGCCACTTTTTGAATAAATCATTATACATCATTTTATCTTCACCGGGGCAAATCTCATCACGATTAAAATATAGTTGTATTTTTCCTGTGCTATCTTGCAAAACCGCAAAAGATGCTTTTCCCATTATCCTGCGAGTCATTAAACGTCCGGCAATAGATACGCTTTTATACTCTATTTTATTGTTTTCATAATTGCTCAAAATATCTTGTGCAGATGTATTCACCTCATACTCTGCTGCAGGATATGGGTCTATTCCTGCTTTTCTTATTTCTTCTAAAGCCTGTCTTCTAAGTAGCTGATGTTCGTTCAGTTCCATTGATGAAATTTAAGGGTGCAAATATAAGAGTGAAAGAAAGATAAAAGAAGACGGAATGTTTTTTAGGTAATTGTTAATTATTACAACTTAATTTCAGCATCTCCGTCCCAGCCTTTTTTTACCTCAATTGGCTTGGTTATTTTCAAAATTGTTTCGGCTTGTGTTTTGTTTGTTATATCTCCTGTATCCCAAATTCCATTAGCGTTTTTGTCCGCTATTATTCTCAATGAATATGAGCCGGGTAGAATATTAGGTAAAACTAAAATGCTGTCTTCTTTTTTCAAATACCGATAAAATTTTTCATTGTTATATGTTATCTCGATAATGAGTTCTGTGTTTAGAAAGGCTTCGCTTATGCGATTGAATTTGAGTTCATAATTGCTCATTATTCTCTTTTCAGGCACTTCTTTTACAAATGTTTGTGGCTTTTTATTCCAAAAAGTGTCTCCATAACGAATAGCACTGTCACCAAGTTTTATTTCATATTTTTTCCCTTCTTGGAAAGGATATAAAACATGAATTTCATGGTTTTTAAAGGTTATTTTCGGTTGGATATTCAAGGTGTCGTAATTTATTGAAACCTTAGATGTGTCTATGGATTGAATAATATGATTGCTTGTTATTTTATAAACAGAATCATCCCGAAAACAGATATCTTGCTTAGAAGCAAAGAACCTTAAGGGCATAATCTTTTTAGGCATCACAAGTGAATCACTTAAATAGAGATTTTCACCCTTAGTATTCTGCACACGGAGTTGAAAAGAGTCCATGTCATTTATAAAAACCAACAAAGTATCATTATTATTCAGAGATAACAAAGATGCTCCGGCCATAGTTTTCACAATAGGTGATGGATAAAAAACATTGTCCTGCCACTGAAGTGAAATTTGTCCTGAATTATCTGCAATAGAACTTTTAAATACTTTCTTACCTTTAACAAAATAAGGAAAAGCATAGAAGACATCCGGTTCTGAATGGGAGATGTTTTTTTGTGAAGAATCTGTTGTTTCTTCTGTTTGTGAGTACTTTACAACAATCTGTGTATCAGTAAAACCCAAATATTCTCCTTGGTCTGCACTTTTATTTGAATTTTGATCATCTAAAAAATAAAGATAATATTTTGCCGGTTTTAACCCTTGAAAAACAAAAAAACCTTGTGAATTAGTTTTGGTCTGATATTGTGCTTTGACAGGAAAAAAACTTGAATCGGAAAAAGGTTTCTCCGATAAATATACAAATGCAGATTTGAGTACTTCTTCTTTGTCTGCAAGAACAATTTTTCCTGAATACTCAGCAGAATCTATTTCTTCTCCGGTTGAAAATGTGATAGTAAAATTTTCCAACACATTCCCTTCATTAATATCCTTGATACTTTTTCCAAAATTAAAAGTATAAGTAGAATTGGGTTCAAGAGTATCTTTCCACTCTATTATAGCCTTTTTCCCGGAGATTTTTGATGTTGGTTTATATTTCAGCGGTGGTGAAACTATCAGTTCATTATTCAGATTATCTATTGAAATATATTCATCAAAAGTGAGTTTGATATAAGATTTTTGGTAGGACGTTTGGTTGTTAGCAGGCTCTGACCCTGTAATTTTTGGTGGTTTTTCATCTTTAGGTCCTCCCGTTGGGGCAAGCATATTGGCGCAACCCCAAAGAAAAATAAAGAAAGGAAAAAGGTAGAAAGATTTTAGCTTCATTATCAACGTCCAAAATAAACCAATAAAACTGAAATATCTGCCGGAGAAACACCGCTGATTCTACTGGCTTGTCCTAAGGTTTCGGGTTTAATTTTACTTAACTTCTGTCTTGACTCACTACTGAGAGAGGTTATTTTACTATAATCAAATTCAGGATTTAGCTTAACATTTTCTAAGCGTTTAATTTTATCTGCCGTTTCTTTCTCTTTTTCAATATACGATGCATATTTTAGGCTGATTTCAGTTTGAACCACATCATCTTCCGGCAATTGTCCGATAATTCTATTCAATGACTCAATAGACTTCAGATTTTCATTGCTTAGCTGCGGTCTCAATAATATTTTGGAAGCTTTGATTTTTTGTTCTACCGGAGGGGTTCCGAGTTCTATCAAAATCGGGTTTATCTCTTCCGGAGTAAGATTCTGTTTATCTAGCTCTTTTGTTAAACTTTCAACATTTTTTAATTTTTCTTCTAGTCTTCTTTCGCGCGATTCATCTGCTAAACCTATTTTTCTTCCAATGGGTGTCAATCGAATATCCGCATTGTCTTGTCTCAACAAAATTCTGTATTCTGCTCTTGAGGTAAACATCCTATATGGTTCATCAGTTCCTTTATTGATTAAATCATCAATTAAAACACCAATATAAGCATCAGATCGGTTGAGTATAAGGGGCTCATTTTCATTATTTTTATTATGTGCATTAATACCGGCAATCAATCCTTGACAAGCGGCTTCTTCATAACCCGTTGTGCCGTTAATTTGTCCTGCAAAATACAGATTATCAATTATTTTAGTTTCCAAACTCATTTTTAATTGAGTAGGTGGAAAATAATCATATTCAATTGCATAGCCGGGTCTAAACATTTTAGCATTTTCAAAACCCTTTATCTGTTTCAGTGCTCTTTGTTGTATTTCTTCAGGCAAAGAAGAAGAAAATCCATTGATATACACTTCGATTGTATTCCAACCTTCCGGTTCAACAAAAATCTGATGTCTTGATCTCTCAGCAAATCTGTTTATTTTATCCTCTATAGAAGGGCAATATCGCGGTCCCAGACCATGAATATCTCCCGCAAACATAGGGCTGTCAACGAATCCTTCTCTTAAAATATCGTGTACCGTTTGGTTTGTATAAGTAATAAAACAGCTTCTTTGGTGTGTTAGCGGTTTGGTTTCATCAGAGAAAGAAAATTTTCCCGGGTTCTCATCACCTTTTTGTTCTTCCAAAACAGAATAATCAATTGTTCTACCGTCAAGTCTTGGTGGGGTACCGGTTTTCATTCTACCTGACTCAAATCCAAGAACTTCAAGGCTTGCGGTAATTCCGGTAGATGCTTTCTCTCCCATTCTGCCACCACCATAGTTTTTTCTGCCTATATGTATTCTTCCATTTAGAAATGTTCCGCTCGTAACAATTACAGATTGAGAATAAATAGTGAGTCCCATTTGGGTTTTAACTCCCGTAACTCTATTGTTCTCAGTCAATATTTCTGTAACAGAGTCCTGGAAAAAATCAACGTTGGAGTTTCGTTCCAATGTCAATCTCCATTCTTCACTAAATCTCATTCTATCGCTTTGTGCCCTGGGGCTCCACATGGCTGCTCCTTTAGAACGATTTAACATTCTAAACTGAATCATTGTTTTATCGGTAATAATGCCAGACATTCCTCCTAAAGCATCTATCTCCCTGATAATCTGTCCTTTAGCCACACCCCCCATCGCTGGATTACAACTCATTTTTGCCATTACTTCCATGTTCATTGTGATAAGCAATACCTTTGAACCGAGTTTAGCTGCTGCATGAGCAGCCTCACAACCCGCATGTCCGGCTCCCACAACAATTATATCATATTTATCAAATTTCATCTTTATCTGGTTTCACGTGAAACTAATATTTCATTGCAAATTTCATAACATAAAAGTTTTCTTCGCGTTTCATTTCTTTTCTCTCTTCTTCGGTTGTATCATTAAAACCGCATAAATGAAGACAACCGTGAAAAATCACTCTAAGCAGCTCTTTGTGATAAGTTACATTATATTTTTTTGCATTAGATGCAACCATTTCCGAACTTATAAAAAGTTCAGCTTCTATAGGTTCATTTTCTTCGGAATAGGAGAATGTAATAATGTCAGTATAATAATCATGGTTTAGAAAATTTTGATTGATTTCCAACAATGCTTCATCAGTTAAAAGAGTTATTGTAATTAAGGTGTATTTTTTCTTGTGGTCGTTCATTATGGCGTCTATTCCTGTTTTATAAACATCTTCAACAGATTTTGGAAACTCAAGGTCATATGTGTTGTTTAGTTCTATCATGGTATTAATCTATCAAATAAAAAGTTCCTTTAAATTCAACGGCTTCTCCCAGTTCACCTTTAATTTTTGCAAAATAAATATAGGTTCCGGATTGACAAAACTCTCCTGCACTATCGCGCCCATCCCAACCTTTTAATACGTTATGCGTCTCAAATATTTTCTCTCCCCAGCGATTATAAACCTGAAGAATAGAAGCATTGTTTTCTTCAATAATTCCAATTCCTACCGGCCCAAAGGTGGTATTAATTCCACGAGGAGCAAATGCATTTGGAAAATAAATAGCCAAATCTCTAATAAAACAAAAAGAGTTTGAAAACGCAGTGTCTTGTCTTCCAAAAACATTAATATCATTTTCTATAGCTGAAACTACATAGCATAATTTATATGCATATTCTTGATGTTGATATACATCGAAAGATGTTGTTTGATTAGGATTTAAAACATCTATTAAATTCCAAGTTCCACGTGGAAAGATTTTTAGTCCGTATTGCTTATGTACCTGATATTGTCCTGTTGTTTTTGCAAAAGTTGAATAGCTATTCCATGTTAATTCTGATTCTATTGATTTTTCTTCAACATTTAAAAGAATAGAATTTGATATTGGACTTGAGTCTTGTGGAATTACATAACCACATTCATCTTTATGAGTAATCTGATAATAATAAATAGTTGAATTTACTTCAACAGCTGTATCAATAATAGAAATAGAGCCGGGAAAATCTTTTGCTTCATAGCTCTTATAAATAGAAAAGTGTGTGTTATCACTTGATTTTAACAAATTGATTGTTCCTGTCTTAAGTTTGCTCATAAAGTCAATTTGTATCTGTTGAGACTCAGTAACAGAAACTTTATAAATATTGTTTATTGCTCCCGTAGGTATTGGGGTTTCAAAACAAATTCTGTTTGATGTGCTGGTAACTCCTGAATCACTTATCATTTGAATTAGAACACAATATCTTCTTCCGGATTCTAAGTTTTCAATCTTAAAAGAATCGGTATTTGCATTAAGGGTTGCTTCGATTTGATAGTTTATAAATGAGTCGGGGCTTACTTTTATTAAGTAATTTTTAACATTAACTCCATGATAATGAGACCATTGCAATGAAATTACTCTGCCACAAGTATCAAAACTTCCATTTAAAAAAATGGTATTGAGTCCATTTGAAATTGGTGAAGTATTTCCACAGCTGTCATAAGTTGCAAGAGCATATTTTTCAGACTGTTTTTCCGGGTTTCCATACAATGAATCCATAAAGAAATGTCCGAAAGTATCAGTTAATAACACATTGTTGTTATCCATATAGTAAACGAAAAAACCCTTACTATCCTTTGCCGGATGAGGCTTCCAGCCCATGATTGTTTTTTGCGTTATTAAATCAACGCTTACGGAATCCAACTCCCACTCTACAGGTTGTTCTACATCAACTTTCACGGTATCTGACACTAAAGAATCTGTGCCATTACATGCATATCGAGTTACAATGAAGAACTCCCACTCTTTATTGTTTTTAAGTTTAATAGTTGCTGTAGATTGATTTAAAATGTTTTCGGAAGCAACAAATTCATAAAGAGATGATGGTTCGTCTCTACCGTATATTTGATAAGAAACAAAAGAACCACAGCTATCTGCAAAGGGAATCCATTTAATTGTTGCAGTAGAGTCTGATTTGTTTAAACATACTCCGGTTATATGGACAGGTTTGTCTATCCCTAAAATTTGGTTTAAACTTACTATAAACAAAAAGAGAATAATAGTAAATTGCCTTATGAATTGGGTCCTGACCACGTATAAATTAACGATTTTGAGTCTAAATAATTTTGTGCTGCTTGTAGTATTTGTTCAGGTGTTAACTGATATATTTTTTTTCCTAAGATATTATACCACTCAATTGTTTGGTTTGTTTCTAACAAAGTAAAATGCCTTTCGGAATAAGACAAAAAATCATCAAAAAGGCTTTGTAGATTGCCGAGATAATAATTTTTAGCAGTTTCAAACTCTTGCGTTCCGATAAGTTTATTTTGTAATAATTGAAACTCTTTAAGAATCTCTTGTTTTACTTCTTTTGCCTTGTCAACATTAATATCACCGGAAATTTCTATAAAGGCATTTTCTGCATAGTTTATAATTCTGCTTGAAACTCCGTAGGTCCATCCCTTTTCTTCGCGAATATTCTTCATAAGCCTTGAACCAAAATAACCACCTAAAATTAGGTTTAAAAATGCGATATCAATATAGTCTTTTGCATTTCTTGGAGCTACTTCCAATCTTGCTTTAAATGAAGCTTGATTTGCGTTTGAAAGTTTAAAAAACGTATTGGTTATTGAGGGTAATTCTTTAACAAACTCAATTGGTTTTGCAGAAAAGGAAATTTCGTCAGTAAGTTTGTGTTTGAAAAGTGTTTCTAGGACATTAAATTTGGATTTTAATTCCGGTGATGAGCTTAGAATTATAAACATTTTAGAAAAGTTTTTTCTAAACTCATCCAAAAGCATTTCACGTGAAACGAGGTTATAATCATCTTCTTGAGTGGGTTTGCCTAAAATCGACTGTTCTCCAAACCAAAGTTTATTAATCAGTGAAGCGCATTGATAAGTTGTTTTTTGTTGTTGAACTCTGAAGTTATTGATTTTCTGCTTCTTAAGAATTTTAAGTTCATCTTCTGGAAAGTTTGAATGGTTTACAGCTTCTGCAATAAGGTTTATGATTTCTTCAAAATATCTGTTCAAACCATATACAGTAAGAACGGTTTTATAGTAGCTTGTAGCGATATTGGTATAAGACCCGTAGAAATCAAGGTTTTCATTGAGTTGTTGGGCAGAATACTTTTCGGTTCCCGACAAAAGCATCTCTCCGCAGATTATGCCCGACTTTGCGCTTATACCGTTTCCTATACCTGCATTAGGAAAAACAATATCCAATCTAAAAACGTCTGTATCTTCTTTAAAGAACCCAAAGATTCCTTTTGACACTTTTTGAGGGTTTGTTAAAACGGGTAAAGAAAGAGGATAAACCCGCGGTTCTATTTTTCTGAAATCTTGGTTGCTCATTTTCTTTCTCTGCTAAGATAATTTAGGGTTACACTTCTTTCCTTTGTTAAAAAATTCATTGCAAAGTCTCTCACATCATTTACGGTAACAGAACGGATGAATTTCGGTTCATTGTTTATGATTTCAATATCTCCAATATTTTTTGAAAGACACAATGCCATTGCAACATTCAAAACTTGCAACATACCGAACTGGTAGGCGGTTTCAGCTTTATTATTTACTTTTTGCAATTCATTATCGGATAGATTTCCTTCTTGTTTAAGAGCTTCTATTTGCTCCCATATAGCATCAGAAGCTTTTTCCGGTGTGACTCCGGGGTTTGTTCTCCCTTGAATAATAAAAGAGCCTTCACCGGCTTCTCCAGAGACATACGCTGAAATTGAATTAAATATGTTTTGTTTTCTAACCAAATTGTCAAAAAGTCTTGAGGATTCGGCTCTTCCTAAAATATCAGAAAGCAAATCTGCTGCATAATATCTTTTATCGGTTCTTGAAACTGATTTAAAGGCGATTGCAATCATATCCTGAGGCACATCCTCGTAAACTGTTTCTATAACGGCTGCTTTTTGTTCATTTTCCTTTGGGTAAACATTGGGGTTGGTATTTCCAGCCGGAATTGGTGAAAACCATTTGCTACAAAGTTCTTTTGTTCTCTCTAAAGTAATATTTCCGGCTACGCACATGATTGCATTAGAAGGATTATAAAACTTTTTGAAAAAAGATTTGATGTCATTAAGATTTGTTTTCTCAACATGACTAACGTCTTTTCCTATTGTTGCCCACTGATACGGATGGTTTTTATATATCAGAGGTCTGAGTTTTAGCCAAAAATCGCCATACGGCTGATTAAGATATCTTTGTCTGAACTCTTGAACAACGACACCTTTTTGTACGTCTAAGGCTTCTTGTTTAAAAGATAATGACAACATTCTATCAGACTCTAACCAAAAAGCAGTTTCTATGTTTTCTGCGGGTACAGTTTGATAATAATTAGTTATATCAGTATTTGTAAATGCATTGTTTGTACCGCCAGCCTTTTGCAAAGGGGTATCAAACTCGGGGATATTAGCAGAGCCGCTAAACATCAAGTGTTCAAACAAATGTGCCAAGCCGGTATGGTTTGGATCCTCGTCTCTTGAACCCACATTATAAAGGACATTTAATATGGCAAGAGGGGTTTTTGAATCGTGATAATGAATTACCTTTAAACCATTATCCAAAACAAATTCTGAGTACTTAATCATTCGGGCGCAAAGGTACAAAATAGCACAGAAATTAACTGTTATATAAGACCTATTTCAATGATTAATAATAACCGTTATAACAGATAAATTTCTTTCTTACCCGACTTTATAAAGTTGACAACAATGAAGTCTTATTTTTCAATTGCATCAACAAGCTCCTTGTCAAATGGTTTGGTAGAAGACCCAAAATAATGAATCAATACGCCATTTTCATTAACCAAAAACTTGTTAAAATTCCATTTAACTTCAAAATCTGAAAGTCCGTTTTTGTTTTCATTACAAAGCCAAGAGTATAGAGGGTGTTGGTTTTCACCTTTTACGTCAAGTTTTTCTGTTAATAGAAATGTTATACCATAGTTCACACTACAGAACTCTTTTATTTCCTTAGCTGTTCCGGGCTCTTGTTTGCCAAATTGATTACAGGGGCAGCCTATTATCACAAGTTTATCTTGATATTTTTCATGAAGTTTTTGTAAATCTTCATATTGTGGAGTAAATCCACACTTGGATGCAACATTCACAAAAAGAATTTTTTTTCCTTTGAAATCATTTAGATCTATGACATTGCCATCCAATGATTTTATTGAGATATTTTGGTCATAAAGTGCTTTGCCTTGGATTTTTGTGTTGTCTATCATAAGTTCTTTACTTTTTCCTGTAAAACAAGATGCTAAAAATAAGAGTATTCCCAATGTAATAATATTAAAAATTGTATTCATAATTGAACAAAAAAGGGAGCTGCTTGCTCCCTTTTCATATTATCCTAAATAACTTTTTAGAATTTTGCTCTTTGATGATTTTCTAAGTCTTCTAAGGGCTTTTTCTTTAATCTGTCTAACGCGTTCTCTGGTCAATCCTACTTTTTCGCTGATATCTTCCAAAGTGTGTGCAGGACCTCCATCTAAACCATAGTAGTATTTTAACACATCCCTCTCTTTGTCTGAAAGAGTGCTGATTACGCGGTTAATTTCTTTTTGAAGAGATTCGTTCAACAAAGGAGAGTCGGGATCCGGTTCGTCATTGTTGTCCAATATTCCCAAAAGGGTATTGTCTTCTCCTTCAGTCAAGGGGGCATCAATTGACAAATGGCGGCCGGATGATTTGAATGCATTCTCTACTTCAACTACTGAAATATCCAATTCTTTGGCTATTTCCTCAGATGTTGGTGGTCTTTCCAACTCTTGTTCAAGTTTTGCTGCTGCTGCTGCAATTTTTCCTATTGAACTTACTTTGTTTAGCGGGAGTCTTACAATTCTTGATTGGTCAGCAAGCGCTTGCAAAATGGATTGACGAATCCACCAAACTGCGTAAGAAATGAATTTGAAACCTCTGGTTTCATCAAATCTTCTGGCAGCTTTTATCAAACCGAAGTTTCCTTCGTTAATAAGGTCTCCTAAGGTCAATCCCTGGTTTTGATATTGTTTTGATACAGAAACCACAAATCTTAAGTTGGCATTCACCAATTTTTCTAATGCTTTTTGGTCTCCTTCTCTTATTCTTCTGGCAAGTTCCACTTCTTCTTGAGCATCAATCATTGGAACTTTACTGATTTCGTTTAGATATTTATCAAGGGATTTATTTTCCCTATTGGTAAACTGTTTACTTATCTTGAGTTGTCTCATTCTTACTTGTTATAATTTGTATTTTAGGTTGAATAAAACTTTTTTGGGGTGCTTTTAATGCAAGGGTGCAAATTTAGTAATTTTATTAACTCGATTTTATTTTGCTATTACTTTAATTTTTCTTGCTTTATCAGCCTTCTCAAACAGGGTAGTTTTGTCTTTTGCCAATATGGTTATATGTCCTAATTTGCGATGAGGACGGCTTTCGGTTTTGCCATAAAGATGTATGAAAAATCCGGCTTCTTTGCTTAATTCTTCAGGAATTTCTAACTGATATTTCCCACTAAAATCTTCCGGACCTACAATATTTATCATTGCTCCCGGACAAATTAATTCGGTATTGCCTAAGTTCATTCCCAACAAAATACGGTTAAGCTGTTCAAACTGTGATGTATAACAAGCTTCGATGGTGTGATGTCCGGAATTATGCGGTCTCGGTGCTATTTCGTTTACCATAACCTCACCATCTTTTACAAATAATTCAACAGCAAATAATCCCGGTGATTTGAAAGATAATGCTGATTTTTCTGCAATTTCTCTGCACCTTTTCAGCGTTTCTCTGTCCATGTCAACTTCTGTATGCAGAAACATTACAAGATTACTAACCGGGTCAAATTCCATAGCAACCGGTGGATAGGTTCCTGAATTCCCATGTTGGTCAACTGCTACAATTACAGAAATTTCTGTTATATCTTCAACAAATTGTTCCAAGAGAGTGTTTTCTGTGTCAAAAGGTCTAGCTCCGTCAATTATTTCTTGTTTTGTGAGTATTTCTACTCCTTTGCCGTCATAGCCGCCTTTCCTTGATTTTACTACAATTTTTTCTCCTCTAAATAATTCTAATTTTTCTGTCCAATCTTTCTCTTCTTTTAAATTACAAAATACAGGAATAGGAATATTGTGTTTTTCAAAATATTCATTCTGAATACCTTTATCATTGATGATTTTAAGAACCGATGGCTTGGGTAAAATTTGTTTTCCTTCTTTTTCTAATTCTGCGATTGCTTCTGTGTTTATATGTTCAATTTCATAAGTTAAAACATCAGAAATTTCTGCAAGTTTCCTAATATCTTCAGCAGATTTTAGGCTTCCTTCTATAAAAGTTCCTCCTTGAAGTGAACAAGGAGAGCCTTTTGCATCTAAAAAATTATATTTTATTATCCATGGTGAACCCGCTTCTGACATCATTTTACCAAGCTGGCCACCGCCTATAATTCCAATTCTTTTTTCTGAGGGAAGCATACACAAAAGTTAAAAGGGTGTAAACTGCGAAAGAAACCTAACATCATTATAAAACATTGTTCTGATGTCTTTTATACCGTATTTCAGCATAGCTATTCTATCAACTCCAAGACCAAAAGCAAAACCTGAATATTGCTCTGTATCAATTCCTACATTTTTCAAAACATTGACATCAACCATACCGCAACCCAATATTTCCAACCAACCGGTTCCTTTTGTCAATCTATAATCTTCTTCTGTTTCTGTTCCTAAAAAAACATCCATTTCTGCACTGGGTTCAGTAAAAGGAAAGTAGGATGCTCTAAATCTTACCGGCAAATCTTTTCCAAAAAATTCTCTTACAAAGAAATAAAGTGTTTGTTTTAAATCAGCAAAACTTACATTCTTGTCAACATAAAGTCCTTCTATCTGATGAAAAAAACAATTTGATCTGGCGGATACATCTTCATTTCTGTAAACTCTACCCGGACAAATAACCCTTACTGGCGGATTTTCTCTTTCCAAAACCCTGATTTGTACAGAGGAAGTATGTGTTCTTATTGCAAAATCATCTTCTACAAAAAAAGTATCTTGCATATCTCTTGCCGGATGGTTTTCTGCAAAATTCAGTGCTGAAAAATTGTGGTAATCATCCTCTATATCAGGTCCTTCTTCTGTTGAAAAACCTATTCTTGAAAAAATATCGCTTATTTCTTTCATAACAGCAGAAATTGGGTGTTTTCCTCCAAAAGAAATGCTGTTTACAGGAAGAGATAAATCTTTAGATTTATCTTGATTTCCATCTTTATTCTCAAATTTTTCTTTTGCTTCCTCCCATTTCAACCTTGCCCTTTCTTTTAATGTGTTTAACTCCTTTCCTACCTCTTTTTTTAATGAATTGTCAATAGTTCTAAAATCATCAACAAGTTCATTCACCAACCCTTTTTTAACTAAAAATTTCAGTCTGAAATCCTCGTTTGATTTTGCTGAATCTATCACGAATTCTTCGACTTGTTTCAAAACTGACTTTATTTTCTCAATCATTTTCTTGTTTTGTTAGAGAGCGCAAAAATAACCAAGCTTTTGTTTTTTGCTGATTTAATAAAACGGTTGCTTCAAAAACGTTTCTAACAATTTAAAATAATAAAAATGAAATTTAAATTTACTTTTGATTAGTTACCGATGTGAATAGTGGTAAAACTTATTTTTAATGGAATTTGATAAATTGGAAATAAACAAGTCATCAACATAAAAAATAGCTTAGAACTATTGAAAATTCATATTACCAACAATTTTATGAACCAGTGAATAAAGATAAATGTGGGTCTTTTTTTATCTATAATCATTGTGAGTTCTGTGTATGTATCTGAGATTTTAATCCACAAGAATTAACACAAGAAATTTTTATCTTACGCAAAATGTTACTTATCCAAACTTATCCCCATGTATTCACAAGCTTTGTTTGTAACTATGGTAATGCTATATTTAGCAAGGTATTTACCATTTAAAAGTAAAACGGATTAATATTTGCCGTACAGAAAACAGAAATATGAGAACCGTTTTCATTTTATTAGGATTGTTCCTTTTGTTGTCTTGTTATCAGGAAAACCATTATTACAACACAAAAGAATACACAGAAAAAACAGACTCTCTCCAAAAAAGAATTGAAGAATTGGAAAGCCTAATAGAAGTAAAGAGAACACCAGAAAAACAACCAAAAGAAGAAGAAGTAAAAATACCAACCAAACCAAAAATAAAAGAAAAGAAAGTAATCCCCAAAAAAATAGTTCAGGAAAAAGACACAAACACAATCTTTTTTAAAAATGGCGGAATCTCGGTGACATACGGGATAAAAAGAGACAGCCGTCAGCTCATCAGGATATATGACGGTAAAGGAAATATTTTATTTAAGTTTGAAAATATTCAACTGAGTTATCAGGTTAATACAACATTATGTTTTAGAGAAAACAACTCAGTAAAAGCAGCAGAAACAAGTATGAACCCGGGAGCAAGTATGTATTGGTATGAAACCTATTATACTTTTGATACAGACAATCAGCCATTGACAAAAATTGAAAAACGTTTGCCCTCAATGACAATAGAAGATGCTATGGGAGAAAAATATTTTTGGAACAAAAACACTAAAAAATGGATTAAGCAAGAGATTATTATCGAAACAAATCCCATACCTAGTCAATAAGTGGCAAAAAGTATTTAATGCCAAACTTCTTTGCCTGGAATTCTGTTACCAAAAACAGCTGAACCAACCCGAACCATATTAGATCCTTCCTCAATAGCTATCTCTATATCATGAGACATACCCATAGAAAGGAGCAAAGAATCAATCCCCTCAATCCCATCACCCAAAACCCTGTCCCTCGTCTCTCTCAATAATCTCAAACAAGGACGCATTATTTCAAGGTCGGAATCCAACAGACCAATGGTCATAAGCCCTTTAATTTTAAGTGTTTCAAATGGTTTTAGTGCTTTGATAAAAGATATTGTTTTATCGGGAGCAATACCAAACTTACTGTCTTCAGCAGAAGTATTAATTTGAATAAAAACATCCATGTTTTTACCCAGATTTTGTAAACGCCTGTCCAATTGTTCTGCCAACTCCAACCTATCTAATGATTGAATGCAATTGGCATATTTAATAACCTCTTTAACTTTATTGGTTTGTAAATGTCCTATAAAATGCCGCTCAATATTCAACTTTGATAACACCCCATCTTTATCTTTGAGTTCCTGAACCTTATTTTCTCCAATTAACTTTTCACCGGCACCAATAGCTATTTTAATCCTTTCAGCAGAAACTGTTTTTGTTGCCAATAATAGTCTTACATCTTTTGAGTCTCTACCGAACTTTTTGCAAGCATTTTCAATACGTTTATGAACAACACCAAGATTGTGAATAATATCTTCCATAACACCCGCAAAGGTATTTAATTAAGAGCGTGTAATAATATCAACACGATAAAATAGAGATTGATATACAAAACAATCATTGTGTTAAGACATCACACAATAACAAAAACAAGAAAAGAATTCACTAGTCTTTTTTTCCTCATATTTACTTAGTTTTGCACCAATCAAAAAATGCCTTATGGGTTTTTCTTTAAATAATATTTTTCAATTTTTTGTTCCCAAAGACAAGAAGTTCTTCCCCTTATTTGAGCAAGCAACCACAAAACTTGTGAGTCTGACATCAAGTTTAAACGAAGCTGCAAATGCTTCGGTTGAACAAAGAGAAATGTATTTTCAACAAATTGTAGAATTAGATGCAGAGATAGAAAAAATCACCCACAAAACACTTTTGGAGCTAAGCAAAAACTTTCTCACGCCCTTTGACAGAGAAGATATACACGCATTAATTACTTCTATTGACGGAGTTACCGACTTTATGCACGACTCTGCAAGTAGAATGAGGATGTATCAGGTTGAAAAAATAACTAAACCCATAAAAAAACTCACTGAAATAAATTTTGAAGCCACACAACTTATAGCAGATTGCGTTAGCGAATTAAAAGATCACAGATTTGAAAGAGTTGCAGTAAACTGCAAGAAAATCAATAAATTGGAAACAAAAGCAGATGAAATATTTGATAAAGCCATCGAAAAGCTTTTTGAAAACGAAACAGATGCAAAAAAAATAATTCAGTACAAAGAAGTACTTTCTGCACTTGAATCAGCAACAGACAAGTGTAAAAGTGTTTCAAATATTTTAGAAGCAATTTCAGTCAAATATTCATAGAAAAGTATAATGGAGTTATACCTGTTAATTTCCGTCATTATTTTAGCCTTTATTTTTGATTATATAAACGGATTTCATGATGCTTCAAACTCTATTGCAACTATTGTTGCTACACGCGTTTTAACCCCATTTCAAGCAGTATTATGGGCAGCATTTTTTAACTTTGTTGCATATTTTATTTCTCTGTATTGGATTGGGGAGTTTAAGATTGGTAATACTATTGCAAAGACGGTTAACCCTGATTTTATTACATTAGAAGTAATTCTTGCAGGATTGCTAGCTGCTATTTCTTGGAATTTAATTACATGGAAGCTAGGTATACCATCATCTTCATCACATACTCTGATTGGAGGATTTATGGGCGCTGCTTTGATGCATGCCTTTATGTCCGGAGGGGATATGGCAATGGTTGTAAATTATGCTAAAGTAATTCCAATTATTCTATTTATATTTCTTGCACCCAATATTGGATTAGTAATAGCATACTTTATTACTGTAGCAATTTTGTGGATTTGTCGCAAAGCATCACCTCACAAAGCTGAAAAGTGGTTTCGAAGTTTACAACTCGTGTCCTCTGCGCTCTTTAGTTTAGGTCATGGAGCCAACGATGCTCAAAAAGTTATGGGAATTATTGGTGCAGCTGTTATTTATTTCCATGTACAAGCCGGTGATGCAGAATGGATAAATGCGCCCAACCAGTTTGAACATTTTGTTGAGGAATGGGGGTGGGTGCCCCTTACAAGTTTTGTAATTATTGGACTTGGAACAATGTCCGGAGGTTGGAGAATTATTAAAACAATGGGTTCTAAAATCACAAAAGTAACATCGCTTGAAGGGGTAGGTGCAGAAACTGCCGGTGCTATAACTCTTTATGTGTCAGAACACTTTGGAATACCGGTTTCAACCACCCATGTTATTACCGGTAGTATCATTGGTGTTGGTGTAACAAAGCGCGTTTCCGCAGTGCGTTGGGGTGTTACAATTAAACTTTTGTGGGCATGGATTTTAACTATCCCCGTTTCTGCTGTAATTGCAAGTATTATTTTTGTATTTATCAACGCATTAGTCTGATCCTTAAGGGTGGATGCAGGGTTTATATAAAACTCATTTTGCTAACAATCCGCAATAGGGTATATGACAAATAGCTTTATTTTGGTTTTACTACCTCAACTCCTAAATTATTAATAAAACCGAACTTCCCGTCCACTTCCACCATAGCCCAGTTTTTCTTATGTTCATCAAAATAATATATCTTATCATATTTAGGTTTCACGATTTCATTACCTAAAGTATTGATAAAACCGTACTTGCCATCAAGCTCTACTAAAGCCCAACTTTTATAATACCCACCAAAATAATGTATCTTATCATATATAGGTTTCACGATTTCATCTCCTAAATTATTGATAAAACCGTACTTGCCATCAAGCTCCACCAAAGCCCAGTCTTTATAATAATTACCATAACTACCGATGACTTCATAACCTGATTGTGCTTTTGCAAACGTTGCAACAAAAGCAGTCAATAAAATTAAAATTGTCTTTTTCATACGCTTGTTATTTTAGTTGATGATAGATTTTTAACACTATCCCTGAATCGAATAATTGAACAAAACTTTAAATTGCAGGAACAGCAGTTCAAAGATAGAAAATATTAATAACTCATCACAATTCTTTTTAATCAGCACATAAAACCAACCGTGTTTATTCAGGGTGTTTTTCTATCAAGACAGCCAATCAAACCAAACTCTTTGGTCTATATAAGGCACTTTGTTTTGTTTGCACACATTGACGGTATGGCCGGTTCCGCCAGAATCCGGGTCGGATAAATCAAGATAAAAAAAACCAAAACTTGCCGGTCGGATTTTATCAGTGCCTATTACTTTAATTGTATCTCGAAGTATATAAGCAGCTTTCATAGTTATATTGCTTTTTTTACCGGAGATATAGTGGTTGATGGTTCTATCCAAATTTTTATATGTCTTTGATTGATTTACTACTTCCGGAAAGTTTGCCAAATTGATATCGTCCAATGAAAAAGTCTCATGTGCTTTATTGGTCTTTTTTCTATGACCTGAATACGGAATAATCACTTGCAATCTTTTACTGTCAATTGAAACTACTCCGTCAGAAAAATATTGGTCTGCACCTTCAGCATTACCACTTCTAAAAATCATTTTCTTTGTTTTGGATGCAAGCAATCTTCCGAGTGCAATCAGTTTTTCTTTGTCTTGTTCCAAAACCTTTCTTTTGCCTTCAAGAAGCACAATGGAATCTTTCTTATCATATTTCGTTGAGTCGTTTTATAATTAGCCGGTTAAATAGAACACAATAATATGGTTTTATAAACAAAACTATCCTACCCTTTTTCTTTATCATCACTGATTTGTAGAAACAGAGTTTATACAAATCAAAATATGTAGTATCTATTCATAATTTATAAAATCAAAAAATGATAGAAAACGAAAAAATGTATTTGTACAAAAACACATATTAATATTAGTATCTCAAAAAATCATTGGTCCTAATAACATTGTTTGAAATAACGATTTGTAACTAATAACAACCTCTTTTGCAGCACTATTCGTCTTATGGTGTATCAATTGAGAATGTTGAAAGGAAAAAATACGAAATCTTGCGTATTTATCAATGAAAAAATAACTTCATTTTTGTACCCTTTTTTTAAGTCATTAACCATACAAACCAATGAATTATTTTACTGCTGAAGATATTGATGTGTTTTATAGATTCTTTTTGACAAAGAGTCATTTATTAAAGTATTTATTTTCAGGCTATTAAAAATAATCCTTTCTTTGCATTTATTTCAAATATAAGTTTGGAGAATATAAAATCAAAAAAGACCGTTTGCCAACTCAGTTCATTGCATTATGCAACCGATACACGCATCTTTTATAAATATGCACTGAGCCTGTCAACCAAATACAAGGTTGTGGTGGTCGGAGTGCACCCGCAAAAAGAGGAGATAAATGGGGTACTTATTATACCTTTCAGAGAGTATAAAAGCAGGGTTTTTAGGATTTTTACATCATGGTTTCTTATGTTTTTCAAAGCGTTGAAAATCAAAGCAGACCTCTACCATATTCACGACCCGGAGTTGATGCCTTGCGCAATTCTATTGAGGGCAATTGGAAAAAAGGTGATAGTCGATGTACACGAAAACATTGCCGAAGACATTTTTGATAAGGAATGGATAAAAAACAAAAGAATCACCTACTCTATTTTTGACAGGATTGAACATATTGCTTGCAAAAAATCTCCCGTTGTATTGGCAGAAGCATCCTATTTGAAACGCTATGAAAAATTTGCACCTGACATCACACAGATTTATAACTATGTAGAACCCGATTTTTTCCGACAATTTCAAAGTAACGATAGAGACCCCTTACATCTTTTTTATATTGGTATCATACTCGAGAGCAGGTGTATAGCAGAAATTATGGATGCTATGAAGGTTCTACACGAACGCAACTTTCCGGTTCATTTTCACTGTGTGGGCAGACTATATACTCGTATAGAAAACTTGATAATGACACACAAGCATTACGAAGAACTTAAACCCTACTTGCATTTTTATGGTAGAAAAAACCTGGAGGAAGGCTATATAGTATCAAAACAATGCGGAATAGGTTTGTGTTTAATTAAGCCCATGAAAAATTCGGTTGAATCAAAACCCACCAAACTTTTTGAGTACATGGCATGTGGCTTACCTATCATTACAAGCAATTTTCCATTGTATCGGCAATTGGTTGAAGACACCCAAACCGGACTGACAGTAAACCCCGAATCAGTTTCAGAAATTTCTGATTCAATTCAAAGGCTGATTCAAGACAAAGAATTGACAAAAAGATTTGCTCAAAATGGAAATTTCTCAGCACAGAAATTATACAATTGGGAATCAGAGAGGGTGAAACTCCTTGATTTATATGCTAAACACGTTTGAAAAAATGTTTACAAAATAATTTTTAAAGTTCATTTGTTTAGTATTTATAGTCTTTCTATATTTGCAACCCCAAAAAAATAGGTTAGACGTGAATACCCTGAGCTACAAAACAATATCAGCAAATTCGGCTACAGTAAACAAGAGGTGGTTTATTGTGAATGCAGAAGGCCAAAATTTAGGAAGAATCTCTTCTCAAATTGCAAGTGTTCTAAGAGGCAAAAACAAGCCCGACTTCACACCTCATGTGGATTGCGGAGACTATGTAATTGTTATCAATGCAGAGAAGGTGCAAATTCCTGACGGAAGAATGACACAAAAGGAATACATTACTTATTCCGGTTACCCCGGTGGTCAAAGCATAACCACCCCACAAGAGTTGTTAAAAAAGAAACCTTATGCTCTTATTGAAGAAGCTGTAAGAGGTATGTTACCTAAGAACAGACTAGGAAGAAAAATGTTTCACAACATGTTTGTTTATGTAGGAAATGAGCACCCTCATCAAGCTCAAAAACCCGAAGAATTAAAATTTGATATCTAAAAAATAAATGGAAGCAATCAACACCATAGGAAGAAGAAAATCCTCAATCGCAAGGATTTATTTTAAACCCGGTAAAGGACAAGTTAAAATTAACAGCAAAGAGCTAAAAGAATACTTTCCTGTTGCAACTCACCAAAACATGGTGACATTACCACTTTCACTTCTTAACGCAAACGAATCTTATGATATAGATGTAAATGTTTCAGGAGGCGGAATTACCGGTCAGGCAGATGCAATTAAATTAGCAATTGCGAGAGCTTTGTGTGAAATAGACCCCGAGAATCGTCCGGTTCTTAAACAACACAAACTGCTAACCAGAGACCCTCGCATGGTTGAAAGAAAGAAATTCGGCCAAAAGAAAGCAAGAAAAAGATTCCAATTCTCTAAACGTTAAGATTATTATAATGTCACAAATAAGCACAAAAGATTTATTAGAAGCAGGTTGTCACTTTGGACACCTTACCCATAAATGGAGCCCTAAGATGGCACCCTATATTTTTATGGAAAAAGACGGCATTCACTTGATTGACCTCAACAAAACACTTGTTAAATTGGAAGAAGCCAAACAAGTTGTTAAAAACATGGTGAAATCAGGAAGAAAAGTCCTTTTTGTAGCTACAAAAAAACAGGCTAAAGAAATTGTTGCTGAAGCAGCAAAATCTGTTGATATGCCTTATGTTACTGAAAGATGGCTTGGAGGTATGCTAACCAATTTTGCTACCGTTAAGAAGTCTATCAAAAAAATGCAGACTATCGAAAAGAACATAAAAGACGGAACTTTTGAAGCTTTGGCTAAGAAAGAAAGATTGGTTCTTTCAAGAGAACATGAAAAACTCTCAAGATTCTTTACCGGTATCGAAAATATGCACAAACTGCCCGCATTGATTTTCATAGTTGATGTGAAAAAAGAGCATATTGCAGTTGCTGAGGCATTAAAACTTAATATCCCGACAATTGGTATGGTGGATACAAATTCAGACCCTACAAAAATTGATTATGTAATCCCTTCCAATGACGACTCTGCAAATTCAATTCAGTTTATTGTAAATCAAATTGTTGAAACAATAAAAGAAGCTGCAATAGAACATAAAGCAGAGAAGGAAGAAGAAGTTGCTAAGAAAAAAGCAGAAAAAGATTCTGCACAAGAATTAGAGGCTGAGGCTTAATAGCTTCTCCATAGTTTTGATATTATATTATTTTCATTTAAAGTATTTATTCATCTATGACAACAATAAGTGCATCTGAGGTTAATAAACTCAGACAAGTAACAGGAGCAGGTATGATGGATTGCAAAAAAGCCCTTGTAGAAGCAGGTGGTGATTTTGATAAGGCCATTGAACTGCTTAGAAAAAAAGGACAAAAGATTTCATTAAACAGAGCCGACAGAGAAGCTCAGGAAGGAGCCGTTATTGCGATTACATCTGCGGATAATAAAACCGGAGTAATCATTGAACTTAATTGTGAAACAGACTTTGTGGCTAAAAATGCCGACTTTGTTGCTTTTGCCATAGAAATTGCAAATCTTGCACTAAACAACAAACCTTCTGATATTGCTGCGCTTAAATCACTAACCATTGGTAATCTTACCTTGGAGCAAAGGATTTTAGAAGAAATTGGAAAAACAGGAGAAAAATTGGATATCTCTTCTTATGAAATATTGGATGGAAACAATATTGTTTCTTATATCCATGCCGGTAACAGAATTGGAGTATTAGTTTCTTTGACAAACCCACATTCTGAAGCAAACGCAGTAGCAGGAAAAGATGTTGCAATGCAAATTGCTGCAATGAACCCAATTGCTCTTGATGAAAACTCCGTTCCTGAAGATGTTAAGCAAAGAGAAATCAATGTAGGAAAAGAGCAAGCAATTCAGGAAGGAAAACCGGCTGAAATGGCTGAGAAAATTGCTATGGGAAGACTTTCCAAATTCTATAAAGAATACACTCTTGTGAATCAGGAATTTGTTAAAGACTCTTCCAAAACTATCAAGAAAATGTTAGCTGATACAGAACAAAACCTCGCAGTCGTTGGTTTTAAACGTGTTGGCTTAGGTGCATAATTAATTAAGAAAAACTTGAAAAGCTCCCAAAGGAGCTTTTTTTTTGCCTAATCTTTCAACCACTATAAACAACATGACAAAATTCAAAAGAATCCTTCTTAAACTCAGCGGAGAATCATTGATGGGAAATAACAATTTTGGTATTGACCCAAACATTTTAGAGCAATATGCCAACGAAGTAAAATCAGTGGTAGACTTGGGTGTGGAGGTTGCCATTGTGATTGGAGGAGGCAATATTTTCAGAGGGGTTCAAGGGGTTCAAAAAGGACTTGCAGACAGAGCACAAGCCGACTATATGGGAATGCTGGCAACTGTTATTAATGCCATGGCTTTGCAAGGTGCCTTAGAGAAAATAGGACTTTCAACAAGGTTGCAATCTGCCATCAAAATGGAACAGATATGCGAACCGTTTATTCGCAGAAAAGCTGTCAGACACCTTGAGAAAGGAAGGGTTGTTATTTTTGGTGCAGGCACAGGAAATCCATACTTTACAACTGATTCTGCGGCTTCTTTAAGAGCTGTTGAGATTGAAGCAGATGTGATTCTAAAAGGAACTCGTGTGGATGGCGTTTATTCAGCAGACCCCGAAAAAGACGCTTCAGCAACCAAATTTGATAATATCAGTTTTGCAGAGGTTTACAGCAAAGGATTGAATATTATGGACCTTACTGCTATCACTCTTTGCAAAGAAAACAACTTGCCTATTTTAGTGTTTGATATGAATAAACCCGGGAATCTGCTTAAATTGATGAAAGGAGAAGCTGTCGGAACTTTGGTTTCACAATAATAACAATGTCATGTCAGTAATAAAACTGCATGAATCTTGGCTCAAATTTCTTGAAAAAGAGTTTGATACCGATTATATGAAAAACCTCAGAGCCTTTCTTCTACAGGAAAAAGCAGCAGGAAAAACAGTCTATCCTCAGGGAAATCAAATCTTTGAAGCACTTAATTTAACGCCTTTTAACAAAGTAAAAGTTCTTATTCTTGGCCAAGACCCTTATCACGGTGTAGGACAGGCGCATGGATTGAGTTTTTCTGTTCAGGACGGTGTCAAATTTCCTCCATCACTTCAAAATATCTTCAAAGAGCTTGGTGCAGATTTAAACATTCCATTTCCTCGTTCCGGAAACTTGACCAAGTGGGCAGAACAAGGAGTACTCTTGCTCAATGCCACTTTAACAGTCAGACAATCAGAAGCCGGTTCTCATCAAAACAAAGGCTGGGAACTGTTTACTGACAAGATTATCAGAACGGTTAGCGAACAAAAATCAAATGTCGTTTTTCTGCTTTGGGGAAAATTCGCTCAAGACAAAGCCACTTTGATAGACAGCCAAAAACATCTCGTTTTGATGGCATCGCATCCTTCGCCATTTTCGGCAGATAGAGGATTCTTTGGTTGCAAGCATTTTTCCAAAACCAATGAATATCTCATCAATAATAATATTGCCCCGGTTGATTGGAGATTGTAATTGTTAAATCAAATCGCAAATTCTATTGACAAACAGCAAAATAGAATGCAGAAATTTATATACTTTTGCAACCGATTTCGGTCATTCACATAAGAAATGTTATCAAGAAAGGTGGAGGGAATGGACCCTGAGAAACCTTGGCAACCTCTTTTTTTAAGAAAGGTGCTACATTCTACTCAATTCGTTGAGAGAGATAACCCAACAATCAAGACATTCCAAAGCACTTCTTGATAGCATTTCAAAACAGAAAAAATTTGAAATGAAAATTAAAAAGAAGTTAACGGATTTATTACAACAAAGAATACTCATACTTGATGGTGCTATGGGCACTATGATTCAACGCTATAAACTTTTAGAAGAGGATTATAGAGGGGAACGATTTAAGGATTGGAAACATTCGCTCAAAGGCAATAATGATTTGCTTTCGATTACGCAGCCTCAGATTATAAGTGCAATTCATAGGGAGTATTTGGCAGCCGGTTCTGATATCATCGAAACCAATACTTTTTCATCCACAACCGTAGCAATGGCAGATTATCACATGGAGGAATTGGTTTATGAACTTAATTATAATTCAGCAAAAATTGCACGTGAAGCCTGTGATGAATTTACTGCAAAAAACCCATCTAAACCCAGATTTGTTGCCGGTGCAATAGGACCCACCAACAGAACAGCCTCTTTGTCTCCCAATGTGAATGATCCCGGATTTCGTGCCATAACTTTTGAAGAATTACGCAAAGCATATAAACAACAAGCAGAAGCACTCTTAGATGGCGGTGCGGATATATTGCTTGTAGAAACAATCTTTGATACTTTGAATGCAAAAGCAGCTTTGTTTGCTATAGACCAAATTCAAGAAGAAAGAGACATTGATATTCCTATCATGGTTAGTGGAACCATTACGGATGCCTCAGGGAGAACACTTTCAGGACAAACCGCAGAAGCATTTTTGATATCAATTTCACACCTTGATTTATTGAGTGTGGGTTTCAATTGTGCCTTGGGTGCAAAACAACTGACACCCTATCTGAAAACGATTGCAAACAAAACGGAATATTTCACCTCTGTTTATCCCAATGCAGGACTGCCTAATGCTTTTGGTCAGTATGATGACACACCGGAATATATGTTGGAGCAGGTTAAAGAGTATGTGGACAAAAGTTTGGTCAATATTCTTGGTGGCTGCTGTGGCACAACTCCGGCACATATCAAAGCTTTTGCTGACTTTGTTGATTCAAATGCGTACAAATTGAGGAATCCAAAACAAAAATCACAAGAAAATGCTAAAGTTAAACCATTGAGACTTTCCGGACTCGAACCATTGGTAATCACGTCAGAGTCAAATTTTATCAATGTAGGTGAAAGAACCAATGTAGCCGGTTCAAAAAAATTCCTCAGACTGGTTAAGGAAGAAAAATATGCCGAGGCATTAGATATAGCAAGAGAACAAGTTGAAGGTGGTGCACAAATTCTGGATGTAAACATGGATGACGGGTTGCTTGACGGGGTGAATGCAATGATTAAATTTCTTAACCTGATAGCTTCTGAACCTGATATTGCCAAAATACCGTTGATGATTGATTCTTCTAAATGGGAAATATTGGAAGCCGGATTGAGAGTAGCACAAGGAAAATGTGTTGTTAACTCCGTTTCTCTCAAAGAAGGAGAAGAAAAATTCATCAAAGAAGCCACTATTATCCGAAGGTATGGTGCTGCAATGATTGTGATGGCATTTGATGAAATCGGACAAGCAGATAACTATCAGAGAAGAATCGAGATTTGTAAACGCTCTTACGACTTGTTGGTTAACAAAGTTCATTTTCCTCCGGAAGATATCATCTTCGATTTGAATATTTTTCCTGTTGCAACGGGTTTGGAAGAACACAAGAGAAATGCCTTGGATTTTATTGAAGCAACAAGATGGGTCCGTCAAAATTTACCCTTTGTTTCCGTCAGTGGCGGTGTGTCTAACGTTTCTTTCTCATTCAGAGGAAATGACACAGTACGAGAGGCTATGCATTCCGTTTTCCTTTATCATGCAATCAAAGCCGGGATGAACATGGGAATCGTAAATCCCTCATTGCTTACAGTATATGATGATATTCCCAAAGAACTGTTGGATTTGGTTGAGGATGTGATGCTCAATCGCAGAGAAGATGCCACAGAGCGACTATTGGAATATTCAGAAAATGTAAAATCGGTTAAAAAAGAGAAAACGGAAGACCTAGCTTGGAGAAATGAGGATGTTCAAAGTAGAATCACCCATGCTTTGGTAAAAGGAGTTGACAAGTACATTATTGAAGATGTAGAAGAAGCAAGAATTCAATCACCCAAACCTTTAGATGTTATTGAAATCAACCTGATGAATGGAATGGGAGTGGTAGGAGATTTATTTGGGAGTGGAAAAATGTTTTTACCTCAGGTGGTAAAATCAGCGCGGGTGATGAAAAAAGCAGTAGCATATCTACAACCCTTTATTGAAGCTGAAAAAGACAATACAAAGCCCTCAGCAGGAAAAATTGTGATGGCAACCGTAAAAGGTGATGTTCATGATATTGGCAAGAATATAGTATCGGTTGTTTTGGGGTGTAATAATTACGAAATAGTGGATTTAGGCGTTATGGTACCCTGTGAAAAAATTATTCAGACTGCGATTGATGAAAAGGCAGATGCCATTGGCCTGAGCGGTTTGATTACTCCGAGTTTGGATGAAATGATACATGTAGCTTCTGAGTTAGAAAGAAAAAACATTAAGCTGCCTTTGCTCATTGGCGGAGCTACAACATCCAAAGCACATACTGCTGTCAAGATTGACCCGGCATATTCACAAACTGTGGTTCATGTCAATGATGCTTCCAGAGCGGTTGGTGTAGTTTCAAATCTTATCAATAAAGAGAAATCATCAGATTATGGTTTGGAAATGAAAAAGGAATATGCAGCTTTCAGGCAACAATTTCTAAACCGAAGGAGTAACAAAGAGTATATTTCTTTGGAATATGCAAGAGAAAATCGCTATAAGATTGATTTTAAGAAAGAAGATATTGTTAAACCCAAGCATTTGGGAATTACAATCATTGAAGACCAGGATTTAGAAAAACTATTGCCATTCTTTGATTGGTCACCTTTTTTCAGAAGTTGGGAACTTCATGGTAAATTTCCTGAAATATTGGAAGATGAAAAAATCGGAAAACAAGCCCAAGAGGTTTTTAAAGATGCACAAGCCATAGTTGAGGATATTATCAAAAATAAAAGGTTAAAAGCACGGGCAATATTTGGGTTATTTTCTGCAAACTCCGTCAATGATGACCTCTATGTCAAAGATGAAAAGGGAAACAAAACAGCAAAATTTATAACCCTTAGACAACAGTATAAAAAATCGGATAACAGCTATTTGGCCTTGGCGGATTTTGTTGCACCGGAAGAAAGCGGATTGACTGACTACATGGGTTGTTTTTGTGTAAGTGCCGGCTTTGGAACCGAAGAAATGGTTGCTGAATACAAAAACAAACTGGATGACTACAACGCAATCTTGGTACAGGCATTGGCAGACCGTTTCGCTGAAGCTTTTGCAGAATATTTACATCACCAAGTAAGGACTAACTATTGGGGATATGCTCCTGCGGAGAGTTTGAGCAATAAAGAAATTATACAAGAATCCTATCAGGGAGTTCGTCCTGCACCCGGATATCCTGCATGTCCCGACCATTTGGACAAACGGACAATTTGGAATTTACTTCAAGTAGAAGAAAAAATTGGAGTTCAACTGACAAAAGGATTCGCAATGTGGCCGGCTGCTAGTGTGAGCGGATATTATTTTGCACACCCTATGAGCAAATATTTTGGAGTAGGAAAAATTCAAAATGACCAGTTTCAGGATTATTTGAAACGCAGGGAAATCTCAGAAGAGGAGGCAAGAAAATGGCTGAATGCCAATCTTGCTGATTAATACAAACACAGACAATGAAGATAACAGAACATATAAAAAACGCAAAAGGAAAAACACTTTTTTCTGCTGAAATAGTGCCGCCTACCAAGGGTACAAGTATCGAAGACTTATACAAGAATATTGACCCTTTAATGGAGTTTAAACCACCTTTTATTGATGTTACTACATCAAGAGAAGAATATGTGTTTATTGAGCGCGGAAACGGATTGATGGAGAGAAAAATTACCCGTATGAGACCCGGTACCATTGGTATTTGTGCGGCTATTCAACATAAGTATAATGTGGACACTGTCCCCCATGTTCTTTGCGGTGGTTTTACAAAAGAAGAAACAGAGTATCTTTTGATTGATTGCCTTTATTTGGGTATTGATAATGTGATGGCACTTAGAGGAGATGCCATGAAAGGTCAAAATCATTTTCAACCCACAGAAGGAGGACACGCTTACGCTAAAGATTTGGTGAGACATATCAATGATTTGTGTGATGGCAAATACCTCAGCGGAGAGATTACACACGAATACAACAATCGCTTTTGTATCGGAGTTGCGGGTTATCCCGAAAAACATATAGAAGCCCCATCACTTCAATATGATTTACAAAAACTTAAGGAAAAAGTAGATGCAGGCGCCCATTATGTGGTTACACAAATGTTTTTTGAAAACAAAAAACTCTTTAGGTTCGTTGAACAAGCACGTGCAATCGGAATCAATGTGCCCATTATTCCGGGTATCAAACCCATTGCAACAAAAAACCATCTTAAAATGCTTCCAAAAGTCTTTAAAATTGATTTGCCTGAAGAACTGATCAAAGAAGTTGAATCAGCAAAAGACAACAATACTATCAAACAAATTGGTATTGAATGGGCTGTTAATCAATGCAAAGAACTCATTAATTTCGGAGTTCCGGTTTTGCACTTTTATTCAATGGGAAAGAGTGACAATATCAAACAAATTGCAAAAGAGGTTTTTTAATATCTGAAAACAGGCTTCAAAATGTTAAAAGCTAAAACTTATTGCACATTCCCCTGACCTTTTAGGTAGCGGTACCGGTTTCTGGCTTCAAATGAATACAAACTGCCGCTATAGTCGAGCAAGAGTTTTTCATAAGTTTCAATGGCTTTTTGTTTGTTGTTCAACCTGAAATCATAGAGTCTTGCGAGCGATATCAATGCATCATCAGCCAAAATATCAAAATAATATTTCTGTATCAGGTCTTGGTAGTAACTCACTGCGGAGTCAATATTCCCGGTCTTTTCGGCTATTTTAGCTTTTAGAAAAAGTATATCGTCAGAGAGTTCGTTGTATTTGATTTTTTTCTGCAAAGAATCCAACTCTGCAATACTCTCGGAAATCTTGTTTTGATATAAAAGAAACTCTGCTTTTGCATATTGTTTTAAGGCTTCATCAGAAGTATCCAAGCCTGTATTTTCAATGATTTGCAAAGAAAGTTCTATCGCGTTGTTTGAAATCAGTTGTGTAGTAGCACCTTTAAGCACTTCCAACTGTGTTAATGCCCACTCAAAGTCGCCTCTGAAATAACATAATCTTGCGAATTTGAAACGCGCTTCCTGACCAAGAGGATCATTGGCAAAATCTGTTTCTATCTGTTTGTAAAGCAAATGGGCTTCCCATTCTTCTCCGGCAATCAGATAAGCATCAGCCAATTTAAGTTTTGCAGCACCTCTCTGAACTTTAGAGATAGAGGCATTATCAATATAATTTTTTATCTCGTCAATGCCCTTTTTGGGTTGATTCAAATAGTTGATATAAAGGTCTGCAAGATCAAGACGGGCATTCTCGGCACCCGGCAAATAACCTCTGTCATTGAGAAAAGCTATATAATCTTGTGCAAGTTTTTCCAGCTCTTGTTTGCCGGCACCGCTCCCTTTTTGGATTTTAAGCAAACGGGTTTTGAGTAAACCACTCACAGCATTGTTGTAAAAATAAAAATCCTTGCCTCGTTCAGCCAAGTTTTCATAACACTTAATAGCTGTGCCATAAGCCTCATTGTCCAAACATACTTGTGCAAGTTCTATTAAATCCCTTCCGGTTTTGCCGGTTCTCAAGTCTAAAGCACGGATTTGCAAAAAGGCACCTTCCCAATCTTTTTGTTGAACAAATGTCCAAAACAACAATTCCTGATAGGCTTCATTATCCGGATTTTTTTGCAAACGGGAAATCAACTCTTTTTTCAGTTGTTCAAAGTGTTTATCTTCAGTCAGATAGAGTTGTAATCTGGATTTTACTTGTTCAAGATAAAAAGTGTTAAACTCAAGATAATCAAGAAACTCACTGAAAACCGCTCCGTATTCTCCTTTAGAAGCATACAAATCTGCCAATTCCATAGCATAAGAACGCTCGTTTTGATTGTATTTTCGAGCTTCCAGATAAGTCTGAATAGCAAGATCGATATAGCCTCTCTTATTAAAGGCTGTTGCTAATTGAGGTGCTTGTCCCTTGTAGTAAATCTTTGTATCCTTTATCAATTCCTCAAACACTTTTTGTGATTTTTTGGATTCACCGGATTTATCCAAAGTCCAGCCGTAGTCAACTTTGATTGATGGGTTATCAGGAAATTTTTTTGATTGTTTTTGGGTAAATTTAACAGCATCCTTATAGTTTTCAAGCTTTATCAAGCATTGTAAATAATTTTCGTAATAAGTGTAAGAATATCGGTTTTTGTTCAGTAACTCTTCATACAGCTCTAATGCTTTTTCATATTCACCCGAAGCAAAATAGGTGGCAGCAAGTTTTTCTTTGTTATCATTGGGGTTTGTTTGGGCAACAATGTTTTGTAAACCCGACAAAGTCAGGAATAAAAACAAGATACAATGTTTGCCATAAATAGCCAATGATTTCAATAGCATTTAAATTTCTGCTTCGACCGCTTGTACTTCCGGAACCATGCGTTTGAGCAGGCTCTCAATTCCGGCTTTCAGTGTAAAGGTAGAAGACGGACAACCGCTGCATGAGCCTTTCATTACAACCGTAACAATGCCGTCTTTAAAAGATTTGAAGGAAATAGCACCGCCATCCATTTCAACAGCCGGCTTAACATGGTCATCCAATAATTGTTTAATCTTAAAAACCACTTCACTCTCATGCTCTTCGCTCATTTCTTTTGACTTGGAAACAATTTGAATTCCACTTTCTATTAGTTTTTTAACAGAATCCTTGATTACAGGAGCAAGTTCACGCCAATCTGCTTGAGGTTTTTTGGTAATAGAAACAAAGTTATTCATAATAAAAACCCCTTCTACATCGGGATTTTCAAAAAGTGCCAATGCAAGAGGCGAGTCTGTTGCTTCTTCTTTTGTTCTAAAATCGGCACTGTCATTTGGTAATATCATTTTGTTGAGAACGAATTTCAAAGATTCGGGGTTGGGTGTTCCTTCAACAAATACGCTAATCGAATTCTGAGTCATTATAATGTGTTTATTTTATTGACTTGCAAAGATAATACACAAATGGATTCTAATTACCTCAAACGATTGTCAATAAACCTCAGTTTGTCGAAGTATGGTGTTGGGATAAAGGTTGAACGGATTAGCATTAATGAGTTGAAGAGAAAACTATAAACCGATTTCTTGCACATGAAAACGCTTTAGGAAAATTATTTACTCTCAATATCTTTGCCGCTGTCAAGTATGCGTGTTTCTGTTAAGCCGGTATTACTGTTTCTGATTCTATTATTTGGATTGGGAACAACGCTGTTTTCACAAACACCGGGCAAAAAATCACGTGCACAAAACAAGCGCTTAACTACAGAACCGCACTTGCCGGTTGTTCAAATAGATTTTAATTATGCATTTCACCAACCTATGGGACTGCTTAACGAACGCTTTACAAACTTTAATGGCGTTGGAATAGGTGCGAGTTACAGATGGGAGAGTAAAGTGCTTGTCGGATTCAATTTTGGTGCAATGTGGGGTGGAGGAGTCAAGGAAAACAATACATTAGATTCACTTATTGGACCCTCCGGAAATCTCATTGACAACAATGGAAATTTGGCAATTATCAGACTTTTTTCTCGAGGCTATCACACCGATGCATTTGTAGGATATTTATTGAACACAAGAAAGAAAAATCCTAATTCAGGCTTTATTTTCAGGGTAGGTGCAGGTTATTTGGAACACAAAATCAAGTATCAACACACTCTGAATATTATGCCTCAATTAGAGAACGGAATGTACAAAGGATATGACAGGCTCACAAGCGGTTTTATGCTTACACAGTTTGTTGGTTATCAATATAGTTCCTATCTAAAGAGAATTCATTTTTGGGGTGGAATTGAGTTATCTGAAGGTTTTACTAAAAACCGAAGGGGTTTTAACTACGATACACGACAATTTGATACAAAACTCAGAAAAGACAACCTGCTTACATTTAGAATCGGCATTATGATACCCATATACCGATACGGCAGAGGAGAAAAAGAAGGAACAGAAATTTATTTTGATTGATATGTTTGGACTGTTTTATCGCATAGGAATTGAACTGTACTTTTTATTGGTACGAATTGTTTCAATTTTTAACAAGAAAGCAGCTCTGTTTATTAACGGAAGAAAAAACACTTTTCCTTCACTCCAAACATTAACAACCAAATCAAGCGAAAGAATCTGGTTTCATTGTGCATCCTTAGGGGAATTTGAGCAGGCAAAGCCAATCATTGAAAAACTTAAACAACAGAAACCGGAGGTTTTTATTGCAATCTCATTTTTTTCTCCTTCAGGATATGAAATTGCCAAAAACTACAAACATGCTGAATGGGTTGGATATTTACCTAAAGACACAACATCAAATGCCAAAAAATTCATCCAATTACTGCAACCGGACAAAGCCGTTTTTGTTAAATATGAAATCTGGTATTTTTTCTTAAAAGAGCTCCATAAACAAGGAGTTGCAACTTATTTGGTTTCTGCAAAATTCAGAAAAGGGGGGTTGCTCAACCCGTTTATTAAACCTTATTTTTTGCCTTTGCTCAAAGGCATCAGGAAGATTTATCTGCAAGACAACAGCTCTTATATTATTCTCAAAAATGAAGGGTTGACGCAAATAGAACTTTCAGGTGACACAAGGGTTGACAGGGTTTTGGCTATTTCAAAACAAGAATTTGATATCAGTCGTTTTGAAGAATTTACCAAACAATCCAAAATACTGATTGGCGGAAGTACATGGCATCAAGAGGAGAATCTTCTGTTTGAAGCGATGAAAAAACTGCCGCCATTTGTCAAACTAATTATTGCACCGCACGATATCAAGAGAAGTGCTGATATACAAAAGAAGTTTTCAAAGTTTGGAGCAGTCTTGTATTCACAATGGAATCAGGATGCAAACACAAGAGTTTTGGTAATTGACAGTATTGGAGAATTATCAAAACTTTATCGCATAGCAGGAATTGCGTTAGTAGGCGGGGGATTCAATAATGCGCTTCACAATATTTATGAACCGGCTGTTTACGGAATACCGGTTATGTATGGTAACAATGCACCAAAGTATCCTGAAGCCGAGTTGTTTGCTCAAAAAGGAATCGGATTTCCTGTTAGAACCTCCGGTGAAATATACAACCATACATTGGCTGCCAATTCAATATATAAAGAGATTAAAAACAAATCCTCGCTATTTTTCAATGAAAACAAAGGTATTTGTCTTAAAATTTCAACCGAATTATTAAGCTGATATTGTTTTTGTCAGAACAGTAAGCATCTGGTTTTTTAACCCAAATTCCTTATCTTTGCATGACTTTACGAACAAAACATTATCATGGAATTAACAGGAAAAATTATCAAAGTATTACCTATGCAGTCCGGAACAAGTGCCAAAGGAGAATGGAGAAAACAAGAATTTGTGATTGAAATACCCGGAACATATCCCAAAAAAGTTGCCCTTACTGCTTGGAATGAAAAAGCACAAGAAGTACAATCCCTTGGTTTGGGACAGGAAATAAAAGCTCAAATTGACATAGAGTCAAGAGAATACAATGACAGATGGTACACAGATATCAGAGCTTGGAAAATTGAAAAAGCAAATGCTTCTTCAAGCAGTTCAACACCTTCCTCAAACCCTGCTAACAATACAAATCCTGCAAGCACCGGTTCTCCCTTTGATTCAGCTTCAGAATCAGGCAATGACCCTTTTGGAAGCAATGACCCTTCTCAAAATCAGGAAGACGATTTGCCATTCTGATAAAGCAGTTATAAAGCATTTAAAAAGAGGAGCACGAGGGTGTTCCTTTTTTGTTTTGTTACATTCTCATTTTTATTAAATCACGTATTGTCTCAATATCAGCCCATTTGAATTTAGTCAAATAAACGATAGAATGATAATAACAGGCTTTCAAAACCTGATAACTGTATAGGGCTTTCAAATACTTTTTGTTTAAACCCAATACGTTGATTTTGTTTGATTGATAAACTAATTGCAGAAGATTAAGTGCTTCATTGATTTCTTTTTTATCACATAATCTAATATCCCTTAAAAACTTATTCAAAGACAAGATTTGTTCGTCTTGACAATGTATATCCAAGGATTGCAATTTTTGTTTTTGGACATAAAGTTGTTCTTGTGTATGGTGATCAAAATCCGGTTTATAAGAGGAATGAACAAGGCGATATTTTGCCAAAGGTTTACGGATTATCTCCGGACTGCCTTTTTGTACCAACTTCCACAGATAATCAAAATCCTGAATGCGTTTGAGAAATAAATCGAAGCAGATACCCTCATACTTTCTTGCCATACAGGAACTGAAAAAAACAGGTTGTTTAAAGAAAAGAACATGCTTGAGTAATTTTGGATTATTGGGAAAATGTGTGGAATAGCAATGATGTTCATCAAAAACTACTACATCCGAAAAACAGACACTGCACAAAGGATTATCAGAGAGAAACTGCACTTGTATCTCAATTCTGTCGGGATTGGCAATATCATCGGCATCGAGCCATGCAACAAGAGAACCTCGGGATTTTTCCAACAACTCATTTCTAGAAGCAGGAATTCCTAATCTTTGGGAGTGTTTAATCACGACAATGCGTTTGTCATCAAAGGATTGAATAATAGATTCGGTATTGTCGTCAGAGCCGTCATTGCAAATCAGCAGCTCAAAAGTAGGATAGCTTTGTTCAAGAACAGATTGTATAGCATCAGCAATAAATTTTTCTCCGTTGAAAACAGGCATCAGAACCGAAACCAAAGGAGTGTTTTGCATTTATTGAGATTGTTTGAAAACTTCGTAGGCTAAAATACCGGCAGCAACGGAAACATTGAGGCTGTCCAAATCTCCTGAACGCGGAATTTGAATATGCTCATCGCAGAGTTTGAGAATAGAATGGGAAATACCTTCATCCTCAGACCCCATAACCAAAGCAATCGGTGCGCTCAAATCGCAATCCCAAACGGGTTTTTCCGCTTTTTCAGAAGCTCCGACAATTCTCAAACCGGAATGTTTCATAAAAAAGACTGCTTGTTTGAGTACATGAGTTCTGCAAACCGGAATTTTGAGCAATGCACCTGCAGAAGCCTTCACGGCTTCATCATTAAAACGAGCATTGCCTCTTGCCGGAATAACCAAAGCATGAAACCCCAAAAAGAGTGCGGTACGAGCAATGGCACCAAAATTTCGCACATCGGTTACACCGTCCAAAACCATAATCTTTGGTGATTCACCTTTTTCGATGATATCGGGAATCAAATTTTCAATATCGCCATAGGCAACAGGACTAATATAAGCTACAACGCCCTGATGATTGCGGGTGTTTGAGATTCGGTCAAGTTTTTGGGAAGGTACAACAAAGCAAGGAATCTTCAAACCCCTGCTTTTTTTGATTATTTCCTTTATCCCTTGAGCGGCTATATCGTCCTTTACAAAAATCTTTTCAACATTATCAGGATTTCCAAGCGCTTCTTCAACAGGGTGAATGCCATAAATGACCAGATTGTCTTTGTTTTGATGTGCCATCAGCGGGACAAATGTAGCAGATTTGAAGGGTTAATGAGATACAATTTTCAGACCCACAATAGAAGCAATCAATGTTACCAAGAAGAACAAACGCCAAAAATCAGTGGGTTCATCAAAAACAAAAATCCCCATCAATACAGTGCCAACAGCCCCAATACCCGTCCAAACGGCATAAGCAGTGCCGATTGGAAGGGTTTGTGTTGCTTTGACTAACAGAATCATACTGATAGTAAGCGAAACGAAAAATCCAATATACCACCAAAATGCTTCCATTCCTGTAGTTTCTTTAGCCTTGCCCAAACAAGATGCAAAACCCACTTCAAATAAGCCTGCAATGATGATGATGATCCAATTCATTATGAATTTGTTTGCAGCAAAAGTCAGCAAAATTAACGGGAATAAGAAATGAAAATGGCTACTTCTCAACAAGCCACAAACCGAATAATACGGCTGCAATTCCAAGTGCAATACTCAGAATCGTGTAGGTTGCAAAATTCAGGTATTGACCATCGTGCAGCAAACGAACATTGTCGGAGGCAAAGGTGGAGAAAGTTGTATAAGCACCGCAAAATCCTGTTACAAAAAACAATCTCCAATCTACATTAAACCATTCAGTTTGTTCCAGCAGGCCAAACGCTATTCCAATCAATAAACAACCCAATACATTAACAGTAAAAGTTCCAAACGGAAAGGCAGAAGGAATAAGGCGGGTAGCAGCCATATCGGTAAGAAACCTGCCAATACTTCCCAAAGCACCTCCAATTCCGATGATTAAAATTGCTCTCAGCATGAACTTGATGAATTTTAGCAGCAAAAGTATTGAAGCCCTTCTGTATTTTTCAACATTATAAAAGGAGGAAAGAAAAAAGTCAATAATTGAGGGCTGTTTTCTGCAACAAAACTGTGAATAACAACAAGGAGTAGAAGTGTATTAAACCTTGTAATTGGCTTATTTTTGCAATATGAATATACTCATCTTGGGAACAGGAGCAAGAGAGCACGTATTTGCATGGAAAATTAGTCAAAGTCCTCTGTGTACCAAGCTATATATTGCAAGCGGAAATGCAGGGACAGCACAATACGGAACCAATATCAATATCAGCCCGACAGATTTTGAATCTATCAAAGTTTTTTGTATAGAAAAAAATATCGAATTGGTAATACCGGGCAATGAAGACCCTTTGGTACTGGGTATCACCGACTATTTGGAAAAAGAGATTAAAAATATCAAGGTAGCAGGACCTTCAAAAAAGGGAGCACAACTTGAAGGAAGTAAAGATTTTGCAAAGGAATTTATGATAAAACACAATATTCCAACCGCACGTTTTTCAACCTTCACAAAATCAACCATCAATCAGGCATATCAATTCTTAGAAACCCTCAATGCACCTTATGTATTGAAAGCAGACGGACTTGCTGCCGGAAAAGGAGTATTAATCTGTGGCTCATTGGAAGAAGCCAAAAAGAATCTCTATGAAATGTTGGAAAACAACAAATTCGGAAAAGCTTCAGAAAAAGTAGTGATTGAAGAGTTCTTAACCGGAATAGAACTTTCATGTTTTGCACTGACGGATGGAAAAAATTATGTTTTGTTGCCTGAAGCAAAAGATTATAAACGTATCGGAGAGGGAGACACAGGGCTTAATACAGGCGGAATGGGAGCCGTATCTCCGGTGCCGTTTGCCAACAAAACGTTTATGTATAAGGTCGTTAATAAAATTATTAAACCCACCATAGCCGGAATCAAAAAGGACAAATTGAATTACAAAGGATTTATCTTTTTCGGGTTGATTAATTACATGGGAGAACCTTATGTGATTGAATATAACGCCCGTATGGGAGACCCTGAAACAGAAGTAGTGATTCCGAGAGTGGAAAATGATTTGGTTGAATTGCTCTTGGCAAGTTGTACCAAATCCCTTGATAAATGCAAAATTAAAATCAAAAAAGAGTATGCCACAACCGTGTTTACTGTAAGCGGAGGCTATCCTGAAGAATACAAAAAGGGAATGGAAATCACCGGTTTTGAATACCTAAAGGACTGCATACCTTTTCATGCAGGTACGCAAGAATCAGACGGCAAAATTGTAACCTCAGGAGGAAGGGTTATTGCATTTACTGCCTTAGATAATAGCTTACTGGATGCCTTGTTAAAATCATATAAAGCCGCACATACTATCACTTTTCAAGGCAAATATTACCGCACTGATATTGGAAAAGATTTGTTAGACTACCTATAATTTCTCATGGACAAAAACGATAAAACATCTCATTTTACAAACAAACTTCTCACTTGGTTTTTTAGAGGGTTATTAATTGTACTACCACTTTCACTCACAGTTTATCTGTTAATTTCAATCTTTACATGGTTAGACGGTTTGCTCGGATTCAAACATACAGGATTGGGTATTTTATTGCTTTTGTTGATTATCATTGTTATAGGGATGTTTGGCACTAGCCTTATCACAAAACCTTTTATCAATCTGTTGGAAACCCTGATTGAAAAAACACCGGGTATCAAACTGATTTACACCTCAATCAAAGATTTGTTAGAGGCATTTGTTGGAGATAAAAAGAAATTTAACAAACCGGTGATGATAAATGTTGAAGGAGAGTCAGTTTATAAAATCGGATTTATTACATCCGAAAGCCTGAAAGACTTGCACATGGAAGGTTTTTGTTCGGTTTATATTCCTTTTTCTTATACTTTTTCGGGACATTTGTATATTGTCCATACCAGCAAAATAAAGCCGATAGACGGCAACCCCGCAGACTTGATGAAGTTTGTGGCTTCCGGTGGTGTTACACAGTTATAACAGAACTACATAGACAATAAAAAAGGGTTTTCGAAAAGTCGAAAACCCTTTTTTATTGGTGGGAGTTATAGGATTCGAACCTATGACCCTCTGCTTGTAAGGCAGATGCTCTGAACCAACTGAGCTAAACTCCCTGATAAATTGCTTTTTTTTAAAGAACTACCCTTGAATAAGGGGCTGCAAATATAAAACTGTAATTCTAATTCCAAAAAAAAATTTCAGATATTAAATTGGCTGTTGAATTGTGTATTAGTTTTTTTACGCGAACACTACTCTTGTGTTGTTTTGCGTTTTCTTATCAATACAGATGTTAAGATTAAAAAAAGCGCTTAAGCTTATTGGGATATCGCTCTGCATACTCGCTGTTTCGCTTACGGCAACAGTGTATTTGCTATCCGATAAAATACAAAAGGTGCTGCTGAAAGAAATCAATGAACAACTTGCAGTTGAAGGCTCTTTCAAAAAATTAGAGGTTACTTTTTGGAAAACTTTCCCAAAAGTGGGTTTGCGTATGGAAAATCTGACACTCAAAGAATCAACTCCCTTGTTGAATAAATATATGATGGAGGCTGATGTGTTTTATCTTCAATTTAATTTAATGGAAGCTGTTTTTGGAAAATATGAATTAGAAAAGGTTTCAGCTGATGATTTGGTGATAAGACTTGCTGTAAAAGGAGCTAAAGAAAATTATATGCTCTTTAAAAATGACAATACCGACTCTATCAATGACAAAAGAATCAAAATAGACCTGAAAGCAATAAGCCTGAGAAATGCACTGATTGAATATCATGACTTAAAAGATACAACGACCATTATTTATGACTTTGAAAAAATCAAATCCAAAGGAGAAATAGAAACAGATAAAGTGGATTTTAAATTTGAGGCTAAGGGAAAAGGAAAAACCTTTGTAATTTCAAATGATACATTGCCCATTGATAAAACAACTTCTTTGGATGCTAGAATAACTTATCAGATTGAAGAAGAACAACTATCCATCAAAAACGGAACTCTAAACATTGACAATTCCGGTTTTGGAGTAGAGGGACTCTTTGTTTTTGCAGACAAAGATTCTATGGATTTGCGCTTTGAATCACAAGGAAGCAAAATCAGTAAAATTGCCGAATTACTGCCCAAAGAGATTGGAAGCAGTTTGGGAAGTTTAAAATCCGAAGGTGAATTCAGTATCCAAGCCAGAATTGCAGGGAGTTTCAATGGTGATAATATTCCGACAACAGACGCAAAAATTATAATAAAAGATGGAAAATTATTTCCCAAAATAGGTCAAAAGCCTATGGAAAAAATCAATTTGAATGCCAACGTTCTTTTTGGTAAAAACAAGGAATATATTCAGATTCCTGTATTTAATTTCAAGATGGGAGAACATACATTTAGTGGAAATTTTGATTTGAATGGTTGGGATGACCCGTATATTGACGGCAGATTTTTGGGAAAAATTGATCTCGGATACCTGCACGACCTTTTTGATTTGGAGGATGTTGAGCTTTCCGGATTGTTGAACTGTGATTTTAATATCAAAGGAAAAATCTCTGAACTAAGCAGTGGAAAACAGTTTCAAGAAAGCGGTCTTTGGGGAGCGATGCAATGGAACAAAGTGTCATTTATAAGCAAACAAGAGCTTCTGAAAGATTGGATACTGACAGAGTGTGACGCAGATTGGAAGATGAACGGGAACAGAATTTCGGCAAATAATGTCACCGGCAAAATCAATGATGGGAATTTCAAAATGAACATTGCACTTGACCATTTTCTGCCCTATCTATTTGACAATGTAAAATCAGAGATATTTGCAGATATTGTTGCGGATAAAATTGTTTTGCCCCTCTCTCTAACCGGTCAAGAAGAGCCCAATGGCGATGAGGAAGATACAACAGACTTGTTTGCCATGTTTCCCGAGAATATCGTCTTTGATTTGACTTTCAATATTGATGAATTTGAATCACAAAAACTTTCTATTTCAAAATTCAAAGGTTCAATGTTTGCAAATGAAAAACAAATTAGATTTTCTAATGCTTCCGGAGAATGTGTTGAAGGACTTTTTGAAACTTCAATTTTACTTAAAAAGCGTGAAGATAATACACTGTTTAGCAATATCGATCTGAATGGGAAAGGATTTAATATTTATAAGCTCTTCAAAACCTTCGAAAATTTTGGACAAGATGAGATTACACAAAATAATTTGGAAGGCAAGTTAGATATCAACACTCAAATGGTTATAATACTAGGTAGAGATGGTTCATTTTCAAAAGAAAACCTTTATGCATTTTCAGAACTCTCAATAATAAATGGGGTGCTAAAGAACTATGAACCAATGAAATCCTTATCAGATTATGCAGAAATTTCAGAACTAGAAAACATAAAATTTGGGACATTAACTAATACCATTGAAATTAAAGACGGTGAAATTAATTTTCCGTTTATGGATATGAGTAATAGCATTTTAAATATAAAAATTAAAGGAAATCACAAGTTCGACAACTATATGGATTACACCTTTAGAGTAAGGCTCTCTGATGCACTCGCTGCAAAGTATAATTTTCGTTCAAAGAGAAATAAAGATGAGTTTGAAGACTTAGGGAATAAGGGAGTTGCCATATATGTAAGAATGACCGGTTATCCGGATAATTTGAAATTTAAAGTTGAAAAAGTAGGAATGAAACCTATTATAACAAAAGAGTCGGTTAATCAAGAAATAAATAGCGCTAGGGAAGAGTTCAAACAAACTATAAAACAAGAGTTTTCTATCGAAAATAGAGAAGAGAAAAAACGACAAGAGGCTCAAAATGAGAAGGTTGATTGGGATGAATAATAGAATCTTTTCACCTTTATTTGCCATAGAAAAATATTGTGGTATGAATTTTGAAAATTTGATTTAAAAATTCGTTCACCCCAAAAAAAAACAATATGAAAAATATTACTATTTCTACCCTCAAGGGTATTGCTCTAACAATTTTTACTTCTTTTATCCTTACACCGAATATAAATGCACAAGAGCAACTTGACTTAATCAATTCCAATTTTTCTGCTCCAAATGCTGTTTATCTTAACCCTGCAAATATTGCTACCCCTGCAAACATTGCTTATATTAATCTGTGGTCAAGAGGAATTGGATTTCAAAATGATTTTATGAAATACAATGCTCCGTTCAAAATAAATAAATGGGCTAATGGCAGAGTCCCTGATCAATATATGAACTATGATAAGGTAGATTTTAAACAATCTTGGCTTCAACCTTTAGGACTGAATGGAAATAAGAAAGACTTTAATTTTAGTCAAGATATTCGAGCTTTGTCTTTGATGCTTCCGGTTTCATATAACACCTTTATTTCTCTCAATCTCCGCCAAAGAACAGGAATTCAAATTATGGGTATGGACGAAGATCTTGCAAGGATTGCACGCTATGGAATCAATAATTCCAAGATGGATTTATTTGGGACAGCAACCAATCAGTTGCAATATGGCAAAAGCCTCGGTACAAACAAAGGATTTAAAGCTCATTTTGAGTCTTGGCAGGAGTATAGTTTTTCCTTAGGTGGAGTAATGCACGAAGACAAAAATCATATACTTTCGGGAGGATTTACACTCAAATACTTAAGAGGTATGGGAGCCGGTCATCTTAGCAGCAGTGATTTGAAGTTTACTGTCGATAACGGTGATTCCATCACATTTAACTCAGGAAGCGTTGATTATGCTCACACATCAGAGGTTGCTATGATGCGCCCTTTGCTTATTCCTTTGGATTGGTTCGACCAAGTTACAACAGGACACGGTGTTGGAATTGATCTTGGTATTAATTGGATAAAGAAAAGAAACCGCAGTTCGTTCAAACACAGTAATTTCTGGGATTGGGGTTGTGACTATTATCAACAATATGACTGGAAACTCGGTGCGGCTCTTATGGATTTAGGGTTTATTCAACATGGAAAAGGAGTCAAATCTTATGATGTTGACTTCTCTTCACCTTTTGGGTTAGGAGTGAGAAGCGGGATGTTTACAGGTTTTGGAAATACATATCGTGATGGGTTTGATGATTTTGATAATGATGTAATTAACAAACTGCCATCAAGTACTGTAACGGAAAAGAATACTTTTACAACAACGCTTCCGGCCGCATTCACAGCACAAGGAGATTTCAGACTTGGCAACAGAACTTATTTGGGAATCAATTACCAGCAAAGTATAAAACCTACAACATCACATGGTTTAAACGCTCCCAATTTTATTTCTTTTATTCCCAGAATAGAAGGTTATTTTGCCGAAGCAGCACTTCCCATAACGGTTTCCAATACTTTTAAAACCATCAATGTTGGTTTTTTTGCCAAACTTTGGATTTTTCATATTGGCTCAGACAACTTGGGTGGTTTGTTAAATTTAAGTTCCAACAAATCATTTACCGGAGCATCTCTCTATGGAGGATTCTCCTTACCGGTGCCGTATTGTACAGGAGGTTCTTGGTTTGAACACAAAACAGAAAGAAAAATAATTACTTACCCAGAAGAAGAAAAACCCAAACAAAAACCTGAAGAAGAACAAAAACCAGATTCTACTCAAGTTCAAAAACCTGATACCGTTTTTGTTATGGTAAAAGATACCGTTCCTGTGCAAGATACTTCTTGGAAGAAAAAGGAGCAGGAATATATAGCCAAACAAAAGGAGTTAGAAAAACGTATTGATGACTTGGAGAAAAACAAACCCGGTGTTAAAACCGATTGTTTAGATTGTGAAAGAAATCTGCGAAATGAAAGAAATGAAAATGATAGAATTCGCAGAGATCTTAACTACGAAAAAGACAAGAACAACAACTTGCAAAGAGAAAATATTACACTCAGAGATAAGTTAAGGGTAATAGAAGCCGAAAAAATAAAATGTGAAAGTGATAGAGACAAAAATGCCAGAGACCTTGATAATCTTCAAAAGAAAATTATTGCTATCCAAAAAGAATTGGATGATTGCAGAAAGAGAACAGCACCCGAAACCTCTGACGAAGAAGTAAAAAGACTCAATATCAAAATTACACAACTTGAAAATGAGAAAAAAGAACTTGAGAATCAGAGAGATAATTGCAAAAAAACCAATGATGACTTGACTGTCAAAATCACACAGTTGCAAAATGATGCAGATAAATGCAAAAAAGACATAGAGGAGTATAAAGCCAAAGTTGACAAGCTCAACAAAGAGAATGAAAAACTTCATGCAGATATCACTGCCGCACGCGACAGCATCATTTTCTACCAAGCTAAAGTGAAAGAGATTGACAATAGCAAGCAGTTGGATGAGCTAAACAAGAAAATAGCGGCACTCGAAGCTGATAAGAAAAAATGCAATGATGAAAATGCTAAAAAAGACAAACGTATTCAAGAATTGAGTGACTCTTTGAACAACATCAACATCAGTCTGAGATCTTGCAAAGACCAATACGATAATGCTTTGAGAGAATATCAATTTGCGATACAAAGAGTAAAAGACTTGGAAAAACAGCTCAAAGATTGCCAAGATAAAGCCAAGAACGGAGACAACCCAAATGGCACAGACCAGGCACAGATTCAGGATTTGCAGAAAAAACTCAATGAAGCGCAAGACAAAGTAAAAACATTGGAGAGTAAGATTGCAGATTGTGAGAATAAAAGAGTTGAATTAGAGAATAACTATAAAAAGACTATTGAAAGCAAAGACAAACGTATTCAAGAATTGAATGACTCTTTGAACAATATCAACATCAGTCTGAAATCTTGCAAAGACCAATACGATAATGCTTTGAGAGAATATCAATTTGCGATGCAAAGAGTGAAAGACTTGGAAAAACAGCTCAAAGATTGCCAGGATAAAGCCAAGAACGGAGACAACCCAAATGGCACAGACCAGGCTCAAATTCAGGATTTGCAGAAAAAACTCAATGAAGCACAAGACAAAGTAAAAACATTGGAGAGCAAGGTTTCCGAACAGGAATCACAGATAACAACTTTAAAGAAAAGACAAGAAGAGTTAAACCAAAAGGTACAAGACTGTGAAGATTCCAAAGCCGGTAATGACCAATCCGCTAAAATCAAAGAATTGGAAACCAAAATAGCAGACTTACAATCCAAACTCAACAGCACTCAAACTGAATTAACACAGTCAAAAACCAGACAAACCGAATTGGAAGCCAAGATAAAAGTATGTGAAGAAGAAAAAGCAAAACTCGCTTCAAACAAGACTTCTTCAAATGAAGACCTTGACAAAAAAGTTGCGGACTTAGAAAATGAGAAGAAATCACTTCAACAACAATTGGAAGAATCAAAGAAGCAAGCGCAGACAAAAGAGACTGAGATTTCAAACATGAAGCAACAAGTAGAAAGTCAAAAGGCTCAGTTGGATGAATGTAAGCGCATACAAAATCTTTATAATAAGGCTATTCATGACAAAGATTCTATTCAGAGGGTTAATATTAGGTTAGAGAATGATTTGAGAAATTGTCAAGACCAAAAAGAAGGTCAAGGAAATGTAGTTCCCGGCACAAATAACCCAACTGAAAACAATGGAACCGGAACAACCAAAACAAATTCGTCCTCAACATCAAGCAGAACCTCCAATATTCCAAGTGGAATTAATGGAAGCAATAATAGAAACTCCGGGCAAACTTCACAGACAAACCGTTCCGGTAACCGTGATAACCAATCCTCCGGTAAAACCGAAAGTAGTGGCCAAACAAACTCAGAATCAGGCAGAGGGGGAAGGAGATAGAAAATTTATCAAAATAAATTTGTTTAATCACAAGTTTGAGTAATTTTGTTGCTCAAACTTGTGATTGGATGATTGACGCGCTAATTTCTTCTAAAACGCGAATCAAACTGCTGCTCAAATTCTTTCTCAATACGAGCACTACCGCTTATTTGCGAGGGCTTGGAGAAGAGTTTGGAGAATCAACCAACGGAATCAGAGTGGAGTTAAACCGCTTTGAGGAAGCTGGTATGCTTAAGTCCTTTTCCAAAGGAAACAAGAAAATTTTTAAAGTAAACACCGGTCACCCTTTGTTCAATGACCTGCACAACATTGTACTCAAATTTGTAGGTTTAGATAAGATTGTGGAATCGGTTATCAGCCGCTTGGGTAATTTAGAGAAAGTTTATGTAATAGGAAACTTTGCTCGTGGTTTGGATGGTGACATTATTGACCTTGTTTTTGTCGGTGATGTCAATAAAACCTATTTGCTGGAATTGGTGGAAAAGGCAGAAGTTAAAATCAACCGTAAAATTCGCTTTGTTACATTTGTCACTGCTGAATTTGCGATTGAAAAAATAAAAGACGGACTTGCAGAACCACTCCTTTTGTGGAGTAAGTAGTAATCTGTCTTTTTGTAATTTATTGATTCTTAATTGCCTGCTTGGTTCAATGGGACTGAGGAGGCGGAGCCGTGAAAAAGCAGTTTGAATCTGTTAATGATTGATGAATTCTCCGGAGTTTCATAAAAAATGGAATGCACTTTATCTCAAGTCCCGACATGAGAGAAAAGTGGGTTTATTATTAGAACAAAACGGAATTGACTACTACCTGCCCTTAGTCAAAACACTCAAATTGTGGTCTGACAGAAAAAAATGGGTGGAAGAACCACTTTTCAGAGGATATATCTTTGTTCCGGCTAATGAAAAAATTCAAGAAAAACTATTGTTTGTGCCCGGAGTTGTAGGATTTGTGAGGTATAATGGAACTCATGCCATTGTGAAGCAGGAAGAATTACTTGTGCTGCAATCTTTTATTGAGAAGGGATACCATATTGAAGCTGAATCCGGAAACCTGAGCAAAGGAGATAAAATAAAAATCAATGCAGGCCCACTCAAAGGTTTGGAAGGTGCTGTGTTGGAGTTAAAAGGAGAAACATTTTTCCTGATTGCTGTCGAAAGTATAGGACAAACATTGAAAGTGAAAGTAAACAAAGAGGTTTTGACTAAGTTGAATTAGGTTCTATGAGTTTTATTGTCAAATACAGTTATCCTTTCTTGTTATACCCGATATTCGTATTGTGGTATATTTTGGCAATAAACACAAGCCAACCTGTTTTACCCGAAAGGCTTATATTTCTTCACTTGCTGCTGTATTCCTTGGCTTTTTTTCTTCCTTCAAAAATTTTACGCTCGGTCTATATTTCAGTCGTTTATATTAGCACATTGTTGCTCATATTCTTTGAAGCCGCTTTTGCACTTATTTACAAAGATACAATCACATATTCTATTGTTTACATACTGCTGGAAACCAATGTTTCCGAAGCCGGACAATATCTTGATATTTACTTCAGCGGTCCTGTTTTCAGGCTTATGTTAATTCTGCTTATACCCTCTGTTTTGATTTTAATTGCCGTCAACAAAGCTATTTTCAAATATAATTTATCAGATTATTTTGGACATATTTCAAATAGAATCAAACTGAGCAAAACAGCAAAAAAACTGTCAGCATTGGGACTTTTGATTTTAGGAACCGTGATATATATCAATGCAGGGCATTTCAAGCATTACCTTGTAAACAAAATGATTATAGGTTATGAATTGTATTGTGAAGAATCACTTAAATACAAAGATTTTCTTGCTTCTTCAGAAAAAAGCCCGCTCATGCAGTCTGTTGTTAAACAAGAAGATTCTCTGAAAAAGACATTGATTGTATTGATTGGAGAGGCAACAGTTAGAGACCATTTGGGGATATACGGATATTACCGAAATACAACACCAAAACTGAAAAGAATAGAAAATGAACTTGTTGTTTTTAATGATGTAGTCAGCCCACATGCAAACACCATTTCTTCATTAGAAAAAGTATTGACTTTTGCTTCTGTCACCCACCCAAACGACAAAAGCAAAGGCAGCATTGTACAATTGGTTAAGAATGCCGGCTACAAGACTTTTTGGATTTCTAATCAAATACCCTTAGGTGTATTTGAAACATTGGTAACAATGATCGGAAAAACCTCTGACCAAAGCTATTTTATCAATATGGGAAGCGCAGAGGTTCAAAGTTCTTATGATGAAAATCTTTTCCCGTTTATTCAGAAGGCTTTGGATGACAATACAAACAAGAAAGTAATTTTTGTTCATATATTGGGAACACATTCTGTTTACAGTTGGCGATACCCTAAAGATTATGATGTCTTTAGCGATAGACCGAGAACAAATTTTCCCTCAGAAAAATCAACATTAGCTGTTAACACCTATGACAATGCAGTTTTGTACAATGATTTTGTTGTTTATCAAATAATAAACATGCTGAAAAACAATGCACAGGAAGGTGAAGAACAACATTTTATCTATTTTTCAGACCATGGAGAAGAGCTTTATCAATCAACTGATTTTGAAGGTCATGCAGAACAGATAGCAACCCATTCTATGTTTGAAATTCCTTTTATTTATTGGTCAAATCAAACAAACAAAATTGCCGAATATATAAACTATGCTGACCGAAAATACATGACAGATGATATTATCTATTCAACAGCGGATTTGTTGAATATTCAATTTGATGGAATGAAACCGGAGAACAGTATTTTTAGCTCCCATTTTGTTCCCAAACCGCGGAAAGTCAGGAATGACCTTGATTATGACAAAGAAATTAAAACACAATTCAATTAAGAAGATAAATCAAAAATTATATAATTTATTATATGTCAAACAAATATAAAATAGCCGTAGTGGGTCTCGGATATGTTGGGATGCCACTTGCATTAGAATTTTCAAAGAAGTATTCTGTTTTGGGATTTGATATCAACAAAACCAGAATTGATGAACTTAGCAAAGGGGAAGACCGAACTAGGGAAGCTGATCCGGAAGAAATAAAGAAAGCGTTGGCAAGAGGCAGCGAAGCAGGCAGCGCACAAGCGATGAGTATAGGTCTTTCATTTTCTCATAATGAAGAAGACTTGAACGGCTATAATGTGTTTATTGTAACCGTTCCTACTCCCATTGACGATTTTAAAGTTCCGGACTTGAAACCACTCAAAGGAGCTTCTGCAACTATTGGAAGACATCTCAAAAAAGGAGATATAGTAATTTATGAATCAACAGTTTATCCCGGTTGTACAGAAGAAGAATGTGTTCCTGTTTTAGAACAAGTTTCAGGATTGAAATTCAATCAAGATTTCTTCTGCGGATATTCTCCCGAAAGGATTAACCCCGGAGATAAAGTGAATACCTTAACCAAAATCAAGAAAGTGACTTCCGGTTCTACACCCGAAATTGCAGTTGAGGTTGATAATCTCTACAAGTCAATCATCACAGCCGGCACTCATCTCGCACCTAATATGAAAGTTGCTGAAGCATCTAAAGCGATTGAAAATGCCCAACGTGATGTGAATATCAGTTTTGTAAATGAACTTTCACTGATTTTTGAACGTTTGGGAATTGATACCTCCGATGTCATTGAAGCGGCAGGAACCAAATGGAATTTTTTGAAATATAAACCCGGTCTTGTCGGTGGACACTGTATTGGAGTTGACCCATACTACCTTGCCCACAAAGCAGAATCTGTCGGATATTATCCTCAAGTAATTTTGTCCGGAAGACGTATTAATGATTCCATGGGTGTTTTTGTTGCCAACAGGGTTATCAAACTGATGATTGGTAACGGACACAAAATAAAAGGTGAAAAAGTACTTGTTTTGGGAGTTACATTCAAGGAGAATTGTCCCGATATCCGAAATACAAAGGTAAAGGACGTAGTAAATGAATTAAAGCAGTTTCAACTTAAAGTTGATGTCTATGACCCATGGGCAGATCCTAAAGAAGTTGAAGAAGAATATGGAATAAAATTGATTCCCAATCTTGAAGGTAAGAAGTATAACGCAATCATCTTGACAGTATCTCACAATGAGTTCTTGAGTTTGGAATATGATAAACTCAAGGAAGAAGATGCTGTGGTTTTTGATACTAAGTCGTTCTTGCCGAGAGAGATTACGGATGGAAGGTTGTAAATACTTGCCAACCACCACCTACCACCTCACCCCAACCCCTCTCCTCAGGGAGAGGGGCTAGTATCGCACTTAGAATTTGTGTGAAAAGGAGAAGTTAGTTAACCGAATGGGTTTTTGTCATACCGGTTCCGTAACGTTCCTCAGAATTTTTGTCATGCTGGTTCCGTATCGTTCCTCACGGAATTTTCAATGATTTGCGATAGCAAAATGTATCGAAGCACGGCAAAAATTTTGGAAGGGAATTAAAACCTTATCCTTCGCTTTTCATCCTTCGATACATTACCACCTCACCCCAACCCCTCTCCTCAGGGAGAGGGGCTAGTATCGCACTTAGAATTTGTGTGAAAAGGAGGAGTTTGATAACCGAATGGGGTTTTGTCATACCGGTTCCGTAACGTTCCTCAGAATTTTTGTCATGCTGAGTGATTTGCCACAGCAAATCGTATCGAAGCACGGCAAAAATTTTGGAAGAGAACTCTTAAGTTTTTCCTTCGCTCTACATCCTTCGATACATTTTCGCCTTATGGGCGAAAACACTCAGGATGACAATTTATGGAAGTCATGAGGACAACTGACGTAATGAACAGGAATGACAGTTTAATTAAATTTCTTTTCCTTAATCAGGATCAACAATTAACCACTAACAATTAATCATTAATTAAATGTTTACAACAGAAATAAAACCTAAAAGTAAATGGTATGAAATAGACCTTAAAGCATTGTGGTATTATAGAGATTTATTGATGCTTTTTGTAAGGAGAGATTTTGTATCTGTCTATAAACAGACTGTGTTAGGACCAATTTGGTTCTTTGTACAGCCAATATTAACAACCATTACATTTACTATTATATTTGGAAATGTAGCCAAATTGCCAACTGACGGAATACCACCTGTGATATTCTATTTGAGTGGTATCACATTTTGGAACTATTTTGCTGGTTGTCTTACAAGTACAAGTAATACTTTTGTGTCCAATGCAGGTGTTTTTGGCAAGGTTTATTTCCCGAGACTTATTACGCCTTTGTCAACGGTGGTTTCAAATCTTATAAAATTTGCCATACAGTTTCTGTTGTTTTTGGGCTTTTTCTTTTATTACTGGTCAGATGGAAGCATACAACCTAATGCTACGGTATTTTTTCTACCTTTATTTATATTGATGATGGCAGGCTTGGGTTTAGGTTATGGAATTTTAATTTCTTCATTGACAACAAAGTACAGAGATTTTACATTTTTAGTAGGATTTGGTGTTCAGCTTCTAATGTATGCCTCTCCCATTATTTATCCTTTCAGCTTGTTAGATGCAAAATACAGAATGATATTAAATATAGTTAATCCCATGAGTTCAATTATAGAAGCAATTAAATATGGCTTTTTGGGCGAAGGAGTCTTTAGCCCTCTTTATTTAGGAATCAGCTTTTTATATATGATAGTATTGCTGTTTGTGGGAGTTGTGTTGTTCCACAAAGTAGAAAAGAATTTTATGGACACAGTTTAAGATAAGAGGATGGATATATTAGGACTTATAGGGCGAAATCAGGAACTTTTTACTACTGATGTATCTAAATATAATAGAGATTTAGATACAGAAGTGCGTGCATCTTCATTTCTGATTATAGGTGGAGCAGGTTCTATTGGACAAGCGGTTACAAAAGAAGTTTTTAAAAGAAATCCAAGGAAACTACATGTAGTAGATATCAGTGAGAATAATTTGGTTGAGTTGGTTAGAGATCTAAGAAGTACTGCGGGATATATTGATGGTGAATTTAAGACTTTTGCATTGGATGCCGGTTCATTAGTTTATGACCATTTTATTCATGCAGATGGGAAATATGATTATGTGTTAAATCTATCTGCATTAAAACATGTAAGAAGTGAAAAAGACCCATATACGTTGATGCGAATGATAGATGTCAATGTTTTTAATACGGACAAAACCGTAGTACAATCTATTGAAAATAAGGCAAAAAAATATTTCTGTGTATCTACCGATAAAGCTGCAAATCCCGTAAACATGATGGGAGCTTCAAAAAGGATAATGGAAATGTTTTTAATGCGAAGAAGCCAAGATATAAACATTTCTATGGCACGATTTGCTAATGTGGCATTTTCAGATGGTTCTCTTTTATTTGGTTTCAATCAACGTATTCAAAAAAAACAACCTATAGTCGCTCCTAACGATATCAAACGATATTTTGTTATACCAAAAGAAGCAGGTGAATTATGTTTAATGTCTGCGATATTTGGTGAAAACAGAGATATTTTTTTCCCAAAATTAAGTTCCGAACTTAATCTTATTACTTTTTCCGAAATAGCAGTAAGGTATTTAGAGCAGTTGGGTTATGAACCATATATATGTAAAACGGAAGAAGAAGCTAGAGAATTAGCAAAAACATTACCTTCACAAAAGAAATGGCCATGTTTGTTTACTCCAAGCGATACTACAGGTGAAAAGGATTTTGAAGAGTTTTTCACAGACAATGAAACTTTAGATATGGATAGGTTTATTAACTTGGGAATTATAAAAAATCAGTTTGCGGTAGATGAAGAAAAATTGATTTTCTTTGAAAAGGAAATTACTAAATTAAAGAATCGGGGAAGGTGGGATAGGAAAGATATTATCAATATATTCAATACGATGATTTCGGAATTTGACCATAAAGAAACCGGGAAATTTTTAGATGCCAAAATGTAAATTCGATGAATCCGGCAGATATTATCAAATTCATTAGAAAACAATTTCAAGAACCTGAAGCTTTTATTCCACTTCATGTACCGTCATTTTTGGGAAATGAAAAGAAATATGTTTTAGAAACAATCGAATCTACTTTTGTATCTTCGGTGGGTGCTTATGTAAATAGGTTTGAAGAAATGATGTGTGAAATTACAGGTGCAAAACATGCTATTGCAACTGTAAACGGAACAACTGCATTGCATTTAGCCTTATTAATGGCTGGAGTGAAAAGAGATGATTTGGTAATAACCCAAGCTTTGACATTCGTAGCAACCGCAAATGCAATTGTGCATGCAGGAGCAAGCCCCGTATTTGTGGATGTGGATAGTGATACCATGGGGATGTCGCCAGAAGCATTAGAGGAGTTTCTTAAAGATAATACTATTAGAATAGGAAATGAAGTTTTTAGCAAGAAAACTAACCGTAGAATATCTGCCGTCATGCCAATGCACACTTTTGGTCATCCGGTAAGAATTGAAAAAATCATTGAAATTGCTAATCAATACGGTATTCCTGTTGTTGAAGATACGGCCGAATCCATTGGTAGTTACGTGGATGGGAAACACACCGGAACTTTTGGGCTTTTGGGTGCTTTTAGCTTCAACGGAAATAAAACAGTAACCTGCGGTGGAGGCGGTGCTATTATTACCAATGACGAAAATATTGCAAAGCATGCAAAACATGTTTCAACTACTGCAAAGAAACCACATCCTTATCTTTTCTTTCATGATGAAATCGGTTATAACTATCGAATGCCAAATTTGAATGCAGCATTGGCCTGTGCTCAATTGGAGCAATTGGATGATTTTTTAAAAGCAAAAAGAGAATTAGCACAAAAGTATATGGAGTTTTTCACAGATTCTGATATTGAATTTAAGAAAGAGCCTAAGGGTACTAAAAGCAATTATTGGTTGAATGCCATTCAGCTAAGAGATGTGGCAACGAGAGATTTGTTTTTAAAAGAGTTAAATGATGCCGGAGTGATGTCCAGACCTATATGGACGCTCATGACTAAACTTCCTATGTATGAAAACTGCGAACACGGAGATTTAACACAATCTTTGTTCTTAGAAGATAGAATTATTAACCTGCCTAGTAGTGTGATAAAAAGCAAGTCTAGTAGCAATAAAATTGAATTATAATATGAAGCCAATCTATATTTTAGGAAGTAGTGGTTTTGCTAAGGAAGTATATTTTTTAATCAAAGATATTGGTGGATATAGCGTTAAGGGATTTGTTGATATTGAATCAAAACCTGATTTAATCTTTTCAGAAGGGCGGTTTGAAGTAATAAAAGAATCTGATTTTTTAGGAAAAGAAAATCCTCAAACATGTTCTTTAGCCATTGGTATTGGCGACCCAACAGTTGTTATGAAACTTGCTGAAAAATTTAATCAGTTTGATTTTCCCAATTTAATTCATCCTACTGTTGTTTATGATAAAGACAATATTGAATTGGGGATGGGAAATATAATTACAGCCGGTGTAATAATGACGTTAGATATAATAATAGGAAATATGAATATTTTTAACTTGTCAACGACTGTTGGACACGATACGCTTATTGGGAATTATAATGTAATCAATCCGTCAGTCAATATTTCAGGTGGTGTAACCATAGGCAATACAAACTTAATAGGTGTTGGTGCAGTTATACTACAATTTAAGAATATTGGGAATAACAATGTTATAGGAGCCTCTTCATTGATAACCAAGGATGTAGGAAATTCTAGGAAAATAATAGGAGTACCCGGAAGAGATATATAGTCGAATTGCTATAAAAAATAGTAGTTTCAGAATACTAAAACTAAATCATGAAAGCAATCATTATAGCAGAAGCAGGAGTAAATCACAATGGAGATTTAGACAATGCTTTCAAACTCGTTGATGTGGCGGTTGAGGCAGGTGCTGACTTTTGTATTCCGCTAAAAAAATGAAACTGAAGAATAAAATTATTTATTAGATTAAGAAACTGTATTAAAACAGAGATTTCGATGAGCCAAGGGGAAATTATTCTATACCAATCCGAAGATAATTCAAAATTCCACTTAGAGGTGAGAATTGAGAATGATACCGTTTGGTTAAATCGGCATCAATTGGCTTTGTTATTTGATAGAGATATTAAAACGATTGGTAAACACATAAACAACGCACTAAAAGAAGAATTAAAATCATTTTCAGTTGTCGCAAAATTTGCGACAACTGGAGCTGATAAAAAGATTTATCAGGTGGAACACTATAATTTAGACATGATTATTTCTATCGGTTATAGAGTGAAATCTAATATAGGTGCATCTCTTAAAGATTTAGGCAAAAGACCTGTGGTGAGCAAAGTCGAACCATGGTTTGCCTTTTCAAAAATAGATATCAATGCTGAATTCATTTTAGAAAGATTAAATTCTAATACTAAACCATGAAAACAATCATTATAGCAGAAGCAGGAGTAAATCACAATGGAGATTTAGACAATGCATTCAAACTCGTTGATGTGGCGGTTGAGGCGGGTGCTGATTACGTTAAATTTCAAACTTTTAAAACAGAACTTTGTATTTCCAAAAGTGCCGAAAAAGCTGATTATCAAAAACAAACTACTGATAATGCTGAGTCGCAATTTGATATGGTAAAGAAGTTAGAGTTATCACATTCAGACCACGAGAAATTAATTGCATATTGCAAGCAAAAAGGTATCCATTTCTTTTCTACCGCATTTGATTTGGAGTCTATGCAATATTTAAAAGATTTAGGATTGGATATTGTGAAGATACCTTCAGGAGAAATAACAAATCTCCCCATGTTAAGGCTTGCATCAAAACTTTTTAGTAGAGTGATTATGTCAACCGGTATGGCAAATATGCAAGAAATAAAAGATGCAGTAAAGGTATTTACAGATGCCGGTATAGATAAAAGTAATATAACTATTTTGCATTGCAATACAGAATATCCGACACCGATGAAAGATGTTAATCTTAAAGCCATGCTCCATATTAAAAATGAATTAGGAACCGCTATTGGCTATTCTGACCATACATTAGGAATAGAAATTCCGGTTGCGGCTGTGGCTATGGGTGCAAGTGTAATCGAAAAGCATTTTACCTTGGATAAAAACATGGAAGGACCTGACCATAGAGCATCTTTAGAACCACATGAATTAAAAGCAATGGTAAGTGCAATCAGGAATGTTGAATTAGCATTGTCGGGAGACGGTATAAAAAAACCGTCTGAATCAGAGTTGAAGAACATCAATATTGCAAGAAAAAGCATAGTTGCTTTTAAATCCATTAAGAAGGGAGAAATTCTTACAGAAAACAATATTACAGTTAAAAGACCGGGAGATGGTATTTCCCCAATGAAATGGGATGAAGTTATCGGAACAAGGGCAGTAAAAGATTTTGAAGAAGACGAATTGATTATTAGATAAGATATGCAATACAGGATTTTAACGGAGGCATCGGGGAGTTTAACATCTCACTATTTAATAAAATCCATTAAAGATGTTGGTGTGCAGGCTGTTGCATCTGATATTATAGATTGTGCAGGCTTTCATTTTGCAGATGATTTTATTATAATGCCTAAAACATCAAATCCTGATTTATGGGGGATTACAGAAAGATTATTAATAGAGAAAAAAATTAATGCTGTAATACCATCATTGGATGAGACATTGCTTGGTTGGGCAGAAAGGAAAGATTATTTTAAAAGGAAGAACATAGATATTATTTTATCCGATTATAATACTGTGAAGGTTTGCCAAGATAAATGGGAAACATATAATTTTTTTAAAAATAATAATATTCCAACACCTGAAACAAGCTTGGAATATATTTATCCTCTTGTGAAGCCCAGATTGGGTAGGGGAGGTTCCGGTATTTCTATCAATAAACCAAAAGATGAGGTTGATATGGAGGGTATGATTTCTCAAGAGTTTTTGGAAGGAACCGAATACACAATAGATGTTTTTTGTAATAACCAAAATGAAGCAATCTATGTTATCCCAAGGAAACGCTTACAGGTAAAAGAAGGAAAGTCATTGAACGGAATTACTGTTCATAATGAGGAGATAATAAGTTTAGTGCGAGAAATATGTAGAAAACTGCCTTTTGTTGGTCCTATAAATATTCAATGTTTTGTGTGCAATGATGGGAAGATTAAATTTACAGAAATTAACCCAAGAATTGCCGGAGGTATGGCATTAGGCTTTGCGGCTTCTGAAAATTGGATAAAATTAATTTTGGATAATATAATTTCGGGTAAGCCGATACAAGCTAAAGACGTAGTTTATGGCTTGAAAATGTTCAGATTCTATGATGAAATTTTTGTTTCCTAAAATTCCATGGGATAATATCAAAGCAATAGGTTTTGATATGGATGGAACTTTGTATGATGAGTTTGAATTCATCGCACAGGTGTATGAACCCATATCCGAATTAATTTGTAAAGAATCAAATTGTAAGCATCAGGAAATAAAGGATTTTATGTTATGGAGGTGGTTAGAGAAAGGAAGCTCTTATCCTTTTATTTTTTCAGAAACCATAGATAGATTTTGTGCTGACAAAGAATCCAAAGATGAATTAATAAAAAAGTCACTAGCTATATTTAGAAACTTTGAGCCTGAAATCAGTTTGTCTGTAAGAATGGAAACAATACTGAATTATTGCATGCAATATGAATTATTTTTGGTGAGCGATGGTTCTTCTGTCTTACAGCACAACAAGTTTAGATCCCTTAGATTGCATAGGTTTTTTGATAAAGAAAACATTTTTATTTCCGGAGATTATGGTAAAGAAAGTGAAAAACCATCTTTAGTTTCGTTGGAATATCTACAGTTTTATTCAAAAGGAATAAATAAAAATGAAATAGTTTTCTTTGGAGATAGAGAGCAAGACAGGCTGTTTGCAGAAGGTGCAGGTTTCCATTTTGTAAAAATAGGAGATAGTAAACTATATTAGAGAAAAGAAGAATGAAGAAGAAAGTATTGGCAGTTACGGGAATAAGGTCAGAATATGATATTATTTATCCTGTATTAAAGAAAATGCAGAATGACCCTGAAATCGACTTGAAAGTAGTGGTAAGTTCTGCTCATTTGTCTGATTGGCATGGATTTACATTGAAAAAGATAGAAGAAGATGGTTTTGAAATAGCCGATAAAATTGACTCCTTGTTTATGACAAATCGCACTGTTCAACGTCCTAAAGGTATAGGAATGTTGGTATATGCATTGTCCCAGACAGTAGAAAGAGAAAAGCCTGATTTTTTATTTGTCGTAGGCGACAGAGAGGAAAGTATTGCAACTGCTATTGTAGGGAATTATATGAATGTATTGGTGGCACATTTGGGTGGAGGCGATCCCGTATTTGGCAATGCAGACGATCCGATAAGAATGGCAGTATCTAAGTTGTCACATATTCATTTTGTTACATCAAAACAATATGGCAATAATCTGAAGGAACATTTGATGGAAGATGATTTTAGGGTTGTTTTTAGTGGAAATCCGGCTTTAGCAAATATTTTAAATACCCCCTCAAAATCATTACAAGAGATTTCTGAATTTTTGAACTTTGATATCAGTAATGGTAAGTATATAGTATTGATAAAACACCCTTTGTCATCAGAGGAAAAGGATGCTTGCGAGCAAATGAAAACAGCTTTGGAAGCACTTGAGTTTTTTTCTAAGAAATATGACTATAAAGTTGTGGCATCGTATCCAAACACCGACCCGGGCTCTTATGATATTCTTCGAGCTATAGAAGAATTTGAAAGCAAGGATTTTATTAAATTTAATTCAACAATACCTCGCGATTATTTTATTAATCTGATTAGAAATACCAAAGTATTAGCAGGGAATTCCAGCATGGGAATTTTAGAAGCTCCATTCTACAAATTGCCGGTTGTTAATATTGGAAATCGTCAACAGGGAAGGATGAATGCAGGAAATGTAGAGTTCACTTCCCACAATAAAGATGAGATTGTTAGGGCATTGGAAAAAGCTTGTTTTGATGAGGAATACATTGAAAAGATAAAAAATATAGTTTCACCTTATGGGAATGGTGACGCACCCGAAATCATAGTCAATACATTGAGAAGTATAGAACCCAATGATGAAAAGTGGCTTGTTAAAAGAAATTTGTGTTAAATAAATAAAGAAAATATGGCGAAAATAGTGGTAATTTCAGCTCATCCGGACGATGAAATCTTAGGTTGTGGAGGAACTTTGGCAAAGCACAAGGCAAATGGAGATGAAGTGTTTTGGATTATTGTAACCGCGGTCACAGAGGAACAGGGGTTTGCAAAAGAGCGTGTTCAGAGTAGAGCAGAGGAAATAAATAAAGTAGCTAAACTTATGAAATTTGATGCTGTTTATCAACTCAATTATCCAACAATGTCGTTGGTGTCTGCGACCATTAATGAAATGATTCCAAAATTCTCTAAATTGTTTTTTGAAATCAAGCCGGAAACAGTTTATGTGATGAATCGTTCTGATGCACATTCAGACCACAGACATATTTTTGATGCTGTTTCAGCTTGTACAAAATCATTCAGATATCCTTTTATAAAGAAATTTTTAATGTATGAGTGTTTATCTGAAACTGAATTTGCTCCTGCATTGAATGAAAGAGTTTTTTTGCCTAATTATTTTGTTGACATAAGTGATTTTATGAAAATCAAATTGGATGCAATGAAAATTTATGAATCTGAAATTGGTGAACATCCATTTCCGAGAAGTTTAAGAAATATAGAAGCTTTGGCAGTTTATAGAGGAGCTTCAGCAGGAGTTGAATATGCAGAAGCTTTTCAATTGCTAAAATTAATTGACAAATAATGGACATTGTAGCAAGACATATACTGCACAAGAATGCAACAGTAAAAGAAGCATTGCAAAAACTCGACACACTGGGTTCTGATGCAATACTTTTTATTGCTGATGAAGATAGAAAATTGATTGGCTCTCTTACTGATGGTGATATGCGTAGAGGTTTTATCAAAGGATTGAACTTTGAAACCCCAATCTTAGATTTTATCCAACAACATCCCGTTTTTGTTTTAGAATGTGAAAATGCTATTGAAAAACTGGAAGAATACAAAAACAAGAATTTCAAAATTATTCCCATATTAAATGAAAGTCATCAGATAGTTGATATACTGAACTTCAGGACACGTTCAACTATAATCCCTGTTGATGCGGTTTTGATGGCTGGCGGGGAGGGGAAAAGGCTCAGACCTTTAACCGAGAAAACTCCGAAACCACTTTTGAAAATAGGAGAAAAACCCATCATTGAACACAATATTGATAATTTAATAAAGGTTGGTATAAGCAATATACATCTGAGTATTAATTACCTTGGAAATCAAATAGAAGAATATTTTGGCAACGGAGCTGACAGAAACATACACATTACTTATATCAAAGAAGAAAAACCACTTGGAACTTTAGGCTCTGTTATGCTCGCGGATGGATTTAAACACGATGAAATATTGATAATGAATAGCGACCTCTTGACAAATATAGATTTCAAAGAGTTCTATTTGACATTTAAATCATCAGGAGCTGATATGGCTGTGGCATCTACCAATTATTCTGTAGATATACCTTATGCTGTGTTAGAGACAGATGATAATAAAGAAGTGTTGTCGCTGAAAGAAAAACCGAGATATACCTATTATTCTAACGCGGGAATCTATTTAATAAAAAAACGACTTTTGAATTTAATACCTCAAAATACCTTTTACGATATTACAGATTTTATGGAAGAAATATTGAAACAAAAGCTAAAACTCATAACCTATCCAATAAACGGCTATTGGTTAGATATAGGCAAACCCGAAGATTTCAAAAAAGCTCAAGAAGACATAAAACATTTAAAATAAAAAATGAGAGGATTGATAACAATTTGTGCAAGAGGTGGTTCTAAAGGCATACCCGGAAAGAATATTAGGTCTCTTGCGGGTAAACCACTGATTTACTACACAATAAGAACAGCAGAAGAATTTAAAAAACTTAAAGATGTTGATATATACCTGTCCACTGATTCTGATGAGATAAAAGAAACTGTAATCAAATATAGTACAATAGTGCAAACAGATTATACCCGTCCTAATAGATTAGCAACGGACGAATCTGGCAAAATGGACGCAATTATTGACGTGAAAGAATTTGCCGAACAAAAATACAATGTAAAATACGACTATGTAATGGATTTAGATGTTACTGCACCTTTGAGAAATGTGGAGGATTTATTAAATGCTTATAATCTCTTGTTTACAAATCCGGAAGCCTTGGATATTTTTTCTGTAAGTCCTTGCCATAGAAATCCATATTTTAACATGGTTGAGCAAAAAGAAAACAGCGATTTTTATACTCTGTGTAAGCAGGGGAATTTTTTGACACGTCAATCATCACCTAAGGTATTTGACATGAATGCTTCTTTTTATATTTACAAAAGTTCATTTTTCACTAAAGGTTTTAAAACAGCAATAACAGATAAAAGCTTAATATATGAAGTTCCACATCTGTGCTTTGACTTAGACAATCCGATTGATTTTGAATTCATGGAATTCTTATTTCTGAATCGCAAGTTGGATTTTGAAATGATATTTTAATATGAAAGTTCTAATCATAGGTTTAGGTTCCATTGCCAAAAAACATATTTCTGCAATAAAATCAATTTCAGATAAAGCAGAGATTTATGCCTTACGTTCAAATAAACATGCAGAGCAATATTCGGATGTAGTCAATGTTTCTGATTGGAGCATTGCTAATGATGTAGATTTTATATTGATTTCAAATCCAACAAGTGTTCATAGAGATACCATTTTAAAGGCATTGGATTATAGTAAACCGTTATTTATAGAAAAACCCTTGATGCACGAAATGAAAGGTATAGAATCGATAGAGGAAAAGTTAAGAAAGAATAATGTGCCTACATACGTTGCTTGCGTATTGCGTTTCCATCCGGTCATTATGAAACTTAAAGAGATTATGAAAGAAAAAAGAGGCTTGGTAGAAGAAGTAAACGTCTATTGTGGTTCCTACTTACCTGAATGGAGACCAGACTCTAATTTCAGACATATTTATAGCTCTAATCCTGCTTTGGGAGGTGGGGTTCATTTGGATTTGATTCATGAATTAGATTATCTATATTGGTTCTTTGGACAACCCGACAAAACAGATTATGTATTGAGAAATAACTCACATTTGAATATTGAAGCTGTTGATTATGCCAACTACCGCTTGTTTTACAAGAATTTCATAGCAAATGTGACACTTAATTATTTTAGAAGAACCAAAAAAAGAGAAATTGAAATTATTGGAAACTCTTTTGTCTATATAGGCGATTTGATAAATTGTACTTTGAAAGAAGATTTTTCAAATACAAGTATAATTGATATGAAAGGGAAACAACCCAATCTTTATGAATTGCAAATGCGTTATTTTATTAATAAAATACAAAATGGGGAAAAGATTGAAAATGATTTTGAAACAGGTAAAAAAGTGTTAAGTATAGTTTTAAATAAATAAAATGATATTAGAAAACAAAGTAATAATCGTAACAGGTGGCTCCGGACTTATTGGAAAAGCTATTGTTAAAGAATTGAAATCAGAAGGTGCTAAAGTGGTAAACGCTGATATTAATGTTGAAACTGACCTTGAAAAAGGTACATATAAGATAGATATTACACAGCACGAAGAGATTGCTTATGCTGTTAAAACTATTTTTAATCATTTTGGCAAAATAGATGGTTTGGTAAATAGTGCTTATCCCAGAACAAAAGACTGGGGAGACAAGTTTGAAGATGTTAAGCCTGAGTCTTGGGCTAAAAATGTTGATATGCAATTGAACAGCCATTTTGTTTTCTGCCAAGAAGTTTTGAAAATAATGACTGAACAAAAAAATGGAAGTATTGTAAATATGTCTTCAATCTATGGTGTAGTTGGAAATGATTTTACTGTCTACGATGGAACTTCGATGACATCTGCTCCTGCTTATTCAGCAATTAAAGGAGGAATTATCAATTTTACTCGTTATTTAGCTTCCTATTACGGCAAAAGAGGAATCAGAGTTAATACAGTAAGCCCCGGAGGTATATTTGATAATCAAAATCCGACTTTTGTTTCAAATTATAACAAGAAAGTCCCTATTGGCAGAATGGGAAATCCGGATGACATATCTCCTGCAGTTGCCTTTTTATTGTCAGATAAAGCAAAGTATATTACGGGGCATAACCTTATCGTTGACGGTGGTTGGTGTGCTATATAAATAGAATCCATGAGTAATACTGCAATAGACATACAGAATATTTCCAAGCAATATCGTTTAGGTTTGGTTTCTTCCAAAACCATATCGGGTGATTTTAAGCGTTGGGTATATAAAATGAGAGGGAAAGAAGACCCTTTTCTGAAAATTGGAGATACCAATGATAGAACTGTTAAAAGTAATTCAGAATATGTTTGGGCACTAAGAGATATTAGTTTTAAAGTAAAGGAGGGCGAGGTTATGGGTATTATAGGTCTTAATGGTGCGGGTAAATCTACATTGTTAAAAATACTTTCAAGAGTTACAACACCTACTTCCGGAAGTATCAAAATAAAAGGAAGAATGGCTTCACTACTGGAAGTAGGGACCGGGTTTCACCCTGAATTGACAGGCAGAGAAAATGTATTTCTTAATGGGGCTATTCTGGGAATGAGCAAAACGGAAATAAAATCCAAATTTGATGAGATTGTGGATTTTTCGGGAGTTGAAAGATACATTGATACTCCGGTAAAAAGATATTCTTCCGGAATGTATGTTCGTCTGGCATTTGCCGTAGCGGCTCATCTTGAGCCGGAGATACTGGTTATTGATGAGGTATTGGCTGTTGGTGATGCCGAATTTCAGAAAAAATGTCTTGGCAAGATGAAGGATGTTGCTACGGGAGGTAGAACTGTGTTGTTTGTGAGCCATAATATGGGAGCTATCTCTGATTTATGTGATAGAGCAGTTATTCTTAAGCAAGGAGAAGTGTTTAAAATAGGAGAAACTGCTAATATGGTCAATGAATACATTAACCATTCCTTGAGTATTGATTTGAAAGGTGCAGAAGCATATAAAGACAAAAAATTGAGAAGAGGTTCGGGTAAGGCAAGGATTGAAAATATTAGAGTTACGGATAAAGATGGAAAACAAAAGACCGAATTTGAAGTTTTTGAGCCGGTATTTATACATTTTGATTGTGAAAAAAATGAAACAGTTGAGGAAATGTTTTTCAAATTGGCTCTGCGTTCCAGTATTTCAAGAGAGATAATTGCTTCTACCGACAAAATTGATATCTCCAATCTGTCAAAATGTAAAGATAAATTTAGTTTTACTCTGAATCTCGATTCATTGCAGTTGAATGAGGGGATATATGAATGTTATTATTGGTTGGGTTCAAGTCAAAACGAAAATCCTTATGATGTGCTTGATAACCTTACCACTCCTTTGGTTATTAAGAAATCAAATAGAGAAAATAGTTTCACAGGTTATACTTTAATAAAAAGCAGTATTAATGGCTAAGGTTTTATTCTTTCCGCTTCATATAGCTTGGAAATCTCATTATGAAACAGAATTGGAAATAATGCAAAGACACTTGGATGCAGGTGATGAGGTAATTCAGCTTGTATGCAACAGAGCATTAGAAACTTGTGATATAAATCCGGAGCATGTTTTTTCCAAATGTGTAAGTTGTATTGCAAGACGTAAGGCAGGACTTAAATTAATACAGGGTAAAGTAAAGTCACTGCCTTTTAATAAACTAAATTCAGAACAAGAAAGATTAATCCGCAATTTTCAATGGGAAGCAGAGAATATTAATGAACTTAAATCAATAGTACATGAGAATTTTGATATTGGATATGCTGTTGCATCTTCATTAATCAGTATGCTCAGCAATCCATTTCCTGATATAGAAAAAAATAAAACCATGATTAATAAGATGATGAAGACTTCACTGGAGGTCTATTATTCATTTATCAATCAATTATCCTACTTGAAACCTGACAAAGTTTATATATTTAACGGACGACTTTTCCAAGTAAAAGCAGGGTTTAGAGCTTCTCAAAAATTAAATGTTCCCTGTTTTATCCATGAAAGAGGTAGCACATTCAAACATTATGAATTGTTTGAAAATCATCTTCCTCATGACTTAAAGATGATGGGTATTAAAATAAAAAAATATTGGGATGACGAGCCTGATGAGGAGAAAAAACGAATCAAAGGAGCAGAATTTTTTGAAAAACGAAGAAAGGGAATTGAACTTTCATGGAAATCTTTTATTGAGAATCAAGAAAAAGGGTTATTGCCGGCAGGTTTTGACCCAAACAAAAAGAATATTATGATTTTCAATTCCTCCGAATTTGAATTTGCATCAGTGGGTCCGGAATGGAATAATCCGCTCTATAAGAACCAAAACGAGGGTATTATTAAAATTGTTAAAGATTTTTCAGCAGATACAGATTATCATTTTTACTTGAGAATGCATCCCAATTTGGCAGATGCCAACCCTGTAAACTATGAAGAACTACTAAATCTGAATGCACCCAATCTTAGTATCATTATGCCGGATTCACCAATTGATTCTTATCATCTTTTGGATATGGCTCATAAGGTAGTTACCTTTGGCTCAACTATGGGTATAGAAGCAAGTTTTTGGGGTAAGACTTCTATCATGGCAGGACATTCTCTATACGAATCGCTGGATGCTGTTTACAGACCATCAACGCATCAAGAGCTTTTGTCTATGATTAAAGATGAAAATCTTAAACCGAAAGCAAAGGAACATGCAATGATTTTTGGGTATTACTTCAACACAAGCGGGATTTTGTATAAATATTATGAAGCCGAATCTTATAAAGAAGGCAAATACAGAGGAGTTAAATTAGAACCTGTTTTTGATGGTGAAACACAGAAATGGCTAAACAGATACTGGGTTTATAGAAAATATCCTTTTATGAGAACCACTTTGGAAAAGATTGTATTAAAGAAACTGATAAAAGAATAGAGGAATATCATTATGCCTTTGGTTTCAATAATTACACCTGCCTACAATGCCGAAAAGTATATTGCAGAAACAATAGAATCCGTTTTACAACAAACATTCTCTGATTGGGAAATGCTGATAACTGATGATGGTTCAACTGACAACACAGCATTAATTATCAAACAATATGCAGAAAAAGATTCACGGATAATTTATCTCTACCAAGAAAACGGCAAACAAGGGAAAGCAAGAAACTTGGCTATAAAAAACGCAAAAGGAACTTATCTTGCATTCATTGATGCGGATGATTTGTGGGTAGAAAATAAGCTGGAAAAACAACTAGCTATTTATAAGCAATATCCGGAGGTTGATTTGATATATACATCTGGTATTAGTTTTTCAGGTAGTATAAGTAATGTAATAAAGGTTTTTCATGAAAAAGCAGGCATGATTGACAGTACAGAGATGTATGACACTATGTTAAAAGGCAAAAGCCTGCCTAATCTTTCAGTTATAGTAAAGAAGTCTTGGGTTGATAAGGTTGGAGGTTTGGGAGAACAACCTGAGATGCAGAATGCAGAAGATTATCAATTATGGCTGAAGCTTTTGGATCGTGGATGTCAAATGTATGGAATTGATGAGTCTTTGTTTTATTACAGATTGCACGAGAATCAAGTAACAACAGATGATAGTATGGCTTTCACAGAAGCAATCCATGCAGTTTTTTTTGCAGATTTGACAAAAATAAACAGAAAAGAAAAGAGGAAGATTTTAATAAACAGAACCAATAAATACTTATTGCATTATATAGACATAATCTCAAACGAGCAAATTGAGAAAATATTGAATCTATATAAAAATCCTTTGTCGGATTATAGGCGTTATTGGCTTAATAGACTGCTGTTGCTGTTGGGTAAAGGAGTGTTTAAGAGGTATTATTATAGATAATTAAGTAGTTGTTCAATGAGGCTCCCTCCTCGTGACCCTGAAACAAGTTCAGGGTGACTCGGAGGTCGTTCATGGTGACTCGGAGGGGTGGCAAGGACAAGCGGAGGTGCCCGTACCCTCCTCGTACAACGAAACCAACAGAACATGAAGCTCGCATACGTTTACATAATGAGCAACAAGAACAGAACCACACTGTACATCGGAGTTACTAATAACATCAAAAGACGTACATTGGAACATAAATCAGGAACCGGTTCTGTTTTTACAAAGCGGTATAATCTGCATGACTTGCTTTATTATGAAGAGATACAGGGAATGATGAATGGCATAAGGCGAGAAAAACAGTTGAAGAACTGGCATAAAGAATGGAAATGGAATCTGATAAAGGAGCTAAATCCAGAGTTGCAGGATTTGGCTGAATCGTGGTTTAGTGAAGAGGAAATAGAAGAGTATAAGAGAGGGAAAGGGTGATGCCCTCCTCGTGCCCTGAAACGACCCAGACCCTGAAACGACCCAGACCCTGAAACAAGTTCAGGGTGACGTTCAGGGTGACGGCAAGGACACGAGCAAAGAGTACACCCGCTACCATACACAAACAGAACATCAATAACCAAACAATAAAAACATACTATAAAAGTGAAATATCCAATTTCTGCTTTAGTAGCCTCATATAATGAAGGACATTTATTAGAAGACTGCCTAAAATCATTGCAGTTTTGTGATGAGGTATGTGTGGTTAATCTTAATTCAAAGGATAATACAGAATCAATAGCTTTAAAATACGCTACTAAGTATTGCTTAGAAACAACATGGGTAAAGTATTTCGATGAACATCATAATAAGTATATACCGAAACTCAAACATGATTGGTTTATTTTAATTGACCCTGATGAAAGAATAAAACCTGAATTGGCTAAAGACGTAATCAATTTTGTACAGAACCCTGAACCTTTTGTATCATTGGTAAGAGCTCCTATTTTGTATTTGTTTAAAGGTAAAAAATTAAAAGGCGGACCTTATAAAGAAGTTATTATAGGAAGATTATTGTTTTATAGACCCGGACTTATGATTTCAGATGAAGTTCATAGCGGAATCAAAGCAAAAGCAGGTTATTGGAAAACAAATATTAAGTTTACCGGAGAAAATTATAATGAACATTTCTGGTGTAACTCATGGAAACAACTTAAAGATAAACATAATCGATATACACAAGGAGAGGGCAGAGTACTCTATATTGAAGGGAAACGTTATTCTGTCTTAAAACAAATTACTCAAACTATAAAGAGGTTTTTTACTGCTCTTTTTGGAGAGCAATATTACAAAGATGGTTTTACCGGTTTGGGCTTTTCTTACCATGAAGCACGCTATACTTTTTTGAGTTGGAGTAGTTTGAGGAAATATCAAAAACTTATGAAAAAGGAAGGAACCTTCAAAACTCCGATTGAAGTTCAAAAAGACCTCATAAAACAAAGGGTTGCTGATTTTGAAAAAGTAAGCCTTGATTTAGCAAAAGATTATGAAAATACTGTGGATGAGAAAAAGGAAGATATGTTAATCCAATATAAAAAATCAACACACAGGTTAATTAATGATGCTTTAGAGATAGGGTGTTTTGAAGAAGTAAGAAAAGTTCAAGATGCAGTTTCCTTTTCTCATATTATGAAAGATTATATTGCTAATGAAGTATTTATAGAGAGGTTTAAACTCATAGAAAACTCCGGTTCATATAAATTAGCAAAGAGGATAGGGAAGCTTTTAAAGTGAACAAAAGTTTATGAGTTCCGAAAGCTGTCATCCTGAGTGTTTTTTATTGAAACGTAGTGGAAATAAAAAATGTATCGAAGGATGCAGGGCGGAGGGATAAACTTAGGAGTTCTCTTTCAAAATTTTTCTCATGCTTCGATACGATTTGCTAACGCAAATCACTCAGCATGACAAAACCCCTGAGTTCCGTATCGTAAATTGTCATCCTGAGTGTTTTCGCCAATAGGGCGAAAATGTATCGAAGGATGAAGAGCGAAAGATAAACTTAGTAGTTCTCTATCGAAATTTTTGTCGTGCTTCGATACGATTTGTTGCACAAATCACTCAGCATGACAAAAATTTCTAAAAACTAAACACTAAAAACCAATGTGTGGAATCACCGGCATATATACTTTTGACGGAAGCTTTGTAAGCAAAGAACAAATACGTCATTTTACCTCTCCTATTCAACATAGGGGAATGGACGGGGAGGCTTATGAAATTTTGAATAGAGGTTTTTTGGGTCTGGGACATAGGAGATTATCTATTTTGGACCTGTCCGAAAATGGCAGACAGCCTATGAGTTATGCGGATGAACGTTATTGGATTGCATATAACGGGGAAGTTTATAATTTTCCTGAAATAAAAAAAGAATTAGAGAATAAAGGACATAAGTTCCGCTCACAGTCTGACACCGAAGTTGTGTTGGCATCTTATGCCGAATGGGGAAAAGCCTGTTTGGATAAATTTAACGGGGATTGGGCGATGGCAATTTGGGATGAAAGGGAACAAGAACTCTTTTTGGCAAGAGACCGTTTCGGAGTCAAGCCCTTGTATTACTACCACAAGCCCGGACACGTTTTTGCTTTTTCGTCAGAAACAACTTCTTTTAAACATTTGCAGGGGTATAGAAGAAATTTCAATGAACAATTACTTTCGATTAATATAAATGACCCTTATGCGTTGGAGGGTTTAGGTTATACACCTTTTGAAAATATTTTACAGATACTGCCCGGACATTGTATGATTGTTAAAAAAGGAGCAGAAATACAACAAAAAAGATGGTGGCATATTGCTGAACATTTGACAAAGGATATTCCAAAAAGCTTGGATGAGCAATCAGAGAAATTTTATGATATTTTCAGAGATTCATGTAAAATAAGATTGGCAAGCGATGTGCCTTTGGGGACAGCATTGAGTGGAGGAGTGGACTCAAGTGCTGTTTATAGTGTAGTGTCTGACATTTTAAATAACGATTTGCCGGATAGGGTAAATGATGATTCTCAAAGAGCTTTTACTGCTATTTTCCCCGGACTACCGCAAGATGAACAAGAATACGCTCAGAGAGCTTCTGAATATGTAGGTGGTAATATACAAACCATTGAAACTACTATTGATAATCTCAGTAAAACCATAGAAACTGAAACTAAGAAAGCAGATTTTTTGAGCACTTCTCCCATACATTCAATTTCTTCTGTTTATGCAGGAATGAAAAGGAGTGATATTTCTGTTTCAATGGATGGACATGGAGTGGATGAAATGATGTATGGTTACAGGGATATGGTTTATGCACTGTATAATCATGCTTTGTTCCATGGAACACAATCTGAAACACAGGAATATACAAAGGTTCTTCAAGCTATGTACCATCCTGATTTGTGGCAAAGTCAAAAGCAGAAATTTGAGCAGTCGTTTTTGGAGAAATCAAGAAGAGAAAACAGTTTGATTTACAAACTGAAAAAACTAATAAAATCTCAACCGGCATATAATAGTTTCTTGCCTGTTAGATTGGATTCTCTAAGTGACAAACCTTATGATTTTACAAGTTTTCCTTTAAGTGAAAGAATGCTCTATAACCAGTTTTTTCAACATACCTTACCGGCATTATTGCGAAATTTTGATCGTGCTTCCATGATGAATGGAGTAGAGATACGTATGCCGTTTATGGATTGGCGTTTGGTAACTTATGTATTTTCACTTCCGGTATCAAGTAAAATAGGCATGGGTTTTACCAAATTAATTCTTCGCCAAGCGATGAAAGGTAAAATGGATGAAAGCATAAGAAACAGAACCTTTAAGGTTGGTATTGGTAGTCCTGTAGAGCATTGGTTTAATGGAGTATTAAAAGAATGGGTAATGGACAATATCAAAGAAGAAGAGCTAAAAGAAGAAATTTTTTCAGCCTATCAAAAAGGTGCATTAACAAGTACTCAGGTAAGACAAGCATGGATGAGCTTGAATGTGCAGTTGATAAGTGATTAGTTCTAAAATTTTTCCCATGCTTCGATACAATTTGCTATCGCAAAACACTCAGCATGACAAAAATTAAGTTGTCATCCAGATATTTTTCCCATGCTTCGATACAATTTGTTGCACAAATCACTCAGCATGACAAAAAACCTGAGTTCCGTATCGTTCCTCACGGAATTTTCAATGTTTTCGCCCATAAGGCGAAAATGTATCGAAGGATGCAGAGCAAAGGAGAAACTTAAACCAGCATGACAAAGATTTAAGAGTAAAGAGTTATAACTTTTAATCGTTTCCTAATGAACCAATATTATACTTACATATTAAAATGTTCTGATGGCTCATATTATGTAGGTGTGACAAATAATATTGAGAAAAGATATAATGAGCATCAAGAAGGATTAGATACAAGTTGTTACACATATAAGAGAAGACCCGTTGAACTAGTTTGTTACGAAATGTTTATTGATATCAATCAGGCGATTACAAGAGAAAAGCAACTGAAAGGTTGGTCAAGAAGCAAAAAGGAAGCTCTAATAAATAGTGATTTTAACGAATTAATAAAATTAAGTAAAAAGAAGTTTTAAAATTACTTATGTGTATTGTCATCCTGAGTGTTTTTTATTGTAGCGAAACGGAAATAAAAAATGTATCGAAGGATGAAGGGTAGAATAAAAGATTCGAAATTATCACACAAAATTTTTGTCGTGCTTCGATACATTTTGCTATCGCAAAACACTCAGCATGACAAAAATTAGCTGTCATCCTGAGTGTTTTCGCCCATAAGGCGAAAATGTATCGAAGGATGCAGAGCGAAGGATAAGGTTTTAAATTCTCTTTCAAAATTTTTGCCATGCTTCGATACGATTTGCTATGCAAATCACTCAGCATGACAAAAATCCTGAGTTTCATAGACTGTCATCCTGAGTGTTTTCGCCTATAAGGCGAAAATGTATCGAAGGATGCAGGTCGGAGGAAAAACTTAAGAGTTCTCTTTCAAAATTTTTCTCATACTTCGATACGATTTGTTGCACAAATCACTCAGCATGACAAAAATTTCACAACCCCAAAACAAATAACACTTTCCAAATAAAAACTCTCCCTTGAAAATCATTTATCTTTTTACCTCGCCTTCCTTGAAGGGTTCTGCGGTTCAAAACAAAGTACTGAATCAGATAAAATATATGAACCTTGCAGGAGCGGAGTGCAGAGGTGCGTTTTTTAGTACGGAAGTCAAAGAAATTACAGAATTGAATGAACAGGTGGATTTGATTCCGGTGGAGAAATGTACTTGGAAATATTTTGCTAAAATAGGACAAAGAAAAATTTTGGATGGTGTTTTGTCTAATTACATTAAAAACAATGTTTATAAAACAGATTGTTTTTATCTGCGCTATCCGGGTGCAAGCAAGGGATTATATAAAGTAAGCAAGATGTTCGGTAATAAGATTATATCGGAACATCAATCTAAAGAAATTGATGAAATTAGAAGCTACTCTAACCAGCATAGGTTTGGATTAAAACCTTCTGATTTCCTGAGCTGGCTTTTATATCAAAAGATACCGAGATACAACGAAAGAGTTTGGGGTAACAAGTTTATTAAGAGTATAAATACAGCAGTTGCTGTTACCAATGAGATTGCTGAATATCAAAGAAGAAGAGGAGCTAGTAAAACATTCACTATTGGAAATGGAATTGAAGTTGAGAATTATGAAATCCGAAATTTTAAGCCAAATAATAAAAATAATATAAGACTGCTTTTTCTCAAAGGAACTTCAGCTTTTGCTGAGTGGAATGGAATTGATAGATTGATAAAAAGTATAGATTCTTATCATGCGAATAACGGAGTGAAATTTGAGTTGATAATTTGCGGGCATATTATAAAAGATGAAATACGCGAAAGAGATTATTTAAAGCATCTGGGGTATGTTAAGGGTATTGAATTAAATGAAATTATTAATAATATAGATATTGGTGTATCCACTTTGTCACTTCATAAAAAAAATCTGTTTGAAGCAACTGTTCTAAAGTCAAGAGAGTATTTTGCCCGTGGCTTACCCTTTATATATGCTTATACAGACCCTGATTTTGACGAATCAACTAGCAAATATGCTCTTCAATTTTCCAATGATGATAGTCCGATTGATATGGAGAGGGTTGTTGCTTTTACTGAAAGAGTTTTATCAAACCCCGAGCATGCCCAAGAAATGAGAAAGTATGCTAAAGAGCATTTGGATTTTTCCGTTAAGATGGAAAATTTAGTGAGAAGACTAGAAGCGATTGTGGTTAATGATTAATGGTTAGTTATTAATTGCTTACACATATTAAAAAATAAAGTTGTCATCCTAAAATTTTTCTCATGCTTCGATACATTTTGCTGTCGCAAATCATTGAAAATTCCGTGAGGAACGATACGGAACCAGCATGACAAAAATTTCGTACCCCCGTTGTCATCCTGAGTGTTTTTTATTGTAGCGAAGCGGAAATAAAAAATGTATCGAAGGATGAAGGGTAGAATAAAAGATTCGAAATTATCACACATAATTTTTGCCGTGCTTCTATACGATTTGCTAACGCAAAACATTGAAAATTCCGTGAGGAACGATACGGAATCGGCATGACAAAAAATTTCTTATCGGAGAGAGTCATTCTCTTATGAAAAAATAAAATAAATAAGTTATACAATAACTAAAAAGATAAAATTAATGAGTTTAAAACTAATTGAAGAATTTATTGAAAAAACCTCAAAGTTGAAAATTGCGGTAGTGGGTGAAACAATTATTGATGAATTTGTGACGGTTTATTATGAAGGACACAGTATGAAGAGTTTTTGCCCTGTGTTTAGAGAAGCAGATAGAAATATCGTAAGGCAGAGAGGGGGCAGTAGTGCAATTTATAACCATATCAAGGCCTTTGCAGGTCATGTTGATTTGTTTACTAACCCTGAAGATTCAATCATAAAAACCAGACTTGTCGATGCTCATGACGGTAAAAAGCATGTGGAGTACAATAAATTTCATAAGGATGATTTTGAACCTATTAAAATTGATTGTAATGATTATGATGCTGTTATAGTGGCTGATTTTGGACATGGCTTGTCTGATTTTATTACAATCAATGATGGTTTTTATCTGATGAGTCAAACCAATTCAAATAATTTCGGATTTAATAGACTTAGTAAGTGGAAAAATTATAAAAAAAGAGGTGTTTGTGTTGACTTAAGGGAAGCCTCATTGCAAATTAACAGAAAGATTTCTCAGTGTACAGATAAAGATGTAAGAGAAATTTTTGATTATGAATTACAAACCGAGTCATTATTTGTAACATTGGGTGCGGAAGGAAGTATTTATACAAATGGCAAAGAAATATATCGCCATCAAAGTTTTAAAACACAAATAGTTGATACTATTGGAGCCGGAGATACTTTTTATAGTTTTGCTGTACTAGCTGACACTATATGTATCCCAAATGATAATAAATTATTAATACCCTCACTTAGTGCAAGTTTGTCAACAACTTGGTTGTGTAACGAACAAAGTGTGACACCTGAAAAACTAATAGAACATGCAAATAGATATTTATAACCAATTTTATTCCGAGTATTTTCAATCTCAGGAGTTTAAAGATGATTTTAAAGAATCATTAAAGATTATTAAAGCAAGTAAAAACATTTTTTTTATTGGAAATGGAGGCTCTATGTCAATATGTTCGCACATGTATGAAGATTATGCGAAAATTGGAGGCTATAGAACATATAATTTTTCAGATCCATCTCTGATTACTTGTTTTGCCAATGATTATGGATATGAAAATGCCATGGCAAAATGGCTTGAGATTTATATGCAAGAAGGTGATGTACTTATTGCAATATCAAGTTCAGGTAATTCACAGAATATTTTAAATGCAGCAGTCAAAGCAAAAGAACTAGGAGCTGAAGTAATCACGCTTTCAGGTTTTAAAACTGACAATAAACTTAAGATAAAAGGTAGGGTTAATTTTTATTTGGGTATTGAAAACTATGGTGTTGTTGAATGTTTTCATCAGGTAGTTTTGCACGCAATTTTAGACCAGATTGTTAAAGATAGAAAATGAGAAATGTATTAATAACAGGTGTAGCCGGATTTATAGGAAGTAATCTTTTGGATTATTTGTTGAAAGAGACAGATTGGAATATTGACGGGATAGATAACCTTAGTACCGGGAGATTAAATAATATTGAACATGTAAAAGATGTTCGTTTTAAGTTTATTAATGACTCTGTAATGTCATTGTCGTCATTAAGAAAGTATTCCGCAGTTTTTCACTTAGCAGCATTGCCTAGGATTCAACCAAGTTTTGAACTTATCATTGAGCATATCAATGCTAATTTAATTTGTACCATGCATTTGATAGAGATTATGATAAAGGAAAATCATTATCCCAAATTGATATACAGCAGTAGTAGTGCTATATATGGTACTCCTGAAAATTATCCGACCAATGAAAACGAATCTGCCAAGAGTTTGAGTCCTTATGCATATCAGAAAGAAGAAGTGGAGAAATATTTAAAACTTCTTGAAACAAGGTACCCGATAGATTATGTAAACCTCAGATATTTTAATCCTTATGGCCCGCGTAGCTTTAATCCGGAAAATAAATTTAATGCATATAGCAGTGTAGTGGGGATTTTCTTGTATCGAAAGAAAAATGGGATGCCTTTGTTAGTAACCGGTGATGGTAGTCAGAGAAGAGACTTTATTCACGTTTATGATGTTGCTCGTGCAAATTATATGGCATCTTTAAAAAAGGAAAGAATTAATTCTTCCTTTAATATTGGACATGGCTCTACTCTGAGTGTTATTGATTTGGCTAAAATGATATCAAACGAAATTGAATTTATACCCAAAAGAGAAGGAGAATCTGAAATAACCTATGCAGATATTACAAAGGCCAAGGAGTATTTAGATTGGAGCCCTAAATTTGAACTAGTCGATTTTATTAATGATGAGCTAAATAATTAAAATAATAAAGCTATAAAATGAAAGTAGGATTTGCTTGTGGTATTTTTGATTTGTTTCATGCCGGTCATGTTCTTATGCTAAAAGAGTGTAAAGAACATTGCAATTATTTAATAGTGGCACTAAACAAAGCTGAAAATATAAATAAACATATAAACCCTGATAAAAATGAACCAATATATACTTTAGAAGAAAGAAAACTAATAATGGAGTCCTGTAGGTACGTTGATGAAGTGATGATTTACAATTCAGAGGAAGAATTGGTTAAAATAATGTCAGATCCGAGGATAGATATAAGGTTTTTGGGTGAGGATTATAAAGACCATGAAATCACCGCACCGGATTTAATTAAAGAAATTTATTATACAAGTCGAGCCCACGGATTAAGTACAAGCAAATACAGACAATTAATTTGTGAGAGAAATTTGAAAAAATGATTTATACAGCAGAAGAATTAAAGTATATAGAGCCTAATACAGCCCATACATTATGGTATGAGATGAAAAGGTTGAACTTTTCAGGCAAACTTCATTATATTAAAATCGTCTTAGATGCGTATATTAGTCTGAATAGATTTTATAAAAAAGCACTCAAAGATAAAGAGTGCTTTTATGGACCTTTCAAAGGAGAATTTGGACATTTTCTATTACACAATCTGCCTTTTATTAGTAATCTTCACAAAAAGGGAGTTAAAATACATTATTGCGGAATGTCACTTCATAAGCCTTTTCTTGTAGATGAAAAAGGGAATTCATTGATTTATAAGTTTTATGAATTAAGGGACTTTTTTTCAGAAACACCACCAAGTGCAAATCAGGTACTACCTCCACAAGATGTGTGTGAAGAAATTGATAAATTTAATAAAATTGCGAGGGAAAGTGGTAAGCCATTTTTGGATATTTCGGATAACAATCTTTATTGGTATGTGTTTAGAAACTGGCAATTGAAAAAAGGTCGCCAATCTGTTTATAATATTAGAGAAGTTTACAGAACCAAAACAGAAAATTCTTGTGTTATATTTCCTAGAAAGAAAGGTAAATCAAGTACACCTAATCATGGTAGTATGTGGGATTATATGGAAATTGCCAAGGCATTAAGCCCATATTTTGATAAGATTTATATAACGGGGCATCCAACGATGTCGGCTGAATTGCAATCAGAGTCAAATATTGAGGTTCGTTTGTCAACAGATAATAAGGATATCTTAGAATGTTGTTCAAACGCAAACCTTGTTATCACGCAACATTCGGGTGCTGTGCATGTAGGAATTTATACTGGAACACCGGTTCTGTTAATTTTCAATGGTAAGCCTCCAATCTCTTCACTCATTAATACAATTAGATTTAGAAGGAATCTTACATCTGAAAAAATTAATTATGCTTTTACATTAGATGATATTATTGATTTTGCGAGAAGAAGAAACAAGTTAAGTTGATTCTTTTGATAATAGTCAATGACAAAACCGGTATTTTAATACCTTTGGAAACGGATATGGAACAAGTTGCACAAATCATTAAGGATTTTAGAAACTCCGAAAAAAACACCGATAAGTTTAGAGTTGGAGTAAGAAAATTCTGGGAAGAAAATTTTGATGCAGATAAGAATTATGAGAAGTTTTTTGAGGTATTGGGAAGTGGAATGATTAGTTAAATGGATAAAAAAATGAATTCAAAGCAACAAATTTTCATTATAGCAGAGATTGCACAGGCACATGATGGTAGTTTAGGGATATTACATTCCTATATTGATGCATTGGCTGATAGCGGAGCGAATGCAATAAAATTTCAAACACATATAGCAGAAGCTGAGAGCAGTATGCAGGAACCTTTTAGGGTTAATTTTTCTTATGAGGATAAGACACGTTTTGATTATTGGAAACGTATGGAGTTTTCTCAGGAGCAATGGCGTGAAATAAAACAACATTGTGATGAGAAAGGAATGGAGTTTATGTCTTCTCCTTTCTCGCATAAAGCAGTGGAGCTATTGGAGGATTTAGGGGTTAAGCGTTACAAAATTGGTAGTGGCGAAGTTTCCAATCTTTTGATGTTGGACAGAATTGCCGAAACTAAAAAACCGGTGATTTTAAGTTCCGGATTGAGTGATTGGACTGAGTTGGACAACGCAGTTAATTTTTTGAAACAACAAAATACAGAAGTGAGTGTGTTGCAGTGTGCCACAGCGTATCCGGCTCCACCTGAAAAATGGGGTTTGAATTTAATAAGACAACTAAAAGAAAGATATAATGTCCCGGTTGGCTTTTCGGATCATTCGGGAGATTTAAACGCATGCTTGGGTGCAACTGCTTTGGGTGCTGAAATACTTGAGTTTCATGCGGTATTTGACAAAAGGATGTTTGGACCTGATGCCGGTAGTTCATTGACCATAGATGAAATAAAAAAATTAGTAAAAGGAGTCAGGGAAATTGAATTTGCATTGTTAAATCCGGTTGAAAAAGTAATAAGCAGTGAGCAGACAGAATTGAAAAAGATGTTTGGGAAATCACTTGCTCTCAATAGGGAATTGAAAGCAGGTGAAATTATTAAATTAGAGTATTTGGAAAGTAAAAAACCTGGTAATATGGGTATTCCTGCATCTGATTATAAGCAGGTGGTAGGAAGAAGATTGAAAGAAGATAAGCAAAAATGGGATTTTTTAAATTTAGGTGATATAGAGTAAATGAGTAAAAGAAAAGTATGTGTAGTTGTAACTGCACGAGCAAGTTACAGCAGAATAAAAACAGCATTAATTGCTATCCAAAACCATCCTGATTTGGAATTACAATTGGTTGTGGCGGCAAGTGCATTATTAGATAAATACGGTTCTGCTGTTAACTATATTGAAGAAGATGGTTTGAAAATATCCGAGAGGGTTTTTATGGTCATTGAAGGTGCTACTTTGGCAACTTCTGCAAAATCTACAGGAATTGGAATAGTGGAACTGTCAACTACATTTGATAATCTAAAACCTGATGTTGTTTGCACTATTGGAGACCGTTATGAAACTATGGCTACTGCTATAGCTGCAAGCTACATGAATATTCCACTTGTCCATATTCAGGGAGGAGAGGTAACAGGAAATATAGATGAGAAAGTAAGGCATGCCATTTCAAAACTAGCCGACATACATTTGGTATCCAACGAGGATGCTAAGGAAAGATTGATAAAGTTAGGTGAATTTGAAGACAAGATATATGTAACGGGCTGTCCGAGCATTGATTTGGCAAAAGATGTGTTGGATAACCCCGAAATGGATTTTGACCCATGTGAAAAATACGGAGGAGTGGGAAGTTATATAGACAGTGCCAAACCGTATTTAGTGGTAATGCAACATCCGGTAACAACAGAGTATAGCAATGCTAAATCTCAAGCTAAAATATTGGTTGAGGTTATTCATGAACTAGACATAAATACGTTTTGGTTCTGGCCCAATCCTGATGCCGGCAGTGATGGAACGAGTAATGCACTGAGATCGTATAGAGAAGAATTTCCTAATAATAAACTTAGGTTTTTTAAGAACATGGAGGGTAGGGATTTTTTGAAATTGCTCCTGCACTCCAAATGTCTGATAGGAAATAGCAGTGTTGGGATTAGAGAATGTTCTTTTCTCGGTGTTCCTGTTGTGAATATTGGTTCCAGACAAAATAGAAGACTAAGAGCACATAATGTTTTGGATGTGGACTTTGACAAAGAACACATAAAAGATGCTGTTTTAAAACAACTTGAAAAAGGAAGGATAGAGAGCGAAAGTATTTATGGTTCCGGGAATGCCGGTAAAAATATTGCCGATGTTATTTCAAAAATTGAATTATCTATAAACAAAGTAATAAGCTATTAAAAATAATTTAAGTGAAAGTATTAGGTATTATTCCTGCCAGAGGTGGTTCTAAAGGTGTGCCGAGAAAGAATATTAAACTTTTGGGTGGAAAACCATTGATTGCTTATACATTGGATGCTGTTTTGAAGTCTAATATTCTACATCACGTTGTTTCAACTGATGATGAGGAAATAGCAGAAATCTCAAAAAATTTTGGTGGCAATGTGCCATTTATTAGACCTCCCGAAATAGCAACCGATACTGCTTCTTCTTTGGATGTGGCAATACATGCTCTCAATATGATGGAGCATATCAATAATATAAAGTATGATGCAATTATGTTGCTTCAACCCACAACCCCTTTTAGGAATGAAAATGATATAAATCAATCAATCATAATCATGGATGATTCAGACGCGGATAGTGTGATAAGTGTCGTTGATGTAGGAGGTACACACCCCGCAAGGATGAAATTTGTGAGAGATGGATATTTGATAGATCCTGATTTTGTTGAAGAGAGAGAGGGTCAAAATAGACAGGAGTTAGAACCGATGTATATTAGAAATGGAGGTATTTATCTAAGTAAAAAAAATGTATTGATGTCGGGCTCTTTTAAAGGGAAAAACTCAAAAGCCTATATTATGCCTGAAGAACGTTCTGTGAACATTGATACTTTTACCGATTTTGAATATGCAGAATGGATTTTATCTAAAAAACAAAAATGAGAATTTTACATTTGGAATCGGATAAATATGTACTACAAGATTTGCAAAGGCTCAAAGAAATAGGCGAACTTGTTTGTAAAGATTTTAAAAAACAGTCAGAACTCGATTCTTTATTGAAGAAAGAAAAGTTTGACTATATTTTTACTACAATAGGTTACTATTTTGGAGCAGAAAATTTGGAGTCTCAAAGTAAATTAAAAGCAATTGTGTCGCCTACTACAGGACTGAATCACATTGACTTGGATTATGTAAAGGGAAGAAATATAAAAATTATCAGTCTCAAAGGAGAATATAATTTTCTAAGCTCTATTCAGAGTACTGCCGAACATACATGGACTTTGCTTTTATCTTTATCTCGTCAATTACAAAAAGCAGTTTCACATACAAAAGATGGTAGTTGGGATAGAACCGTTTTTGAATGTAATGAACTCAATACAAAAACAATAGGTATTATTGGATATGGACGTTTGGGAAAGATTATTACTCGATATGCAAGTGCTTTTTCAATGAATATTTTAGTGAATGATATTGATAAGCAAAGAGAAGAGGAAGCAAAAGAAAAAGGGTTGAACGCAGTTGATTTATCTAAACTGCTTGAAGAGTCTGATTTTGTACTCTTAATGGTATCACACAGCCATGAGAATGAAAATATGATAGGAGAAAAAGAGTTTGACAAAATGAAGCAGGGAAGTTTTTTTATTAATACTTCAAGAGGTGAAATGGTTGATGAAGATGCTTTATTGAAAAACTTAGAAAGCGGACATTTGGCAGGTTCTGCCTTGGATGTTTTGAGAAATGATTCCGAATGGAAAAATGAAGTACCGGAGAATCATCCGCTAATACAATATGCTAATAGAAATAATAATCTTATCATAACACCTCATATTGGTGGATATGGAGATGTATCTATTGCTAAAACCAGAGAATTTATTACCAATAAATTTTTTAAATCTATCGACTGTTGTTAATTGTTTTAAGATGCTATTTGCTGTTGATTTATTAACAATAAAGAAATGCCAAATGGCAGTTTCTAATAAGGCAACTGTAATTCTTCATAATGAAACCAACTTTATTCCTAATGAAAACGACAATATTACCTTCTTTAATTGTACAACCCAACGTGTTCCTAGCACTTGGTTTACATGGGAAGCGAACAATAAAATAATACAGTCTTTCAAACAAAAGTTCCCGGAATTATTTCAGTATAAAGATTATGATTTAACACTTGCTTATCAAAAGGCTCTGTATTGGTCAAATCAAAAAGTAGGCTTTTTGCATTATAGCAAAGAGAAGTTTTTTGAAAATGAGAAAGTATATAAGATAGATACTTTGCATCCTTATAAAAAATGGAAAGTATTGCTGAAATATGCTTTTATGCTTGCTAAATCAAAAAAAGAAAGCTCTACCATAACAAGCAGAAAGTTTGAAGGCAAGAATGCAATTTTTATTAAAAATAAGTTTCAACTGAGTTTGTATAAGTTTATACTCAAAGCAGTATTGGATAATACTGACTTTGTGGTATTTTGTATTGATAAAGAAGTTGAAAATGAGTTAAAAAAACTCGGTTTTGATAAAAGCAAAATTGACTTTATTGACATTGATAAAAGCAGTTGTAGTTTGTCTTTAATCAATCTGTTTGCTTTAAAAAAGGAAGATTATTTTGTTTTAAATCAAATTATGATTTGTCGGCAAGAGCTTAATTATTGGTGTAGAATAGCTGAGTACATAGCCGGTAGCGGAGTTAAAACTTTTTTGATGAACGAAGGAGAGAATGGAATTTTTGGAGCGGTGATGGGTGAGGTAATGCAAAAGAATGGGATAAAGTCCTTTAATACCATGAATGGAATGAAAGCGGGACAGGCTCAGGATGCTTATATCAATTTTGACAAATGGTTTGTTTGGGATGAACAAATGAAAAAGCTATTGGTTGAGAAATGTAAGCTTGCTCCTGATAAGCTTTTGGTGTCAGGACATTTGATGGAGGACGAGGTGGCTACATATAAATATCAAAACAGTTTGGGACTTGATGAAGAGCAGATTAAAGGTAAAAAGATTATATCTCTTTTTTCTGTCAGGGGTAAAAGAGAGGAGAAGAATTGGACTTTCCAATACTTATACGAATTAGCATCAAAAAACCCGGAACTCTTACTTTTGGTTCGTCCCCACCCCTCTGAGTCAGATGAAGATAGTTTGTTTCCTCCTGAGAGTTTGAAAAATGTAATTTGGATAAGAAGTACGGCAGAAAACTCAAAAACGACTCTTTATGACCAGTTGTCAATTAGCAATTTGAGTGTTTGTTTTGGTTCTACAGTTGCTTTGGAAAGCAAGTGGTTTGGGGTGCCGTGTATTACTGTGGAGCAGAGAGAAGAAAGTTTGATTTATGCAGTGGATGGAGAGAGTATTGTTCATGTAAGGGATAAGGAAAATTTAGAAAGCAATATTGAAGATTTGTTGGAGAAGGGAAATAGGACAAAAAGTTTGCATAACACAAAAACTGCAAAATGTATTGTTAGTAGTATAACAGCTTAAAGATTGAAACCAAATAACCTGAAAGCGCTCATAATATGTTTTACATTTCCTCCTTATCCGGGAATAGGAGGTAGGCGTTGGGCGAAATTTGCAAAATACCTAAATAGAGAAGGTGTTGATATTAAAGTGATTTCTGCAAAGAAGAAAAAGGATGGTGTTTCTACTTGGCTGACCGATATTGAAGAGTATAAGGATAGAATCAGTTATTTGCCAACTCATTATCCCTTGATTCTTACAACAGTACCTAAGACTATAATTGAGAAAATCAGATATAAATTAGCACTGATTTATGTTAAGTTATTGACAAAGGAAAATTATTATGACTATTCTGTGTTTTGGAAAAGAACCTTGTTACATCGAGTCGAAAAGGAGATAAAAGCCGGGTATCATAATATTATTGTTTCTTGTGCTCCTTTCACAACTGCATTCTATATCTCCGAACTTAAAGAAAAATATCCTAATATAAATCTGATAGTTGATTTTAGAGATCCTTGGACTGATAACGAAACTTCTTTCGGATTCAGTACTTTAGGTAAAAAAAGAATGGACTTTGAAAAGTTTAAAGAGTACAAAACAACACAAAGAGCAGATTACATAATAACGGTATCTGATACAATGACTTATTATTTTGAACGATTAGCATCTGATAACTCAAAATCATTGACATTGAAAAATGGGTTTGATAGTGAAGATTTTGGTGGCTTGTTAAACAAATCGCATGCAAATAGTCAACTTCGCTTTATTTTTACAGGTACTTTTTATAACAAAGCACTCCATGTTTTGAAATCTTTATGCGAAGCATTAAATGATTTAAAACTTTCCAATAAAGAGATATATAAGAATTTGAAATTTGATTTTTATGGAAGTGTGCCTACTGAATTTCATTCAGTTGTTGATGATATAGATATAGTTTCATTTAATGGAAGTATTGGAAAGGATGAGGTTTATAAACAGATAAGAGAGAGTGATGTGACAATGTTGTTTTTAACAGATGATTTGAATCATTCTTTTAGTACCAAGTTTTATGAATATATCGCTCAGAAAAAACCAATCGCAGTTTTTTCAAAGGCAGGAGATACAGCGAATTTTATAGAACAAAATAATTTAGGATATAATTGCAGTCTGCAACATATTAAGGAAATGTTAGTGAAAATATACAAAGACTGGAAAGCTGATAATTTAATTTTTAATGAGAACTATGATATATCAGAACATGAGATTAGTCTTATGACAAGAAACAAATTAATTCCATTATTACGCTAGTTCTGACTTTTCTTTATTAGGTCAGAATTAATTTCATAACATTCTCCTCCTCCTTTAAGATATTTAGTTTAGCAACAAATCAAATACAACATACAATTAATACCAACGATATGCAACATTTATTAGAAAAATATGATTATATCGAGCGTTTATTACAGCTTGAGAATGAGACTCCTGACAGACATGAGTTTCACAAGAAAGTAGCTCCGCTCTTATTGGAGATGACTGCGGATAAAGAGTTTTTAAAAGATATCATAAAAAGAAATTTTCTGGATGAAGGGTATCTTAAAATGCAATGGTCCGGATATAATATTCCGTTTATGTACGTTTATGAAACAGAACATTTTGTATTAAAACTACATTTATTTCCGCCTGACAAGGATAAGAAAGATAATATAGCTGCACATTGTATCCATCATCATAATAATTATATCATCACTACCAATGCCTTTTTTGGTTCCGGTTATGAGAGTTTTTTGTTTGAAAAGAATCCTAAAACAGACCCTAAAACTTTGGATGTAAACATGAAAATAACCAAGCACTTTCACCAGAAAGATTGGAATCCGAGTATGGTTGATAGCTGGGAACCTCATGTAGTCTTTATTCCACAAGAGTTGTCTTCTACTTTGATAATATGGTCACCGGATAAAAAGAGGACAACAGATAGTCTTCGCCAAAATTCGTTGTTGAAATCAATAAAAAAACCTTTGAGATGGTTTATTCATAAGACCGGTATGACACAGTCTTTTGGTATAGCAGAGGAGAAAACGTATCAGTTCTATCCAAACCCAAATGGTAAGGGATTTAAGGGTATAGAAGAGAATGAATATTTTGCTCCTACTAAGGCTGAAAAAGGTCCTGTGGTGGATGAGTATTCAGCTCAGATGATATTTGCTTTTATACAAAGAGCCGGATTGTTTGATGCGGAGTTTTTTAAGGAGAATAAAAATAAAATCCCTGCTTATTATCATAAGTTTATTGATATGTGTGTTGCAGGTGAGCAGATACCTGATGTATATCATAGAACAGAAATTAATGTGCCCCAAAAGACGTATTATAGGGAGGATATTGTGAAGGCAGCGGAGTAGGGTTTCACGTAAAGAGCGATTTTCACGCAAAGGGCGCGAAGAGGGTTTCACGCAAAGGGCGCAAAGAAATCTCTCGCAAAGAGCGCAAAGGAGAATTTAATACGCAAAGGGCGCAAAGAAGGTTTCACGCAAAGGACGCGGAGAAGAATATAAAACGCAAAGGGCGCAAAGAGAAAAACTAAGAAAGAGTTTAATACATAAAGAGTGCAAAGAAGGATTTAGGGTATTTTATTATACGAAGGAAGTTGATTGTAAAAGAAAATATTGATGATTATGACAGAGAATGAAATTTCAAATAAGATAATTGGAGTTGCGATTGATTTGCATAAGGCTGTAGGACCGGGTTTGTTGGAGTCTGCTTATGAAAATGCTTTGGCATACGATCTGAGAGAAGCAGGGTTGATTGTTGCACAACAAGTGTCTCTGCCTTTTGTTTATAAAGAAGTTAGTTTGGAAGTTGGTTATAGGATTGATTTATTGGTGGAGAATAAAGTTATAATTGAAGTTAAATCAGTTGAGAACTTAGCTCCCGTTCATTTTTCACAAACACTTACCTACCTCAAATTATCAGACCTTAAACTAGGTTTACTAATAAATTTTAATACAAAATATCTTAAAGACGGCATCCATCGAATGGTAAATAATCTCTAAAATAAAGAACAAAACTCTTTCCCTTAGCGTCCTTTGCGAGAAACCCTCTTCGCGCCCTTTGCGCGAAACTCCTTTGCGCTCTCTGCGTGAAACCTTCTTTACGAGAAACCTTCTTTGCGAGAAACTCCTCTCCTCCTTTTAAAATGAAAATCATCTTTTACTCTCCTCATCCGACTCACGATATAGTCACCGAAGTTGGCTATGCTACTCATCAAAGAGAAACTATCAATGCTCTTAAAGACTTAGGCGTTGATGTAATTCCCGAGATACTGGGAGGTTCTACATGGGCTGAAGTGCCATTCAAAGAAGGTAAAGCAGTCGAACCCAAAGGTCTAAAAGGTATTTTGAAAAAAATCATTCCTAGATTTATTTGGGTTAGTTTGCGTGACTTTGACTTATTTGCCAAACATGACTTAAAAGCCAGAATACGTTTAGAAAAGTCTGTTAGTTTACATAAACCGGATTTGATTTATGAACGATCGGAATATCTGCAAGACAGCGGTATGAGAGTTGCCAAAAAGTTTGGTATTAAACATTTTATTGAAGTTAACGCTCCCTTTGTTGAAGAAATGAAAAAAATGGAGGGATTGAGTGCATGGCATTGGTTAGCGCATAAAAAGGAGAAAAAGAAATATGCTTCTGCCGATAAGATATTTGTTGTATCTACGGTATTGAAAGAGTTTTTGATTAAAAGATACAATGTGAATGAGGATAAAATTTTGGTTTCTCCCAATCGCATAAATAAAGAATCTTTCTTGAAAGCAGTAGAATCTGCACCGGTAATTAATTTTAGAGACAAATATCCGGTTGTAGGGTTTGTTGGTTCAATTTTACCTCATCATGGTGTTCCGTTGTTATTAAAAGTTTTTGATTTTTTAAATGCTCAAAACATTGAAGCCAATTTATTGATTGTAGGCGGAGGAGGAATGTTAGAAGAACTCATTCAAATTACGGCTGATAAGGGTCTTAAAGACCGCATTCATTTTACGGGAAAGATTCCTCATTCCTTGGTTCCGGGTTATATTCAATGTATGGATATTTGTATTATGCCGGATTCGAATTGGTATGGTTCACCTGTTAAAATCTTTGAATATGGAATCTTGGGAAAGGCAATTATAGCACCTGATAATGGTCCGGTAAGAGATGTGATGGTTGATGGTGAAGACGGTTTATTGGTCAAAAATACAATAGAAGATATTGCTAATGCTATTAAAAGATTGCTGAATGACAATAGATTATGCAGACAGTTGGGGGAGAATTTTAAAAAGAAGATTGAGGCAAACTATACTTGGGAAAATGCAGCCAAAATGATTATTGAACAAAGTAAATCGTAGGCGTTATTATTCCGAATTGTCGTGTTTTATTATAAAAAACATTAACAGCTAACATTTGTTAGTTTTCGTGTAATTTTGCAACGCCTTTCAGGCAGAGTAAGTATAATATCATGAGAGCATTATCAGCATACAAAAAATATGCATACTACATCTATAAATACGGCAGTGCAGCCAAATTAAAAAACTATTTGCTCAATCAAAAAGAGTTTAAGGCACGCACTATTCAGATGAAAAGCCTTCCCTACAAAATTACGGTTGATCCGGGTAATGTTTGTAATTTAAGATGTCCGGGTTGTCATACAGGAATTTTGCATAAAGGAAGAATCAAGCCACAATTTCTTACTTTAGAAAACTATAAAATTATCCTGAAGAACTTTGAAAAACATGCCTTAAGTATCGCACTATATAATTGGGGAGAGCCTTTTATGAATCCGGAAATGTTTTCAATTATTGAGCATACACATTCAAAGAGAGTAGGAAGCACCATTCATTCAAACTTCAATATTTTTGATGAACAGATGGCAGAGAATGCTGTTAAGTCGGGTTTGACTCATATCTATCTATCAATAGACGGGAGCACTCAGGATGCTTATAGTCAATATCGGGTAAAAGGGAATATTGACAATGTGATTGAGAATATCAAAATAATGGTTGAAACAAGAAAGAGATTGAAAAGTCATTTTCCAATTCTTACTTGGAAATTTTTAGTTTTTGAACACAACAAACATGAGATTGAAGATGCGCGGAAAAAGGCAATGCAATTGGGTTTAGATTCTTTTGAACATTTTATGGCTGTCCCTAAACTCACAGATATTTATGATCTGGCAGAGCAGAATAGGAATAATTCTGACTTCAAACCCGGTGAATCAGACTGTCAAAGTTTGTGGTCTAGTATCTATGTAAATCCTAATGGTGAGGTATTGCCATGTTCTTTAGCATTTCGTCCAGAGGAAAGTTTTGGAAATCTTTTAGAAAATTCTCTTCAAGAGGTTTGGAATAACAGAAATTACATATCTGCTCGCAGAATGTTTGTTGACCCGACATTTGAAGATGTGCCTCTGCCATGCAAAGGTTGTTCTTATTCAATAGGGAAAAGCTGTCACAAAATAGTAAATAATAAGAATCACCTAAAATTGGAAATAGAAGAATAGAATCTAAAATGAGAATAGTAGTGAGAAAAAGCCGTCAATAGACGGCTTTTTTTGTGTACCACCACCTCACCCCAACCCCTCTCCTCGAGGAGAGGGGCTCGCTTCGCACTTAAAGTTTATGTAAAGAAGGGAAAATTAGTTAAACGAATGGGTTTTTGTCATGCTGAGTGTTTTGCGATAGCAAAATGTATCGAAGCATGGAAAAAATTTTATGAAAAAACTTTCAATTTCCCCTCCGCTTTTCATCCTTCGATACATTTTTTATTTCCGCTACACTACAATAAAAACCACTCAGGATGACAACGGGGGTATGAAAGCTTAGATGCTGAGTGATTTGCTCTAGCAAAATGTATCGAAGCACGACAAAAATTTCAGGACGACAACTTAGTTTTTTACTATGTGTATGCAATTAACCACTAACAATTAACCATTAACAATTAACTACTAACCAATAACGCATATTTTCCAACGAAAAACTTTCACTACTTTTGCACCTCGCAAATAATTAATAAAGAAATAATGACAAGAATATTTGAACCATTCAGAATCAAATCTGTTGAGCCTATTAAGTTTACAACAAAGACTGACAGAGAAAAATATCTTAAAGAAGCACATAATAACGTGTTTCTTATCAGAGCTAAAAATGTTTTAATTGACCTTTTGACTGATAGCGGAACTTCTGCAATGAGTGCACAACAGTGGGGAGCAATTATGACCGGGGATGAGTCTTATGCCGGTGCTGAAAGTTTCTACCATTTTGAAGATGCGGTTAAGAATATTATGGGTTTCAAACATGTGATACCTACCCACCAAGGAAGAGCGGCTGAAAAGATTGTAGGAGCTCTTTTTGGTGGTAAAGGAAAAACTTTTGTTAGTAATTCCTTTTTTGATACAACACGTGGAAATATTGAATATTCAGGTGCTGAGGCAGTTGATTTTCTTACTGACGAAGGTAAACAACCGGCTCTAATTGCTGATTTTAAAGGAAATATGAATAATCCGGCTTTGGAAAAGTACATACAAGAAAGAGGAGCTGAAAATATTCCTATGTGTGTACTGACTATCACAAATAACTCAGGAGGAGGACAACCGGTTTCTATGCAGAATATCAGAGAAACATCTGAAGTGTGTAAAAAGTACGGAATACTATTCTTCATTGATGCATGTCGCTTTGCAGAAAACGCATATTTTATTAAAACAAGAGAAAAGGGTTATGAGAATAAATCAATATTGGAAATATGTCGTGAACAGTTTTCTTATGCTGATGGCTGTACAATGAGTGCAAAGAAGGATGCATTGGTTAATATTGGCGGTTTCATTTGTATGAATGATGACAAACTTGCAATGGAAGCTAAGAATCTGTTGATTATCATGGAAGGGTTTCCCACTTATGGAGGATTGGCCGGTAGAGATTTGGAGGCTATGGCACAGGGTTTAAAGGAAGTTTTAGAAGAAGATTATCTTGAATATAGAATTGGAACAATGAAATACATTGGAGAAAAGCTAACTGAAGCCGGTGTTCCAATTTTGAAACCAACAGGAGGACATGCAGTTTATCTTGACGCAAAAGCCTTTATGTCACATATTCCCCCTCATGAGTTACCGGGTATTGCTCTTACAAATGCTTTGTATGTTGAAGGTGGTATAAGAGGTGTTGAAATTGGTTCTTTGATGTTTGGTAAATATGATGACAAGGGAGATTATGTGCCAGCTACGCTTGAGCTTGTAAGACTTGCGATTCCAAGAAGAGTTTATACTCAAAGCCACATGGATTATATGTGCGATATTATTATTGATGTTTACAAAAAGAGAGAGCAGTACAAAGGATACAAGATTACTTACGAAGCTCCTTTGTTGAGACATTTTACTGCTCACATGGAATCTTTGTAATTATCAATAAATACAATACACTAACAACAAATGACTTTTTAAAATAATCAAAATGAAATACCTTAATTTAACTTTTATTGCTGCTCTATTCTTATACAGTTGTGGGAGCAGCCAGAACACGACCAACCAGTCATCAAACACTACTTCTACATCAGTTGAGACATCTGTTACCCCTACAGAGAAATTTGTCAAGACTGTTGATGCTGCAACATTTAAAACTTTAATTGAGAAAGAGGATGGTATTATTTTGGATGTTCGCACACCTCAGGAAGTTGCATCCGGTCAGATACCCAACGCAAGCACTATCAATCTCTATGATGAAGATTTTATTAAAAAAATCAACCTGATGCAGAAAGACAAGATAATTTATGTGTATTGCCGTTCAGGTGCAAGGAGTGCTCAAGCTGCACAAATACTAAGTGAAAATGGGTTTGACCGAATCTATAATTTGCAAGGTGGGATTGGAGCTTGGCAGAGTCAAGGTTATACGATTACCGCACCTACAGCAAAACCTGACCCTAACATTAAATCCATGACTTTATCTGATTTCAATGAGCTTCTTAAAACAGAAAAGCCGGTATTAATTGATTTTCATACTGTTTGGTGTGCTCCTTGTGTGAAGATGGCTCCCATTATTGACCAAATAGAAGATGAGTTTGGACAAAAAGCAGTTGTAAAAAGAGTGGATGTGGACAAGAGCAAAGAAGTCGGTGAAGCATATAATATCAAAGGAGTACCGGTATTTATCATCTTCAAAAAAGGGAAACAGGTTTGGCAGCACAATGGCATCATTGCCAAAGAAGAGATAGTTAAGGAGTTGAACAAACATCTTTGATATTGGTATAATAGTTTGTAAATGATGTAATCTAAATAATATTAAAATAGTCTATAAGTCAGGTCACAAGAGTATTTTCTTTATTTTGAATACCTATTATGTAAAAATTGGATTACACATTTGTTGATTCAAAGCCATCTAAAGGCATTAACTATTACCGTTTGGAACAGATTGACTATAACGGAGATTATGAATACAGCCCGATTCGTTATGTGATATTCAATTCTTCAATATCTTCACAAGAAATAAGCGTTTATCCGAACCCTGCGAATGATAGAATAAATATATCAGGTCTTGAAGGTGATGAGGTTATCCGTATTTATGATTATACAGGCAAATTGGTATATCAGTCAGAAAAACAACAAATTCAGGATAGCATATTAATAGCACAGTTTAGTAGCGGTGTTTATTATATCAGTATCATTAAAGCGGATGGAACAACTGCCTCATTTAGGATAGTAAAAGAATAGAAAATAATTTTGTTTCATATTAAATTAGTACAAGGGTCCCCTTTTTTGGGGACTTTTTGTTTTATATCATTATGTATTCTTTGCCAAGGGCTTAATTAATTTCCTAATATTGCGGTATTATGGAAACTAAATACGGTTTTATAAAGCTTTCTCCGACAGAGTTTGAGAAATATATTGATGAACTGAAAATTGCAAGAACTGTTGTTAAGATTCAACAACATCATACTTACATTCCTTCTTATGTTCATTTTAACGGCAACAATCATTTTGAAAGACAAAAAGGAATGCAGCAATCGCATCTCAACAACGGCTGGAGTGATATAGGACAGCATTTTAGTATTTTTCCCGATGGAATGATTTTAACCGGAAGAAGTTTGGAGCAGACACCTGCCGGTATTAAAGGTGCTAATACTCATGCTATCTGTATTGAAAATGTTGGTGATTTTGACAAAGGAAAAGATGAAATGAATGCCAAACAGAAAGATGCTATTGTTGCGGTTACAGCAGCCCTGTGTAAAAAGTTTAATCTTACTCCCAATACAAACAATATCCTATATCACCATTGGTATAGATTAGACAATGGAATTAGAAATAACGGTGCAGGCGGCAATAAATCTTGTCCGGGTACAAATTTCTTTGGAGGAAATAAAGTAGAAGACTGTGAAAAGAATTTCTTGCCTTTGGTTATTGCTAAATCAAAAGCAAAAAATAATGAGAAACCAATCGTACCTATAAAATATGTTTATGTATTGGCGAGCAGCCTTAGAATAAGAAAGGGACCTGCTACCACTTATGCCTTGGTTACAGACAGAATGCCTGCTATGTTTGGTGCCGTTTTAAGAGTTTATGAACAAAAAGCAGGGTGGTTTAGAATATCTTCATCTGCACAACATTGGGTATCTGCCGCATATACTAAAGAAGTGAAAAGGGCTGTTGTTAATGCTTCTACACTGAATGTCAGGTCTGGTCCGGGAACGGGATTTTCAAAAAATGGAAGTTTGAACAAAGGAGATGAAGTCTTTGTATATGAAACTAAAAATGGTTGGTGCCGAATTGGAATAGAACTCAATTGGGTGACCAGCCAGTTCTTGGACTTTCAATAGATTACCCGATTGCCTTGGATAAATCAATGAAAACACCGTTTGATGCTGAGATTATAAGGAAGGATTTTCCGGCCATTTCATTACACAATTTGGCATACTTTGATAATGCAGCTACTGCTCATAAACCCCAAGTTGTGATTGACACAATCCGGTCTTTTTATACAACTGAAAATGCCAATGTTCACAGGGCTGTCCATCATTTGAGCCAACAAGCAACTTTCAAATATGAAGAATCACGCAAGATTGTTGCAGATTTTATCAATGCAGCTAATGAACGAGAAATTATTTTTACACGAGGCACTACAGAGGGCATTAATCTGGTGGCTTTTTCTTATGGAAGTTTGCTTGAAGCAGGTGACGAAATCCTGATTTCAACTATGGAACACCATTCAAATATTGTCCCTTGGCAAATGTTGTGTGAAAGAAAAAATTGTGTTCTAAAAGTTATTCCTATTAATCCTCAAGGCGAAATAATTGAAGAGAAATTTGAAGAATTATTGAATGAAAAAACCCGGTTGGTGGCAATTACGCATATTTCAAATACGTTAGGCACAATCAATCCGGTAAAAAGATTGGTAGAAAAAGCGCATAAAACAGGCGCAAAAGTGTTGATAGACGGAGCACAAAGTGCACAACATCTATGTATTGATGTGCGTGATTTGGATTGTGATTTTTTTGTATTCTCAGGACACAAAGCATTTGGACCTACAGGAATTGGTGTACTCTATGCTAAAGAAGCCATTTTGGAAAAGATGCCTCCCTATCAAACCGGAGGTGAAATGATTGAAAGTGTTAGTTTTTCAAAAACAACGTTTAATTCACTGCCGTTTAAGTTTGAAGCCGGAACCCCTCATATTGCCGGAGCGATAGGATTGGCTTCTGCACTTCAATATATTTCTCAATTTGATAGAACACAAATCGCAGAATATGAAAAGCAATTATTGTATCATGCGGAAAGAAAATTAAGTGAAATAGAAAACATCAGATTTTTTGGTCAATCCAAAAACAAAGCAAGTATTTTGTCCTTTAATATAAAGAATGTTCATCCTTATGATTTGGGAGTTCTGCTTGACAAACAAGGAGTTGCAGTTAGAACAGGGCATCACTGCACAGAACCACTCATGGATTTCTTTGGAATACCGGGGACTGTCAGGGCCTCCTTTGCTTTTTATAATACTTTTGAAGAAATTGAAAAGATGGAATTTGCGCTCAAAAAAAGCCTCAGATTACTGCTTTAAAATTCTCATTAAACAATGAACATTAAGGAAAAACAAGAAAAAATCATTGCAGAGTATTCTGCTTATACGGATTGGATGGACAAGTATCAAAAAATAATTGAAGCAGGAAAACACCTGCCACCTATGGATGAGTACCAAAAAACAGATGATAAACTTATACGTGGTTGTCAGGCAAAAGTGTGGCTCGATGCGACAATAAAAGATGGCAAGGTTTTTTTCAATGCCGATTCCGACACACTGATAACCAAAGGATTAATTGCACTTATTATTAACGTGCTGAATGGTGAAACAGCAATGGATATACTCAAAACCGAACTCTTTTTTCCTAATCAAATAGGACTCAAAGAACACCTTGACCCCACACGTGCTAATGGTCTGCTCAATATGATAAAACAGATTAAACTCACTGCATTAAGTGCCGGCAAATAGAAAAAGCTTTTTTACTATCTTCTCTATTAAACTTACCTTTGTTCCATGGATTTGAAGAATAAAATTGCTGTTATCACAGGTGTTTCAAAAGGAATAGGGATGTATCTTTCAGAGCAATTGCTCGCAAAGGGTTCAATAGTATATGGTTTGGGTAGAAATAATGCTATTGAGCATGACAATTATACCTTTATCCCATGTGACGTGCGCAATCAAAAAGAAGTTGACAATGCTTTTGACCGTATATTGACAGAAAACAATAACAAGGTAGATATTTTGGTAAACAATGCAGGTTTAGGTTATTTTGGTTTTTTGGAAGAAATGCCGGTTGAACAATGGCATGAGATGTTTGACACCAATATAGACGGTATATTCTTTTGTACCCGTAGGGTTTTGAAACCGATGAAGCAACAAGGTTCCGGTCATATCATCAATATTTCTTCCACAGCGGGATTGGACGGTTTGGCTCAAACTGCCGGATATTGCAGCACTAAATTTGCCGTTCGTGGCTTTAGTGAAGCTTTATATAAAGAGGTTCGTGATTATGGCGTAAAAGTGACCTGCGTTTATCCCGGAAGCGTAAAAACTGATTTTTTCCGAAATAGTCCGGTTATCAAACCACACGACAATATGCTCATGCCTGATGAACTTGCCGGATTTTTGGTAAGTGCATTGGAAACCTCCACCAATTTTCATCAAGTTAATCTCGAAATAAGACCGCTCATGCCTAAGGGACGCAAGACTTGGGAATAATAGGTATTAAGTATTTCAACACATTCACTATTTAGCCTCAAAAAAAATAACTGTAATTTTGCACACTCAATGAAACGAAATGTAGAAATCATGTCACCTGCCGGAGGGTTTGATTCCTTGATGGCAGCCATACAAGGAGGTGCAAATTCAATATACTTTGGCGTGGACCAGTTGAATATGCGCGCTAGAGCAACCATGAATTTCACTTTGGATGATATCCCTGAAGTTGCCAAAATCTGCAAAGAAAACAATGTCAGATCTTATCTCACGCTCAATACCATTGTTTATGACCACGATTTAACAATTATAAAAACTGTTACCAATGCAGCAAAAGCAGCAGGAATAACTGCAATCATTGCGGCAGATCAGGCAGTGATTGCCTATGCACGCTCTGTAGGTATGGAAGTTCATATTTCTACCCAAGTCAATGTAACCAATATAGAATCGGTTAAGTTCTATTCACTTTTTGCCGACACTATTGTATTGGCAAGAGAACTCAGCCTTGTTCAGGTCAAAAAGATTACAGACACAATAAAAGCTGAACAAATCAAAGGACCTTCCGGAAGATTGATTGAAATAGAAATATTTGTTCATGGTGCTTTGTGTATGGCGGTTTCCGGCAAATGTTATTTGAGCCTGCATACCCACAACTCATCTGCTAACAGAGGAGCTTGCATTCAAAATTGCAGAAGAGAATACAAAGTTACTGATAGAGAAGAGGGACATGAATTTGCAATCGAAAATGAATATATTATGTCCGCCAAAGACCTTTGTACTATTGATTTCTTGGATGATGTATTAGATTCCGGAGTTACTGTTTTAAAGATTGAAGGTCGAGGAAAAGGACCGGAATATGTTAAAACCGTTACCGAATGTTACCGTGCTGCTGTTGACGCATACTTTGATGGAACTTATACCAAAGAGAAAGCAGCCGTTTGGAAAGAGAAAATGGAGAACGTATATAACAGAGGCTTTTGGTCAGGTTATTATTTGGGACAAAAACTGGGCGAATGGACTGATACTGCGGGTTCCAAAGCTAAACAACGCAAAGTATATCTAGGGAAAGGCAATAACTATTTCAACAAAGTGGGTGTTGGTGAATTTTTAATAGAAACACATTCATTAAAAAAAGGAGATTCAATACTGATTACCGGACCCAAAACAGGAGTTATTGAGACAGTAGTTGAAGAACTTCACACCTCACATGGACCGGTTGAAGAAGCTGTAAAAGGTGATTTGTGTGGTATTAAACTGGATAAGGTCATTCGCAAAAGTGATAAACTCTACAAATTGGTTAGTGCAGAAATATGATAACAGTCACACTCATTCGCGACAAATGTATTGGCTGTAATTATTGCAGAGAATATGCTCCTCAACGTTTTACCATGTCAAAAAAAGACGGAAAAGCAGTTTTGTTAAACTCATATAACCGCAAAGGGTTTCATACCGCAAAAGTGCATGAATCCGAATTAGAATCCATACAAAATGCTGCTAAAGCATGCCCTGTGAACATCATCAAAGTGATTGAATAAAATAACTCACTTTGCTATACTACATTCTCATATCTATACATTATAGCTAAGTTGCTAAAATAAACCTAGGTTTACAAGTAGTTTATCCAAATCCTACACAAACAGAGATTTTCTTCAAAGAAATCCAACTCAGAATACAAAATCCTCAATTCACTTGGAGCAGAAGTGTTAAGCGGTGTGTATAAAGGAAATTCTATTTCGGTTTCCGATTTGGTTAGTGGGATTTATTTGATTCAAATTAACAAAGAAAGGGAGGTTTTTCAAGCTAGGTTTATGAAGGAATGACAAGCAGGACTTAGAACCTTCAAAGCAGCAGCTGGTTATTACTAACTGCTTCTTTGGAGATAATAAACCTTCTTAATTTAAACCTTCTTTTATTAATCATTTTTTCTTTCGTTCTGCTGTATTTTTTTTACTTCTTTATCAAAGTCACTCTCAAAAAGTTTGTCTTGAATTATTCTATATTTTTCAAATTCACTTTCCGCAAATGATTTGGCAATTGCTTGTGTTACTTTTCCTGTATTTTGTAAAATCTCTTTTTGATTGAATTGTAAAAAGGCATTTAATCTTTTTGCCCAATCATTCATTGTCATTGGTATATTCTGTTCTGCCTGTGTTTCAGCATAATCCAAGTACATTGTTACAAAACGGTCAAGTTGTTTTATTTCTTTTTCAGTAAGGTAATTTTTAGCTATAGATACATCTGTTTTTAGGATTTTTCCTTTTGGAGCATTCTTCCAAGTGGTCAAACCCATATTATCTTTTTCGCTATTTGCACGTTTAACAACCACTTCAGCAGCTGTATTTCCGTGAATAGCAAAATGCAACTTATTCTGTACGGTAGCAAAAAAAGTTTTTGTAGTTTCAGAATCTGTATTATAATCTACTGATGTTGAGTAAATGTCAGTTATCTTTTGATAGAAGCGCCTTTCACTTGCTCTGATTTCTCTAATTTCTGCAAGTAAGTGGTCAAAATATTCTTCATTTAAAAATGCTCCATTTTTTAACCGCTCTTTGTCCAAAACATAACCTCTAACTGCGAAATTCCGTAATATTGAAGTTGCCCATTGCCTAAATTGGGTGGCTCTTTGAGAATTAACTCTATAGCCAACCGAAATAACGGCATCTAAATTATAATGTTTAGTCTTATATTTTTTGCCATCGGATGCAGTAGCCGAGAATTCCTCGATAACTGAATTTTCATTAAGTTCTCCAGACTTGAAAATATTCTTTAAGTGAAGTGAAATATTATCAGTGCTACAATCGAACAAAACAGCCATTAATTTTTGCGAAAGCCATATTGTTTCATTTTCAAATCTCACTTCAATACCATCTTTACCTGCTTGTGAAGTGAATATCAAAAATTCGGCTGTACTGTTTCGTATTTGCAGTTTTTTACTCATTCTTATTATCAACCCACAAAGTTACAAAAATGATTTCTTTATTCTTGATGCAATACAACATATTCTATCTTTGAATTTACGAATGTCGAAGACGTAAATAAATCATATATTAAATCTATATTAGAAACTGCTTTTGTTGTGTTAGTAGCTTTTTGTTGTGGCAAAATTGCTTTTATGTTGTATCGATGACAAAGGTATTATTTTTATATTAGTGAAAATATTAGGAAGTATCGGAATATTACTTGGGGCTTCGGCTTTTGGTCGATTAGGTTGGAAAATTCAAACTTGGAGTGGTAAAACCGTTTTTAGTTCAAAAAATACTTCAAAATCATATTTCGATTTCCGATTTGGCAAGTGGAATTTATTTGATTCAAGTTCAAAAAGAAAGGGAGGTTTTTCAAGCTAGGTTTGTGAAGGAGTAATTATCATGACTTGGATTTTACAATTTCAGCCCCAAGCTTGATAATTACAAATGTTGTAGATAACTTTATTTGTGAAAATTATTTTATATATATGGGGGGGTATATTTGCGGTACAATATTTAATCAATACTTCGGAAAGTAATTAATAAAAAACCTTTGCATGAGTTATTATAACAAGGGTTAGGGAAAGAAAAGTACAAAACAAAAAAGTTGACCAATAGTGTCAAAGAAATAAAAACAAGATTTTGTCTTTCCAAAATTTAAGTACTTTTGAATGGGAGAATTGCTAAGCCCAGAACGAAAAAAAGGAGCAACAGGATAAAAAGGAGTCTGCCGCGCATGGAATTGTGCAGTGAGTTAAAGAGAGAGGTGTTTTCGTGTACAGGAAAGACTTTAATTTTGAAATTTAAAAAAACAATGAAATGAAAAATTTATTAAATTTAATATGCTTAGGAGCATTGACAATATTGCTCAGCACCAGTATGATTTCCAAAACCTCAATGCAGAATATTCCGAAAGATCATGAAACAGCAGGGGTATTATACCCTCCAATAGATGTTCCCGAACCTATTAACACCCCTTTATGGCAAGTAATCAACAACACGGGTTGCGAAATCTCTGTCAATTTATGGGTAAGTATAGCTGGAGGGGAACATAAATCATATACAGTTCCAGTTAATGCAAATAGCACCCAAATTATAACCAGCGGCAACCTCAATCTTCCATCGGGAGTTAATATTATAACTAAAGCCAGTGCAAATGTAGGAGTGTCTTATAATGGAAGTCCGTACTCATCGTTTGAAGTATATCCTGTAACTAATAGCGGAAATAAATATACTTCCCTTCCTCCTCCGTGTGATTGCGTTCAGGTCGTTTTTAGCGGCAATACAATCACAATATCTTATTGTTAATATAAAGGTAAATATTTATGAAACTAACCAAATGTCTATCTAACATAGCAGCAAGGATAATCCTTGCTGCTATGTTTATTCTAACTTTTTCTTTGGAAGAAGCATCGTCTCAAAAATTAGATTTTTATTGGGATTACATACCTGTAGAACGCTCCGCAACTTTTCTCAATGCTGTAACTTTTCAAGGTAATTCAATGTATGCTCTTGTAGGTGAAGGCAATGGAGAAAGTTATTTATTAATAAGCCACGACAGGTTTGGTCAAAGAAATACAGAATCATATTCAGATTCCAATATTAGAAGAGCGAACTCTATTTTTGCATTAGCGGATGGTAAATTTATCATGAACCTAACATACTTTAAAGGAAATTATAATTATTTTATATTTTCTTCTGATTCAGGGATAACTCTGGAAAATAAATACTTCCTATCTGCAAATCACGATACGCTACTAAAGAAGGAAGAAGTTATGTTACTAACTCATTTTTGGGATAATGGGAAAGCACTTGTGATTTCTCTTTTTCATGATTCTATCATGAATAGGTATTTCTCGGAAGACTATGGTGAGAGTTGGATAAAGCATGACTCTATGATTGTTAATGGACTAAGTACTTCGTCTGGTTACACCATACCTTTTGATATTTCCAAATATAAATTGGTCAGCGAAGGGACTATTCTTCAACCTATTCTAATCCAGATGGATAAATTTTTCAAAGTTTCAAACTATGGTCAAACATTGGAAATAATAGAATTGAGTAATACTGCCAAAAGGCATCTAAGTGCTTTTAAAGACACACTGAACGGAATTATTGACTTTGCAGATTCCTATTATAGGACAGAGGATGGAATGAAAACTTTTATCCCTATTGATATAACAACAGAATCAGGAGATGCTATTATGGGCATTACTTATGCGCAACCATCGATAAGCTATCCCGAAGGTTTTTACTATGCTTATGGAGCCGGGGGGCATTATGTGAGTTATGATGATGGAGATAGTTGGACTAAGGTACATTATGATAACTCAGCTTGGTATGGGATTATTTTTGATAAAAATGATTATGCAATTGGTGTAAATAGCACGGAGCAACAATTAATGTTTATGGATAATCATATTAATAGTATTTATTCGTTTAATAAACCTCCAATTTCACTTTATCCTAATCCTACACAAAAAGAAATTATCCTCAAAGAAATCCAACCTAACTCAGAATACAAAATTCTCAATTCCCTTGGTGCGGAAGTGTTAAGCGGAGTTTATAATGGAAATGCTATTCCTGTTGCTGATTTGCCTATCGGAATTTATTTAATTCAAATTCAAAAAGAAAGGGAGGTTTTTCAAGTTAGGTTTGTGAAGGAGTGACAAGCAGGACTTAGAACCTTCAAAGCAGCAGCTGGTTATTACTAACTGCTGCTTTGGAGATAATAAACCTTCTTAATTTGAACCTTCTCTTTTTATTAAATGTTTTTTTATTGCTTTGTATGTGCTAAAATTATACCCATACTCTATCCATTCTACTTCTCCTTGTGTCGTAAATGCCACAACAGTAGGATAGGGAAATGTTTCTGCATTACTTTTCATTATGTAGTAAGGGAAACTTCCGTACTTATTCCTGATTTCCTGTGCAACAAAAGGAGTTACTTTATCAATCAGATTTATGAAAACAATTTTTTTTGCATCAACAGTGCCTTTTTGATACTCTTTTTCTAGATTTTGAGCTAAGGTAATACAAGGCTTACAACCTGAAAATGTATAGATAACAAGAGTGGGATTGGTTGCAGATACATTTGTGATAGACTTTAAACGGCTTAAATCAGGGACTTGTGGCAGAGGATGTTTATATACAATGTTACTTCTGTAAGTGGAATCATTTACGTCCATTAAATCCGAATCGATAAAAGTATCTCTGTCTTTGTTTCCCTTCAGATGCGTAGTAATTTTAGAAATAAGAAGCTTTGCAGTATAGACTTCTTCACTCCAAGTTAGTTTATTATCGGCACTATATGCAACTGTTGTTGGAGAGGAATAGTCATAAATATTCTTTTGGGTTCTATAAACAGGATATTCTGAAAAATCGTTAGATAGAAAGTCAAGTGATTCTGTAGTTATAGCTGTAAAAACAAACACAATCTGAGAAGGGCTGATTTTTTTCTTTTTAACTGCTTCCTTAATTTCATTAAGATAAGAGCCGCGTTGTAAACTCTTTGGAGTTGGCACATATACTACTACAAGCGGATAGCTTTCTTTGACACTATTGAGAAGAACATATTCCTCACTTCTGAAAGATTGTCCAATCTGTAAGGGGAGAGAGTTCATATCGTGTGGTATTGGATGTTGAAATGCTCCAGTACCCAATACCACACAAATCAAAAAGATTGATTTAATGATTGACAGATATCGTTTTGATTCCTGATTCACCTGATAATGTTGTAATTTTTACTTTATGCAATCCATTATTAAGACCTAAAACAGGGATAGCAAAAAATTGATTATTTATATTCGTTGTTGAATAAACAACATGAGCAGATGAAACTTCGACAACTTCTATTTTTTCAATAAATGTATAGTCAAATAGCATCTCTACTGTTAGCACTGTTGATACAGGATTCGGATAAACAATTAGGCACTCATCAAAATTAACGGGAGGTATCGAGTAGTGTGGAAATAAGACTGGTAAAGTTATAATATAGCAATTATTGTCATCAAACGGGTCAATAATGTCAAAACCAGCCAGTTCCATACGGAATCTTGTGGCATTTATAAAATTAGTTTCATCTAAAAGGGAATCCACAGAAAGATACTGAATGGGCACTGTAACTATGGCACTCGTCTGAATATCTTGAAATACGTTAACAATATGCTCCAAAACATCTAATTCATCTAGGTCAAAATCTGGCATTATCATCCCGCAAGGTCTTTCCCATTCTTGTGTAAAACTCCGAGTACCCCAAAGCCAGTGACTGCACACAACAGGTCTGGAAAAATTACAAATAGGTATTTCTCCATGATTGAATCCCGCATCTGTCACAGTAAGATGTCCTACTTCACAATGCCATCTACCTAAAATAGGTACTGCATAAGATACTTAGGCAAATATCCCCAAAACTATTAAAGCCAGTAATTTTCTTTTCATAGTTATATATTTCCATATTGGGACAAATTTACCAGAACAACCATCACAAATAGTAACATTTTTTTAACATGAAGTTATTAATAAAAGAATTGAGGTTTAGAGCGTGTCTTATCCTAAAGTAGGTTTAAATAATTACAACTGTAGTTTATATTACTCCAAGCACGATTATAAATACAGATAACTTAATTTGTAAAAATGAGTTTTGCATTTATAAAAAGTGTATTATTGAAGTGCCTTTTTTGATACAAATAGTATTGATATAGGAAAGGACTTTGTTTGGCGATTTTTTATTAAAAGACTTTTGGATAAGTAAGGCAGAGAAGAGAACAACAGAACTATAAAATGAAATAGTTAAAAATAAATTACTCTCTAACTCTACAAACTATAAAAAATCATTTAAGATGAAAATGGAGACTTTGCATCTGCCATAAAAAAGAGTTTCCCCGAAATGAGAAACGGTATTTCTCGAATTTATTAAATTAAAAAAATAATGATATGGAAAAGAGTATTCTTATCCTTACAAACGTTTTTATCATCTCTGCCAATATTTTTGCACAAGTTAAAGTGTTACCAAGCGGAGATTTTGTGATTGGACAAAATTGGATTTCACAAGATTTTAAAACAGAAATAAACGGAGAATTAAAAATTGGCTTAGGCATAAAAACTTCGCATACTTGGGGCTTCGGTTGGGCAACAATCTCCTCCGCATTTAACCCTAACACCAAACATTGGATTGTAGCACAAAATGGCTATATGGGAGTTCATAATTTTCACGTAAGAACATCGGGAGATGCTTTCGCTGTAGCATGGTTCACAAACAGTGATGAAAGATTTAAGCAGAATATAAGATCCATGTCGGGCATAAGAGAAAGACTTAATTTGGTCGGGACTTATTTTTATGATTACAAACAGGGATTTAACGGAACTTTTAGCTATGATTCCTCAAGAAACACCAACATTCCGGGGTTTTTAGCACAGGAAGTACGGCAGGTTTTTCCCGAGCTGGTAACCATTGACAGCAGTGACGGGCGGCTGTTTTTAAACTATCAGGGCTTTATTCCCATGCTGCTGCAATACAGCAAGGAGCTGAACACCGAAGTAAAAGACATAAGAGAACGGATAGCAGAGCTTAACAGCAGGATAAGAGAGCTGGAAGACGAAATAAGCAACTGCTGCACAAGCTCCAACAGCGCACAGCAGGGGGAAGACAGCGACAACAAGACAAGCGCACCGAGCGGCTTTAATGGCAGGACGGACGATTTGAAAATCATACCCAACCCCAACAAAGGCAGCTTTGATGTGGTATCGGGCGTGTTTAAGACTTCCAATAGCTTTGACATTATGCTGACTGACCTGACAGGCAAAGCGATATCCAATGTGCAAAAAAACCGCACGGCTGACGGCAACTTTCATGTTTCGTCCTCTGCCATTGCAGCAGGCGTTTATTACGTGCATTTGCTGGAAAACGGAAATATAGTGCGCTCTGAAAAAGTAGTAATTAACCACTAAAAGTAAACCCGATGATGAAAAAAGCGATTTTTCTTATTGCACTTACGGCAAGCAGCCTTGCAGCCGCAGCGCAGCAGTTTCCAAGCCCTGCCTACCCCATACCGGGCAACCAGTATGTGCTGCAATGGTCAGACGAGTTTGATTACAACATAGGAGGCGGAGCCACAAAAGCTGCACAACTGAACTATCTGAGCCAAAGATGGGATTACAATTACGCCCCTTGCAGCAACGTCTTAGATTACAACACAAACGCTTCTCCCACCAAAACTTACGGAGAAAATCTGGAAGTAAGCAATGGTACATTAAAAATGACTGTTACCAAGAAACCTTTTCCTATACAGCAGCATTGGGACTGCAATCCCGATAGTCCGATGGTCAATGTAGGCTATAACTCCGACTGGCTCAAAACGTGGCCTTTTATACACCAAAACAACCAGATGAACTACGGCTACTATGAAATGAGGGTGAAGCTGCCTGCACAGACAATGGTAACCTACGAGGAAAACGGGCAGACGATAGTGCAGCCCGGCAACAGAGGCGTTATGTTTGCATGGTGGCAGTGGGGAGGCACGCAAGCCTCGCCTTACCCTGACTGGATGGAGATAGATTTTGTGGAGTTTAGCGGGCATGACGACCGGTTTACTCACAACTACCTGTATGCCTTTCATGGGGAAGGATATCCTCAAAGAAATAGAAACCGGATAAACTTTAATCTGATTAATGGAAATGGTAAGGTTTGGTGGGACTCAATATCTCCTGTTGCAGGACTGCCTCATTTGGAAGAATATGCGGGTTTTGTGAATGCCATTAATGCAAACTATGCTCCTGATTTGGAAGGGTTCCACATTATTTCTGCTGAGGTTACCCCCACCAAAGTAACATGGTATCTGAACGGAAAGTTTCTGCAAAGCACTGCGGGACATGAGGGCATAGCCCCCACGCTTCCCTGCCTGCTGCCCATGAACATGGAGATAGCCATACTGTCAAATGAGGGCATGGATGCAGACTACAATGGAAACGAAAAAGACGACACCATAAATGCGCATACCGTGCTGCCCTATGTGGTGGAAATAGACTATGTACGTTTTTACAAGTTTGAGTGCAGCAATGCGGAAGACAGGATAGACGAGATTGAGTTTCCGGGTATTATCTGGGCGTTGCCCGCAATGACCGACAAGGTTTACCGCAGCATTGGCATTGGACCTTATCAGGGCTGGATAACCCCTCCCAGAATACAGTATGGCGATATCATTGCGCTACGCGCCATAGAGGAAATAGAGCTGCTGCCGGGCTTTGAGGTGGAAGTTGGGGGAGATTTTTTTGCAGATGTGCACAAATGCAATTGCGAGTGTATCTTTGCAGAGCAGGCAGAGAGTATTATTGTGGAATGTGATGAAGAGCTTGAAGACTAAAAATTAATATGTAAAGCCATGAAAACCAAGACATTAAATCTATTGCTGCTCTTGCTTATAGCAGGTAGCACAAACAGTTGCAAGAAAGAAAAGAAATGCGAGAGTGAAATTTGTGAATTAGAAGGAAAATACAGGATAGAAGTGAAGGTAAGCAAACGACTTCCTTTGTTGCCCAATATTCCTGATGGTTTAGATACTACCCGCTATGTCCGTCAGGAGATTTTTTATAGCCGAAACCAAATATTATTGGACACAGGTGCGAATGTATGTTGCAGTCCAAATATAGTGGGTTGGCAACGTCAATGTCCTCCTTTGGAATATACCTTTACAGGGGTGGAAATTATAAAGGAGAACGGTAATTATTATATCAAGGGGGGAAGTACTTTTAACTTGCCTATTATCATAAAAGAAGATGAGATAAGCTATAATGTAATCAGGGATTCTTTTCTGGGCAATGGAATATTTGCAATGCAGAGGCATAGCAACAGTACCTCACAAGACCCCTACTATACCAGCTATAATACATCGTTTCGCGTATTTCTGCTAAATTTGAAAAAGAATGGCGATAACAGATTTTCGGGAACATGGATTATTAATGAAGCTCTAACCTGCGGAATGGTATTTCCGGGTCATGGTGAGGTAATTTCTTTTCCCGGTTCTAAACCCTACCGCCCGCCACAATTCCCTAATGAATACACTACAGTAGAGTTTGCAGAAGTAATCTTTGTTAAAGAAGACTAACAGGTTTGCTTTATGAAAACCAAGACATTAAAAACAGCAACCAACCTGTTGATACTCCTGCTTATAGCAGGTAGCATAAACAGTTGCAAGAAAGAGAAAGAAAGCCCGCTTGAAGGCAGATATAAGGTAGAAGTAAAGGTAACAAAACGTTTGCCCTTGTTGGCGGGTATCCCCAATGATAATGATTACCCCCAAGAATCATATGAAGATTTATATGGTTATGTATTGTTAGACACAGGCGCAAATGTATGTTGTCGTCAATATTATTCTCACATCTGTCCTATGGAATACACATTGGAAGGGGTCAAAATTATAAAAGAAAAGGGGCTTTATTATATCAAAAGTCGTGAGTGGTTTACTGTTCCTATGGGAGAAAGAGTTTATTTTGACTTGCCACTTACCATAAACAATAATGAGATTAGTTATGATTTGCATAGAAACCCTCCATTAGAGGGACCCTTTCTTTTTGATAACAATAATTTTTCTTCGAGTGAGAAGTGGCCTTGGCAATTCATTTGGTTTTCACTTAATCTCAAGAAGAAAGGGAACGAAACGTTAACTGGCACATGGATTTTTCATGATATAAGCGAAGAATGTGCTATGCAATTTCCAATATCCAAGAATGTATATAAATATAATATGGTTGAATTTGCGGAAGTAACCTTTACGAAAATAAAGGATTAAGTAAGAGTCCAAGCCATGAAAACCAATACATTAAAAACAGCAATCAACCTGTTGCTGCTCCTGCTTATAGCAGGCAGCACAAACAGTTGCAAGAAAGAAAAAGAAACTCCTATTGAAGGGAGATACAAAGTAGAAGTAAAGGTAACTAAGCGTTTGCCTATGGTTGGGTATTTGAGTAGTTTTGATACCATTGACTTTCCGTATTTAATTGTTCAAGATCATGTGATTTATGAAAGCGACTCAAATATCTGCTGTTCAGGCAGATATTATAAATATACTTGCCCTATGAAATATACATTAGAAAATATAGAAATACTTAAGAAAGAAAATAAACACTATCTTCGGGGTATCGAAGCCTATTCTACTCTTGGTAAAAGGTATTTATTTGATTTACCTCTTACTATTTCGAATAATAGTATAAGCTATTATTTGACAAGGGATTCATTTCCTGATGGTCAATTTATGTTTGATATTTTTAGTGATGTATTTGGTGGTACAAGAATGCCTTCAATAAAATGGCTTTCTCTCGAGCTAAAAAGAAACAATGCAGGAGTATTTATAGGGAGTTTTATTTTTATTATGACAGATTATACTTTTGATTATTGTAACATAGAGCTTCCCAATGGAGAAGCACGAGGATATAATATGTGTGAATTTGCGGAAGTAACATTTACAAAAATGAAAGACTAACAGTTTTGCCCATGAAAACCAATGCATTAAAAACAACAACCAGCTTATTACTGCTCTCGCTTATAGCAGGCAGCATAAACAGTTGCAAGAAAAATGAGAAAAATCAAGAGAAAGAAATCCCGCTTGAAGGCAGATACAAGGTAGAAGTAAAGGTAACAAAGCGATTGCCTTTGATGTCAAGTGTTCCTGAAAACATCGACTCTTTTCCTTATACTTACAAGGAGAATTTTTATAACCAAAATCAAAGACTATTAGACACGGGTGCAAACGTTTGTTGTGAGTCTTTTGGTCCTTGGAATCAATGGTATAAGCGTAATTGTCCTCCTTTGGAGTATGTCATAACAGGATTGGAAATAGTAAAGGAGAACGGAGTTTATTGTTTCAAAAGCGAGTGGTATGACGGGATAGGAAGAAAAATCTCTTTTAGTTTACCCCTTACGTTAAATGGAGATAAAGTTAGTTATGATTTACTTAGTGATTTGGGGGAGGAACGAAGGTTTACATGGGATACACATAAGATTACAACTAATACAGAAAATGGTTATCCATACGGGCTACGTATGCTTTCCTTAAATCTGGAAAAGAAAAGAGAAGACGGGGCACTTGTCGGAATATGGATTTTTCAAGAGCATTCTTCTTGTAAAATATTATTTCCTGTGTCTGGTGTCCCATACGACTACAGCTTGGTTGAATTTGCGGAAGTAACCTTTACGAAAATAAAGGATTAAGTAAGAGTCTAAGTCATGAAAACTAATACATTATCAACAACAATCAACCTGTTGCTGCTCCTGCTTATAGCAGGCAGCACAAACAGTTGCAAGAAAGAGAAAGAAATCCCATGGAGTCTATAGTTGGGTAGATATTTTCAGCCGTGGTTGGTGACAACACCACCATAGCAGCAAAAGCGTGTTCTGTCAACGTGATTAAGATAAGCGAATAAAATTGTTCCTAATCGTCATAGAATAGGACAAAAAATCGCCACAGCTTAAATTTTTATTGTACTTTTGCACCGCAAATAACAAAAAGAAATTATTTGCACATGCCCAACAATAAATCAACCAAAATCATCCGTGAAGGTCTAACCTTTGATGATGTACTCGTAGTTCCGGCTTATTCAGAAGTGTTACCAAGAGAAGCCGATACAACTACGAAACTTACCAAAAAAATCACACTCAATATTCCTTTAGTATCCGCAGCAATGGATACTGTTACCGAATCTGATATGGCAATTGCGATGGCAAGAGAAGGAGGGATTGGGATTATTCATAAAAATATGACCATCGAACAGCAATCTAAGGAAGTCAGCAGGGTAAAAAGAGCAGATAGCGGTATGATAATGAATCCGATTACCCTCTCCAAAAATGATACGATTGCCGATGCATTGCACCTAATGAAAGATAACAGCATCGGAGGTATTCCGATAGTGGATTCAAATAAAAAACTCATTGGCATTGTTACCAACAGAGATTTGCGTTTTGAAAAAGACATGAACAAAAAACTCTCAGAAGTAATGACCAAGGATAATTTGCTTACAGGAAAAGAAGGTACAAGCCTTACACAAGCCCGTTCAATCTTGCAGGAACATAGAATAGAGAAATTACCAATTGTAAATAAGCAGTACAAATTGGTGGGGTTGATAACCTTTAAAGACATACAAAAAGTAATCAGCTACCCGAAAGCCTGCAAAGATGAATTTGGCAGATTGCGCGTAGGAGCAGCCATTGGGGTTACTGCTGACACTTTAGACAGGGTGAAAGCTTTGGTTGATGCGGGAGTAGATGTAGTTGCCCTTGATACGGCACACGGACACAGTAAAGGAGTGATAGGCGAACTCAAAAAAATAAAGAAAAAATACCCGAATCTTCAAGTAATTTGTGGAAATATCGCCACCGGTGCAGCAGCCAAAGACCTTGTAAAAGCCGGAGCAGATGCAGTTAAAGTGGGTGTTGGCCCCGGTTCAATTTGCACAACAAGAATCATTGCAGGTATTGGAATGCCACAACTCTCAGCCATTATTGATGTGGCTGAGGCAATCAAAGGCAGCGGAGTTCCTATCATTGCAGATGGAGGGGTTCGATATAGCGGTGATTTGGTCAAAGCCATTGTTGCAGGGGCAGACACCATGATGGCCGGTGGTATCTATGCCGGTACCGAAGAAACGCCCGGAGAAACAACATTATACGAAGGCAGAAAGGTTAAAACCTATCGCGGAATGGGTTCTATTGAAGCAATGAAACAAGGTTCCAAAGACCGCTATTTTCAAGATGCCGAAGAGGAAATCGCAAAATTGGTTCCTGAAGGAATTGTAGGTCATGTCCCATACAAAGGAAAAGTTTCTGAAGTGATTTACCAATTTGTTGGAGGTTTAAAAGCCGGAATGGGTTATTGTGGCGCAAAAACCATTAATGATTTAAAAAAATCCTCATTTGTCAAAATTACCGGTTCAGGAATCAGAGAAAGCCATCCGCATGATGTAAAAATCACCAAAGAGGCACCTAATTATTCAAGATAAACAAATTATCTTAGACCTTGCAACTCATCGGGGTTGCTTTCCAATAGATTACCGACTACCACAATGTCTGCACCCGCATTCCATGCATCTTTTATGGATTGCTTATTTCTTATACCGCCTCCTACTATTAGTGGCAAAGAAACATTATTGCTGACCATCCTAATCATATCTATAGGAACAGGATTTTTTGCACCGCTTCCACCATCCAAATAAATCAATTTTAAACCCAAAAACTCACCTGCAATGGCAGTTGCCATAGCTACCCCGGGTTTATCTGACGGAATGGGTATGGTTTGGCTGATATAAGATGCTGTTGTAACATTACCCCCTTCAATAAGCATATAACCTGTTGGAATCACTTCTAAACCCATTTGTTTAAGAAAAGGTGCAACTGTAACATGCTTTCCGATTAACAAATCGGGATTACGACCTGAAATAAGAGATAAAAATAAAAGAGCATCCGCCTTTTCACTTATTTGAATTTCACTCCCGGGGAAAATTACAATGGGTAAATTTGTGTGAGCTTTAATAAAATCAATACATTCATCGATCCTGCCTTTATACAATAAACTACCTCCCACAAAAATGATATCCACATCCACTTTTTTTGTATTCTCTAAAATAGCCTTAGTGATTGAGAAATCAGTGTCAGGGTCAATTAAGATAGCAAGTTTTTTTTTATTTGCACTTTTTGCTTCAGATATGAATTTTAAAACATACATTAATCGTGTTGAGGCTTATTAGACTTTGTTTTCGGCTGCGAATATAATTCTATTTTTATGATTGAAATAATCAGTGTATATTTGAAAAAGGAGGAAATATTCTTTAGACTTGTGGAAAAATGAAAATCACTTTCAATCAAATCTAAAATACTTTTGAAAACCACAAGCAGGGCATTTTTTCTGTCCTGCTTTTTAATCTATAAGTAATTGAATATGAGCAACAAAAATACACAAAAACAAGGGCTTACTTTCGTTAGGCACAACACCAAAGACGGAGTTTCTCCGTATGATTTATTTAAATATGTATATAGAACTTCTGAAATTAGAAAACCAAATGGTGATTTGGTTTTTCAAATGAAAGATGTAGAGGTTCCTGAAGGATGGAGTCAGGTTGCAACCGATATATTGGCACAAAAATATTTCAGAAAGAAAGGTGTTCCTCAAGCGGACGGTACTCTTGGAAGTGAAACCACTGTTAAACAAATAGTGCATAGATTGGCTGATTGTTGGAGACATTGGGGTGAGTCTTATGGATATTTTGCAACTCCGGAAGATGCGCAAGTTTTCTATGATGAATTAGTATTCTCTTTGCTTAGTCAACAGTCAGCACCAAACTCTCCTCAGTGGTTCAACACAGGATTATATACCGCTTATTCTATTTCCGGTAAACCGCAAGGACACTATTATGTTGACCCTAAAACTGAAAAACTATGCAAATCCACCAATGCCTATGAGCGCCCTCAACCGCATGCCTGCTTTATCTTATCTGTAGATGATGATTTGGTAAACGAAGGCGGAATCATGGACTTGTGGGTTAGAGAAGCTCGAATTTTTAAATATGGTTCAGGAGTTGGAACAAATTATTCCAGAATCAGAGGCAGAAACGAAAACCTTTCAGGCGGAGGAACTTCTTCAGGATTAATGTCATTCCTAAAAATAGGAGACAGAGCAGCAGGAGCCATAAAATCAGGTGGAACAACCCGTAGAGCTGCTAAAATGGTGTGTCTTGACTTAGACCATCCTGAAGTCATGGATTTTATTAACTGGAAAAAGAATGAAGAGAAAAAAGTAGCTGCTCTTATTGCAGCCGGATACCCAAGTGATTATGAAGGCGAGGCCTACCAAACGGTTGCTGGTCAAAACTCTAATAACTCAGTTCGTATCCCTGCTTCTTTTTTCAAAAAATTAGAAAAAGGTGAAAATTGGGATTTGATTGCAAGAACAGACGGTAGAGTTATGGAATCTATTCCTGCAAAAACTGTTTGGGACGCAATTGCAGATGCAGCTTGGGCTTGTGCAGATCCGGGAGTACAATATGATGACACCATCAACGATTGGCACACTTGTCCTGAAGGCGGTAGAATCAATGCTTCTAACCCTTGCTCAGAATACATGTTCTTGGACAATACTGCTTGTAACCTTGCTTCTTTGAACTTAATGAAGTTCTTTGATACCGACACTCTTGAATTTGATGTTGCATCCTATGAATATGCGGCTAGAATTTGGACTGTGGTATTGGAAATTTCAATGCTGATGGCTCAATTCCCAAGCAAAGAAGTTGCACAACTTTCTTATGACTATAGAACTCTTGGTTTAGGTTATGCTAATTTAGGTGCATTATTGATGGTTTCTGGTATTCCTTATGACAGTGAAAAAGCAACTGCAATTTGTGGTGCTTTGACCTCTATTCTTACCGGTACTGCCTATGCTACCTCTGCTGAGATGGCTGCTACTCTCGGAACCTTCCGTATGTATGATAAAAACAAAAAACACATGTTGAGGGTTATCAGAAATCACCGCTATGCTGCATACAACACACCTTTGGCTTATGAAGGATTAAGCATACCTGCCGTTGGATTAGACCCTAAATACTGCCCCGAGAACTTGCTCAAAGCAGCTTGTGACAGTTGGGATAAAGCACTTAAATTAGGTGAACAATACGGATACCGCAATGCTCAAGTAACAGTGATTGCACCCACAGGAACAATAGGATTATTAATGGACTGTGATACTACCGGTATTGAACCTGATTTTGCTATGGTTAAGTTCAAAAAACTATCCGGTGGAGGTTATTTTAAAATCATTAACCAATCCATTCCTATTGCATTAAAAAACCTTGGATATTCTCAAGAAGAAGTAAATGAAATTGTTGCTTATGCCAAAGGACACGGAACTTTTGAAGGATGCCCTCATATTAACACTAACACATTAAGAGCCAAAGGATTTAATGATAATGATTTAAGAGTGTTGGAACAAGGAGCAGCATCCGCATTCCAAATCAGTTTCTTGTTCAACCAATCACTCTTAGGCGAGGAATCATTGCAAAGAATGGGCTTCAAACCCGAACAATACAATTCCCCTGATTTTAACCTGCTCAAAGCACTTGGATTTACTGCGCAACAAATTAGTGAAGCAGACGAATATGTTTGTGGAACAATGACAGTTGAAGGAGCTCCTTACCTCAAAGAAGAGCATCTCCCTGTTTTTGATTGTGCTAATCGTTGTGGTGCAAAAGGAAAGAGATACATTCATGCACATGCTCACATCCGTATGATGGCAGCTGCTCAGCCTTTCCTCTCAGGAGCAATTTCAAAAACAATTAATCTGCCTAATGAAGCTACTGTTGATGACATTAAATCATGTTACAAACTAAGTTGGGAATTAGGAACAAAAGCGAATGCTCTGTACAGAGACGGTTGCAAACTTTCTCAACCGCTTTCCAACAAGTCGGATGCAAAAGAAGAGAAAGTTGAACCGGTGAGTGATATTAATAGTATCATAGAAGAGGCAGTTGGAGAAAATGCAGACCGTAATGTTGCTGACCTCACTCCTGAAATTGTGTTGAATGCTGCCAAACGCTTGATATACGAATCTAAAGATACTAAGTTCAAACGTCAGTTAAGCGGTATCGTTGAAAGAAAAAAATTGCCCAGCAAACGCAGAGGATTTAATCAAAAAGTTAAAATTGACGGAAATACTATTTTTGTCAGAACCGGTGAGTATGCTGACGGTACATTGGGAGAAATCTTTGTAGATATGCACAAAGAGGGTGCTTCTTTCCGTTCCTTGATGAACTGCTTTGCTATTGCTGTATCTATTGGGTTGCAATACGGTGTTCCTTTAGAAGAGTTTGTAGATAAGTTTACTTTCACTCGATTTGAGCCTGCGGGAATGGTGGAAGGACATGACAATATCAAAAATGCAACTTCTGTTGTAGATTATATATTCAGATTATTGGGCTTTGAATACCTTGACAGAAGCGATTTGGTGCACATAAAGCCGGATAACTCAATAAAAAAGCACCACCATGCGGATGAAACAATCATTAAACCTACGCATACAATCAAATCTAACCCAATATTACCTGTCAATACAGATGAGCACCATAAACACTCACACGAAGAACATTCTCTTACTCACAGTAATGTTCCCGTTCATGGAGATGCTCCGGCATGTAAAAACTGTGGAAATATGACAGTGAGAAGTGGAACCTGTTATACTTGTATGACTTGTGGAACCACTACCGGTTGTTCTTAAAAAATGCGCTTTTTCATAACTTATTTATTAATAGTCTGTCGGGGTTTCCCGGCAGACTTTTTTTATGCTAATGAGTTGATTACTAAAAACTAATGAACTAACATCTTTTTCAATTCAACCCGATTGAGTTTACCTGTGTCCAATAGGGGTAGGACAGGAATTGTAAATATCTGTTGGGGATGATGATATTTTGGTAAAACTAACTTGAGGTTTTCTAATAATTTATCGCTGTCAATACCAATACCTTCAATTACCAGAACAATCTTTTCGCCCAGATGCTTATCTGTAATACTGCTCACAGCAAAATTAGATTTAACTAAACCGGTTTCAGATATTAATTTTTCAATAGCTTCCGGCAATATTTTGATACCACCTGTATTGATTGCAAAATCAGATCTGCCAATGATTTCAAAAGAATTGTCGGGATAAATAACAGCCAAGTCAGTCGTTGTCAGATTCTTTGCATAAACTGTGTTAATTATCAAGCAACCTGTATCATTTAGCTTTATTTCAACCTCAGGCAATGGATGAAATGCATTTTGTTTGTCTGTTCCATTTAACTTTTTCAGTGCAACATGAGAATATGTTTCTGTCATAGCATAGGTATGATAGAATGCAGGGTTCAACCCTTGAATTTTTTCTTCTAAATCTTTATCAATAGGGCCGCCACCAATTAATACATGAGAAAAACGATTTATCTTTTTAATTGAAAATGTATCTTGGAGAATGGCTTTTAACTGCATTGGGACAAGACTGATAAAAGTAAAATCATGCATTAAGTCAAGTAACTGCATTGGGTCTGAACAAGGTTCAACACAATCAATATCCAAGCCTAATACCTTTGCTCTCACCATCATCATAAATCCCCCGACTTTGTCTGTTGGTATGCAGCAGTATATTTTTCCCTCTTTAATTCCTAAGGCTTTTTGTGTTTGTTTTGCACTATATTCAAGCCATTTTCTTTCAAGATAAATAGTTTTTGGAGCACCGGTAGAGCCGGAAGTTTTCAGTTCAAACTTATTGACTGATTTATCGTCCCAAAGCCTGCAAAATGTTTTGAAGTTCATAAACCTTTACTCTGTCTTAAATCTTTTAGAAACCTTTCAAACTCATTGAGAGGCAAGGCATTCAATACAAAATCCTTTTGCAAATTGGCTTTTCTTGCAACATTAACTCCAAATTGCATATCCAATAATCCTTTCAGATTGTGGGCATCGGGATTGATAGAAATTTTTACACCTTTGGTTACAGCATACGCAATCCATCGCCAGTCGATATCAAGTCTGTGGGGATTGGCATTTAACTCTATGACAACTTGGTTGGCTGCACAGATATCTATCAATTCTTTATGATTGACAGGATACCCTTTTCTGCTCAACAAAAGTCGTCCTGTTGGATGTCCAAGAATCGTTGTGTAGGGATTCTCTATAGCGGCAGTTAATCTTTGCATGGCTCGTTCTTCATCCATATTCAAGTTGCTGTGTACCGATGCAACCACAAGGTCAAATTGAGCTAAAATTTCTGTGGGGTAATCAAGGCTGCCATCGCCCAAAATATCGCTTTCTATTCCCTTGAAAATTTTAAACGGAGCCAGTTCAACATTAAGTTTGTCAATCTCATTAAACTGCTGCAAGACCCTGTCAATGGACAAACCTCCAGCATAAGCTGCTGTTTGTGAATGATCGCAAATGGCTATGTACTCCCAGCCTTTTGCAATGCAAAATTCAGCCATTTCTCTCACCGTATTTCTACCATCTGACCACAGAGTGTGGTTGTGTAACACCCCTTTTACATCGGAGTATGAAACTGCTTCCGGTATGATTCCTTGGCGAGCTAATTCTATTTCATTCAATCCTTCCCTCAGTTCAGGACGTATGAAGTGCAATCCATTCTCTTGATAAATTTCTTCTTCGGTTGATGCATGTTCCCGAATCATTGTAATCTTGGACAAATGCGCTGCAGATGCACTCGTCCTGAATAAGGTTGAAGCAAAATTATTTGCGTTGGCAATATGTAAGACAAATTCAAATCCGGGTTTAAGTTCATAGTTTAATTGGGACGGAGACTCTTCTTTGATTTGCAAACCCAAACCTGACAGTTCTTGTTTCAGTTGTTCAAGGTTGTTACATACCACAACAAACTCTAATTTACTGATGATTTCGCATAGTCTTCTGTATGCTCCGCTATATTCAACGCGGCTGATACACGCAAGGTTGCTGATAAAATCAAAAAGTTGTGCTGCTGTTGGTTGCAGGGCTGAAAATAAGATTTTGCCTAAGTTCAACTCTCTGAATTCCAATTCTTTGACAATATTCTGTTGTGATTTTTCTCCGAATCCTTTGAGTGAAATCAGCCTGTTTTCTTTGCAGGCGTAAAGTAGTTCACCGGGAGATTCTATTCCAAGTTTTGTCCACAGTTCTCTAATTTTCTTTGCTCCCAAACCTCTCACAGACATTAACTCAATCAGCCCTGAAGGTGTTTGACTAATGATTTCATCCAATTCTGTAAAACTACCCCTGTGAAGAACTTCAGGGATTTTTGAGACAAGTGACTTACTTAGTGCCGGATGTGATAAGATTTGCTCTTCGTTCAAATCAGCAAGTCTTTCTGATAATTTCTTAAACTTAAAAGGTGCATTAAGATAGTTTGCCGCTCTAAATTCATTCTCTCCGTGCAGTTCAAGTAGTTTGCCATAGAGAGCAAATATTTCTCCTATTTCGAGATTTTCCATTGATGTTGCAAAATAAGTAAATATAGCGAATTTTGGTGTTAAGACAATAAGGGTTAATCAAATAATTGTCAGATGGAAAACATGACATGGCAATAGGATATTGTTTGTGAAAGAAGATTATTTGTAAGTTAGTCCAAACTCAAGTTACTCAGTAAAATTATTCAATTAACTAATGTGAGATGAATTTCTATTTTACAATCAAAATTTGCCGGACGAGTACCTCTTGCTCTGTAAAGATTTTGAGATAATAAATGCCTTCGGCAAGGTTGTCATTGCGGATTTGCCATTTGCCTGAAGTGTAGATAGCGTTTGAGATGAGTTTACCCTGCATGTTGAATAGTGCAACAGAGCGGATGGAGGATTTTTCCTCTGTGTGGTTGTCTGCGGCAAATTCTTCCGCAACAAAAATCAGGTTGTCGGCAGGGTTGGGGAAAACTGCAATTTTGTGTAGGTTATCCTTTTTGTCTTTGTCTTGTGCAGGAACCCTGCTTTCGGGTACAAACCATACGGTATTTGAGGGGTCGGAATAACAATAACCAAATACGGACGATGCAAGGCTGCCCTCAAAGTAGAGTGTTGTGGGGTGTGAACCTCCACCGCTGCTGTAGTTTCCAATACTGTAATGGTCGGGATTGCCGGCAAGAATATCGCTGCCGGACACTGCCGGATACCAGTAATTGTCATTTGCATCAATATTGCTTGTGATACTGTTGGGAAGCAAGCCGGTAACGAAATTGTAAGGTGCGCTGTTGTCCTCTGCGATAAAATTGTTTTTGCCGTTATCTATGTATATTTCTGCTGTTTGCAGATGAATGGAATTTCCGTTCTTCCAGAAAGAGTTGTAGCCACCGGACGGCAGGCTGTTTGGCGGATTTGGACTCATCACTGTGATTGTGTTTTCGCCCGCGTTGATGCCCGTTGTATTGGAATAGAATTTGGCACAATTGAGTATGAGCGTTCCGCCATCACCGCTCAGTTCAATCCCTGTTGTACCGCCCATGATGATAGTTTCTTCCACAGACAGTTGCAAGCCTTCTACCTGATGAATGCCGGTTGTGTTATAACCAAACCATGAATTTTTGATTTCGGAATCGTCAGTGGGATATTGTATATAAATGCCGTGCTCGTTCTGATAAAACTTGCAGTTGTCCACCGCAACGCTGCTCTGGTGCACAAACAGCCCCGAATATGAACAGCCTCTGAAAAAGATGTCTTCTAATTCCATCCGGTTTGAATACTCGCCCAGAACCTGCATACCTGTATTCAGGTCTCTGAACCCGGCATCCGTGAATGAGTAGTTTGCCTGTCCCAGCAGCACAAGCCCTGTATTTGCAGAAGAACCGCTTGTACCTCTTGTGCGTACTGCGTTGTACTCAATATCCGAACCGCATTTGATACTGCTGTTTGTCCCTACCTCTATAAGTCCGTTTGTTACCGAAAATGAGGTGGAATATTGATTGGGATTAGAATTGGGGTGGGGGATTTCAAGTTCTCCGCCCTCTACTCTTAGTAGCAGGTTGCTCTTACTTGTTCCTTCGAGTACGATTTTGCTGTTTGTCCATTCTGCAATAATCTGATTGCCCGAAAAACCTGCCTGTCTTATAAAATGAATATACCCGACAGATGGTGCACTACCTTTGGAAGGACCCAATACTGCATTGTTTTCCAGCCTGATTCTGCCCCGTACTTCTAAGACGGCATTTGCGCCCTCCAAAACAATGATTGCTCCCTGTGCTATTTCCAACTCCGCACCGCTTTCAATAATCAGCTTTGAGTTATTGGCGACAGACAAAGTTCCTCCTGCATATATTTTTAGTATATCTCCGTCTCCCACAACCAGCGTTCCTGTGTTTGCCGTTGCGTTATCTCCAATTTCCAATTTACCCCCATTATAGACCTGAACAACCACCATTCCTCCATTGCAGTGTTGCCCGTTTGTGCGTACTTCAAAATGGCTGCCATTGGCAGGGACAGGCAAAGCAGAAGGAACAGAGGGCGTTGACAGACCTGTTGCTTGATTTGCATTGATGCGCATGGTTCCCATAATAATGGCTGACCTGAGAATATTTGAACTGTTGTTACCGTAGTTAAATGTATTTCCTGTACTTAACATCCCAGAAAACGACCCCGGGACAGGCAAAGTGTTTTCTACAAGGAAATTATGATTATCATCATTCCATAATAAATGTGGTTGGTTTTGAGGAACTCCTGTACCTACATCTCTACCGGTTATTATAAAGTCAACATTGCTCTCTGCGTTTGCCCATGTATTGGTTGTCTGATTGTAATTTGCATTGATGTTGTAGGCGGCATTGTCTCTGAAAGGGGGCAGCAAAGCGCAACTGCTCACAGCGGGGATAAAACAAAATTCCGGCTGATGCAATACTAAACCGGAGGGCAATTGTTCATCGTCAGACATTAGGTCTTCAACGTTTATTGTTCCGCCCTGCACATGGTCTAACCCTGTAACAGTAGGAACCTTGAACCACCTGTTGCTGATTATATTACCGAAAATTCCAAGCACGGATGCATAATAACTTCCGTGATAAACTGTTAAATCCGCAGCATTGTTTACAGGCATAGCCCAAATGTCGGCATTGACAGAAAACCCCGTTCCGGCAAAAGCAATAGCAAGGAAAGAAACAAAACTTGGCACTAAAAAAGAGGTATTGCTGCTAAACTCCAGTAAATGTGAATGAGAGGGAAATAATTCACCCGAAGACCCTGCTCCCGAACCGTTGGACAAAATGATATTTCGGATTGTATTTCCTCTCGCACTAACCTGCTTCGGAAAGCCGAAAGCGTCTAACTCTGCCATCAGATTCTCGCGAGGACCGGCACTGCCCCACTTGGGAACATGAAAATAATAGTCAATGAGCAGTTGTTTAACCGCACCGTTGTTTATCAGGGCGGCTTTTGCTATCCGCATTTCAGGGACAAGGCTATTGAGTTTGAACACGGGTATTCCTAACAACCTGACATATATATCATTCAGGTGTCCCAGCAGAGCCTGCGCTCCCAACGGCACGTTGGCTCCGTTGTGCGGTGCGTCAAAGCTGATGAAACGTTCCACATCGTGCATCTCATTGTTTGCCTCCATTTCGCACAGGGCATAGCGTGCAACCACACCTCCCATACTCTCACCATATACAACCGTAGGCTCTGTGCTTCCGTTGTCCCATTTCTCCTGATTGACACGCCTTATCACTGTCTGAACTAATTTGGCGTTTTTCTCAATCCAGTCTGCCCCGTGGTGGTATTCGATAAACACCAAATCATAACCCTCTGATTCTAAGAGATCGTGTAAATCCGGATTACCTCGTATGCTTTGCAGATTCCTTATAAAAGTAGTATAGGTTTGCCGCTCCCCTGTCAGTTCTTCCAGTTCGGGAATATTGATACCGGGAACAATGATAAGCGGTTTTCTTAAAACAGTGTTTCCGCAGCCGTAAGCATAAGTTACGGTTGCTTTTGCCTTGCCGCTGAGTCCTCGGGCTTCTTCTTCCGCCTCCACCACAAAAACTTTGCCCAATGGTGCTGTAGTAATCTCTGTACCGTAACGCCTTTCTGCCCTCACGTTCACGGTACTTTGAGCATGGTAGATGCTTGCCCCGTCTGTCATTGTTATGTTTATCGTATATTTACCCGTATCAGCATAGTGAACGATAATATATGTGTCAGGGCTGACGGGTACATACCCCTCTCCGTTACCAAAATCAATCATGATTGTACCTATACTGCCTTTGTTTGTAAATATCAGGTTTGAAGGCAGTCCGAACAGGATGTCCGTGGTATCAAACCACCACCTTGAAGCGGCTCCCGCAAACAGGGTTTTTTTCTCAAAAGGGTTGCCATTGTATGGAACAGGGTCGTACAGATACAGCCCGTCAGTGGTGAGCAAACCACTGTCAATCGCGTGGGGTTTTACACGGTCGTAGTCAAAAAACAACAGCCCTATGTTTGCCGAAGAATAACTGTTGTTCTGCTTCCACACGGGCTCCACATAGTTTTCCCAGTCTGCAAGAGGGTTCATGGTGTCTGTGCAGGACATGTACAGCGTGTTGTACAACCCCTCAAACAAGTAAGGGCTGATATTGTTTCCCACAGTAAATCCGTCATACAAAGATAAGTCATGAATGCCAAGACTTCTGTCTGCCAGCAGGTTGGTGCTGAGACCTTCCGTGTTTACATTCATAAATACGGAATCTAACCACAGGGTGTAATCCCGTACAGGGGCTTCTTCGTAGTAGGCAGGGGGTGTCTGCCCGTTTGCATGAATCAGTAGCCCAAAGTAGAGCGCGATGCATACTGTCAGTTTTGTCATTTTGTTTTTCATTATGTATATTTTTTTTAAGGTGAATTAATATTTGAAATCAAACCTGCCGTCTGTTACTTTGATGGTATCGTCCTCTTTGTTGACAGCATCAAAGAAAAAAGTCCCTGCTACAATTCTTTGAAGGGTATCAAGCCGCAGAATTTTCAAGCGACCGCTATACGGATTGGGTACTCCAAACGATTCAAAAGTTGTATTTCCTGTTTCGTCAGTAATCCAAAGCCTTGTATAATTGTGAATACCTCCGGGATTAGACGGGTCATAAACAAGAGAATCTGTATGTAGTTCATATTCTCCTATATCAAAAATGCGTTTATTCAAATAAAGACCTACCGTTTTTGACTCACGACCAGAAATGCCCTCCATTGTAGCTACTATTTCGAGCGTTCCATCATATTTTCCCCATTTCACACCGTAATAAAATTTAGTGAAATTGTCCTTTATAGCTTTTCTGGGGTATGGTACAAGCAGTTCACCGCCCACTAAGCAGCCAAAGGTGTTTTTGCCTTCTGTGGTAATAGGGGGTAGTTTAGTGGGGCGTGTCTGTTTAAGAATATTGTAAGTAGGCTTTTTGCAGTGCAGGGAAGACAAGGCAAAGAGCAGCATCAGAGCAAGTAAAGGGGTATTATTTGTTTTCATTTTATTATGAGTTTTAATTAATATGCATATCTCAAATCAAACCTGCCGTCCGTTACTTTTATGGTATCACCCTCTTTGTTGACGGCATCAAAATAAAAAGTGCCGGAAATAATTCCCGCAAGGGTATCA
>JAGFIU010000016.1 GCA_024103355.1 Bacteroidota bacterium
TTTTATCTCTATCCCCTCAATTTCAATGCTATAGGGCATTTCCGTAGATTCTGCGATAGAAATTTGGCTTGCCAAAATTTCGGTGCAAATATAATCTTTATAATTGCCAATTGCTACAGAAATTGCATTGTCCTTTTGAACTGTTACCGTAATTTTATCCGTTACATCAAAATTCAGCTCTTTGCGAAGATTTTGCAATCTGTTTACAAACTCTCGAGCGATACCTTCTTGCTTTAGTTTTTCTGTTACGGTAATATCAAGCGCAACGGTTAGGGAACCTTCTGATATTACCAACCAGCCGGGAATGTCAACAGGATTAATTTCTACATCTTCCAATAAAAGTTCAAAAGCAGTGTTATCGAAGTTTAGGCCAATTTTTCCGCTGTTTTCAATTTCTGCAATTTCCTTTTGTCCGAAACCGGAAACTTTTGCTGCGATTTGTTTCATCAAAGCCCCTGCTTTTTTTCCCAAGGTCTTAAAATTGGGTTTTATCTGTTTTACAAGAGTCTCTGCGCCTTTTCCCTCCTCTAAATACTGCATCTCTTTAACATTGACCTCGCTTAAGATTAATTCTTCTACATGTTGTAAACGCTTTTTGAAAGCGGAATTGAGTACAGGTATCATCACTTTTTGCAAAGGTTGGCGGACTTTTAAGTTTTCTTTCTTGCGTAAACTCAAAATCATAGAGCTGAACTTTTGAGCCAAATCCATGGTCTGTTCTAATTCTGTGTTAATAATCTCTTTTTGAATAATTGGGAAATCGCTCAAATGAACAGACTCAAATGATTCAAATTGTGTGGTCTTCTGCAAATCCTGATACAACCTGTCTGCATAGAAGGGTGCAACGGGAGCAATGAGTTTGCTTAATGTGTTAAGACATTCAAATAGAGTTTGATAGGCAGCAATCTTGTCTTGTGTATAATCTCCTTTCCAAAATCTTCTTCTGGACAAACGCACGTACCAATTGCTCAAATGTTCATCTACAAACGTCTGAATAGCACGTGTTGCCTTGGTTGGATCGTAGTCTGCAAAGCTTTCGTCAACAGTTTTAATAAGACTGTTCAACATGGACAAAATCCAACGATCAATTTCGGGTCTTTCATTAACAGGGATGAGGGCTTCTTGGTGTGTAAATCCATCCACATTTGCATAGAGAGCAAAGAAGGAATAAGTATTATAAAGAGTACCGAAGAATTTTCTTTGTACTTCTTCAACACCGTTTAAGTCAAATTTAAGATTGTCCCAAGGTTGTGCATTTGACAACATATACCAACGAATAGAATCAGCACCATATTTTTCAACAGAAGTAAATGGGTCAATAGCATTACCCAAACGTTTGGACATTTTATTTCCGTTTTTATCAAGCACAAGTCCGTTTGCAACAACATTTTTGTATGCAACAGAATCAAAAAGAGCAGTAGCAATTACGTGTAAGGTAAAGAACCAGCCTCGTGTTTGGTCAACACCTTCAGCTATGAAATCAGCAGGAAAATTGGACTCAAATACTTCCTTGTTTTCAAATGGGAAATGCCACTGTGCATAAGGCATTGCACCACTGTCAAACCAAACATCAATCAAATCCGTTTCACGGATCATCTTTTTGCCCGATGCAGAGCAAAGGAAAATATCATCTACCAGGGGTCTGTGCAAGTCAAGAGTCTTTTGTTCTTGAATCGGATTGCTTGTCATAAACCCTGCTTTGATAGATTTTTCTATCTCTACATTTAGTTGTTCCAATGAACCAATACAGATTTCTTCACTTCCATCTTCTGTGCGCCATATAGGCAATGGTGTTCCCCAAAATCTTGAACGTGAAAGATTCCAGTCCACAAGGTTTTCGAGCCAATCTGCAAAACGCCCTTCACCCGTAGATTTTGGTTTCCAATTGATGGTTTTGTTTAGTTCTACAAGTTTTTCGCGAACTGCGGTAGTTTTGATAAACCAGCTTTTCAACGGATAATATAAAACCGGTTTGTCTGTTCGCCAGCAGTGTGGGTAATTGTGGCTGTATTTTTCTACCCTAAAAGCCTTGTTTTCTTGTTTTAACTTGATTGAAATTCGTTCATCAACAGAAAGGTACTTATCTCGGCCTTGTTTTTTTCTTTCTTCTTCAAGTTCTTGCTCGGAGTAATAGGCTTCTTTCACATATTCACCGGCAAAATCAGTTACTTCAGAAACAAACCTTCCTCTCTCATCCACCAGTGTAAGAGCTGCAAAACCCTTTTTTTGTGATAATCTAAAATCATCAGAGCCAAAACTTGGAGCCATGTGCACTATTCCTGTTCCGTCAGTTGTGGTAACAAAATCGCCAACAAAAATCTCAAAAGCGCGTTCTTTAGGTTTTACATAAGGCAGCAATTGTTCATACTGCAAGCCTTCGAGGTCTTTCCCTTTGAAATGACCGAGTATTTTCCACCCGATAACTTTGTCTCCTTCTTTGAAATCAGCAATCGGAAGATTCTCTCCTTCAGTTTTAAAATAAGTTGAAATCCTATCCTTTGCCAATAGCACATTCACAGGAATAAAGGTATAGGGATTGAGTGTTTCTATCAACACATAATCAATGCTTGCACCTACTGCAAGAGCAGTATTGGAAGGCAAAGTCCAAGGAGTAGTTGTCCATGCAAGAGCATAGGTGTTTTCGGGTAAATTAAGGCTTTTGTATTTGTCGTTTTTTATAAGTTTAAATTGGGCAACTGCGGTGGTGTCTTTTACTTCTCTGTAACATCCGGGCTGGTTTAATTCATGAGAACTCAAACCTGTTCCGGCAGCCGGTGAGAATGGTTGAATGGTATAGCCCTTATAGAGCAAACCTTTGTCGTAAAACTTCTTAAGTAAATACCAAACACTCTCAATATAGCTGTTTTCGTAGGTGATATAAGGGTTGTCTAAGTCTAACCAAAATCCGATTCTGTCAGTGAGTTCATCCCATTTTTCTTTGAACTTCATCACATCCTCGCGGCAAGCCTTGTTGTACTCTGCAATGCTGATTTTTTTGCCAATATCATCTTTGGTTATTCCAAGCCTCTTTTCTACCTGCAATTCAACAGGCAAACCATGTGTATCCCAGCCACCTTTGCGCAATACTCTAAATCCTTTTTGTGTCTTATATCGACAAAAAACATCCTTGATGGCTCTTGCCATAACGTGGTGAATTCCGGGCATACCATTGGCACTCGGAGGACCTTCAAAAAAAGTAAAAGCATTATTTTCAGGACGCTGACTGATGGTTTTTTCAAAGATTTGATTTTTCTTCCACTGCTTCAGCATTTCCTCTTCCAACAAGGACCAATTCGGATTTTTGTAACTCGGAAACTTCATCTTTATAATTTGCCTGAGGGTAATTTTTTCAAAGAGTGCAAAAGTAGTTTTTTCTTTTTGTTTAAGAAAAATTACTATTTTCGCAGCCCCAAAACAACGGGAACAGGTCCTATAGCTCAGTCGGTTAGAGCAACTGACTCATAATCAGTAGGTCCCTGGTTCGAGCCCAGGTGGGACCACAACAATAGACAGCCAATAACTTAATAAATTCTATGTATTGGCTGTCTATTAACCTTGATTATTTCCGAACAAGACTAGTTCAATCTCTTATCTTATCAACTAAAATCGTGTTTGCCATAAATAAAAAATTAGGTAAAACTTGTGATTAAATAGTCAGTCAGATAGACAAATAGCTTATTGGAAATATTAACTTTGCAGGCGATAATCAAAAAACCAAAAGTCAAAATGGATAACAATCAAATAGTTGAACAAATCATTCAAAATGCTTCTAAAGCACATATTAATTTAACCGTTGACCAATTAGTAGAAAAAGCCCTTGAAAGAGGAGAGGGGAAACTAACAGACATGGGTGCTCTTGCTGCCGATACAGGTGAATTCACTGGAAGATCTCCAAAAGATAAATTTACGGTTTGTGATGAGAAAACAGAAAATTCAGTTTGGTGGGGGGATATCAATTTTAAATTCAGTCCGGAGAATTTTGATAAATTGTTTGACAAAGTTGTTGCACATTACAAAGGCAAGGAACTTTTTGTAAGAGATGCTTATGCCTGTGCCAACCCTACATACAGATTGAATATCAAGGTTGTTAATGAGACTGCTTATCAAAACCTTTTTGCAAATAATTTATTTCTGAGACCCACAGCGGAAGAACTTGCAACACAAAAGGCAGAATGGCTCATACTTGCTGCTCCTTCTTTTCGTGCAAATGCTGCCGAAGATGGAACAAGACAACACAACTTTACTATCGTAAACTTTACTAAAAAAGTTATTCTCATCGGAGGTTCAGGATATACCGGTGAAATCAAGAAAGGTATTTTCTCTGTATTAAATTATATCCTTCCGCATGACAAGAAGGTTTTGTCAATGCATTGTTCTGCCAATATAGGAAAAGACGGAGATACTGCCATTTTCTTTGGTTTGAGTGGAACAGGGAAAACCACACTTTCTGCAGACCCCAACAGAAGACTTATAGGTGATGACGAACACGGTTGGGACGACAACAGTGTATTCAATTTTGAAGGCGGATGCTATGCAAAATGTGTAGGGCTTACAGAGGAGAAAGAGCCTCAGATTTGGAATGCTATTAAAAAAGGTGCTTTGGTAGAAAATGTTCGCTTTTTCCCCGGAACCAACAAAGTGAATTTTGACGATATTTCTGTTACAGAAAACACTCGTGTAGCATATCCTATTGATTTTATTGACAATATCGCAGTTCCTTCTATGGGAAAAGCGCCCAAGAATATTATTTTCCTTACAGCGGATGCTTTTGGTGTACTACCTCCAATATCAAAGCTAACACCTTCACAAGCAATGTATCATTTTATTTCAGGATATACCGCAAAAGTTGCCGGAACAGAAGCAGGAGTTACCGAACCACAAGCGACATTTTCAGCTTGTTTTGGGAAAGCATTCATTCCGCTTCATCCGGGCGAATATGCCGAGTTATTAGGAGAAAAGTTAAAAGCACATCCTGAGATTAATGTATGGCTGGTGAACACCGGTTGGAGTGGTGGCGCTTATGGTACAGGCCAAAGAATGAAATTATCATACACACGTGCTATGCTTACTGCTGCATTGAATGGTGAGTTAAACAACATTCAATATGAACTGCATCCGATTTTTGGTGTTCAAATGCCAACAAGCTGTCCCAATGTACCTTCAGAAATACTCAATCCGAGAAATACTTGGGCAGACAAAGCCGCTTATGACAGCAAAGCAAATCACCTTGCTCAATTGTTTGTGAAAAACTTTGAGCAATATGCGTCAGGTGTGAGTGCTGAAATATTATCTGCAGCACCCAAAGCGCAAGAAGCAATAAGCTAAATATTTTTGAAAATAATACGTTATCAAATGGCTGCATGGATTGGATATCTTTGCAGCCATTATTTTTTAATATAAGTTGAGTAGAACCGCATATATATTCATTTTTCTGTTGCTGGTATTGTTTGCAGCATGCAAAAAAGACAAGCCATTTTATACCGGTTCAGATGCCAATCTGGTTTTTCAATTTTGGCCGGGACAACCTGCCGATACTGTTTATTTTGATACAGTTTTTACTCGATTACCCGGAACAAAATATCCGCGTTCGGTCAACAAACAATTTTTTATTGTTAATAGATTAAATAACCCTGTTAAAACCGATATCACTTTGGGTGGAGGTGCAAATTCTTCATTCAGAATTAATGTAGATGGCGTTTCTTCTACAGATTTTAGAGATGTAGAAATTCCTGCAAAAGATAGTTTGATTGCTTTTGTTGAAGTAACGCTTGAAGCCAATAATCAGATTAATCCTGCAATAGTATTAGACTCAATTATGTTTAATACCAACGGAAACAGACAAAAAGTAATGCTTTCTGCTTATGGTTGGGATGCCATCTATTACAGAGATTCGTTAATCAGCCAAAATGTGCTATGGGACAAGACTGACAAGCCCTATGTGATTGTGAATTCAATTTTGGTAAACAGCAATACTACACTCAAAATATCTCAAGGAGTCAATGTTTATTCCTCTCCTGAATCTTCAATTTATATTTTAGGAACACTTGAGATAGAAGGTACTGAACAAAATCCGGCAGTTTTTCAAGGTGACAGATTGCAGCCCGGTTATGATGAAACACCCGGACAATGGCAGGGAATACACATTTTGAAAGACAGTAAAGATTCAAAAATTAAAAATGCAGTAATCAAGAATGCAGTAATTGGAGTCCGTGTAGATTCATTAAGTAATAATTCTAACCCAAAATTGCATATTACACAAACACTGATTAAAGATTGCTCTTTCTATGGTATTATTGGTATTACTGCACCAATTTTTGCAGAAAATGTAGCTGTTGCCCGTTGTGGAGCAAATGGATTTGTAGGGTATTTTGGAGGGAGTTATACCCTGCGACATTGTACGATTGCAAGTGGTTTTTTGGGAGGACGTTCTCAGTCTGCATTGGCTTTCAATAATATTCAAAGAGATGAAAAAGACCGATTTGTAAGAAGTTTTCCAATCTCTTACAGTTTAGAAAACTGCATTATTTATGGACCATTAGAGGATGAATTAATCTTGGATATTCATAGTGGAACTCCACCTGACTTTTCATTGGTTGACCATTGTTTGATAAAAACCAAGGAATACAAAAACCTTCTTGATATCAATAATAATTTATTAAACCAAGACCCTCTGATGATATCTCCCAGAGAAGCAAATTTGGGTATCAGACCGGGTTCACCCGTAATTGGAAAGTCCAAAATACTTGCACCTCCGGTTTCTATTGATTTGAAAGGAAATATTAGAAAAATTCCTGCTGATATTGGTGCTTATGAAGTTGAATAGCCGATAAGGCTTGTATAATATTCAATGCAAAATATTCTAATTGTGGAAACTGCACTTATAAAGTTTCGCTACATAAAAAGATTGGCTCTATTTTTGAACTTCTTTAAAGAACAATTTTTTAGTCTAAACACAAATGAAGAAATTACTGCTAATATTGATGTTCATACCTTTTGTATCCTTTGCAATGCAACAGGATTCCATAGGTACAAAAACCGAAAATGGAATTGTATATATACTACACAAAGTGGATAAAGGACAAACACTATATGCAATAGCAAGAAAATACAATGTAGATGTAAATGAAATCATCAAAGCTAATCCCGGTTCAGATAAGGGAATTCAGGCAGATGCAATCATTATGGTTCCTACAAAGAAAAAAACGGTTAGTACATCACCTGTTCCAAACGGAGAAACAAAAATCGAAACAAAATTTCATACAGTACAAGCAGGTGAAACACTTTACAAAATAGCCACCATGTATGGTGTTTCAGTCTCAGATATCCAGAAATGGAACGGACTCTCCGGAGAATCAATATCTGTAGGGCAAAGATTAGCAGTGAGTCCTCATACTGCTTCTATTGCAATACCGGAACAAACACCAAAACCGATTCCACCCACTGAACCTGTAAAAATTGAACAAACCCCCGTTAAGCCTGCACAAGAGCCAATAAAAGTGGTTGAACCTATAACAGAAAAGATTTCCAATGAAAATATTGTCAATAACAATAAAGTCGAAGGAAATCCATCTGATGAAAACAATTCAGTTACAGTTCCCACAAGACAAATCAAGACAGTAGGAGATGAGATGGTTGAGAACGGAAGTGTATCTATTAGTTCAGAAGGAGATTTGTCACAAGAGCGTAATTTTATTATGCATCCTACAGCACGTATCGGAACTATTGTAATGATTACAAATCCCGAAAACGGAAAATCAGCATTTGCAAGAGTTGTAGCAAATTATAAAGCCCCGGGAAATGAAGTGGTTAAAATCAACCCCACTTTAGCTAAGAAGATTGGTATCACAGAATCAACTAAAGAAGTAAGGGTTAATTATGCCAAATAATGCAAAACCCGTTTTTAGATAATAAGCAGGGAATTGAAATCCAAATAGCCTTTGTTTTAAGCTGTCTTCTTATGGCAGCTTTTTTTGTTTCACCGGCTTTGATGAGCATCTCCATGGGTGGAATTTTACTAGTCGGAATTATCCATGTCAAATCCTTGAGTGAAATAATAAAATCGGATAAAAGGTTAAAGATTTTAACTCTTCTCTTTATTCTTTTCCTTGTGTTTCACCTCTTTGGCTTGTTTTTGTCTGACAATTTTCAAGAAGGACAAAGAAAGTTTTTTCTCAAACTGCCTTTTCTTTTATCCCCGTTTATTTGGATAGTTTTTTTTAAGTTTAACAAACTTCAACAAAATATCATTTTGATATGCTTCATTTTTTTTACATATCTGACGGGAACTATTAGTACTCTGATTTATTTTCAGAATCAAGATTATTTTGATGCACTCATTCGTGCAGCCAAGCCTATGCCAATATACTTTGGCTATGGGATTTATCATATACAGTTTTCTGTTTTGAATGCAATAGCCTGTCTATCAGGCTTGTATTTATTAGTTTTCCAAAAAGCTAATATCCAAAAATTTGTATTCTTTGCAGTTTTGGTTTTTACTGTAATAAATATTACTAATCTTCATGTTTTATCTGCCAGAACAGGGTTACTGGCTTTTTATGTTGCAGTCTTTATCTTTGTTTTGATGTATTTAAAGAATGAGGGCAAAGCTAAATATTTGAAGTTTTTTCCTTTGCTTATACTCTTTCCCATTATAGCATATTTTCTTTCCGATTCTTTGCAAAACAGAATGGCAAACAGCCTAGAGGATTGGGATACAATTGTACACTCCAAAGATGCCAATGACAAATCGGTAGCAATGAGGGTGCAGGCATGGAAAAACGGTTTTGCTTTGTTGCAAGAACACCCTATAAAAGGTATTGGCTTGGGAGATGTGGATACTGAAATGCAACGAAAATACATAGAAAGAAAGACCAATCTGTTGGAACAAAATAGAAAAAACCCGCACAACCAATTTCTTGAAACAGCCTTACAAGTAGGAGTAGTAGGAGCATTGATTTTATTTCTGATTTTTGTTTTCTATGCTTTGGTTCAACAAAAACGATATATAGGCTTCGGTATATTGATTATACTATTTGTTTCAATGTTTTTTGAGTCTTTGTTTGAAAGACAAGTTAGTGTTATGGCAATGACATATTTCATGGCTTTTTTTCTTTTTGAGCATAACAACAAAGGAGAATAATCTTTATTTTTGGCACATTAATTGAACCTGAATTCATCAATAAAGTTTTATCTATGAAATATACATACACCACTCTGGTAGCACTCTTGGCAATAGTAACACTTGCTTTTACTCAAAAAAAATATTCCGATCTCCCTTCTATTCAATTAAAAGATATGGATGGTAAGATGGTGAATATTAGTGATTATGGTGCAAATGGTAAAATCACCGTAATTTCATTTTGGGCAACCTGGTGTGGACCTTGTATCAAAGAACTTGACAATATCAACGAACACTACGATGAATGGGTTGATAAATACGGAATTGAGTATATTGCAGTGACTGTAGATGATTCAAGAAACATACCTAAAGTAAAGCCATTGGTTAACGGAAAGGGATGGCCTTACACAATATTGTTGGATGAAAACAAAGATTTGGCGCGTGCTCTGAACGTTTCCAACCCTCCGATGACTTTTCTTGTTGACCAAAATGGCAAAATTGTATATCAACATGTAGGATATACTGAGGGAGCGGAGTTTCAATTAGAGGATGAAATTAAAAAGTTAGTGAAATAAACTTTGTTAAACAAAGACTTTAGCCACATTGATTATTCGATGTGGCTTTTTTGCGTATTGATTATATAATGTGATAGAGGTAATTAGCATTTGCAAAATGATTTAACGATTACGTTACTTTTGCCGAGCTAAAATTAAAATCAAATGACAAACAAAGGACCGGTTTCAAATTTTATAAACCACCATTACAGACACTTTAATGCAGCCGCTTTGATGGATGCGGCAAAAGGCTATGAGGCACACCTGTTGGAAGGTGGCAAAATGTTGATTTCAATGGGTGGCGCAATGAGTACTGCCGAATTAGGAATTTCTCTTGCAGAAATGATTAGACAAGACAAAGTACACATGATTTCATGTACAGGAGCAAACCTGGAAGAAGATGTGATGAACCTTGTGGCACATAGCCATTATAAAAGAGTTCCTAACTACAGGGATTTAACTCCCGAGCAAGAAAGAGAGTTGTTGGATAATCACTACAATAGGGTTACAGACACTTGTATTCCCGAAGAAGAAGCTTTCAGAAGACTTCAAGCTCATTTGGAAAAAGTATGGAAAGATGCAGAAGCAAAAGGGGAAAGATATTTTCCTCATGAATTTTTATATAAAATTGTATTAAGTGGTGATTTGAAGCAGTATTATGAAATTGACCCTAAAAACAGTTGGATTATTGCAGCCGCAGAAAAAAATCTGCCCATTGTTGTTCCCGGCTGGGAAGACAGCACTTGTGGTAATATTTTTACAAGTTATGTAATCAAAGGACAACTAAAAGCAAGTACTGTAAAAAGCGGAATTGAATACATGGTTTGGTTGACCGAACTTTACAGAGAATTGAGCAAAGGCAAAGGCCTTGGATTCTTCCAAATTGGAGGAGGAATTTCAGGTGATTTTCCTATTTGTGTTGTTCCAATGATGTACCAAGATTTAGAATGGGAAGATGTTCCTTTTTGGGCATATTTCTGCCAAATTTCTGACTCAACTACTTCCTATGGCTCATATTCAGGAGCAGTTCCAAATGAAAAAATTACATGGGGTAAATTGGATGTTGATACTCCTAAGTTCATTGTAGAATCAGATGCAACCATTGTAGCACCTTTGATATTTGCATGGATTTTGGGTTGGTAAAGAATAATACTTAATTTTGCAACTCGTTTAAATTAATCAAATATGGCATATCCCGAAATGATGGTAGCACCAATGCGTGCAGAATTAACCAACGCTGATTTCATTGAATTAAAAACAGCTGAAGAGGTTGAAAATACATTTAATTCTTTTCCTGAAGAACAAACAACATTGGTTGTGATAAACTCTGTGTGCGGTTGCGCTGCAGGAGCAATGAGGCCGGGTGTTTTACACTCTTTGCATGGAACAAAAAAACCTCAAAAACTATATACAGTTTTTGCCGGTATGGAAGTTGAAGCTGTGGCTAAAGCAAGAGAATACATGATTCCTTTTCCTCCCTCTTCTCCCTCAATAGCACTTTTTAAAGGAAAAAAATTAGTGCATTTTGTTGAAAGATACCAGATCGAAGGCAAACCGGCAGAAGCACTCGCAGCTAACTTACAAGCTGCTTATGATGAGTTTTGCTAATTATAGCTTAATAATAAGATTTTGGAAAAAAGGGATGCGACAGCGTTCCTTTTTTGTTTTATACAAATTCTATACGGCTTTGGATATTCCCATAGCTGTATCATAACTACATGAAATCAGTAGATTTATTGGACTTAAGGGAATTTTGGAAATTTTTTGAAATCTCTTTTTCTTTTTTCCAAAAAAGCATCTCTTCCTTCTTTAGCCTCTTCTGTTCCATAGATAAGTCTTGTAGCTTCACCGGCATAAACTTGCTGCCCTATTAACCCATCATCTATTAAGTTAAAAGCAAACTTTGCCATTTTAACCGCAGTAGGACTTTTAGTCAAAATCTCCTGTGCCCATTCGTAAGCAGTTTGTTCGAGTTCACTGTGTGGTACAACCAAATTTACCATTCCCATTTCATAAGCTTCTTGGGCGGAGTAAGATTTGCCTAAAAAGAAAATTTCCCTTGCTCTTTTTTGCCCGACCATTCTAGCTAAATAGGCGGAGCCAAACCCCCCGTCAATGCTTGCAACATCTAAATCAGTTTGCTTAAAAATTGCATGTTCCTTGCTTGCAATTGTTAAATCACAAACCACGTGCAGACTATGACCACCACCCACTGCCCAACCCGGTACAACTGCTATGACTACTTTGTTCATAAAGCGAATGCGCCTTTGTACGTCAAGGATGTTGAATTTATTTATACCATCATTGCCTTTATAACCGGTATTTGAGCGAACTCTTTGGTCTCCACCAGAACAAAATGCCCAACCCCCGTCTTTTGGAGAAGGCCCTTCACCCGTTATTAACACAACACCAATTTCTTGTGATTCGTGTGATATGATTAAGGCTTCGAGTAATTCATCAACGGTTTGTGGACGAAATGCATTTCTGACTTCCGGACGGTTTATGGCAATTCGTGCTACACCATTACAACTTTTAAAGGTAATGTCCTCATACTCTTTAATGACCTTCCAATTGATTTTGTTCATTTTGAAATTTGATTGTGCAAAAATAGAGTATATATTGAAAGAAGACTTTCTTCGGTTTTTAATACTCTGTAATAAATGTAATGAGGTCTGATTTTATACAGTGAATATTAGTCTTTAAGTTCAAAACCAAATTCATCTTTGATTTGACTTTTTGTTTTCTTAATGACTTTAACCTGCATAGCAATATCGGTATTAGGCCTATCGTTAGCATTTCTTGGCTGTGAGACAATTTGGTCTGCAGCTTCAATACCTTTAATTACCTCACCAAAAACTGTGTATTTTCCATCCAAACCGGCAGTTCCCTGTGTACTTACTGAAATATAAAACTGAGAGCCGCTGGATTCTTTATTGGGGTTTACCTGGTCGGGGAGTCTGGCTGCCGCAACACAACCTCTTTTATGCTTAATTTCAGATATAATTTCAGCAGGAATATTATATCCGGGTCCTCCGGTTCCGTCTCCTTTTGGATCTCCACCTTGAATCATGAAATTAGGAATAACTCTGTGAAACAGCAAGCCATTATAAAATCCTTGTTTTGCCAGCTTTAGATAATTTTCTTTGTGTAGTGGTGTTTCATCATATAGCCAAATATACATTTTGCCATACTTGGTACTCATTTCGATTAATTCATATTCCTTTGAGGGTTCAGAATTTTCTTTTTTGTCAGTTTCTCCTTTCTTACAAGCAATGAAGGAAAGCATCAATACCGTGCAAAAGGTTAGTGTGATTCTGTTTATCATAAGTTGAGTAAATTAGTTTGTCGGGCTCAAATGTAAATGAAAAAACCATTTGCATAAACGAATGTAAAGTTCTACTTTTGCGCCTCGTTTAAAAAAAATAGATTCATTATGAGCTTAAAAAATTATGAATCTGTGATCATTTTAACACCAGTACTCTCAGAACAACAGATGCAAGATGCTGTTAAAGGTTACAGAGAGTTGATCACAGAGCAAGGTGGAAAAGTAATCCACGAAAACAATTGGGGGCTTGCAAAGCTCGCTTACCCAATCAACAAAAAAGTAACGGGTTTTTATCACATTTTTGAATTTCAGGCAGAACCTGAATTTATTGCTACACTTGAGCTTAGCTACAGAAGGGACGAACGTGTGATGCGTTTCCTTACAACTGCTCTTGACAAACATGCTGTTATCTATAATGAGCGCAAGAGAAAAGGTGAAATTGGCAATACCAAAGCTGCTGAAGCTGCCAGAGCCAAGAAGAAAGAAGAAATTGAATTAATTGAAACAGAAGATTTGGAGGACTAAAAATGGCACAGACAAAAGAAACAAATTTCGTATTTGCTCCACAAACAAGAAGTCTCAATAGAAAAAAATATTGCAGATTCAAGAAGTCAGGCATAAAATACATTGACTACAAGGATGTTAACTTCCTTTCTAAGTTTGTAAATGAGCAAGGCAAAATTCTTCCAAGAAGGATTACCGGAAACTCTCAGAAGTATCAAAAGAAAGTTGCAGAGGCAATCAAAAGAGCAAGATTTATTGCTATTATGCCTTTTGTAACAGATGGTTATAAATAATTTAACAGGAGGAAAACAAGATGAAAATTATATTAAATCAGGACGTTAAACACCTTGGACACAAAGATGATGTGGTAACTGTTAAAGACGGTTATGGAAGAAACTATTTAATACCTCAAGGAATGGCTAAACTTGCTACACCTTCCGCAGTAAAAGTTTTGGAAGAAGAAGTCAAACAAAGAGCATTCAAACAAGAGAAATTGAAAAAAGATGCTGAGTCATTATCTGAGAAGTTAGCAAATCAATCAGTTACTATTAAAACCAAGACCGGTACCACCGGAAAAATATTTGGAGCAGTTACTACCCTTCAGGTAGCCAATGCATTGAAAGACAAAGGTTTTGATGTGGACAGAAGAAAAATTGTTTTTAATGATGAGATTAAGGTTGTTGGTAATTACAAAGCCACCATCAATCTTTACAAAGGAATTTCTGCCGAAATAGATATCAATATCGAAAGCGAAGGAAAATAAACCTATTCAATAAAATTGTTGGAAAAGCTGTTCAATATTGGGCAGCTTTTCTTATTTAAACTCCCCTGAACCAAATTTTTCTAATTCTACCTTGCAACATCGCCATCTGCTTGTGTCGGTTGGTATTTCGTCAATATAAACATCACCTTTCCCATAGAGTTTAACCTCCATAATATCTTGTGATTTTATATGTGATGAGCGAATACTGTAATGAAATAAATAGAGGTCATCTAATTCCAAATTACGAATATCAATGAATGATGCATCGTCTATTGTGGTAGCCATATAACCGGCTTGCCCCTTGATTATAAAGCCTCCGGAATTAAACCCGTTACATTCTATCCCATTTACATCCTGAATAGTGAGTGTAACATCTTCAACGCTCAAATTATTGATTATAAGTTTGTGAAGTCTCAGAGTGTCGGTATTAAACACTTTGGCTGCTCCAATAACAGAAATATATTCTAATGAATGGTTGTAGAACAATCTTATTTTTGGTTGTAAATCATAACTTCTAACCCAATTACACTTATTCTCATCTTTTAAAATCAATTCTCCTTCTACAATATCTCTACTGATTCCATTCAATAAGTTTTTGTTATAGGTTATTTCAATTGCTGTTTTGTTTGGACTATAAACGAGTTCTAAACTGATTTTCCCGTTTACACTGAGCTTACTAAATGTCCCGATATCAAAGGTTTCTGTTGCGATTCCCCCTGCTGACCGAAAACAATCAAATTCATGTCCTTTTTTGCAAGTAGTAAAAAGCAAACATATACCGATTAATGTCCAATACCTCATTTATTCTTTCTTTTCAAATAATTGCTGTCAAACCTATAGCCAATGCACCAATCAACAAAATCAGCATTTGCTGCATGCGATTTAAGTCTCGTACCGACAAAGAATTTTTTGTAATTATAATTTAGTCCAATGGAAATATAATAGTCTAATTTTCCAACATGTTCAGGTTTGTAGAGATAATAACCCAAATCGAGGTAGAAAGTTATTTTACCAAAATAGTATTCATAACCTGCTTTAATTGCTGTTTCAAAAGCATCCTTAAACTTGAAATTATCTTTTGAGTCAGGATTGAAAACGATATAAGGATCAAGTTTGTCATAATAAAAATCAAGACCAACTCTTGCACTGCGTATAGGAGTTATTCCAATTCCTTGAGTTAAAGCAAGTGTATAGACGGGACGTCTTGTAGGGTCAGATATCGTAGCAGTTTTAGAAGCAAAACCAACCCTTGTCTCAAGATAGGATTGAGTGTAAATTTTACTTGTATCAGTTTTGAAGCGATATTGCTTAGAATTACTGCTGCCAAAATTTAGACCGATATTGATTTGAGGTGTGTTGATTCCCAAATTAGGGCGGTTAAAATTGGCATTTGAAAAATGTGTCATTCCTATTCCGTAAAAAAGACCTGTATTTTGGGATAAAGGTCTTTTGTTAATTAGTACAATCTGCATGGAACCGTTGAGTCTGCTGCTCATTGCGCGATTTTTGGGATTGATAAGCGGATTAAAAATTTGTGTACAATAACCCAATCCTGCGCCTAATCTAAATTGACTTGAAGAGTGTTTATGCTTTTTAATCAGAATTTGAACATAGGGAATGATAGCAATAGTACTTCCATTAATCTCATGCTTATTCAGATAATTATAATACAAAGAAAACCCCCAATCTATTTGTTTGTATAAACTGTCGGCATATTGATTTCCAAGACCTGAAAATTGCCATGCAAACTCGCCTCCTATCGAATGAGCAGCCATGTGAGGCATTGAGACAGAATGTGGCATTAGATATCCTGGTAGAAGTGCAAAATGAAAGGACTCTTGCGCAACCGAAGATGATATTCCTAAAAACGATAAAATGGAAATAAAAGCAGCACGCATGCAAGGCTCAAAAATATGATATTAGCATCAATGGCAATAAACAAAAAAGTCCTGCATTGCAGGACTTTTTTGTTTAGATATTGAGATTAAATATTACTTTGTAATACTCACCTTAGTGGTTTCTTTGATTAGTCCATTATTGAACTCAACAAAGTAGATACCATTGTTAAGAGCAGACAAATCAATGGATTGATTTTGAGATAACTCAGTAGAATAAACGAGTTGTCCTTTTATGTCAAAAACTTTAATTTGATTTTCACTGCTATTTGGGTTCAATAACAAAGAATTAATGTGGAAGATTCCGCTATTGGAAGGGTTAGGATAAACAGTAAAGTTGGTTTCAGCATCTACATTATGCACACCAACTCCCCATCCTTGCCAAACATACCAATTTAGGTTCTCTGACAGTGCATTATTAGCATTGGTTGAGTTGTCTTCTGCAGCAATTGAATCTGCACCTCGATTCATTAGTAATGAAACTACGGTAACATTAACCTCCATTGATGAATTTGAAGGAAATAGATTAATATTATAAGAACCACCAATAATCAATGTGTCATTTGGAGCCAATTCTTTTGATAATACTGTGACAGAATAAGTATTTTGAGTTGGACCGGGGATTAAAATTGCTTGTGATTGCGAAATCGGAACCACGATTCTATAGAATACAGAATCCCCTACTCTTGCAGTGTCAGCTCCTTTATTCTTAAGAACGAATGAAAGTTTGAATTGACTGCCTTGTTGGAAATCGGTTTGACGGATTTCTGAAGGTGGAACTAGAATTTCATCCACTGACCAATCTATATGCCTTTGAGCAGATGCATTGGTTGAAAAAAAGATGGCAGCAGCCATACTTAAAATGGGTAAAAGATTAATTTTCATTTTGGTAATAATTTTGAGTGTGTCAAAGGTAAGAAAATCATATTTAACTGCAAGCAAGAAAAAAATCTTTATACGAGAAGCTTGAGATAATTGACAATCAGCGTATTAATAAACATTACTTTTTTGTGTCTGCATAATCAAAGACCTTTTTTAATATTTCTGTAGTTCTTTGAGCGGGGTTTTCTCTTATGAGATTTTCTTGAGTTTCAACTTCCTTAAAAAGCGCATTCATTGCTTTCTCAGTTACATATCCTGTTAGGTCTGGGTTAATTTTTTTGGTTGCAACCAAATTGTATTTTGACATAATGTCGCCCCAATATTTTGTTGCATTCACTTTTTCGAGAGAGTTTGATATAATAGGGCGGAATTTTTCTGTAAGAGAAGCCGTTGTAGTGGATTTTAAATAATTTGTTGCGGCACTATTTCCTCCGGTTAAAATTCCCATTGCATCTTGAAATGACATAGTTTTTACTGCAGTAATAAAGACGTCAATTGCTTCTTTGGTTGCGAGTTCTGCTCCTTCATTCAATGCTTTAGTTGCCTTGTCTACCTGATTACCCAATCCTATATTCCGAAGTGTTGATTCCACATTTTTCACTTCTTCCGGCAAGGGGATTCTGATAGCAGGATTACCCCAAAAGCCGTCTTTTGCGGATAGTTTAGATACCCCGTTTTGAATCCCTTTAGTTAATGCTTCTTTAAGTCCTGCAACGATTTCAGTGTTTGAAGGGCCTAATGTTTTGTTAACGGTTTCCATTGTGCTAAGAACAGAATCACAAGCACTAAATCCGAGCCATAGCCCGAAGATTACGAATATTTTTTTCATTGTATGATTATTTTTTGTCAAGTTGCAAAAATTGCCCTAAAGTTTTTAATTACCAAAATCTACCTTATTAAAATAATTAATTATCGGATTATGGTTTTTGCTGTATGTGATTATGCTCCTTTATTGACGAAAAATCCTAATATATTGTTTCAAAAAATAATTGGAGAAAAATGTTGAAGCTATTAAATATTGACTTATCATTGTCCCGTGCAATCAAGTATGCACATGTATTAATAGATAATTGTATGAATATTTATGTAGGTAATCTTAGCTTCCGTGCCAAAGAGCAAGATGTTTCAGACCTTTTCTCCACCTATGGAGAAGTTACTTCGGCAAGAATTGTTAGAGACAAATTCACAAAACGTTCTCGTGGATTTGCTTTTGTAGAAATGAGCAATGATGAAGCAGCCAAAGAGGCTATTCAAGCTTTGCATGAAAAAGAATTCATGGAAAGAGCATTGGTTGTGAATGAAGCTAAGCCAAGAGAAGAAAGACCAAAAGAAGAAAACGCAGAATAAATTATTTGCTAAAAACTTCAATTAAAAACACGGATAAAAGTCCGTGTTTTTTTTTAATTAAAACTGATCTCAGCATTGTCACCTAAGTTTAATGTGTGTGACATTCCTTTTAATCTTGAATCATTACCAATTAATGTATCTTGTAGAATAGCAGTCTCAATATGCGCATATGGACCAATTATAGAATTTTTAATTATGCTAGAGTGAATGCTTGTGTTTTCTCCAATAGAAACGTTGGGACCAATTACAGATTTGCTAATTTTAGCATTTTTCCCAATGAACACAGGTGGGATAATGATGGAATCGTTTAGTAATTTCTTGTCTATACTGAGTTCCTTTATTCGTTTGAGTAGCAGTTCATTGGTTTGCAGTAGGATTTCTTTTTTACCGCAATCAAACCAATTATCAACTTCAAATGTTTTAATAATTACTCCATTCTCTATCATTCTCATTAGCGCATCTGTTAAATGATACTCATTTTGAGTTTTGATTTTATTTTCTATATTGAATCGGAGTGCATCGAAAAGTTGCGCTACTTCTTTGATATAATAGACCCCTACCAATGCCATATTTGATTTTGGGATGAGTGGTTTTTCCACTAATTTTTTAATACTCGAATCAGAATTGATTTCAGCAACTCCAAATTGACGAGGATCATCAACTTTTTTTACTCCCAAAACGGATGTTGGCGAGGAAAGCACTCTTTTTAGCGAGGTTTCAAAAATGGTGTCGCCCAAAACAATGAGAATTCTCTCACATTTAATTACTTTTTCTTTTGCTAAGTAGATTGCATGCCCAATTCCTTTTCTGGAGGTTTGAATGATAAACTTATTTTTCTGGTCCGGGTAATTTCTTGTGATATAGTTCTCAATTTTATCTCCCATATATCCTATGATAAAAATGAATTCTTCAATACCTGCTGATCTAAGATTGTCAATAATATGAGCCAAAATGGGTTTCCCTGCAACGGGAATCAGAGCCTTTGGTTGGGTATGTGTATGTGGTTTAAGCCTACTGCCAATACCTGCTACAGGAATAATTGCCTTCATGTATAGGATAAATATAAATTCAAAACTAAATCTTTTCTTGTTACCGATTAAATAAAATTGGAATTTTTGTTGAAGCTTATTACCTCCTGTCTTCAATCTTAATAACTTGTCCTACTCTTATTTCATTTCCGACAATTTGATTCCATCTCTTAATTTCATCTACTGTTACCCCATAAATTCGAGAGATTGAGTACAAAGTTTCTCCGGTTTGGATGGTATGGTTAATTAATTTATTGGGTAAGGAGTTGATTTGTATTTTAGGCGGTTGATTATAATAGATGCGCTGTCCAACTGTCAATGAATTATCTTTGAGATTATTCCATTTTACCAAACTATCAATACTAATATTTAGTCTTTTAGATATGCTATATAGTGTTTCACCTTGACTGACAGTGTAAAACAAAGAATTATTATTATTATTAGTAAAATTCTCATTTGGATTTTGGCTAATAGTATCACTATTTTGTAACTCGTTATGAATTGGCTGAGGCGGAACAGCAATTTCAACTTTTCTGGGTTTAGTTGGAGTAGTATCAACTACATCGGATATTGGCTCTACTGAAATTCTTCCTGTATCCGGTATTACTTTCCGTTTTCTTCTCATATTGATAACTTCACCTGGTTTAACCTCTGTCCCAGGTTCCATACGATTCTTTTTGTAAAGTTTCTTTAGTTTAATCCCGTATTTTTGAGAGATTTCCCACATGGTCTCACCGGGTTCAACCTTATGATTTGAAACGGATGCTTTGTTTCGCTTTGGTTTCAGATAAATTATCATTCCGGGGTCAATACGTGCATCTTTGGGCAGATCATTGTATTTATATATTTGCCAATCACGCATATTATTATCTTCAGCAATGGAATGTACTGTTTGCCCCGGGCGTGCAACAGTAAGCGGAACGCCATTGTCAACAATATGAATATTTGCTTTAAAGACAGGTTCTGTAAAGTAGTTTACATTCTGTTCGCCATAAAAAACAATCGTGTCGAACTTTGCCAATGAATATCGTTCAATCAGGTTAACTAATAATTGCGGATATTTTTGATTAGTTGCATATCCTGCTTGACGTAACCCTTCTGCCCATGCTTTGTAATCAAGTATAGGGAGTTCAAAGAGAAAGTTATACCGAGGATTATTCTTTAAGAAAAGTGAATGATCCAAGTAAGATTCATAGGCACTACTATACGCCCTAAAACATTCACCTTGTTCATCATCATCTTCAATGATTGTCCCTCCTGTCCAATTTTTTTTACACTTAATGCCAAAATGGTTATTTCCTTCAACAGCAAGGCGGCTATTCCCTGATCCGGATTCTAATAAACCCTGGGCGAGAGTGATGCTAGCCGGTATTCTATGTGTTTTCATTTCTTGCATTGCAATATCCTTATATCTATCGATATATTCCTGATAGCTTATTCTGTTTGCTTGTACAGTAAATGAAGTTAATAGATAAATCCCTAATACAAGAAAATATGTTTGGCGTGTTTTCATCATTTTGAACGAAATAACAATTTACTATTCAACTTAAAAACCAATATTTGTAAACAGTTTTTTTACGAATATTGTAAACCTAATTTTTATGCAAATCACTTTATCTTTCAAACGATTTATTTTGTTTTTTCTTGTTGTAATTGCATTTAATGCCAATATCAGCAACACGTCTGCCCAGATGGTAAAACAACCGGTCTGGGAATACAAATTTTCCAAAACTGAAGCCGGAGTTGGTGATGTCATTGAAATAGTCCTCACAACTACTGCTCCCAAAGATTGGTATATTTATTCAACAAACGTAGAATGTGAAATAGGACCAATAAAGGCAGTTTTTAATTTTGAGAAGAACAATACATATGAACTTGTTGGAGAACTGTATTCAGTTGGAGATAAAAAATTTATTGATGATGTCTTTAACTGCCCTGTTGGAAAATTTGAAAAAAAGGCAGAGCTCAGACAGAAAATAAAAATTCTATCACCCAAATTGTTGGTTAAAGGATTTCTTGAAGGTCAGATGTGCAGCAATGTAACAGGGATGTGTGTGCCATTGGAAACATCTGATATAACATTTTCAGGGATTACTATTACCGGAAATGCGATTTCAGGTTCGAATGACGAGAAAGCAACATCTAACAATAATTCTCAAAATGAGAACATTAACAACTCTGTCAGCACTGATTCAAGCCAAAATACACATCAAGACACTGCTAATGATTCTGTAAAAAATATGACAGTTTCAACAGATATTAACAAAGAATCTTATACACCCAGCTATTTATATAAAGCCAAAGATGAGAATGATATTGGTAGATGCGAAGTTAAAAAATATGAAAGTGAAGTTGTCGGAGTTTCCAAGGACAGTTTATTCGGATTCTTTCTCTTAGCATTTTTATCAGGACTGGCAGCACTTCTCACACCTTGTGTTTTCCCAATGATTCCGATGACGGTTGCATTTTTTATGAAAGGAGGGGAGAGTAAGAGCAAAGCACAATCAATAAGAAGCGGCTTGTTGTTTGGAGCGTCCATTATTTTCATTTATACAGTTCTCGGAAGTTTTGTGGGAGTTGTGTTTGGAGAAGATGCAGCTAACTTTGTTGCAACACATTGGATTCCTAATATTTTCTTCTTTCTTGTATTTATATTTTTTGCAGCGGCTTTCTTTGGCGCATTTGAGTTGGTGTTACCGTCATGGCTTGTAAACAAAGTTGATAAGCAATCAGACAAAGGGGGTTTTGTGGGAATTTTTTTCATGGCTCTCACGCTGGCTTTAGTTTCATTTAGTTGTACAGGACCAATAGTTGGAATAGTATTGGTGGAGAGTCTTAATGGAGAATTTGTAAAACCTGTTTTGGGAATGTTTGGGTTTTCTCTTGCTTTTGCACTCCCATTTGCCTTGTTTGCAATGTTCCCTACGTGGTTGAACTCTTTGCCCAAATCCGGTGGTTGGCTCAATTCGGTTAAGGTAGTGCTCGGATTTTTGGAATTGGCATTAGGTCTTAAATTCCTATCACTTGCAGATCAGACTTATCATTGGGGAATCCTTGATAGAGAAGTGTATTTAGCGCTTTGGATTATTATCTTTACTCTAATGGGGCTTTATCTTTTGGGTAAACTCAAATTTGCTCATGATACTGATTTACCCTATTTAAAAGTACCAAGGCTGATTCTTGCTATTATTACTTTTTCATTTGTAGTTTATTTGATTCCAGGAATGTTTGGAGCACCGCTAAAAGCACTTGCAGGATATCTTCCCCCTATGTCCACGCATGATTTTGCAATTTTAGAAAAGTTAGAAGGTGAGAGAGGGGATGTGGAAGGTACTCCGAAGTATTCCGACAAATTGCATCTGCCTCACAATCTTAAAGGTTACTTTGATTATGAAGAAGGGATGGCCTATGCAAAAAAGGTTAACAAACCCGTTTTCATAGACTTTACAGGACATGGATGTGTTAACTGTCGCGAAATGGAAGCAAGGGTGTGGAGTGATGAAAGAGTTTTGGATATCCTTAGCAAAGACTACATTATTATTGCTCTTTATGTGGATGACAAAACTATTTCACTGCCGGAAGATGAACAATATTTATCAAAGATAACCGGTAGAAAAGTGACAACTTTAGGGAAGAAAAATTCTGATATTCAATCATGTATGTTTGGAAGTAATTCTCAACCAAACTATATCTTGCTTGACAATGATGAAAATCTACTGAATTCACCACAACCCTACGATTTGAGTGTTGAGAATTTTATCCGTTTTCTTAAGCAAGGAGTGAAACACTATAAAGAAAATCAATCAATTAAGGCCAAACAAGCAAATCCCGTTTTTGAAAGTGCAGACTAAATAATATGACAGCCAAGAAACATTTTGAAGAAGCCCAAAAGGTTTTAAACCAGTTTTTAGAAAATGAATTAAACTTCAGTAAGATAGAATCAGCCGCAGAATTGATGGCAAATGCTGTAAAAAAGGGTAACATAATTATTTCTTGCGGAAATGGCGGTTCTATGTGTGATGCAATGCACTTTGCGGAAGAACTTACCGGACGTTATCGCAATAACAGAGAAGCAATTCCTGCTATCAGTATCAATGATCCGGCACATATTACTTGCGTTGGGAATGACTATGGCTTTGATGAAATCTTTTCACGATACATTGAAGCTGTGGGAAAAAGAGGGGATGTTTTATTAGCAATCAGCACCAGCGGAAACTCTGCCAATATTATTAAAGCAGTTCAAACAGCAAAAAAGAAAAATATTAATGTCGTTGGGTTAACCGGAAAAGATGGCGGAATCCTTAGTCCAATGTGTGAAATTGAAATCCGTGCACCTTATAGTGAATATGCCGATCGCGCACAAGAAATACATATCAAAGTCATTCATGCACTTATAGATGGAATTGAGCAAAGATTATCATAAATTATCCTTGCTTGCCTGATTAATAATTATTTGAAAATGTTCTTTTAAGAAGAAGTTTTCATAGGTTGGAGCATCAATCAGCCCCATATTTTTTCTTTGAGTCAAAACTCTCTTTCCCAATGCTTTTTGAAGTGCAATATCAATGACCTCGGTGCAATAAAATTCAGAACTGTCTTTGTCATCAAATTTGTAATCAAATCGGGTTTGTTGTCCCAAATAGTATTTCATCCAGTATAAAAAATCTGTTCTTACACGTTCTTCCTTATTGAGTCTCACAACTGCAATTGTTTGCGGATATGAATCTTTCAAAAACCTGCCCAATGACACAAGTTGCATTCCATCATGATTTTCATTGGATTCGCAGTTGATTACATACCATTTATCAGCTTTCAGAGTTAGCACACCACAATGTGTAAGTCCGATTTCTCCACTAAAGTATTTTAGGATGAAATCACTAATCTTCCCAAATCCTCTTCGCATTATAATATCACCTTCTTCTAGGCGTGCCATCTCAACTTCGGATAATTGAGAATACTCGCGATATGAAATTTGTTTAGTTTGATTTTCAGAACTCCTTGCTATCAACCTGCCTGCAATATTTCTCAGGTATTTATTGTTATAAAACAAAACAATAGAAATTATAGTGATGAAAAGCACTGCTGCAACCGTATGTTTTAATTTCATTATTCTGAGTCGATAAAAGTAATTCTGAGCAATTCTAAAAACAAAAACCCCTTGAATCAAGAGGTTTTAGTGTAATTTTTTATTAAAGACAAATATTCCAATTATTCATAGTCAATACCTGAATCAACTGCATTAGAACTATCTTCATATATTCCATCCAAATTATTGAAATCCTCAGGATTCTCAATTCCATTTTCATCTTCTGAATTTTCTTTTGAGTTCATACCTGCATCTTCCTTGCTCATATCAACTAACCATTTATCATTAACCTTTACTAAAGTTAGCTGAGATCTGTCATTTTTTCCTTCTTCATTTTTCATTGAGAGGTCACATCTCTGTTTGTCTTTTTCAATTTCAACACATATGCATGATAGCACCTCAATCTTGCTTTTTTCTGCTTTGGCTTTTTCCTCTTTATACTTTTCTTCACCCATCATCGTAGCAAACCCTTTCATTGTCTTCATAAATTCTTTGGTTTTATCTGTTCCAAATTCACCGGCTTTGTCAAAATCAAGTTTCATGAAAGCGGTTTGAAAGGAGATTGCCGCATTTTCCGGTTTAGATTTTTGGGAACATGAATAAAGTAGTCCCATTGTCAATAAAATCAGGCTTAGATTCTTTAATGTTTTCATATTTTGTATTATTAGATTTTTAATTTTAACACATCAAACAATAATGGGATTGCAGTTTATAAGTACATTGTAGGTTTCTTATTTTGAGCAAACTTGATTGATAATTGTATTCGACAAATGTAGAAATAACTTTTTGTAAGTCAGTTTTTTTAATTCGGTTTGCTGAATTTTTCTTAATGACAAGAGAATTATCTGTTTGAGTCTTAATATCCATATTTATCACCCCAATTTTTTCTGAGTTTTTCTCTGATTTTATCCTCTGCGGGATTTTGTCCGGGGTCATAAAATTTTGTACCGCTGATGGTTTCAGGTAAAAATTCCTGATTGATAAAATTGCCCTCAAAGTTATGGGCATATTGGTAATCTTTACCGTAATCAAGGTTTTTCATGAGTTTTGTTGGGGCATTTCTCAGATGGAGTGGTACAGGCAGGTTACCGGTTTTGCGAACTAACTCAAGGGCATTGTCAATGGCCATGTATGATGCATTGCTTTTAGCAGACGAGGCAAGATATGTTACAGTTTGGGCTAAAATAATTCTACATTCCGGATATCCTATAACTTCAACAGCACGGAAACAGTTATTAGCAAGTAAAAGCGCATTAGGATTAGCATTGCCGATATCTTCAGCAGCTAAAATCAATAATCTTCGCGCAATAAACTTTGGGTCTTCGCCACCTTCAATCATTCTTGCTAACCAATACACAGCAGCATTTGGGTCACCTCCGCGTATGGATTTTATGAATGCAGAAATAATGTCGTAGTGTTGTTCCCCTGCTTTGTCATACAAAGCCAGGTTTTGTTGCACTTGTTTTAGAACAAAATCATTGGTAATCTCAATAACACCGCCTCCGGCTGCATTTACTACCAATTCAAGGATATTGAGCAATTTGCGTGCATCACCTCCCGATAGCCTCAGTAGTGCTTCGTGCTCTTTAATATTGATTGAAAGTGTTTTGAGATAATCATCTTCTTTAATGGCTTTATTCAATATTTCAATCAGTTCCTCTTCGCTGAGATGTTGCAAAACATAGACTTGACATCTGGAAAGCAAGGCTGAAATAACCTCAAAAGAAGGGTTCTCCGTAGTAGCTCCAATCAGTGTTACCAATCCTCGCTCTACAGCACCAAGCAATGAGTCCTGTTGTGATTTTGAAAAACGATGTATTTCATCAATAAACAAAATAGGTTGTTCTTGTTGCCCTTTTTTAAGCGCTTCTGCTTTTTCAATGACATCTCTAATATCTTTAACTCCCGAGTTGATTGCACTGAGATTAAAAAAAGGTCGTTTGAGTTCTTTTGAAATAATATGCGCCAAGGTAGTTTTACCCACTCCCGGAGGTCCCCAGAATATCATAGAAGGCACATTTTTTTGTTCGATGGCATTTCTCAAAACCGCGCCCTGTCCAATAATATGTTTTTGCCCTGCATATTCACTTAATGTGTTTGGACGCAATCTTTCAGCTAAAGGGGCTCGGGTTGACATATTGATAAAGCAAAAGTAGTAGTTGTGGTAGAATTACATTCAACAAATTCTCTGTGGTACTATATTTTTGACCAAAGCCATTTTTGCAATATCTTTCCGTCTTTGTCAAAAATTCGAACAATATAAATACCGTTCATAAATGGGGTATTGATGGTTATTTCACCGGAATTATCTTTTTCGATAATTTTTTTCAGCACAATTCTACCCGAAAAATCAATTATTTCAATCTTGTCAATAGTTGGTGTTATTCCTTTTATAGAAAAAGATTCATTTCCGGGATTTGGGTATAAAACAAAATTATTATGGTCTGTTTTAGTAATAGAATGTGAGTCATCAAAGAGACTATGATTGAGTTTTCCGTTACACCAATCATTCAGAAGTTGAAGCGCTTTGTATGCATTGAGTCGCCCGTTGCTAACAGTAGTGCTTGTAAGTTGAGCGGTGGTATCTACACCATTCATAATAAAAAATTTTACCCATAAGGCGGCAGAGTCCGGATATTGATGAGCATATTCAGTAAAAGAATCGCAAGCGGCTGAATAGAGCATTGAAATCACACCTGCAACATGGGGTGTAGCAACAGAAGTACCATTTGAATGTTTATATCTTTGTTCAACATAAGACCCTGTAGTACGAATTCCATATCCGGGAGCTCCAATATCAACATTGGTATTGCCATATCCGCCATGCAATCCATCAACATTGTCAGTACTTGTGACGGTAATAGTAAAATGGCTTGGACACAAAGTAGGAAGATCGCCTGCCAAGTCCAAATCTGTTTTTGTATTGCTCACTGCCGTTGCGTTGAGAATGCCATATTTTCCCATGCTGTCATAGAGTGCACACCAAATTGGTGCATCAGTAGCAAACAAGCCGGATTGCCCCCAAGAGGAGTTGACCGAAACAATATAAGCACCATATTCCCCGGAAGTTTCAAGGTATCTTTTCTTCTGTGTAAGAACATAGCCATAGGATTTAATAGCATTGGCTTCATCTCCACCACCTATGATAGGTAAAAATTTGTTCTTCCAACCTATACCTGCGATTCCTATATGATTATTGCCCACCGCACTGGTAATGCCTGTTACACTCATACCGTGAACTGCATACTCAATGGAATCAATGATAAAACCCTTGTCTATATAGGTGTTCCATCCATGATAATCTCCTGCATAGCCATTACTGTCATTGTCAATAGGGCTACCGGGTATTTCATTTTTATTTACCCATAGATTATTCCCGAAATCCGGATGAGTGGTGTCAAAACCTGCATCAACAATAGCAGTAACAATATCATTAGCTTTTGTATCAGGTCCTCCCACTGTAATTTGCCAAACAGAATCCATTCTGATAATCCTCATATTCCATTGGTCTGAATACAAAGAGTCATTGGGAGTTACTGTGCGTCTTTCGAGCTTACGATTTGGTTGAGCCATTGTTACATAAGGTAAGCTCAATAAATTATTTATTGCTTGCTCAGCAGAATTATTGATTTCAATCTTATAAATATGAAAGGGTTTATATACAATCTCAGTCTTTTCAACCCAAGAAAAGTGCCTGCTTTGAAATAGCGTAATCCCTTTATCATCGGCAAATTGTACCAAAACCGAATTTATTTTTTCCGGTTTGGGTGCGATTGTGTTTTCTGACTTGCTAATGATAAAAGTGAAGAGTACTATTAAACCTAGAAAGTATTTTTTCATTTGAAATACAAATGTATAAAGATTGAGTCTATATTGAATTGAAGTTTTACTAACGGATTGCTTAAAAGGGCAGCTCAATACTCATCGGGTCAATATAATCATAGGTTTTTTCTGTTTCCAAAAAACTCTTAGTGCCTTCAGGAAATTTGAGAATATCTTTTGCCTCAAAACCCCAAGGTCTCCAATATTCCAATAAAACTGCCGCGAAAGTGTTGTCATCCCATTTGCCAAAATCGGCCTCATCATCAGAAATTGTTTCAATAATATTGCCGCTCCCATTGCTTTCCAGTTTGAATTTGGGTTTGTTCTTTAATAGAAAATTTGAATACAAGAATTTTGAGTAAAGCTCCTCAAACTGTATGGGGTGCATTGTCTTTTCTCCAATTTTGTTAAGAATATCCTGATAATGACTTTTGATAAGACCATTATCTTGCAAACAAACGATAATGCCAAATCCTCTCATTCCCAATGAAAAAAGAAGGTTAATCGTGTCATCGTGGTAATTGAAAAGGTCTTTGGTATATTTGAGCTTGACAATAGAAATGCTCCAAGGTTGTTTTTCTTTAAATCTCAATGGCTTAATGATTGACTGTAACATCAAATGAAAAAAACTGAGTCTTTCTTTCAAAGTTGCTGAAAGTTCAAGATTCTTGTTCGTAGCATCTTGTTTTTTCTTTTCTGCAACAAGGTCAATATAGAGGGTTCCATAAACGATTCGTGCTGTCCACCAGAAAAGCTGTTCAGATTTTAATGCTATTACACCTTCATATCCTTTGTCAAATGCAGCTTTTATTTCTTTATCTAAAGAATCGAACTTTACTTTTACTTCATTTGAACAAGGAAGTTTCATGTCTTCATAGCGGATGGTTGAGTAATTATCCATCATTTTGAATGTTCTGCTTCTGAGTTCAAATCGGTCCATTATCCAAACCGGAAAAACAAAAATAGAATTAGTATTGGATGAGCTTAGGGTTTCTCCAGAGAGAAAACAGACCTTGTCATCGAAATTGGCATTTGCCAATGGATTATAGTATTGAGCAGTAGTCATTTCTGTGATTGTAAAGAGTTTTCAAAGTTAGATTCAGCTTTCCATCTACACAAATCTATATGATGAAATTTTATGCATTGAACAGATTGAATTTTCTCATTCAAACTATCAAGCTATATTTGCATAGTGTCGATTATCAAAGAATTGAATTTGCGAAAAGAAATTTCTGAGTTACACAAGGCGCATCTCAACATATTGTTTACGTCCGGTGTAATTCATAATAGAATTGCAAGTATTCTAAAACCTTATGGGTTGACAGTCGAGCAATTCAATGTTCTGAGAATACTTAAAGGTGCGAAAGAGGAAAGACTGTATATCCGCGATATCGCTTCACGGATGATTGACAAAAACTCTAATGTTAGTCGTATTGTTGACAAACTTGAAGCTCATAAACAAGTTAGGAGGTCGCTATCTCAAAAAGATAAAAGAGCTAATTTTATAGTTCTTACAGAAAGTGGATTACAACTAATCACTGAACTAATTGACACTATTCAACCTCAATTAAATAAGGTGTTAAATCTGAACGAAAAAGAGGCAAAAGCACTGAATTTGCTCTTAGATAAGGCAAGGGGAGAAGATTCAGAAAGTTAATTTGTTAAGATATAAATAACTATCCTTCCAATGCAGCTGCACCACCTACTATTTCTGATATTTCGCGTGTAATTGCAGCTTGACGCGCTTGGTTGTATTGTAATCTGAAAGACTTAAGCAATTCTCCCGCATTCTCGGTAGCTTTGTCCATTGCAATCATTCTTGCACCGTGTTCTGATGCAAATGAATCAAGTAAATAGCGATAAAACTTGGTTTTGAGAGTTCTAGGAATCAACTCTTGAAGAATTTCAAACTTACCGGGTTCAAAGATGTAATCATTATTTAATGTGGTTTCTGTGGAAACTGTGACTTTTACCGGAAGAAACCTGTCGTGAACCAATACTTGAGTTGCAGCATTCTTAAACTGATTATAAACGACCTCAACACTTGAATATTCATTTTTCAGATAATTCTCCAAAATGATATTGGCTACAGCATTAGCATTGATGCTGTTTAAATCCTGAAACAGGTTGATGTGTTTTGTATTAAAGATAAGGTTTCCATCTTTTTTAAGAGTATCATATCCTTTCTTCCCGATAGGTAAAATCTCCAATTGTTTGTTATTGTAGAGCTCATTATAAGTGCCTGCTATCAGTGTTTTAACCTTTTTAATAACATTGGCATTAAAAGCACCGCAAAGTCCTCTGTCGGAAGTTATAACTACCAACAAGGTTTTTCCACTATCTTTATGATTAAAAAATGCAGAAAGTCGTTCATCATCAATACTGTCAGAAAGATTAACAAGAATGTTACTTAAAGCTTTTTCATACGGCCTCATTTGAACAATGCCGGTTTGAGCTTTTCTCAATTTAGTAGCAGAAACCAACTTCATTGCTTTGGTAATCTGCTGCGTTGAGATTGTACTTGCTATTCTTCCTCTTACTTCTTTTAAATTAGCCATTCTGCACTAATCAATTATTAAATAAAACCTTTAGAAACTTCTGTTGCAACCGCAGTAAGTGTAGCAGTGATGCTGTCATCAATTTTACCTGCGGCCAATTGGTCTAATATTGCTTTGTGTTTATTTTCAAGCATTTCCAAATAACTCTCTTCAAATGCTCTTACTTTGTTAACAGGGATTTTGTTTAACAATCCGTTCGTTCCCAAATAAATTATTGCAATTTGTTGCTCAACACGATAAGGTTTGTACTGCCCTTGTTTTAAAACTTCTACGTTTCTGACACCTTTTTCCAACACTGCTTTAGTAGCTGCATCAAGGTCTGAACCGAATTTTGCAAATGCTTCAAGTTCTCTGTATTGTGCTTGGTCAAGTTTAAGTGTACCTGCCACTTTCTTCATTGACTTAATTTGCGCACTACCACCCACACGAGAAACTGAAATACCAACGTTAATAGCAGGCCTTACACCGGAGTTAAATAGGTTAGACTCGAGGAAAATCTGCCCGTCAGTAATTGAAATAACGTTTGTTGGAATATATGCAGAAACGTCTCCTGCTTGGGTTTCAATAATCGGTAGTGCGGTAATAGAACCTCCGCCTTTCACCAATCCTTTCAGAGAAGGAGGTAGGTCATTCATATTGGAGGTAATGTCATCAGATGAGTTTAGTTTACAAGCTCTTTCAAGCAAACGAGAGTGCAAATAGAATACGTCTCCCGGATATGCTTCACGTCCCGGAGGTCTTCTTAATAAAAGTGATACCTCACGATAAGCAACTGCTTGCTTTGATAAATCATCATATACAATTAATGCAGGACGTCCTGTATCTCTAAAATATTCGGCAATAGCGCAACCTGCCATTGGCGCATAAAACTGCAAAGGTGATGGCGATGAAGCAGCTGAAGAAACAACTACGGTATAAGGCATTGCACCTCTTTCTTCCAATGTTTTAACAATTTGTTTTACTGTAGATTCTTTTTGACCGCAAGCAACATAAACACAATATACAGGTTGTCCTTTCTCGTAAAACTCTTTTTGATTGATAATTGTATCAATAGCCACAGCAGTTTTCCCTGTCTGTCTGTCACCGATAATAAGCTCTCTTTGACCTCTTCCAATAGGAATCATAGCGTCAATAGCTTTAATTCCTGTTTGTAAAGGCTGTTTTACAGGTTCACGATATAGTACACCCGGAGCTTTTCTTTCGATAGGCATTTCAAAAAATGGTCCTTCGATTGGTCCTTTTCCATCAATAGGTTCACCAAGAGAATCTACCACACGTCCGAGCATCTTTTCTGATACATTGATGGAAGCAATTTTACCGGTTCTTTTTACTGTGTCGCCCTCTTTAACCAATGTAGAACTACCTAAGAGTACTGCTCCTACGTTGTCCTCCTCAAGGTTAAGAACGATTGCTTTTACTCCATTTGAGGATTCAATAATTTCACCTGATTGTACTTCTGATAAACCATGAATACGGACAATTCCGTCTCCCACTTGAAGTACAGTTCCTACTTCTTGTAATTCAACTTCTGAACGAAAATTTGCTATTTGCTCTTTCAGAATTGCTGAAACCTCATCGGGTCTTATTGCTGTTGTCATACGATTATGTTATGCTATTTTAAATTCTTTTTTAATTTTATTTAACTGGCTGATTATGCTTGAGTCGATTAGTGTATCTCCAAATCGAACGACAAATCCGCCCAGTATAGATTTGTCTATTGTATTTGTGAACTCAATTTCTTTTGCTCCGGTTCTTTCTTTAACCAAGTCAGAAATTGATTGTTCTGTTGTTTTGTCTAAAGGCAAAGCTGAAGAAACTGATACTTTTACACGATTATTTACTGTATCATATTTCTCATAAAATTCCTTAATAACTTCTTCTAAGATATCCTCTCTTCTCTTCTGACAAAGTAGCACTAAGGTGTTTTGAATAATAGGAGAGCTATGGCTGAAGATTTTCTTCAAAGAAGTAATCTTGGTAGAAGACTCAATGGATTTATCTTTTAGCAAGGCACTAAGTGCGTGGTTTTCGGTAATTACTTTTTGCAAGTATTTTACTTCGTCTAACAATGCAGTTTGTTCACCCTCTTTTGCATTCAGGTACAAAGCGGTTGCATATCTCCTTGCTATCTTAGTATCAGACATAATTAGTTTTGAGTAGCTGTTTGTTTAATCTCTAAATCTTTGATGTGATTTTCTATCAATCGTTTTTGCTCTTCGTTTGAAGCTAATTCTTTATTGATTAGTTTTTCAGCCAATTCAATAGAGAAACCTGCAATTTGAGATTTCAGTTCTTCGATAGCAACATTTTTGCTTTTAGCAATCTCTTGATTGGCTCTTTCAATGAGTTTTGCACCTTCTGTTTCGGCAGATTTTTTTGCTTCTGCAATAATCTGCTCTTTCATTTGTTTTGCTTCTTTAAGAATGATTTCTCTTTCTTTCCTGGCTTCTTGAAGAAGTGCTTCATTATCAGACTTCATTTGAGCCATTTGCAGTTTTGCTTCCTCAGCAGACTTCAGAGCAGATTCGATAGATTCTTCTCTGTCTTTAAGGGATTTAAGGATGGGTTTCCAAGCAAATTTGCCCAAGATGAACACCAATGCACCAAAAGAAATGGTCATCCATATCACCAAACTGAATTCCGGAGTTACTAAATCCATAGTCTCTTTTTTTTAATTAATTAAGATGCCGGTATTTAAGGTTACCGGCAGACCTTATGGTTTCTTTATAATACAATTAATAAGCAGATAACGAGCGCAAAGAACACCGCACCTTCAATAAGCGCAGCAGAGATAATCATGTTAGCTCTGATGTCGCCTGATGCTTCAGGTTGACGTGCGATAGACTCCAGTGCACTTGCACCAATCTTACCAATACCGATACCGATACCAATTGCGGCTAAACCTGCTCCAACGGCAGAACCGAATTTTGGAAGACCGCTTTCAGCGGCTGCTTGTAGGATAATTTCTAAAATTGACATGTTATTTAAATTTTATATGTTGTTATTAATTTGTTTAATGATGTTCTTCTGTTGCCATTCCAAAATATAGGGCAGATAATAAGGTAAATACATAGGCTTGAATGAATGTAACCAAGATAGATAACAAGCCCATGAACACTGTAAATAATACGGAGAATACTCCAACACTCATCCCCACAGCCTTACTCGTTTCTCCAAAGATAAAAATCAAACTGAAGAAGCCTAATGCAATAATGTGCTCAGCAAGAATATTTGCAAACAATCGGAGCATTAAAACAAAGGGCTTTAAAAATATTCCCATAATCTCAATAGGAATTAAGATTGGGTACATCCATATAGGTACGTCAGGTAACAAGATATGTTTCCAATAAACTTTGTTCCCGGAAAATATCGTAATTACAAGGGTAAATAGTGCGAGAACAAAAGTAATTGATATATTTCCTGTAACGTTTGCGCCTCCGGGGAAAAATGGAATAATCCCAAAAAGGTTGTTAATCCAAATAAAGAAAAAGATAGTTAATAAAAAGGGTAAGAACGTCTCATATTTCTTTCCGACAGATGGTTTTGCAATTTCATCTCTAACAAATAGTATTATCGGTTCAATTAGTGACTGAAACCCTTTAGGAGCCATTCCCTCACGTCTTTTATATGCTTTGGCTACAGAAAAGAAAATCAGCATAATAATGATTGATACCATTACTATTGAAGTGTTATTCTTAGTTAAAGAAAAATTGTAAAAACTGCTTCCATCCACAGATTCTAAAACATATCTAAATTGATTTTCTTTATAAACAAGATGATATCCTTTATAGGGCTCATGACCATGGTGAAACTTTGAAGATAAAAACATGTCAAAACCTCTCTCAGGATGATATACGATTACCGGTAGGGGAATTGAAATTGCTTTGCCGTTAATGTCCATGATATGCCAATCGTAAGCATCTTTTACGTGGCTCATGATCATTTTACCCGGTTGGAATTTTTCTTTGTGTGCAGGTTCTGATTCTGCTTTCAACGAGGGAGAAATGAGGAAAAAAAGCAAAAAGAAGATTAATGAGAATGAATATTTCAATACTGAAATTTCTGTAAGTCCTTTATTTATTGGTGTTTTCGACATTTTGACCCTGTTCTGAATCGTGCCGCAAATTAAATGCTAAAAATTTAATTTCAAAAGCCATGTAGATAAAATATAAAAGAATGTTTGCGATAATAAATGGAATTCTTTCTATGTCATTGAGTATGAGTGAGATAGCAATAAAAGAAAGGGTGAATAGAAGCCTTAAAATAATCCCGGTACCCAAGGTTTTTACGAAAATCTTGTTGTTTTTGGATTGAACCCCTATCAATGAAATAGAGAATAAGATTATGGTTAAGAAGTAGTAAAATAGATTACTGATAATAATCCATTTAAGTGTGATTTCGTTATTGATGAGATTTTCTGTTAATTTACTTACACCCAAAAGTATCAATAAGAGTAGTGTAAGAAGAAGGATAAAACGTTTCATTTAATTGTTCTAATAAGTTGATAGATGCTTAAAGCGACACCTGAAAGTGATAAGATAAGGGTAAAAATAGGAATCTTATTATCGAAGTGTTTGTCAATCCAATTTCCCAGAAAAGCAGACAGGCAGATTATGACAATCATTTGAAAAGCAATTCCAGAATATTTTATATAGTCTTTAAGCGGATTCTGATTATTATTGCTGTTTGCCATCTAATTTTATGGCTGACTAAGTGGATTGTTTTGTTTATACGGAGTTTCCGGGGCAGGATTTATAGAGGGTTTATCTGATTTATTATCTCTCATTGTACATGTTCCGTTAAACTCAGCACCAATTTCAATATTAATTTTATTGGTTTTTATATCTCCATTGATAACAGCGGATTCTCTTAAGGTTAATGTTTCCTTGTTTTCTATATTACCATGTATTTCTCCTGAAATATCTGCACTGATAGCATAAACAGTTCCTTTGACTTTTCCTGTTCTACCAATCACTAGTTTTGCATCAACTTTAAGATTTCCTTCAATAAACCCGTCTAATCTGAAATCTTTATCACACGAAACATCCCCCTTAATTCTTACACCATTTCCCATAACATTAAGTTCTATGCTTCTTTCATTTGGTTTATCTACTCTTTTGTTCATCATATTCATAGTTGAAGAAATTGAGTCACAAATATAGGGATAGAAAATAGAATGTCTAAGATTTTTTTAACCTTATTTGAGGTTTAAACTATATCCATTCTGTATAACTGTCAACCAATGGGCGATTTGACCTAGTCCTACGGTTATTTATTTTGCCAATCATAAAGAATCCTAAGCACTTGTCCTCCTTACTTAGGTTTAGATAGTGATGCATTTGTTCCGTACTTGCCCCGTTACCCGTACACCAATATCCACCTATATTAGGAAAGTTTAGGAGTCCAATATAGATATTCTCAACAGCACAAGCGACAGCACAAATTTCTTCTATCTCCGGGACCCTTCTTTCTTTGTCCCTAATCATGCAAACGGCAATAATGTGTGAAACTTCAGAAGGAATTTGTTTTATTTTCTGTATTCTTGTGTCCTCAATCTCATTAGATTGAGGAAAACTATTAAGATGAATTTTAAGAATTTCATCACAAAGTTTTTGTAACGAATTTTCTGAAAAAACTTTGAAGAACCAAGGAAAGGTGAGTTTATGGGTTGGTGCTTGGTGAGCACAATCTAATAGATATTTAATAATATCATCTGAAACTCTCTCTCCCGTAAATTCTTTTCTAAAATGTGACCTGCGAGATTTGAGAATCTCAAGAATGTCAATATCCATTGTAAAGCTTTTAGGAGTTAAATTCAATAAATCTTTCAATATCTGATTGTTTTCCCAAAACAATCAATGCGTCTCTTTCATATACAACTAAATCTTTTTGAGGAACTCCCAACAGATGGTATTCCGTTAATAATTGTTTGTCTTTTTCAACTTCAAAAGGTCGCTTAATTGTTATTAAATTTAGGTTATAGTCTTCAGAAAATCTAATCTCGCCAACGGTTTTGTTACAAACACTTCTTGGAGGAGATAATTCAACTATTTCAAAATCATCAGGGAGTTGAAGAAATGTTTTTACATTAGGGTGAATTAGTCTTTCGGCAACAATCTGACCAACTTCTTCTTCAGGATTGAATATTTCAGTAATCCCAATTCTTTGCAATATGAGGGTCTGGTGTTCTGAAGCGGTTCTTGATATTATCCTATTGACTTTGAGTTCAAGTAGATTGACTACTGAAAGCAAAAGTGCCTCAAAATTTTCTCCTATAGCCACAATTACTGCATCCATATCCTTTATTCTTAAGGATTCGAGGGAACGAAGATGTGTTGCGTCTGCTTGCACTGCATGTGCAACATCATCCTTTAATGCGTCAACACGCATAGCATCTTCATCAATGGCGATTACTTCAGCTCCCCTAAGAGATAAATACCTTGCTATTTTTGAGCCAAATCTCCCTAATCCTATTACAGCAAAACGTGAGTTCATTCAGCGCTCAAACTTAGTTCTTTTACTTTTAGGTAGTTATTTTTATTATGGAAAATTTATTTGAGACTATCTTTGTAAATAATATATCGATATGCAAAAGATAAAGTTTTCATTGTTCATTTCTGCTTCATTGTCATTGGTCATTCTATTTTTTTTTATTTTACAACATGGCTTTGAATGTATTAATATGCATGATTTCGCAATCGTTCCTAATCGTTGGAAACAGTTCTATGGCATATTTACTACAGTTTTCGTTCACGCGAATTTTCAGCATTTTTTATTTAACATTACTCCTTTCTTTGTTTTAGTATGTATGCTTGTTTACTTCTATATGAATATTTCTATTTGGGTGTTTTTGTTTATCTGGTTTTTTGGAGGTGTTGGAGTGTTTTTTTTTGGAGAACCAGGCTATCATATTGGTGCAAGCGGAATTGTTTTTGGATTAATAGCTTTTCTTATTAGCAGCGGATTTATTAGACAGAATAGAGCATTACTAACAGTGTCGTTAATTGTCACGGCATTCTACGGAAGCTCACTTATTGGAGTATTTCCTAATGCCCAAGGTATAAGTTGGGAAGGACATCTCTTTGGATCGATTTCTGGAGTTATATCTGCTCTATTGTGGAGAAATATTGGCCCCAGTAAGGATATTCATCTGTTTTTTATAAATAAAAAAAGTCAAGAAGATGATGAATATATTAAATTCTCTTCTTGACTTTTTTTTAATTAAAAGTGTTACTTAATATCGAACATCTCTATTCTGTACATTAAAGCTTTGTTAGGTGGCATACCACGAAGTTGAGGATTTTTTCCAAATCCTAATTCATATGGAACATAGAATTCATATATGGCACCCGGACGCATCATTTGAAGCCCCTCAACCATTCCTGGCCACGCGGCAGATACGGGCACTTCTATGGGGTCTACCATATCTTTTGTGTCCTCAAAAACTTTGCCATCGGGTAATTCAACACGTAAGTGAATTACTACTGTATCTGTAATGTTTGGATTCGCTCCTTCTCCTTCTTTAATTACTTTCCATAATAAACCGGTTTCAGTTTTTTGAACACCCTTTTCAGATGATTTTTTGCTTATAAAATCGGCACTCTCTTTAATATTTTTCTCGGAAGAAGCTTCTTGTACAATCGCTAAATGTCTTTTTACAATATCTTCATATAAATCAGGTGTGATAATCCAGCCGGAGTCTTTAAAAAATGCTTCTTTCATCCCTGCTATTAATGCATCAAAGTTGAGATCGGTGAGTTCTCTTTCTTTGAGTTGGAGTCCATAATTAAAACCTGCTGCGAAACTAAATGAGTCTTTAAGAGTAGAAAGATCTGCATTTCCTGTTGATTTGTTTTTTTTGTCACATGAGCCGACCGTGAATACAAGGGCTATGCTTATTGCTGCCCAAACAATTTTGATTTTTTTCATATTTATTAAAATGAGGGGCAAAAGTAGAATTTTATTACTAATATAGTGTTGTTTGCTCTCTTTTATATTCATAAAAAAAGCAGGTAGTTTCTTACCTGCTTTTTTTATGAATATAAATACTATCGTTTCTTCTTTGAACCTGTAGATGGCAAATGTTTGTTTGCTTTAGGATTATTACCTACAGGCGAGCCAACTCGAATCATTGCACATCTAAATCCTAAAGTTGAGAGAGCTAATTCTTCATCAAGGAAACGTCTTGTTCCAGGGGCCATCCAATATGCTCTGTCATTCCATGATGCACCTTTATAGATTCTTGCTTTATTATTTACAAGGGATGTAGTTCCGTATTCATATATTTGATCGCCACCCATATAGGTTTCTTCATCTTTATAGCCAATATTATCAGCTTTCTTATAGTTCCTCCGATTTACATTCTCTTCAATAGAAACTAATCTGTATTTTAATCTACCTAGTGAATCTTTTTCTTCAGGATCGCCATACTCATCCAATAATACAGTTTTAAAAACGTTTCCTCTAAAGGGATTAAAATCATCAAAATCTTCCCAATTTAAGGGTCTATATACATCCATTACCCATTCGGACACGTTTCCTGCCATATTATATAACCCATAATCATTAGGCCAATAAGAATAAACCGGTGTTGTAATGAATCCGGCATCGTTTAATTTACTTGCAATACCTGCTTGATCACCACGACCACGTTTGAAATTAGCCAACATTAATCCTCTTTCACGCTCAGTAGAACCTCTAGCCCATCTTACTGTCAAATCATTCCAAGGATAAATTTTATCTTGTTCTACATTTTCATTAACTGAATTTCCAATCAATGCTTTTGCAGCAAACTCCCATTCAGCTTCTGTAGGAAGTCTATACTCTGGGAGTAAAATACCATCCTCAACTTTTACCCTTCTTGTTGCTTTTTTCTTCTGACTATAATCTCTAGGTTGATACTTCTTCTTACCTAGTTTTGGAATATCATATAATCCTGATAAGTAGGAAGCAGTATTAAAATTGTTTTCCTCTAACTCTTGAACCGGATCATAAATCATGATACCTTCTCTGTCAAGAATCATAGTGTTTACTCTGTCAGTTCTCCATGCTGCAAAATCAGTTGCTTGAAGCCAATTTACACCAACTACCGGATAATCTTTGTAAGCGGGGTGGCGTAAGTAATATTCTACATAAGGCTCGTTAAATGCCAATTTGCTCCTCCAAACTAGAGTGTCTGGAAGTGCTTGATTGTAAACATCGTAATCTGGAAATACCCTGAGTAACCAATATAAGTACTCACGATATTGTTTGTTACTAATTTCTGTTTGATCCATATAGAATGAATTAACAGTAACACGTCTTTCCAGATTGTCATATTTCCATTCAACATCTTGTTCTTTGGTTCCCATCACAAATGTACCACCTTCAACAAGAACTAATCCCGGTCCTGTTTCTTGTCCTGGGTATTCATGGTCTTCAAATCCTCCCCATCTAGGGTCGTTGTAACCCCACCCTGTTGTTGCAGAACGCTTGCTGCATGATGAGAGGTAAACAACTGAGGAAAATAGAATAAGTGCAGAAATAAGTTTTGTTTTCATGCTTTTTTCTCTAAATGTCTTATATAACTGATAAGGGGGCAAAAATATTGTTTTTATTTTAAAAAATGTTAAAATTAAAATTCTGGACACCTAACTGGTTTAAATCTTTTTGGTACCTTAGGAATGCACCATTCTAATGTGGCTGTTACTTCGTGAGATACAGGTACAGCACTTCTTGCAGAAGAAACCGTGATATCGGTACTGTATGCAAATTTAAATCTGTCTTTTCTAAATCCAAAGAGTATCATTAAAGCATCAGAAGTTTTATAATGTCCAAAAGCTTGACGAAACCATAAGCCTGTAACTAAAGGTCCTCTATTTATATAAAACCCGAGATTTAGCTGAGTAAAAGTTTCTTGGTTCATGAATAGAATATTTGGTGATATAGTACTCTGAGCGTTTTTTCTCTTATCTAGAGGTATTACAGCTCCGGAATGAAATGTTAATCTTCTTGGTACTTTAGCATTTTCAGCATCACTATCATAAAAAGATTCCTTTGGCTCAACAATATTGTGAACCGCCAAACCAACATAAAATTTACTTGAATACCCGATTAAACCGGCAGCAAAATTTGGGTACCGGATAATATCAGTTGAATGTACTTCGTTTGTTTTGTATATAAATCCTCTGATTGGATCTATCTGATCCGCCCATTTTAGGCTATTCCAATCAATACTCTTTTGAGTATAAGTGCCTTGAATACCTGCTCTTAAATAGAAACCTCTTCTAACATCAAGAGGAAGAACATAGGCATAAATTCCACTCAAGGAGATATTTGTCAATTGGCCAGCACCTGCTCTGTCATACAGAGCCATAAATCCCAAACCTCCATTTATTTCGTCAATATGTTGATCGAAAGAGGCTACCATGGTACGGTATGTTCCTGGCAAACCAGGCCATTGGTTTCTATAGCTTATTGAAAATCGCCCTGCAGCATTAAACGTACAAAATGCATTTCCGGCCATCGCTGGGTTTGTATATACAGGAGAGGCATAGAACTGTGTGAGTTCAGGGTCTTGTGCAAGTATATCTCCCTTGATTATAAAAAATAAACTTAAAATTAGTATGTATCTCTTCATGTCAATGACATAATTATTATGGTTGCAAATATAATGAAAATCTCAATCTGAACAGTAAATATTATTGAGACTGTATTGCAAACGTAGATTATTTGTCGATATTGCGTACTATTTTAATCTGAATATCGTTCCTTTGAAAAATGAAATTTTGTGTTAGAGTGAGGTTAGCAATATTGTCAAATAATATATTGATTCTCATTAGTTTATTCCTTTGTGTTGGGGATTTGTATGCCCAAGAGTTTAAGAGGCAAATAGAATGGGATGAATTTAATATTATTAATAGTGATAGAGTTCCTTCTTGTTCTATCTGTGATATTAGTTTTAATGACGAAGATAAATATATGTCATACTTCTCAGAACGATTTGCAGGTTATTCAAATGAGAAATTTGAAGTTTTAATTATAGATGAAAGTACTTCTGTTCTCAATGTTACAGATAACATTAAATCGATTCTTCTAAGAAGTATTGAAAACTCAGATGCTAAGCCTTATACTACTACACAGTATGAATCGGGTAATCCCTTTTTATATATTAGGTATAGGTTATTAAAAGTAATAGGGAACGAAATTTATAAAATAGAAGGGTTAACCATTAAGATACAACCTAGGACTAATCCTCTTTTTTCACCTCCGATAATTAGTAGGGGACGTAGAAGTAGTTGGCCATCAATAAGTGCTCTTGCATCCGGGGAATGGTTTAGGGTTGCAGTTTCACATGAGGGAATTTTTAAGATGGACAAACCATTTTTGGAATCCTTGGGAATGAATCTAAATGGTATTGATCCGAGAACTATAAAACTGTATAGCAATCATGGGAATATTTTGCCCGAGAAAAATAGTATTGAAAGACCCAAGGACTTAGTGCAAAATACTATCTTCGTTAAAGGAGAGGAAGATGGAAAGTTCGATGCGTCAGATTATATTCTTTTTTATGGGAATTCACCTAGTAAATTTGTTTATGATTCGGCAGCTAATGATTATGTTTACAGTAAAAATTATTATGCGAGAGAAACGATTTATTTTATTACCTTCGGAGGAGTGCAAGGTAAACGTGTAAGCACTCTAACTTCAGATAACAGTCAGACTCCAGACATAGAGATAACTCAGTTTGACGATGTTTATAGACATGAAAAAGATTTGGTAAATCTAATTAAAACCGGGAAAATATGGTATGGAGAGCATTTTGATAGGGTACTAACTCATTCATTCTCACATGATTTTCCCAATAGGGTTTCCGGAAGCGATGTCAGAATTAAAACTATTATGGTTGCGCGTTCTTTATCTCCTTCAAGTTTTAATATGAATTTAGGAAATCATGCTGAAATTATTTCAATCCCTGCTTTAGGAACTTTAGATTATGAAAGTAGTGTAATTGCTACCCCAAATCCGAAAACCATTATTTTTTCTGGAGTAACAGGAAATTCTATCAATGTGAATATTACCTATGATAAACCATTATCAAGCAGTGAAGGATGGTGTGATTATCTCGATATTTTTGTAAGAAGAAATCTTATACACTCTGGAGGGCAAACAGTTTTTGCAAATTTATCTAGTACCCAAAATGATAAATCAAGGTTCAAATTACAAGGTTCCGATAATATTCAAATTTGGGATATTACAGACCCTTTGAATATTAAGATTCAGAATGCAGACTTTAATAATGATGAATATCAGTTTATTGCATCAACAAAGAATAAATTACGCAGATATATAAGTGCCTCCTCTTATTATACTCCAAAAGCTCTCTCTAAGATAAATAACCAAAATCTTCATGGTATTAGAGATATAGATTATATTATAGTTTCACATCCTGATTTGATATCTGCCGCAGAGACCCTCGCGCAATTTCACAGAGATAATTCAGGGTTATCGGTTCGGGTTGTTACTACCAAAGAAATTTATAACGAGTTTTCACACGGGATTCAAGATGTAAGTGCTATCAGAGATTTTATTAAAATGCTGTGGGATGAGGCATCAACACAGAATAAGCGTCCTAAATATTTGTTACTTTTTGGAGATGCAAGTTATGATTATCTTGATATTATGGACAACAATACCAATATGGTTCCCACCTTTGAATCTATTGATTCCCATAATCCCGGAGTATCTTTCTGTTCAGATGATTATTTTGTATTGATGGATGATACAGAAGGGCAGATGGATGGTTTGTCAAATATTGGGATGCTTGATATATCAGTCGGAAGAATAGTTGCAAATTCTATTACAGAAGCAGAGGCTGTTGTAAATAAAATTAAGAACTACTATAGCAAAGAGTCATTTGGAAATTGGAGAACAAATTTTACCTTCCTTGCGGATGATATGGATGAAAATTGGGAGAGAGAATTTATTGAATATAATGAAATTTATACTAAGAGAGTTGCAGATAAATATCCCTTTGGATTATTTAATAAAATTTATTTAGATGCTTTTGAACAGAAGTCAATGGGAGGTGGCGAACGATACCCTAGTGCAGTAGAATCAATAAATAATAATATAGAAAGAGGTACACTTTTATGGTCTTATAATGGTCATGGAGGACCATTTGGTCTTGCCTCAGAAAGAGTAATTGTAATTCCCCAAATCAACGCCTGGAGAAATTCAAATCGTCTCCCATTATTTGTTACGGCAACATGTGAGTTCTCACGTTTTGATGATCCTGCAATGGTATCAGGAGGCGAAAGCACATTGTTAAATCCCGATGGTGGTTCAATTGGATTGCTAACTACCATAAGATTGGTTTTAGTCAGTACCAACCGCGCAATTCAAGACTATATTTACAATAATTCATTCTATATTAAGGACGAAAATGGATACACTCCAATTGGATTAATTTATAAGGAAACAAAGAATAGACCCATGCCTGGTTCCGGTGACAGATTTTTTACCTTTCTTGGTGATCCGGCAGTTAGATTGTCAATCCCAAGATATAAAATCGAATTGGACTCACTCAATGGAGTTCACATATCTGATTCAGGTGTAGATACATTAAAAGCTTTAGCTAAAGTAACTTTTAAGGGCAGAATATTAAATGATGATAATTCTTTGAAATCAGATTTTAATGGAGTAGTTTACCCTACAGTACTCGATAAATTATCTGTTTCACAAACAAGAGCTAATGGAGGTAATTCTGAAATTATTGATTATAAAGTTCAAAATAACATCCTTTTTAGAGGCCGAGTTCAAGCCAAAAATGGTAATTTTGAATTTACTTTTATAGTACCTAAGGATATAAATTATAGATTTGATAGCTCTCTCATATCTTTATATGCCGAAAATCAAATAACCGATGCAGCGGGATATGAGAAAAGAATCATAGTTGGAGGTGCGGCAGATAGTATAAGTAACGATAATATCGGCCCTACATTATCAATGTTTTTAAATGATTATAGCTTCATTAGTGGAGGTTTATCGAACTCAAGTCCAATGTTCATTGCCAAACTTTATGATGAAAATGGTATCAATACAGCCGGCTCAGGGATAGGGAGAGAAATTATTGCGACACTAGATAAAGGTACGAAAAATGAGCGAAGTATACTATTAAATGAATATTATCAAGCAAATATGAATAGTTACCAAGAAGGAGAATTGCGTTACAGATTATCCAATCTATCTGCAGGAAAGCATACCATCACTCTTAAAGCCTGGGATGTTTATAATAACTCCTCTGAATCAGAACTAGAATTTGTTGTTGAAGAAAGCAAAGAATTAGTACTTAGTAACATCTTAAATTATCCTAATCCTTTTACTACACATACAACCTTTAATTTTGACCACAACAAACCAGGACAAGATATTACCATTCAAATTCAGATAATGACAATCAGCGGCAAGGTAGTAAAGAGCTTCTATACAGAGATTGTCTCCCCCGATTCACATTTAAGTCCCTTTGAATGGGATGCAAAAGATGAATTTGGAGACAAACTTTCTAGGGGGGTATATATATATAGGCTTAGAGCAAAATCAGGTGATGGGAAATGGGTAGAAAAATACGAAAAGCTCATGCTATTAAATTAAATCTTAGATTGAACATATTTTAAATAAATTTGCCACCTCAAAATTGAGATTAAGTAATGATAATAGATAAAAAACCTATTCAAAGAGCAGTTCTCCCTTTTATTTTATTAATGTTGTGTTCTTCACTCATAATTGCTCAAAACAATCCAATTACAGTAGATCAATTAGCTGGGCAACAGAATGTAATTACAACAGCCGTCCCATTTTTGACTATTACTCCTGATAGCCGTTCAGCGGCTATGGGAGATGCAGGAGTTGCAATTACACCTGATGCTAATTCCATACATTGGAATGCCTCTAAGTTGGCTTTTGCAAATAAACCGGTTGGGTTTGGGATTTCTTATGCACCATGGCTTAGGCATATTGTACCTGATGTACAACTCTCATATCTATCTGGTTACTCAAAAATTAATGAGAATAGTGCTGTCGGGGGCTCTTTCAGGTACTTTTCATTAGGAAATATAAACTTTACTGATATAACCGGAAACCCAATGGGGAGTTTTGAACCAAACGAATTTGCAATGGATGGTTTTTATGCAACCAGACTATCGGAAAATATGTCATTGGCTGTTTCCCTTAGATTTATCTACTCAAATCTAGTTGGTACAAGAACCGGAAGCGGGACATCTGCCAGCCCTGGAATTGCCGGTGCCGGAGATGTATCTTGGTATTATAAGAACAAATTGAAAAAATCAAATGTTCCTACCGAATATGCGATTGGCGTGGCAATTACTAACTTAGGGTCTAAAATCACCTATACCAATGCACAAGAAGCTGATTTTATCCCTATGAATCTTAGATTTGGAACAGCATGGACCTTTAATATTGACGAGCATAACTCTTTTACTGCAACGTGTGATTTCAATAAACTGCTTGTTCCCACCCCTGCCTATAGAAGTCAATCAAATCCGGATTCTATTATTTATGGTAGAGACCCTAGAGTGCCTGTTCTTCAGGGCGCGTTTCAGTCCTTTTTTGATGCTCCCGGTGGTTTCAAAGAAGAAATGGCCGAATTTACCGTTGGAATTGGTGCCGAATATTGGTATGCAAAAACTTTTGCCATAAGAGCCGGATATTTCAACGAATCAGACACTAAAGGACAACGAAAATATTTAACTTTTGGAATTGGCCTCAGGTACAATGTTATTGGTATTGATGCAGCATATCTTGCACCGTTCCAGCGTTCGCATCCACTGCAAAATCAGATGCGATTTTCCTTATTGCTCGATCTTGATGCTTTCTCAAAAGGAGTTGAGACAAAAAATGGTAAGTAAGTTTTTTAACTGTAAATAAACACAAAAAACTATATTTGCCCCGCATAAATAATATTAATATGAAAAAGAATATCTTTAAACTATTTCTTTCAGTTCTCGTAATTATGATTGCTTTTGCAGGTTGTAAATATGAGGATGGACCCTTTATGTCTCTGCGACATAAGGCAGATCGATTTACGGGAATTTGGAAATTTACAAAAGTTACTTTGGATGGGAATGATATTACTAATCAGTATAATAGGTCGAACTTTATGATTTCTTTTGAAGTATATCGTGATGGTGGTTTTGGTTTTAATTATAGAGATGCAGATGGTAAAATCTTAGACAGAACCGGAACAAATTCAGAGTATGAAGAAGCGCAAAAGGAAATTGGTGCAGAAAGAACTCCTTTTGTTTATCAAGGAAGTGGTCATTGGACTTTTGTTAACAACCTAAAATCTGTCCAAATGAAGTATGAACTATCATACAATGATGAAAGCGAGATTCCTGTTTATGATATTATACAATTAAAGAATAAAAATATTAAACTTAAAGGCAAAGACCCTGATTCTGGAAAAGAAATAGAACTTGAGTTTGAGTCAATAAATAAATAACTCTAATAAAGCCTCAAATTCTTGGGGCTTTATTATTTTCGCACATTATATGCAAAGAGATAATTCCCTAATCTACAATACCGAAAAGAATGATATGACTATTTCTGAATATGGTCGTATAATCCATGATTATGTTAGTCTGATATGTAACCAAACCGATAGAAATAAAAGGACTCGTATGGCGAATGGACTTATTAGTGTTATGGAAAACCTTAATCCGCAAGTAAAAGACCAAGAAGACTATAAACACAAACTTTGGGACCATTTGTATATTATTTCAAATTTTAAACTGGACGTGGATAGCCCATTTCCTCCCCCTAATCCTGAAGTTACAACTATGCACCCTGAACCGATTCCATATCCGACTCAACCTATTAAATTCAGATTTTATGGAAGAAATCTACAATATATGGTTGACAAAGCAGCCGGAATTGGAGATAAAGAAGTACAAAAAGATTTTCTCAGTATTTTGGCTTCTTTTATGAAAAATTCATCTAGAAGCTGGAATAATGAAGATTTGACAAATGAGATGGTAACCAATCATCTCAAATCCATGTCTAACGGGAAAATTGATATAGATTTTGAAAGCCTTGAAATCAAAACAGATACTTCATTCACAAGAAAAAACAACGGATTTAAGCAGGGTATGAATAAGAATTTCTCTAAAAAGAATAAAAATAAACGCAATAAAAATCGTTACAGAAATGGGAATATTTAAAATAACGGGTGGAAGAAAGCTCAAAGGTGAAATTGTTCCGCAAGGTGCAAAAAATGAAGCTCTTCAAATATTGTGTGCAGTATTACTCACTGATGAAAAAGTAGTAATAGATAATATTCCTCAAATCAGAGATATTCAAAAACTGATTGAGTTGCTTGCATTGTTGGGGGTTGATATTAAACAAATTTCAGAACATAAATACTCTTTTAAAGCAGATAATGTAAATATTGATTTTTTATATAGTGCTGAATTTAAAAAGCTTGGAGCAGCTCTTCGTGGTTCAATCATGATTGTGGGTCCGCTACTAGGCCGTTTTGGCAAAGGGTATATTCCTGCTCCCGGAGGTGATAAAATCGGAAGACGAAGATTGGATACACACTTTGTGGGAATGCAAGGATTGGGCGGTAATTTTGAATACGATAAAGAAAACAATTTTTATAAAATAACATCAAAGGGCAGGCTTAAAGGCACTTACCTGCATTTGGATGAAGCATCCGTTACCGGAACTGCCAATATTGTAATGGCAGCAGCACTCGCGAAAGGTGAAACCACAATTTATAATGCAGCTTGCGAACCCTATATCCAACAACTTTGCTTGCTAATCAACAGAATGGGCGGTAAAATATCCGGAATTGGATCAAACAAACTGATTATTCAAGGAGTTGAAAAGTTGGGAGGTGCCAAACACACCATTTTGCCTGATATGATTGAAATTGGCAGTTTCATTGGTTTGGCAGCAATGACAGAATCTGAAATTACAATTAAGGATTGCAGAATTGACCAATTGGGCATCATACCGGCTACTTTTAATAAGCTTGGTGTAAAAACTGAGTTTAAAGGAGATGATATTTTTATCCCAAAACAAAAGCATTATGAGATTGATACTTTTATAGATGGCTCAATTTTGACTGTATCAGATGCAATTTGGCCGGGTTTTACACCCGACTTGATCTCTATTGCATTGGTTACTGCTATTCAAGCCAAAGGAAATGTCCTCATACACCAAAAAATGTTTGAAAGCAGGCTTTTCTTTGTTGACAACCTGATAGATATGGGTGCACAAATCATTCTTTGTGACCCGCACAGAGCAACTGTGATGGGATTAGACAGAAGGGTAAAGTTGAGAGGTATTACAATGACATCCCCGGATATTAGAGCCGGAGTTGCTTTGCTTATTGCTGCTATGTCAGCTGATGGTATTAGTCATATACGAAATATTGAACAGATTGACAGAGGATATCAGTTTATTGATAAAAGATTAAATGCCATTGGTGCGAAGATTGAAAGAATTGACTAAGAATTTAACCGCTCTCGTGTCATAATGTCAGCGTTTAGCAATTGGCAATAACTTTGATATCAGATTGGCTAATTCTCATGCATATAAAAACATGTCCAAAAAAGATAAAAAACACCACGAAGAAGAGATTGTAAAAAATGAAACTATTGCTGTTGAAAACAATGAAAATCAACTGCAAGAGGAGTTAAATAAAGTTAAAGAACAACTCAAAGAACAAGAAGATAAGTATCTGAGGCTCTATGCAGAGTTTGATAATTTTAGAAAACGCAATGCCAAAGAGCGTCTGGAACTGATACAAAATGCTTCTGAAGAAACCATCAAAATTTTGTTACCGATTTTAGACGATTTTGAAAGGTCGCTATTAGCTTCAAAAGAGAATATGGATGGGCTCAAAGAGGGAATAGAACTGATATTTAGAAAATTTAATACAACTCTTGAATCCAAAGGATTAAAGAAAATGGAATCTATGGGAAAAGAATTTGATCCTGATTTTCAGGAAGCTGTTACACAAATTCCGGTGGAAGACCAAGAAAAGAAAGGGAAAGTAGTGGATGTGATTGAGGAAGGTTTTTTTCTCAATGATAAGGTTATTCGTTTTGCAAAAGTTGTGATAGGAGCATAAACCAATGACTACAAAAAGAGATTATTACGATATCTTAGGGGTCTCAAAGACTGCAAGTGCTGAAGAAATCAAAAAGGCATACCGCAAACTTGCCATCAAATACCATCCTGACAAAAATCCCGACAATAAAGAAGCAGAGGAAAAGTTTAAAGAAGCAGCCGAGGCTTATGAGGTTCTGAGCGATACCGAAAAGAGAAAACGCTACGATCAATTTGGTCATCAGGGAGTTGGCGGAGCAGGAGGGTTCTCCGGACAAGGAATGTCAATGGATGATATTTTCTCTCAATTTGGAGATATCTTTGGTGATTCATTCGGGAGTTTCTTTGGCGGACACAGTAGAGGAGGCAGAACGCGTCATGTTACAGGGTCTAATATCCGTATCAAACTCAAGGTTACACTTGATGAAATAAAAAAAGGGGTTGACAAGAAAATTAAGTACAAACGATGGGTTGTAGCACCCGGTTTAAATTTCAAACAATGCCCCACTTGTCATGGACGAGGTTCGGTTACGAAAGTTACCAATACTTTTTTAGGACAAATGCAAACAAGTTCTACATGTCCTACTTGTGGAGGAACAGGGCAAACTGTGGGTGAAGTTCCCAAAGGAGCAAATGCTCAGGGATTAATTCAAGAAAATACTGAAACTACGTTGCGTATTCCTGCGGGAGTTATGGATGGAATGCAGCTTTCTGTTAATGGAAAAGGAAATGAAATTGCAGGTGGATATCCCGGAGATTTAATTATTGCTATTGAGGAGGTCCCTCATGAGTTTCTTGTTAGAGATGAAAATGATGTTTTATATGAATTGCATATCAGCATTCCTGAGGCAGTTCTTGGATGTACTGCCGAGGTTCCTACTATTGATGGCAAAGCCAGGATAAATATTGAAGCAGGCACTCAAAGCGGAAAAATTCTCAAACTCAGAGGAAAAGGATTGCCTGACATCAATGGCTATAATACTGGTGACGAGCTCATCAGAATCAATGTTTTTATCCCGTCCAAAATCAGCAAAGAGGAAGAGGCAATGATGAAAAAACTCGCAGAATCTCACAACTTCACTCCTAATTCTGCCGACAAAAGAACAAAGTCATCATTCTTCAACAAAATTTTTAATTAAGGATTTTCGATTAATTTTTTTTATTGATTCAGTAAATTGTAGTTTACTATCAGTCCCGACAATGTTATTTTGAACCTGATAAATAGAAAATAAATCCAACCCTGATTTGAAACGGATTAATAAATGGAGTATTGGCTGCGCGATTAGCAATATACATAATCTCCAATGTTGAGCCATATTGATAATAGCCCACTCCTAACAAAGGGTAAGTTGAGTTTATTCTTGTAGGCATACCTGATAACTTGTAGGATATGTTGTCCATTTCTGCTTGCAGAAAAAGGTTGTTAATAGGGAAAAATCGTGCTAAAGCCCTTGCTCCGTAAATGTTGTCGGAAGCATCATAAACGTAGTCATGATAATAAGAATACATTGGACCTGCCAAAACAGAGAACCTATCTGATAGTCGATACCCGACCAACGGATATAACTCTATATAAGTACTGCTGCCCAATGACAGCCAAGCAGAACCACCTACTACAATACGGTCAATATTCTTTGGATGTTCCGGTAAGGGGATTTCGGGAGACTGTGAGTGTGCATGCCGAACGGAAAATATTCCTGCACACATTAACAAAGAAATATAGATAATCTTGTAATTATAAATTAACTGACAATTAGTTCTCATAAAATACTACTTCTCCTGTATTTACATCATACATAGCTCCACAGATAATAATTTTGCCGTCTTTTTCCATATCTCTAAGAATCTCACTGCGAGTTCTCACTTCTTTAATCACATGGAATACATTAAGTTCAGATACTTTGTTCACAAATTCAGGATTGGTTGAATTTCGGTTTTCCTTAATCGTAGTTTCTTGTGTAACAGCGGGTTTAATCTTGTTAACCAACCCTGTCAAATGGCCTAGCTCTACATTGTCGCAAGCACCCTTTATCCCGCCACAGTTTGTGTGACCTAATATTACAACCACTTTGGCTCCGGATAGCTTTGCCCCAAACTCCATGCTCCCCAAAATATCTTCATTTATCACATTGCCGGCAACGCGAATACTGAATATGTCTCCAAGACCTTGATCAAAAATTAATTCGGCTGATGTTCTAGAATCTATACAACTTAATATGGTAGCGAATGGGAATTGACCATTCTTTGACTTATTAACTTGTTCTAATAGATCCTTGTGCTTTTGTAAGTTTTTTACAAATCGAAGATTCCCTGCTTTCAGTATCTCTATTGCATCCTGTGGTGTAAGGGTATTTTGGTCTATTATAGAGTGTAGTCGCATAATTTTTTCTGTTAATGAAACTTTGCAAAGTTATTCTTCCAATAATAAATATGTGATTTTTCTTTAGATATTCCCCTCATCGGCAAAACTATAGTAACTCTTGTGCCCAATGATGACATGGTCCAACAATGATAAATCAAAAAATGAACAAGCTTGCTTTATTTTGTTTGTAAGCGAAATATCTTGTTGGCTGGGTTTCAGATTTCCGGAGGGGTGGTTGTGACATAAAATCAATCCCGAAGCATTATCCTCAATCGCTTTCTTTAAGATTTTTCTTGGGTCAGCAACCGTAGCCGATATTCCGCCTTCACCCACTTTGTATTCACTTATAACCTTGTTGGCTTGATTGAGAGTTAATACCCAAAATTCTTCATGATTGAGGTCTTCCAACCGGTTTCGCAAAAAGGAATAGATATCTTTACTGCTGGTTATTTTTAATTTTTGCTTAACCTCAGAGGCTTCTCGTCTTCCGCCCAGTTCTAAGGCAGCTAAAATTGTAATCGCTTTTACAAAACCAATTCCTTCAGTCTTTTGTAATTCTTTGACTGATTGTTTTGCCAATTCATTCAAATCGTTTTTTGATTTTTCTAAAACAATTCTGCCTATATCCAATGCGTTTTTTTTCCTTGACCCGCTTCTGATTAGAATTGCAATAAGTTCAGCATCACTCAAGGCATTCTTGCCTAATTGCATAAACTTCTCTCTGGGTTTGTCATCGTTTGACCAATTTTTTATTGCTGACATTTTTCAAAAATACTTAAATATGTGCTAAGTAATATGTTTTTAATTGATTAGAGGAATTCGCATTCTCTAAAAATGAAATTATATCGAAACTAAAAAGTGATTAATCAAGATATGATGATGAGACCAATACTTGTGTTTATCTTTGGCAACCATAAGAAATTAAATAACAAAATATTATGTCATTCGAATTAACAAAATTACCCTATGATTTCAACGCTCTTGAACCCCATATAGATGCTCGAACAATGGAAATCCACCATGACAAACACCATGCAGGTTATGTCAATAACTTAAATGCAGCAATTGCAGGAACAGATGCAGAAAACAAGTCACTTGAAGATATTCTTGCGAATGTGAGCAAATACAGTGCAGCAGTTCGTAACAATGCAGGCGGTCATTACAACCACGATTTGTTTTGGAAAATAATGTCACCCAATGGCGGAGGACATCCCACCGGCAAATTGGCTGACGCTATTAACAAAGATCTTGGTGGCTTTGATGCTTTCAAAGAAGCATTTAGCAAAGCTGCCGCCACTCGTTTTGGCTCAGGATGGGCTTGGCTTGCAGTTTCAAACGGCAAATTGGAAGTGTGCTCATCACCTAATCAAGACAATCCCTTAATGGATGTTGCAGAATGTAAAGGTACTCCGATTTTGGGTATCGATGTTTGGGAACATGCTTATTATCTCCACTACCAAAATCGCAGACCTGATTATGTGAGTGCATTTTTCAATGTAATCAATTGGGCTGAAGTAAGCAGAAGATACGAAGCCGCGCTATAAGAATAGTTTGTTTTTTTGTTCATAATAAAAAGCCTCCGGAATATCCGAGAGGCTTTTTTGTTTAATTTAATTAATTTATGAAAAAGCACTTAAAGTGTTTCAGATTGAAGTGATGTAGTTGAGCGAATAATATCTATTCTCATTTCTCAACTTCATCTTTGCCACAAGCTTCTCCGGGTTTGCTCCCGCAAAAACTGCATGAACCATTCCCGTCTGCAAGCATTGGGTTTGCAGAAGAGCAACTCTTACGAACTTCTCCTCCTTTGATTAATATGGCTCTTATACCTATTCCTGCTGCCGCAATTAAGCAAATTGCTATAGCTAAGATTAGTGTTATTATTAATGTTTGTGACATAGCGAGTACAAAATTAGTTTGTTTTTTGTTTGGTTGTTAATTCCATGATTATTTATAAGCAGCCATGATAAAGAAAAAGCACATATCTATCGAATACACAAAGCAGAACGATAGCGCAGAGAATAGAACTTTTTATTTTGGTCTTTTCACTTATTTTTGTTGCCTATGCTGATAAAAACTTTTGGTTCTGCGGTCTATGGTGTCAATGCGGGTTTGATCACAGTAGAGGTGAATTTGGGCAACGGAGTGGGTTATTTTCTTGTTGGATTGCCGGACAATGCAGTAAAAGAAAGTCAGCTGAGAATTGAAACTGCTTTTAAAAATTCAGGGTTGGAGATGCCCCGAAAAAAAGTAGTTATTAATATGGCACCTGCTGACCTCAAAAAAGAAGGTTCAGCCTATGACCTGACAATTGCCACTGCATTATTGGCAGCATCGGAACAGATTGTTGCAGACAGAATTCCGGAATATATTATCATGGGAGAACTCTCATTAGACGGTAGTCTTGTGCCTATCAAAGGAGTATTACCCATTGCCATTCAAGCAAAAAAAGAAGGATTCAAAGGATTTATTCTACCTGTGCAAAATGCCAAAGAAGCGGCTATTGTCAAAGGACTTGAGGTGTATGGTATGGAAAATATTCTGGATGTTGTTGATTTTTTTAACAATGTAAAAGAATTTGAACCTGCTGTAGCTGACCCTCGCGGTGATTTTGCTAATATGATAGATAGCTTTGATGTTGACTTTGCAGATGTGCAGGGTCAAGAAAACATCAAACGTGCAATGGAAATAGCAGCAGCCGGTGGGCATAACATCATATTAATAGGCCCTCCCGGAGCAGGAAAAACCATGTTGGCAAAAAGACTTCCCACCATTTTGCCTCCCATGACTTTGCAAGAGGCACTTGAGACCACCAAGATTCACTCGGTTGCTGGAAAATTAGGAAGCAATGCATCCCTTGTCGCAACAAGACCATTTCGCTCACCACATCATACTGTGAGTGACGTTGCTCTTGTGGGAGGAGGAAATATACCGCAGCCGGGTGAAATTTCTTTAGCACACAACGGTGTATTGTTTTTGGATGAATTGCCTGAATTTAAGAGAACCGTTCTGGAAGTGTTGAGACAGCCTTTGGAAGAAAGAAGAATCACTATCAGCAGAGCAAAATTTACAGTTGAATATCCCTCAAGTTTTATGTTGGTTGCGAGTATGAACCCTTGTCCTTGCGGATATTATAACCATCCGGAGAAGGAATGTGTTTGCGGTCCGGGTGTGGTACAACGATACCTAAGTAAAATATCAGGACCTCTGCTTGACAGGATTGATATTCATATTGAAGTTACTCCCGTTTCTTTTGAACAGCTTGCCAATAGAGAAAAACCCTCTGAAACATCCAAAGATGTGAAACAACGTGTTGTGAAAGCAAGAGAAATCCAGAAAAAGAGATATGAAAATCAGGATGGAATCTATTGCAACGCACAATTGCAATCCAATAGAATCCACGATATCTGTGCTATCCCAAAAGCAGGACAGATATTGCTCAAAACCGCAATGGAGAGGCTTAATCTTTCTGCTCGAGCTTATGACAGAATCCTTAAAGTAGCTCGTACGATTGCTGATTTGTCAGATAGCGCTCAAATCCAGGTAGAGCACCTTGCAGAAGCAATTCAATACCGAAGCTTGGATAGAGAGAACTGGGCAGGTTGATAATTACATCAGATAAATTCAAATAATATATCGAAAATCTAAACCTCTTGTTTAGAATTATTCAAATGAAGTTGGTTTTAGTCCATATTTGCACCACAAATAATACATAAAATGAAAACAGGATTCCTACACCTTCACAACCTTACAGCTTGGTTATTACTTGCAATTCTTATTGTTATGGTTGTTCTTTTCTTTATTAATAATTCAAGCAGAAAGCCATTAAGTAAACTTCAAAATAACCTTAGACTCTTTGCAGTTATTATTTCGGGATTGCAACTCATAGTAGGTTTTGGTATATACTTTATGAACGGCTGGTTTGCAGCGTTTTCCCAAATGTCTGATTCATTGGCTAGATTTTATGCGCTTGAACATCCATTGATGATGACACTCGGTATTCTATTTATCCATATCGGAAGTGCAAAAATTAAAAGGGCTTCGGAAGAAAAGAAAAATAAAGTTGGTCTTATCTTTTTTGGTATCAGCTTAGTATTAATACTAAGTAGAGTTCCTTGGGATAGAATTATTTAATGTACTGCGGAATCCCCTGACTCATAAGATTGATTAATTGCATTCCAAAGAACATCTTTAAGTTCTTTGATGTTGATTCCGGCCAAAGAAGAAATAAAAATCGGATTTAGCTTCTTGAGTTTTGTTTCTATTTTTTTGCGCTCTTTATCACTCAATAACTCACATTTGCTGATTGCAAGCACTCTTTCTTTGAGCAACATTTCAGGATTGAATTTCTTAATTTCATTTACCAAGATTTTGTATTCCGCCATGATATCTTGAGAATCAGCCGGGATAAGAAAAAGCAACACGGCATTTCTTTCAATATGTCTGAGGAATCTGTGACCCAACCCTTTTCCTTCACTTGCGCCTTCAATAATCCCTGGTATATCCGCAACCACAAAAGATTGATAATCATAATACTTTACTACACCCAAATTAGGTGTAATGGTAGTAAAAGGATAATCAGCTATTTCGGGTTTCGCAGCAGAAATTACAGATAGTAATGTAGATTTTCCTGCATTTGGAAAACCAACCAATCCGACATCTGCCAGGACTTTTAATTCAAGAATTACTGCTCTTTCTATTGCCGGCTCACCGGGTTGTGCATATTGAGGTGCCCGGTTGGTAGAACTTTTAAAGTTTACATTGCCCAAACCGCCTCTGCCACCTTGTAAAAGGATTTGTTTTTGTTCGTCTTGTGTTATCTCACAAAGGATTTCTCCCGTATCAGCATCTCTTGCTATTGTTCCTAAAGGTACTTCGAGTATTTCATCTTTCCCGTCAGAGCCGGTTCTTTGATTTTCCTCTCCTGATTTTCCGTTATCCGCAAAAATATGCTTGCGGTATTTGAGATGCAATAAAGTCCATAAATGGCTATTTCCTTTTAGGATAATATGACCGCCTCGCCCACCGTTTCCTCCATCCGGTCCTCCCTTGGGATTACCCTTGGCCCTATGAAAATGTGCGCTTCCGCTACCGCCCTTTCCTGAACGCATATAGATTTTGACATAATCAATAAAATTTTCTGCCATGATTTTAATTGAGAACCAAAGTTACTGTAGTGATTTTATAGAGATGCCGGAAGGAATTTATTCACTTCGTCAGCCAATCGTTTAAAAATATCCTCAATCGCACCAACACCCATAATTTTCTTGTATTTATTTTGTTTGTCATAAAACTCTGCTGCAACAGCAGTTTGCTCATTATAAACCCTGATTCTGTTTCTGATAATAGATTCATCGGTGTCGTCCGAACGTCCGCTGACCTTTCCTCTTTCTAAGAGTCTTCGGGTGAGCTCATCTTCGGGAACATCCAAGGAAAGCATAAGGCAGATATGTGTTTTCTTTTCTGCCAAAAGAGTATCAAGGGCTTGAGCCTGAGGAACGGTTCTTGGAAAACCATCAAAAATAAATCCTTTGGCATTGGGATATTTATTTAATTCATCTTTCAACATATTGATTGTAACCTCGTCAGGAACTAATTCACCTTTGTCAATATAGGATTTTGCAAGTTTTCCAAGTTCAGTTTCATGTTTGATGTTATAACGAAAAATATCTCCCGTACTCAGATGAACAAGATTAAAAGTGTCAACTAATTTAGCAGATTGAGTGCCTTTGCCTGCACCCGGAGGACCAAATAATACAAGATTTAACATGAACTTTTTTTAGGAGGCACAAAAATAAAATTAAAAATCCGAAATACCATGCTTTTATGCAAACAGTTGTAATTTAGCAGCCTGAAAAAAAGCAGTGTGGCTGATATATTAAAAGATATAAAAGCAGAACTAAAAGAAGAGTTTGCTGGATTTGAAGCAACTTTTGCTAAAGGAGTAAAAACTAAAGTTTCACTGCTTGATACTGTATTAGGCTATATAGTCAAACGCAAAGGCAAGCAAATTAGACCTACAATGGTACTTCTCTCTGCAGGGTGTTGTGGGGATATCAATGAAAAAACCTATCGAGGAGCATCACTAGTTGAATTATTGCATACTGCAACACTTGTCCATGATGATGTAGTGGACGAGAGTTACAAACGAAGAGGGTTCTTTTCTATCAATGCACTTTGGAAGAATAAGGTAGCGGTATTAGTAGGTGATTTTTTATTATCAAGAGGTCTCATTATTGCTGTTGAGAATAAAGATTTTGAAATGCTTGAAATTGTTTCAGATGCAATGAAAAGAATGGCAGAAGGAGAGTTGCTTCAATTGGAAAAAGCTCGTAAACTTGATATAAAAGAAGTGGATTACTATCGAATTATATCAGGAAAAACTGCTTCTTTGTTTGCAGCTTGTTGTGCTATTGGCGCTGCCAGTATAACTGATTCAACCGAAATTAAAAATGCAATGCGAGAATTTGGAGAAAATGCAGGAATGGCTTTCCAAATTAAGGATGACTTGTTTGACTTCAATGAAGATAGTTCAGGCAAACCAAAAGGAGTGGATATCAAAGAGAAGAAAATGACTTTACCTCTTATCTACTCATTGAATCATGCTGAGAATAGTGAAAAGAGAGAAATTATCAGAATCTTTAAGTCAAAAAGAATAGATTCTGAGAAGGTTCAGAAGGTTGTGTCATTTATTGTTAACTCTGGTGGCCCCGAATATGCAAGAGGAAAAATGAATGATTATAAAGAGAAAGCTCTGAAAGCTATACAAATATTACCCGAAAGCAGATATAAAACACGACTTATTTCAGTCTTGAACTATATCATTGAACGAAACATTTAGATTATTAAATCCCGGGTTGAACCATCCCAATAGCTCAAACTCAAATATAATAAACCAAAATAAATTTAGTTATATTGCGTTAAGAGTATAAATTCGCACGTCACAAAACAGATGTATCAATAGTTAATAAAATGAAAAGATATTCTACCTTATTCCTTTATTCTTGTTTTTTCGGAGTTACGTTCTTTTTAATTGATTCTTTATCGGCACAGAACCCAATGCCATCAAAGAGAGAAACGGCATTAGATTTTGGAATTTTTATAGGAGGTTCAAATTACACCGGGGAACTTACAAAGACATTTATGACTGTACTTGGCGAGACTCATCTTGCAGGAGGTGTAATGATTAGATATAATCTCAACCCGAGTATCAGTCTCAGAGCAGCTGCAATGTATATGCGTATCAGTGGAGACGATAAGAATTTTAGTGATGATGATTTTAGGAGAAGGCGGAACTTGAATTTCCGCTCTAATTTACTTGAGTTCTCGGGAGGTTTTGAATGGAATCTAACGAGTTGGCAGCAAACAAGAACTCATTTAGCTTCTAGCCCCTACCTTTTTGCATCTATTGCCGTGATTAAGTTTAATCCACAAACCCAATTTTTCTATCATGCCGGCTTGCCAAATATGGACCCTAGTTTAGCATCAAGAGATGGTAGTTGGGTTGAGTTACAGCCGCTTTCTACTGAAGCACAAGAAACTACGAAGAATAATAGCAATAAGAGGTATGCACTTACCCAGATTAGTATTCCATTCGGTGCAGGATATAAGTTCCAACTCAGCGACCATTGGACAGTCGGTTTTGAAGTTGGATTAAGAAAAACATTTACCGACTACCTTGATGATATCTCTACAAAATATTGGGACCCCATTATTGTAGGTGGTGCAGGTGGCTATATGTCAAAAGCACTTTATGACCGTTCTTATGAGGTAGGAGAGGAACCATTTCTTCAAGATGAAGCCAGAGGTAATAGCAAAACCAAGGACTGGTATATGTTTGGAGGGATTAATATAACCTATAGAATTTTAGGTGGGAAAGTCCCTTGTTTTAATTTTGAATGATAAGTCCAAATCTTAAATACCTCCTTTTTACTTTACTTCTGACTTCAAACTCTATTTCTGAAGCGCAAAGATTCTTTGCTGGTAAAATGGAATTTGGGATAATGTTTGGAGGCTCAAACTATCATGGTGATTTAGCAAATGAAATTGTGATTTCAGAAACTCACCCTATGTTTGGGGCATATTTTCAACGGAATTATAACGAGTGGCTCTCCTTGAGATATCAAATAGCGTATGCAAAAATTTCCGGTTCTGATAAGAATTTTTCAGCATATTCTCAACGAAATTTAAGTTTTTATTCCACGATTTTTGAAGGAGGAATAATAGCAGAATTTAATTTTTCTCCTTTCGGGCTGAGTCCAAATATGTCTTCATTCTCGCCCTATGTTCTTTCAGGAATAACTGCTTTCAAGTTTGAACCAAAGACTAAATACAATAATGAAGTTATCTTTTTGAGAGACTTAGGAACAGAAGGACAAGGTAAGAATGGGGTTAAAACTTATAGTACAGTCCAACCCGCAGTCCCTCTCGGCTTTGGTTTAAAATGGAAGCATGGACAAAACTTTGTTGCTGGATTTGAGATTGGATTTAGAAAAACTTGGACAGATTATCTTGATGATGTAAAGGGAGAGTATCCCGATTATAATAGAATCCTCTCGCAGCAAGGACAGCTTGCAGCTCTAATGTCACATCGCTACAAGGAAAACAAGGATTTAAGTTTTACAGCACCTGATAAAATGATGAGAGGAGACCCACATCTCAAAGATTGGTATTTCTTTTTGAACTTTAGGATTGGGTATAAATTTGGCAAACGCCCATGTGCAAACGATAAGTCATTTTAGCATAAATTCGCCCGAGTTATTTAATACTTTGGAAAATAAACAGATTGATAAAGATAAAGTGCCTGAACATGTTGCTATTATTATGGATGGTAATGGTAGGTGGGCAAAGAAAAGAGGGTTGACAAGATTAATTGGTCATGAATACGGTGTAAGTTCTGTCAGAGATATTGTAGAAGTAGCTGCTACAATAGGTGTTAAATATCTCACACTATATACATTCTCAAAAGAAAATTGGAATAGACCACTTTTTGAAGTAAGTGGGCTAATGAATCTTTTAGTCAAAACCTTAAGAAAAGAACTTAAAACATTATCGGAAAAAGGAATAAAACTGATGACTATCGGTGATGTTGCTGGTTTGTCTCCTGACGTATATAATGAAATTAAGGAAGCGGTTGAAAATACTAAAAACCTATCAGGAATTACCCTTATTTTGGCTATTAACTATAGCGCAAAATGGGATATTACGAATGCAACCAAGTTAATTGCGGAGAAAGTAAAAATCGGAGAGTTGAATCTTGAACAAGTCAATGAAGATATGATTTCTAAAATGCTAAGCACCTCAATGTTTCCTGAACCGGAATTGATTATTAGAACAGGCGGAGAACTTCGTATAAGTAATTTCTTACTTTGGGAATCTGCTTATTCTGAATTTTATTTCAGTCCAACGTTTTGGCCTGACTTTAAGAAAGAAGATTTTTATGAAGCAATTATTGAATATCAAAAAAGAGAAAGAAGATTTGGGAAAACCAGTGAACAGTTAGTGAATGAGAAGCAATAAGCCATATTTATATATCCTATTTACACTACTTTCTATGAGTAGTTTATATGGGCAAAAAGACAGTACGCAACTGTTAAATCTTGATTTCGACAACCAGAAAGAAATTGTCATTAATAATATCATTGTTGAAGGCAACGTGTTTGTTGAAACACCCCTAATAGTTGTCTATTCAAACTTATCTGTTGGCCAGAAAATAAAGATTCCTGGTACAAGGGTTAGTGAAATCATAACAAACTTATGGAAACAAGAACTTTTTTCAGATGTTAAAGTTTATCTTCAGCAACTTCGTGGCGATACGGCTAATATCATCATTTGGGTAAAAGAAAGGGCTCGTTTGTCCAAATTTACTTTTCCCGGACTAAAACGGTCTGAGGCAAGAAATTTAAGAGACGAGATTTCTCTCGAAGGTAATATGATTATTACAGAGAATCTTATTAATAAGACAACACGTGAAATTAAGAAATATTATTATGAAAAGGGCTATTTTAACGCAGAAGTCAAAATTGAATCTATCCCTGATAAGGAAAAAAGTAATGCAAATATTTTCAGAATATATGTAGATAAAGGTCAAAAGGTAAAGCTATATGATTTTATTTTCGAAGGGAATAATGTATTGTCAGATGCCGAGCTTCGAAAAGGGTTCAAAAACACTAAGCGTAAACGGAACAAACTTAATATATTCAAGTCTGCAAAATTTATTGAAGATGATTATGAAATGGACAAACTGAATCTAATAAGAATCTATCATTCAAAAGGATTTAGGGACATGGAGATTCTAAGTGATTCTATAGTACAGATCAGCCCCAACAGAGTTGTTTCAAAAATTAAAATTAGAGAAGGAAAGCAGTATTATTTTAGAAGTATAAAATTTACCGGCAATACGAAGTTTTCTGATGAGATACTGCATAAAGTGTTAGATATAGAACCGGGAGATGTTTATAATCAATCTAGGTTTGATGAAAAATTATATGCTAGTCCGGATGGGTATGATATTCAAGGGTTATACATGGACGATGGATATTTATTTTTCAATGCAGTCCCATTGGAAATTAATGTTGAAGAAGATTCAATAGATGTAGAAATAAAGATTCAAGAAAGAGAGCAAGCTACACTCAGGAATATGATAATCAGAGGCAACTACAAGACCAGTGACCATGTGATTATCAGAGAACTGAGAACTAGACCCGGACAGAAATTCTCGCGCTCGGATATTCAAAGAACTGTTAGAGAATTGGCATCTATGGGATTGTTTGATCCTCAGCAAATCAATGTAGTCCCCAAGCCCAATCCGGCAGATGGTTCTGTTGATATTGAGTATACGCTCGTTGAGAAAGCATCTGATCAGATTGAACTATCAGGAGGCGTTGGACCCGGATATGGCGGGCAGAGTGCTCAATTTGTGGGTACTCTAGGGTTGGTTTTGAATAACTTTTCGGCAAGGAAGATGATGAACCCAAAACTATGGAATCCGATTCCGGTTGGTGATGGTCAAAAGTTATCTTTGAGGGGGCAAAGTAGTGGCTTTTTCCAAGCATATAACTTCTCTTTTACTGAACCTTGGTTGGGAGGAAAAAAGCCCAATTCATTTACTTCCAGTATCTTTCACTCTGTTTATAATTTTAATGGAAGACCTAAGAGCGACCCTGCCAGACAATCAATGATGACTACCGGAGCAAGTGTTTCATTAGCTAAGAGGCTCAAATGGCCTGATGACAACTTCTCAATTATGTATGCCCTTACTTTTCAACGTTATAAAATTCAAAATGGCAGAGATTTTTTTGAGGTAATCGAGAATGGAAAATCACGAACATTGGAATTCCAAACATCACTTTCCAGGAATGCATTGGAAGGAGGCTTTATTTTTCCTACAGGAGGAAGTAATGTTTCACTCTCTCTAGCATTAACCCCTCCATTATCAATATTTTCAAAAAAGGATTGGTCGTCAGTATCTAATGAAGAAAAGTACAAATGGGTAGAATACCACAAATGGAAATTTGATGCTGAGTGGTATCTAAAGCCATTTAATAAAACCAAGTTTGTATTGATGGCAAGAACGCGCTTTGGGGTGATGGGAAGCTACAATTCAGCGATTGGGTTATCGCCTTTTGAGAGATTCATTGTAGGAGGTAGCGGTTTGTCCGGATTTACCTTTTATGGAACAGAAATTATTGCACAAAGAGGGTATGACGAAGGTGATGTATCTACTGCTGTGACCGGACTTAGAAATATTGGAGGAACTATTTTTAGCAAACAAACACTTGAGTTAAGGTTTCCAATAACAGACAATCCTAATGCAACTATTTATGTCTTATCTTTTTTAGAAGCAGGAAACGCATGGGTTGATTTTAAGAGTTTTAATCCTTTCGATTTACGAAGAGCCGGAGGGGTGGGTGTCCGTTTCTTCTTGCCTATGTTTGGATTGATTGGCGTAGATTATGGATATGGATTTGATTGGAAAAAAGTGAATCCGGGAGGCAAACCCGGACATTTTCATTTCTATTTAGGACAACAGTTCTAAGTCTTATTCTCGCATAAAATAGTTTTATAACTTCGCAACCGTGCAGCAACTTCTCAAAGAAGCAAAAGGATTATTCTTACTGAGTAAAGAGATACTCATTCAGTTGTTGCTTATTCTTCTTTCCTCATTTGGAGGAACTCTTGTTGCCATAACTGTTGTGTTAGGAATTATTTTATGGAATCTAAGTAAAAATAGATTGGGTGATGCACTCATTCTCTTCTTGGTTATTCTCTTGTTTTCGGATAGTGTAATGCCAATGTTTGAACGAGCCGGTAATGCCAAAGAGTTTGTAGTTATGATGTTGTTTGTATATATCATAACAAAAACAGAAAATCCAATCAAAAATTCTCTGATTAGTTACTTTTGGGCCTATCTCTTTGTGGCTCTACTCGGATTAGTGCTTGTTAATTTTGAATTTATTGGATTTCAGAAGTTGGTCTCTTACGGACTGATGATATTTATTGTTCCTGCTGCAGTATTGCACCTACTGAATAAACCCGGGGGGATAGTTTTTTTAAGAAAACTTCTTTTTGTATTTGTGTTTCTCTACGGGTTGAGTATTTTGATGGCACAGGTTAATCCCGATGGATTTGCACATTTTGGAAGATTTAATGGTATTCATAGGAATCCCAATGGGGTGGGTATTTTCTCGGCTTTGTTTGTTATGTGTATTGCTTTGATAAGAGATAAATATCCTAAACTATTTTCAAATACAATGTTTTGGGCATTTATCGGGGTTTTTCTTATAACGATTGTTATAAGCTCTTCAAGAAGTGCATTATTGGCACTTATCATATTTCTCATTTTCCGAACAGTCAGAATCAAGTTTTTCATGGGACTCGTCATTACACTCGTTATTGCTTCCTCGTATGCGGTTATAACAGTTTGGGTTGAAAAACTTATTATTGATTTTGGACTCCAATCAGAGTTTAGATTGAATACAATCTCTTATGCATCTGGAAGAATTTATGTTTGGGATGCATGTTGGCGTGAAATTCAGAGTCATTATTGGTTGGGGTATGGGTTTACTTATGCGGAATATTCACATTGGGACCAAAAATGGTATGCTGAAATCCCTATGCTGATACATAACTATGGAAATATTCACAATTCTTATCTCACTATTTGGCTAAATACCGGACTCTTGGGATTGGTAACATTCTTATCAGGATTGATTTATCTCGTTTTTAAAGCTCAGCGAAAATCCCCCTCAATTGCACCTATGTTCTTTGGGGCAGTGGTTATTGCTATTTTTGAGAGTTATATGGTTGCATCGCTTAATCCTTATACATGGCAGCTTTGGTTCGGATTTACGATTGCTGCTTTTACTCCAAAGAAGTTTATCAGAAAAACAAAAATCAGCAATACTAATATACCTTTGTCGTCAAATATCACAACAACATAATGAAGCCTATATCAATGGTTGACCTGCATGGTCAATACCTAAAAATCAAAGATGAAGTTCTCAAAGGAATTGAATCCGTTATTGACTCAACTGCTTTTATCAATGGACCCGAAGTTCGCACATTCTCCAAAGAATTGGGGAAATATTTAGATGTAAATTATGTAATCCCTTGCGCAAACGGAACGGATGCATTGCAAATTGCCTTGATGGCACTCGATTTAAAGCCCGGTGATGAAGTTATTATACCTTCTTTTAATTATGTTGCCCTGGCTGAGGTCGTGAAACTTTTAGGATTAAAACCCGTTTATGCAGATGTTCACCCAAGATTTTATACGCTAAACCCTAATTCTGTTAAACAAAAAATAACTGATAAAACTAAGGTTATTGCGCCCGTTCACTTGTTTGGGCAATGTGCTCCAATGGAACAACTGCTCAATATTGCTAAAGAATATAATCTCTATGTTATTGAAGACAACGCACAGGCAATAGGTGCCGACTATACTTTTTCTGATGGCACAATCAAGAAGGCCGGTACTATCGGTCATATTGGTACAACTTCCTTTTTCCCTTCAAAAAATCTTGGTTGCTATGGTGATGGAGGTGCCATCTTTACACAAGATTCAGTTTTAGGAGAAAAAATTAAATCGATTGCCAATCATGGTCAAAAAATAAAATATATTCATGATTTAGTGGGCGTTAACTCCCGTTTAGATACATTACAAGCAGCGATTTTATTGGCAAAGTTGCCTCATTTGGATGAATACAATACACAAAGAAATCAAGTTGCAGATTTTTATGATGATGCCTTCAAATCTCTTAAACCATTTATAGAAACTCCCGAAAGGGCAGATTATTCCACCCATGTTTTTCATCAATATACCATGATTTTAAATGGAATTGACAGAGAGAAATTCAAATCATATCTTGCATCAAAGAATATTCCTTCAATGGTTTATTATCCAATTCCAATTCATCAACAAAATGCATATAAAACAAATGAGGATCTTGCTGTTTCGGAGTTTTTGGCTTCTTGTGTAATATCATTGCCTATAAGCACAGAAATGGAAAAGGAACAACTTGATTATATTGCCGATAATATTAGTTCCTTTATTTCACAAGAAAGTTCTGAGAGAAAATAATCAGAATAAAAAATGGATTATTCATCCAAATATTATAAGTGCTTTATTTATAACACAATAATTTTACTGACCTTTGTCTTGGAATGGACAGAAAAGAGTTTGTTAAATCATTAATATTTTCTCCCTTTCTCTTATGCACAATGAGAATGAATGCATTAAATAGAGTTCACTCTTTTTATAAAAAAACTGAAAAGATGCCGGTTTTGTTTGTGGGTCATGGAAATCCTATGAATGCAATCGAAGAAAATGAATTTGTAGAAGGCTTTAGAAAAATTAGTAAACAAATCCCTAAACCCAACGCTATTATTTGTATTTCTGCACATTGGGAAACCAAAGGAACTTTTGTTACTGCTATGGATTTTCCAAAGACCATCCACGACTTTGGAGGCTTTCCCAAAGAATTATATGAGGTGGAATACCCCGCACCGGGAAACCCTGAACTTGCCAAAGAAACCCAAAAAATAATAACAAAATCAGAAATAGGGCTAACGCAACAATGGGGACTTGACCATGGCGCATGGACTGTTATCAAACATCTTTATCCTAATGCAGATGTGCCGGTAATTGAAATGAGTATTGACTACACTAAGGATGCAAAATATCATTATGAGTTAGCAAAGGAATTGTCCGGTCTAAGAAAAAAAGGTATTTTAATTATTGGAAGCGGAAATATAGTGCATAACCTTCGGCTTGTTGCATGGGATAAGATTAACGAGAATTATGGATATGACTGGGCTATTGAAGCCAATGACACTGTTAGAAAGAGCATTATCAATAGAGATTTTGAAAAAATAGTTCATTATAAAACATTGGGCAGGGCTTTTGACCTGTCTGTTCCAAGCCCCGAGCATTATTTGCCATTATTGTATGCATTGGCATTAGCAGAATCCAATGAAGAAATCAGTATTTTCAATGACAAAGCCATAGCAGGTTCATTGTCAATGACTTCTTATAAAATTGGAAATTGATAAGCCATTTTTGAAAAATCAATAAATGCTCAGTCAGCAACTGTTTAGATGAATCTTCCGGTTAATAAGGGATAAGCTTATTCAACAATAATTTTTCTATTGTCTCCGGTGTTTGTATTGATGAGAAAATAGATTCCCTTTTTCAAGTTAAGATTTTCTACTTTGAAATTTTCCGAATCGGTTACTATCTCAGCAGTCAATCTTCCCATCATGTCATAGAGTTTGTATTGTGCAGGACTTGTGTTCTCGATAGTAAAACTTCCTTGTGAGGGGTTTGGATAAACCTTGAATGTGTTGAAAATAGGGTCGTTTTCACCGGGCAGGTTCATTGTGTGAAAATCATTAAGGTCAAATGCAGCCCAAACGGTTTGAAAGGGGAAAGAATTGTAATCTTTGGAACAAGTGCAGTAATAAGGTTTATAATTGCCTGTTATATCCGGGAAATAAACGATTGAGTGTAAGGCAGAGTTATTAACCAAAACATTGGATTTTGTTATTAAAGATATAGTCTTACCATAAACCGAATAACCATTATTGACACCATATCCGTCACTTCCATAACCGTTAATGTAGTATCCCATAACTTCACCGGTTTTACCATCTATTTTCCATTGATAGCTTAAATACGCATCGAGACCGACATTAATAAAATATTTTTTATTTGAGGGTTCGATTGTTAGTGTTTGACTCAACCCTTGTGAATTAAAGTTCAGCCACATATTGTCGTCATTATCAATGGTAAAGTCTCTATCATAGATGTTATCAATGAGTTTTATTTTCCATATTAGATTGGAATTTGAATCCATATTGACAAAATTTCCATAAGAAGTTTTTGCAATATAACCTCCTGATTTTTTAAGTTTCATTTTTACAATCTTTTCTTGTGGGATTGAATTAGGATTAAAAAACAATGTCTTCTCAGTATTATCGAATATGAGGCTGTCTGAACTAATTGTGCATATTCTGTATTTGTCATACAGAAATGATTTTATAAGCCAAAGATTGTTTTGTGTTTTGTTATAAACAAGGATGGAATCTGAGTTATTTGTGGCTTTTTGCCATTTGACAACATTGTTGTTCTTGAAAAAGCCGTAATAGATTGAAGATGCGGCTGGTACCAAATTGTCGTTTTTAATAAGGATTTTATTAGTACCTGCATAAACTAAATCGATAGTGCCTAAATGGTTATAGGATGAAACCAGTTCACCCGTATTTTTACTAATAGAGTAAATAAATCTTTTGCCTCCATAATATGAAAAACTATCTGTTGCTTGAGTTTCTCCATTGATTACCAAAGGAATATTACCATAATCAAACAATAGTATCACTTTGTTCTCATATTCATCTACAAAGTACTTTATAGGCATTCTGTTAAAAGATGTAACCCAGTCAAGAGTTCCGTCTATCTTATATTTAGAGAGAAAATAGCAATTCGCATAACCGTTGCCTGTCAATGATGTCAGTTCAGAAGGTTCAAAAGTTCTTGGTGAAGTTGAATTATCTGCAAAGGTAATTTGAGGTATAAGATTGGTGTTCTTTGTGGTTAATGTTAGTATGTAAATATCATTATTCTCATCGCTAAACATATCAATCGTATTCAAATAGGAATAGATGCCAGAGTTGTCCGGCTTGAAATTCAAACATGCCTTGCTCAATGATACAACATTAGGAACGGGTACTTTGTAATCAGGTCTTGTTTGCGAATAGCTTTTTTGAACGGTTAAAACAGTTATTAAACCTATGATAGTATATAATAGAGTCTTTTTCATAAAGCTAATTCATTAATATTTTTTATTGTATAAGAAACATTCTCCATCGGTATTACTTACCATCAGCCACATTTCTCCCTTCTCATAATACAATGATTTTGCTGATTTGAATATTTCAGGATAAAATTCGGGCAGTTGTATGTTACTCACTTGCCCGTTCTTTAGCAACATGGCTTTGAAAGGGTATGATGGGTTTAAAAGCTCAGTCTGAGCGGTCAAAATCATAGTTCCTTCTTCATCTTCAATAGGATATATTGTTTGAAACTTATAATAATATCTGTTGCTGGGTAAGTTGTCATAGGTTTTTACCAATTTGAATTTGAAAGTGTTCAAGTCAACTTGTATAACATACAGTTTTGTTTCTCCTCTTCCCATTAAATACAGAATATCCGGATTGTTTTTATATTGGTAATAGTCCCAGCTAAAATTTTTATCCCATTCAGGAAGGATGTCATGTATCTTCTTTGTAAACATGATATGCATTTCTCTAACGTTACCATATTTATCATCAGGATTGGTTTGTGGAGATACAGCTGATAAAACAAACAATGCGGTATCATATTCCTTTCCTGTTGAAACAACAAAATATTGATTGTATTGAGAGTTTTTTCCTATTGCAATATTTTCTAATGAGTTATTCGTCTTAATTATGAAATTATCTTCTTTTACGTTTCCATACTTGTATCCAATTTTACTTATGGGAGAAATGCTAGAATTAGTCATATTTTCTTCTTCTTTAAAGATATCGACTTCCCCTACTCCTGTACCTTTAACATCAATCCAGATAGGGAAGAACCAACCTACCACATAAGTTTCTCCTAATGAGGTTTCATAAATAGGGTCAAATATGTTGGCTTCAGGAGATTGATAGTCATTACTTCTGTTGAATCGCCTAAGCATCTTTCTGTTCTTGTCCAATAACCACCTGTCCGAATCAATAAAAATTCCATTTCCTGAGCCAAAGTAATTGGGCATTTTGTATTGAGTGCCAAATAGAACATCAATCTCTCCTCCGGAGTGGCGGTGAACTTTAGACAAAAAGAGTTGATAATATTCCAAATCGTTATAAAAAACATTGTTTTTTCCTGAACCTATAAGTGTCCAACTGTTAAGTTCTTTTGCAGGTCCTTGATTCTTGTTATCATTACTGCCTACTTTCTTATCTTTTTTGCATGCAGATAACAATAGAATGCCTATCGCAAAAATGTATATTGAGTTTTTCATTCTTTCAATTTAATTAATTGTAATTTGCGCCTATACCAATATTCATACCCGATGCCGTTTCAAAGTTATCAGGTGATATTTCTGCTTTCATTTTAGTTATCTTTGGATTTATCTCGTCAGTTATAATATAGAGATAGCTTTCTGCATATAAGATTTCGTTATTATTTAACCAAAAAGGTGCACAGTCAGAGTATGTACTTCTCATAACATCAATTTCATCACCAATAGTTAGGTTGGTTTTGTTAGTTCCGTTAAGTCCGCATGTATAAATACATGTTCTTTTCCCTTTGTTTGCAACATTCAGATTAATGCTGAAAGCAATTTTAGAACCGTTAGGAGAAAGGGTTATATACTTTGGAAAGCCTTCAGCTCCCACAATATTGACACTAAAACTACTTGTTTCCTTATTGTCCAAATTATGAACATAAACGGAATCCTTATAGCTCCATGCAACTTTAGAATTGACTACATAATAATTGTCTTCACAATCTTTAAAATGTGGTAATTCGTAAAAGTCAACTACTTTTCCCAATTTTGGATCAATGATTACCATACAATTATTTTTGGGAGGGAATAAATTGTCCTTGCTATATACTTTACCGGAGACTATTAACCATTCATTGTTCTTGCTCCAACAAGAACGGGAAATTTTGTAAGGATCAATTAAGGTGTCAGTAGTGCTGTTTAATAAGTTAGTTTCAGCTCCCGTGCCTCCGTTGTCTGATACCTTTAAGTCATAGGGCCAAACGGTCTTTTGATAGACAACCGAGTTTTTGTCATACCATGAGATATTGTTTATTACTTTGTATTCGCTCAACTCTTTAGTTGATACATTATAAATGCTATAAGAATATGGGGGAGTTTGCAGGTACATAATATATTTTCCATCAGGAGAAAAAATTGGATTTGAGTGAGTATTAAAGACATTGCCACTTTCTTCTGTACTGATTTTTGTAACTGCTTTTCCGGATGGATTACATATAAAAATATCGCCCATTTTGTTGTCCTTTGTACCGGTAAAGACAATTAACTTGTCACCCAGTTTATTATCGGCATCGTCTTTTTTGTCTTTTTTACATGCTTGAAATAAAACAAGGAACCCCAAAATAATTCCGATTGTTCTGATTTTATATTTCATTTTATTTCTTGATTAATTTTTGTGATGTTGAATGAGTGTTATCAAGGATTATATATAATCCGGATTCTAAATCGCTAATGTCTATTGTGTTTTGTCCTTTGGATAAAGTAAACTCCTTAATTTTTTGTCCGAGTATGTTGTTTATGGTAAAGGTAGTATTGTTATCAGAACATTCAATAATCAAATAATCATCAGCAGGGTTTGGAAAACAATTGATTCCGGATTCTGTTTTTTGATTTATTAAAATGTTGGCAAGAGGACTGAAAGACAATTTCATCAGTTCGCTTAGTCCTGTGACAAAAAAGAGAGAGCCATCATGAGGTATAATTTGTGTGTTGTCCGAAATCCATTTATAATATTGAGTGTTCTCATACGCAACCTCGAACTTTGTCCTTGCATCGTTTAGAGCATAGAGAATATTTCCTCCGGAACCATTGATATTTGCTTTAATAAATAATCTTCCGTTGTACACAAAGGAATTTCTAATATTCACCGCATTGCCGATATCTATTCCGGGAACAAACATTGTACCTCCTGCACTTCCGTCAGTTTTAATAACTCTGCCATACATATTGTTAGCGCCAACAAGACAATAAAGATTGTTATTTAAAACAAAATACTCACTTGGTGCTAAGCTGTTTGCACCCTCTACTAAATCTGTTACAATATGTGTACCTTGTGCTGTTCCATCTGAGACCCAAAGTTCATTGCCATGTATTCCGTCATCTGCTCCAAAATATAATTTTCCATTAAATTCCTGAAATTCTGATATAGTCGAAAAAGCAGAATTAGCCCCGAGATTAATATCCTTGAACATTTTTGTGCCCACAACAGTTCCGTCAGATATCCATAATTCGTTACCGTAACTACCGTTATTCCCAACAAAAAATATTTTATTGTTAAATATATAAGACTTAGAACTTGCTAAAAAGCCCAAACTGTAATTGTAATCTTTGCTTATTTTCCTAGTTCCCTCTTCGGTTCCGTCAGTATGCCAAAAATAAAAACCGCTTCCATCATCTCCCATAAAATATAATTCGTCTTTATAAGTAAAAAAGGAGTATGAACCCGTAGTACAATTACATCCCGCAATACCCGGATTAATATCCTTTACTATATGAGTTCCTATACTTGTTCCATCAGTTACCCATAATTCCTCCCCATATTTACTGTTAATACCAAAAAAATAAAGTTTGTCTTTGTACTTATAATTTTTTGAGTCAAATTGTACGATGATTGAATCTTTTATTTTTTCAGTACCTTCATCAGTTCCGTCCGTAATCCAAAGTTGACACTCATCAATATTGTTATTGCCGGGACATGCCTTAATTAATACCTTATTGTTGATTGTCGCCATGCGGTCAAAAGCCAAATTTTGAGGAAAAATTGTGTCAAATTTAGTAATCAATTTTGTTCCGGTTGTTGTTCCGTCAGAAACCCACAACTTTTCGCGCACGCCTGATTTAACCGAACCGTTTTCAACCCAAAATGTATCTTTATCTTCTCTAAATAGAAAAAAATCATTAGTAGCTATCATGGAATGAAGAGGAGAGTTTGTAGCAGAGTATTTGAAGGATTTAACAGTATTGGTATTTTGAGTACCTGCTTCCGTTCCGTCAGATACCCAAAGCTCCCATCTACCGCTGTCTGCCATTCTCCCAAAGAAAAATAATTTGTCCTTAAATATAACGTAGTCGTCAAAATTATCTAAATTAACAACTACTCCCTCGGGGCTTATTTTTTCGACTGTCAAACCTGTTATCTGAGCATAACTTGGTTGAAATGAAATCAAAAGCAATAGTAGGCTCAAAAGATTGATTGCTCTTAAGCCAAATAACAATTTGAATCTTTTTGAAAAGAAATTAATATAAATGGTGCCAAACGTTTTTCTTGTTGCCATTAAATAATCTTGGTCATTAACAGTCTGTACTTTGATAAATCTATGCATATCTCTGAAGTAGGGTTGAATTATTATGCAAATAATGAGCTATTTAGAGAAACAATAAATACGAAGTATTGCGTATTTTGAGAATATTGATTAAACCTAAACTTATTAGCTCTCTAATAAGCAAAATGGTTATTTCTGCTTTATCTTTTCTTTGTTTCTCAATTTTCTCAGCCTAATAATAAAAAATAAAGAGGCAATAAGAAGTAGAAAAAATAACCATGTTTTGATGCTTGCTATACCGTTGTCAAGATAGGATACCGTTAATTCTACCACAGATACTGCAGCAACAAACATCCATAAAATTAAAAGAAACCAATTGGCTGTCATCGGTGGTGCAAGTTACTCTAAATTAAATTCTCCACTTGCTTTTTTTATCACCCAATTGCTGAAATCTTCGTCAGCAATAAGGCCGTACCCTGTGAGTATTTCTGTGGGGGTAGTTATTTTTACAAACTTGTCTGAGTATATTTTTTTTGTTTTCTGATCCCAAATGAGTTCTTCTGTGTTAAGCCTCTCATTTTGGACATTAACTACATCAACATTTTTTCTAAGTATGATTTTTTGCTCTTTTTCGTAGCTTATTCCATACTCGGATGAAACAGAACTCTCAATTTGTTTGTCTCCGTTATAAAAATCGGTGTGTAGCCCTTCGGGCATTTCTGTATAGGGATTGTCATTTCCTCTTTTGGAAACTGCTTTGGGTGAGGTTAATACCGCTTTGAGAAACCCGGAATCTGTATAAAGAATTTTGATGTCTTCTGCGGTTTCGGTGGTGAGGATTTCTTGCAGTTTATCCATCTCACTGCTAATTTCTTTCTTGTCCTCTGTGCATGATATAAGAAAGATACAAATCAAAAAGACAAAAACCCGTGAGAAAGTGTTGTCAAACGGGTTTTTGTCGAGAAGGGTATTGTGATTAATTTTATTCAAAGAATCTAACGGTGGTTGAGGCATTCATACAATTGATATTGTATGTTTGTCCTTCTGTAATTCCCTTAAAAAAAGCTGTTTCCTTGTTGGGAGCATGTTTTTTGTAAGTATTAATGCGATTTTGAGCTTCATCTCTAATTGAAGGGTCAATAGTAATTGCTCTCTGAAGCATATCTATAGCAACCCAAGCAGCTGCCTTTTTATCAAATGGGTCATCACAATTAGATACTCCAATGCTGTATTTTGCCATAGCTTCAATTATCAGTGCAAAACCATTTGAGGAATTGAGTGATAGAGCCTTATTTGCATAGCTTATCGCTTGTGATGGGCTATTTATCTTGAGGTAGTTAGAAGCGATTCGAATGTAAATAGTTTCTTTTTGTTTGGGATCTTCATAATAATCAGCAGCTTTGTCATAATATTGGTTGGCTAACTTGATTTCGTTGTTATTTTCGTAGTACTTTGCGAGTTCTTCTGCTATTTGAGCATCCGGACGTTTCTCAAAAAGTGATTTTAAGACAGCAATATAGTTGGGATTGGTATAGGCTTGAGCGCTTCTATATAATTTAACCATTTTTTCTTGTAAGGCAGTGTCGTTAGGGTTTGCTTTTAGTCTTGGTAAAAAAATCTGGTCGATATCTTCACCTTTTACTATTCCTCTTAGACTGTTTTCAATCCCATCCTGAGTTTGTTTCCAATATGTCACATAGGGCCCGTTGGCTTTAACATTGAAGTCCATAATATTGCCAATCTTGTCATAAGCATTGAGAATATCTTCTTTGCTCGCTTTTTTGTTTCTGAATGCATTAAATACTGCCGCCATATAGGTAGAAGGGACAATGTATTCCAGCTTATTTTGTTCGATTTGGATTGCTCTCTCACAGAGTTCAATTACTTTCTGAAATTCTGCAGGACGATAAAGATTAGTGTAATAGGCCAATCTGCCTTTCACTGCACCTTCATTTCCATGGTATTTGATTCGCTGAGGAAATACCCAAAGAAATGAATCTAATAGAATTTCTCGTTTGTTTTTTAGGGTAGAATCAGCAAGAAATACCGGGAAAAAAGTTTCGGCATCAACATAAGGACCTAATCTTGCGCAAGGTGCTTTCTCCATGATTTTTTGCCACATTGGATATACATTGCTATATTGCTTGTATTTGAAGCCTTCTTGGTAAAGAGAGAATGTTCGCAACATATCCAAGGAATCTTCCGGATTTTCTCCAAAAGGATGTAAACATTCAATGGGGCGGTTGGTGTTGGGAGGAGGGTTCTCTTGTATTTGATTGTTGGTTTTTTGGGTATCAGGAGTGGATGTATTCCCGGATATCGGAATAACTTTGCTCCCGGCACATGCCCATAATGGTAATAATGTTAAAAATAATAATTTGTTCATTGCAAGTAATTTGGAACGTATCTTTTTCATTTTTTTATCTGTATTTTCTTTTAATAAACCATAAATCTGTGAGTGACATCCCGATTGAAAGTCTATATAAATCCTCTCTGATTCTTCCTTCAGTCACTTCGCCTCTTTTTATATATTCTCCTGATAGATAAAGCATTGATTTGTATTTCTCTCGTTTGCCGTCTGCTGTGTATATATCTCTGATAATAGGTAACCCTATTCCAAAAGATATGCCAGTTTCTTTAATTGGTTTTATATTACCGAGTGCGTCATAATATACTGCGTTAAGATTAGCAGTGTTGAAACCAAAATAAATTTCAGGATTGTGCATGCTCCTTGTTGGTGTTGATTCCGGATTAATTGTAATTCCAAAACTTAACCTGTTAAAGTTGCTAAAATCGCTATTCCATCCATGGTCTATTACATCAGTCCAGTTTTGAACGGCATATTCGCCTCCAATACTAAACTTTCCTTTATATTCTAGGGATATTCCAGCGGTCAGATACGATGGTGCTTTTACACTTCCACTTTTTTCGTCAGTATTCATAATTGTATCCTGCAGCGCGAGTATTCCTTGTGAGGTGTAGTCAAAACTTCTAACCGTTCTTGATTGTTTTGTATTTAATTTTTGAGAAAGCATATAGCTGAATCCTGAACTTATGGAAATCTTTTTGTTGATAGGGATTTTAATGCCTAAACCAAAATTATGACTAATACCATTATACTGAATAAAGTTTAAATCTTGAAGAGTAATAATATCTTGTGTGTCAGGGAATGTGACGAGTCTTGTTTTGAGACTCTGTCCCCAAATCAGTGATAATGAGTAACCAAAACTGATATTTTGCCCAATTTTAATTCCGTTGTTAAACCCTATAGATGTTAGCCCTCCGGAGGCGGTATTTGAGAAAATTGTATTTGCAAAGTTAGTATCAATTCTTTGTTGAAAATCGCCACCTAAACTGCTGTATGGCCTAAAAGATACACCTGATGCCCAACTAAAGATATTGCTTGGGCTGATAATTTTTTTTATACTATTGTCTTTATTGAAAATAGTATCTGTCTTGTGTCTGTCTTTTATACTAATAACCCTAAAACCAAGTCCGAAATAATTAATATTGCCATTGTTAAAGTCTCTATAGCTACTTTGTGTACTCAATGTACCTCTTTCACCTTGGATTCCAAAATCAATAATTGTTTTATCAATAAACCCAATACTTGCAGGATTGGAATAATTATAGTGATTGTTAGAAAATTCAGAAGAAACTAAGCCCCCCAATGCTCTATTTCTTACTAGGTTTCCATGATTCATTTCACCTAAACCTGAATATGAATAGGGTGAATTGGTATTGTTTTGTGCTGATGACAATGCAGGAATCCCTGCTATAAACAGCAATAGAACAATGATTGGGTTCTTATATGATACCATTAATTTTAGCTATGTTAAATAATCCGTAAAGGTTTAAAAGAGGCGCTGCGAATATCTTTGTTTTTAACTTCTTCTCAAAATAAACTGCATCTCCTCCTGTTAAAAAAATATTGAGTTTGTTTGATTGTTTTGAAAAGTGGTTGATATAAAATTCCAACTCAGCCAAGATACCATTTTGAACACCATTGGAAATTGCCGTTTGTGTATCTACCCCAATTAATGAGGTTTTAAGTGTTGGAGATAGCAATGGCAATTTTGCAGTATATTGGTTTAATGACTTGTATCTTAACGACAGTCCCGGTGAGATATTTCCACCTGAATAAATTTTGTTCTCATCTACAAAATCAATCGTTAGGCAAGTCCCCATATTAAAGACCAAACAACTGTCTGAGGAATTGAGATACAGCGCACCCGCTAAGCCGCATAACCGGTCTGTTCCCAATGTATGCGGGGTTTGATAAGAGATTTTAAATGGTAGTTTTGTTTGAGAGTTTACAAACGTAATCTTGTCATTCTTAGTAAGTTTATCCGTAATTCCGCTAACATCTGAAATGATAATTTCTCCTTGCGTTCTTAGAGATTCAATAATACTGATAGATTCTGAATTTGGAATTGTTTTGTGTTCAATCAGTTCTCCCTTTGCACTGAATTTGGCAAACTTTAAGTTTTGGTTGCCAATATCAATACAAATTAAGGCAGCCATTGATAACTCTCGCGGGTAAGTTTTTTGAAAATGCCGTTATGCTTTACAAGCAGACGGTGATCGGAACAAAATTTATCAGGAGATGCAAGTATTCGTTTATTGGTGTCTCTTTCAACAAATTCTTGCGGAGTATTTCTATTCCATAAAAATTGACTTATCTTTTCTTCCAAGAAATTGAGTGAAGTAAAAGCTGTCTTTTCAGTAACTTCCCTAAGCGTTTTTAAAAATTCTTCAGTTACGTGTTGTAAATCAAACTCCTTCCCTGCATAGTCACGCATGCTAATTGCGGAATAATTGCTATTCACATCTTTGAAATTTTGATTAACATTAAGTCCTATTCCGCCTATCACTGTATTGATTTTCTCGCCAGCGATTGTTGTTTCAGATAAAACACCGGCAATTTTTTTATCTTCAAGATAAATGTCATTAGGCCATTTTAACATAGCAGGCATGCTGAAAACGCTTCGGAGAGTGCATATCACACTATATGTCATGATATAGTTGATTCTGAAAAGTGCTTCCGATAAACTGAAATTTGGTTTTAAGATTGCTGTGAGTAGGAGGTTCTTGCCGGCTTCTGACTCCCAATGGTTCCCCATTTGTCCTTTCCCTTCAGTCTGATAATTTGCTATGATTGCTGCAGGCATGTATGCAATTATCTCATCTAGGATAGATTTTGCATAATCATTTGTTGAAGCTACTGTGTCAAAATATTTACACCTAAAACCAGCAATTAACTCTTCCTTGTATAAATTTGTCCCTTCCAAAATTGATTAAAATTTATGGGGGCAAAATTAATATCTTTATATGAAAAAAACGAAATCTGATGAAACTGACCTTTTGGTCATGAGTATTGTTGCCGGAATGCAGGAAAAGAAAGCGAAAAGTATTAAAGTATTGGATCTAAGAAAGATTAAATCAGGTTTCACAGATTGCTTTGTTATTTGTCACGGAACCTCTGACAGACATGTTGAGTCAATTGTGGATAGTGTTGAGGAAACTGTGAGAAAAAAAAGAAAAGAAAAACCTTGGAATGTTGAAGGTTCTGAAAGAAATGAATGGGTTTTAATTGACTATATCAATGTAATTGCACATGTCTTTGTAGAAGAAAAAAGAAATTTCTATGCTATTGAAGAGTTGTGGGGTGATGCTGAAATTACTGAGTTTGATGATGTACTTTAAAGTGCATTGAGAACTTGTTCCTTGATTTTTTCTAAGGTATCTTTCATTTCTACTACATATTTCTGCATGGAAAAATAATTTGATTTTGAGCCTAATGTGTTTATTTCTCTGCCCATTTCTTGGCTGATAAATCCTAATTTTTTGCCGCTTCCTTCACCCTCTATCGTCTCAATAAAATACCGGATATGATTGTCTAATCTACTGATTTCCTCTCCAATATCCAGTTTTTCCAAATAGTAAAGCAATTCGTATTCAAATCTTGCCGGATCAGCTTTTACTTTTTCATTGAGTTCTTCAATTGACTTTTGAAGTTTGGATTGGATATTGGCTTTCCTGTCCGCATCAATATTGATAATAGACTGTAGATGTTTTTTTATAATAAGCGCGTTCTCTTTTAGGTTTTGTGCAAGTGCAAACCCTTCCTGTAATCTAAATGTATCGAACTGAGAAAAAGCCCTTTCCATAACACTTTTCACCAATAACCAATCTTCTTCACCGGTCTTCAAATCTTCTATTTTTACTACTTCGGGCAATTGCATCAGATACTCAAATATATCAGGATTTGTAATCTTCAAATCTTGTGTCAAATCATCAATCTGAGCTTTATAACTTTTGGCTATGCTGTGATTTATATTCAATTGACTTGAAATCAAGGCGGGATTTAAAAACTCTGCCGAAATATTTATCTGAACACTTCCCCTCACTATTTTATCTAAAGCCCATTGTCTTATTTCGGTTTCTTTGTCTCTGAAAACCTTGGATGTTCGCAAGTTACACTCAAAAAACTTTCCGTTGAGTGAACGTATCTCAACTTTGACTGAAATATTATTGTTTGAATCTTCGGCTATACCAAAGCCGGTCATTGAACGCAAGTTTGACATGGTTGCAAAGAAAATCGAAAAATATAAACACTCCTAAAGATTATGAATAAGAAACCGTTGCCAAATTATCAAATACCATATCAATGGACTTAAGCCCGGATGCCTTGAATTACGAATAATTTTATGCTTGCAAAGTGTTTCAATGAAAATGCACAAGACAGACTATGAATTTTAATTAAGTTTGCACGGATGAAAATTGCGATTACGGGAGTTGCAGGTTTTGTGGGTTCAAACCTTGCCAAAAAATTATTGTCGGAAGGACATCAGGTTTATGGAATTGATAATTTCTCGTTTGGAAATAAAGGAAATATTGCTCCTTTTATAAATAATAAAAATTTCTCTTTTTATGAAAGAGATGCAAGATTATACGATTCTTTTAAAGACATAAAAGCGGATGTTTGGGTGCATTTGGCTTCTCAAAAAATACCGAGATACAGTAGCTCATTTTATACTTTGAATGACAATAATCAGATGACTGATAATCTGATAAAAAAATGTTTGGAGGATAAATCAAAACTTGTCTTTGCTTCCACAAGCGATGTGTATGGAAAAAATACAGAATTGCCTTTTAATGAAGAATCAAATCTGGTGATGGGACCAACCAATGTTAAACGTTGGGCATATTCGGTTTCCAAAATGTTTAGTGAGCATAAGATTATTGCAAATCACGATGAACTCGGATTGGATTATACCATTATGAGATTTTTCGGCTCTTACGGACCCAATCAAAATACAACTTGGTGGGGTGGACCTCAGGCTGTTTTTATACAGAATATATTGGAAGGTAAAACCATAGAAATTCATGGAAATGGCTTGCAAACAAGAACTTTTACTTTTATTGAAGACACTGTGCAGGGAATAGAGAAATGTATTTTTCACCCCGATTCGCTCAATGATGTTTTTAATATTGCCAATGAACCTAATGAAGAAATTACAATCAAGGAGCTTGGTCTTTTGATTTGGGAATTGATGAAAGGAAACAGAAATAATCCCGATATGAAGCTGATACCCTATGAAACCTTTGGTAAATATGAAGATGTGATGCGCAGAGTTCCGGATATTACCAAGATTAAAACCAAATTAGGTTTTGAACCAAAATGGAAAATGGCGGACGGACTTCGCAAAACCATAGAATGGCAGACTGAATTGTATAAAAAATCATGATTTATACTCTGATACCTGTTTATAATGAGCTTGAAAATCTTCCTGAATTAGCCAAAACGCTTTTTGGTGCGTTGGCAAACAAGGATGTAACTTTTGTTTTTGTTGATGACGGTTCGAGCGATGGAACTCCCGATAAAATCAAAGAACTTTGGCAGGGCAAAAATGTGCACGTACTACAAAATCCGGGTAATCAAGGACCGGGATATTCATTTAATTCAGGATTTAATTTCATCCTTGATGAACTGAAAGCAAAACCGCAAGATATGGTTATTACTTTTGAAGGTGATAATACTTCGGATATAACCATACTTCCTATCATGGTTGATTTATACAATCATGGTTTTAACCTGATATTAGCCTCACCTTACGCACAGGGAGGGGGTTTTGATGAAACAAATTTTGTGAGAAAACTAACTTCATTTACTGCAAACCTGCTGTTGAGACTTTGGTTTGATGTAAAAGTACTCACTTTGAGTTCGTTTTATAGAATATATTCTGTGCAACTGCTCACTGATATCAGAAATAAATATGGTGTTTTGATTAAAGAAAAAGGATTTATCAGCAAGGTTGAAATCCTTGTCAAGGCCATTCGTATCAAAGCCAAAATCATAGAAGTACCTATGACTCTTCATTCCAAAAAGCGTAAAGGAAAATCAAAAATGAAAGTGATGAAAACGATGATGAGTTATTTGAGATTTTTCTTGAAACCGGGGCTATGATAGGTTTTCTTATTTCTTGATGGTTATCGCCTCGTCTTTGTGATATTTTTTCCTTTAAAAACAAATTCAACCTTATCTACCAATATGTTAGGGTCATCCCTGTGACATCCCTTTACACTCTTATCTTTAGATTTTAGTACTATGATATTTCGGAGTGTGTCACTTCCGCCATACCATAAAAGTATTAAATCAGAATTGTTAAGAAAACTTTCATAATAACCATATTTTTTTCTGAACTCGAAAAAGGTTTGTCTGTTAAATATCTTTTGAAACCTTCTTTTATAGGCAAAGTTATATTAGCAATAAAATTACTATCCCTGATATCCTGATTCGCCCTATCAATACGGATAACCATAATGTTGTTGATTTCATTTTCATTAAAGCCTTCAAAATTTATTGGAATCATCAATTGTTCACCTACCCTTAAATCCATCGTACATCTCTTGCATGATTGAGCAAACAGAATAACGATACTTGCCATTACAAAAACAAGAAAGTATTTTAAATGTTTTTTCATAGCCTTTGGAATTATAGCTCAAAGATAATTGTTATTTGTGATAGATGGGGAAGGGTTTTTTAATAGCGGTAAAGCACCGTCTGTTCTATTTTGGTTTGTTGCGATTTAGGGATACATATTTTATTATACCTATTAAAATTCAAGTTTAAAACACTGACATTCAACACCCATCGCTCCAAAAATAATTCATTTTTCAAATGGATATTTCATTCTATATTTGGCACACTATTTTCAAGAAAGATAACATTAGAAATATATTTTATGCCAAAAACAAATTCAATCTTATTCAGTATCGCCTTGATAGCGACCGTGTTTATTGTTAATACCTCTTTTAAAACGTTAGATTCCAAACCTGATAATAAAGATGAAGAAATTGTTTGGCTTGATTTCCAGGTTGGATATGACAAAGCCATCAAAGAAAATAAAATGATTATTGTGGATGTTTATACTGATTGGTGCGGTTGGTGCAAACGTTTAGACAAAAACACCTATACCAATAAGGAGGTAATTGAAAAGGTCAATAAACATTTTATCCCTGTTAAATTAAACCCTGAGCTTGACGCCAAATATATGGTGGGAGATAAGGTCATGAGCGGTTATGAATTGATGCTTTACCTTGAAGGCGGACGTAATTATGGATATCCGACAATCATATTTTGGAAGAACCCAAAACAAAAAGAGAGCATAGAAGTATCCGTTGGTTATAAAGATGCCAAGGAATTCAATCAAATGTTGGATTACTATATTAATAAGAAATAGCCATTGTAATTCTTAATTACAAAGAAATCAGCCATTGGTCAAATTTGCTATTCAAAGACGACTATACTGTCTTACATTCGCGCACAGATTTTAGCTCATGACCAATAGAAAGATATTGTTTTCCCTTATTATTCTTGCCCTCGTTGTGGGAGGATATTTTTTACTCAAACGCAACACCCAAAGTACTTTGTCCGGAGACGAAACAGAGTTTGCCATTAAAGATACAAAACGTATTGACAAAATTTTTCTTCGCTCACGTTTTCAAAATACAAGTGCAATTCTGACAAAGAACGCTCAAGGCATTTGGATGATAAATAACCGCTATGAAGCCGATGGTGCCAAAGTGGACATCCTTTTAAATGCGGTTAAAAATATGCGTGTCAAGTCGCCCGTTAGCAAAGATTATTGGGATATTGTAGTAAAGAATCTTGCTACAAAAGGGGTTAAGGTTGAATTATATTCAGGAGACAATAAGATTAAGACCTATTATATCGGAGGTCCAACTCCCGACCAAATGGGTACTTTTGCTTGGATTGAAGATGCACAAAAGCCTTATATTGTTCATATAGAAGGGTTTCAAGGATATTTGTCTCCGCGCTTTTTTGTGAATGAGAAAGATTGGAGAAGTAAAATTATTTTTGCTTATGAACCTTCGGATATTGAATGGGTCAAAGCTGAGTGGCCGGAAGATGAAAAACAATCTTTTATCATCAATAACAAAGATAATAACCCTATACTCGAATCTGCAATATCTCAATCAGCAAAGCTGAATGAAAATAAGGTGCGTTCATATTTAAATTATTTTGATAAATTGGCTTACGAGGGAATTCCTATCGATATGAGAGCAAATGACATTGACTCTGTGTACAACAAAACCAAACCTTTCTTTATCCTTACTCTCAAACCCAAAGGAAAGCCCGAACAAATATTGCAGATTCATTATAAAGGATTAAAGAAAAATAGTAAAATGCAACTTGATAGAGAGGGTGTTCAAATGCCCTATGATATTGATAGTTATTATGCCTTTTTCAATAACAATAGCAAAGAACTGCTGATGGTTCAGGATTTTGTTTTTGGTAAAGTAATGAAAAAAGCATCCGATTTTATTATAGACTGATTATCTCGTTAGTTTCTTCGGATGTCAAAAATCAAAGTTCACCTCATCCTTTTCTTGGTAATGCTGTTTTATGCAATCACATTCAGTATTGCAAAAGATGTTATGCCCACGTATATAAATGGTGAGGTCTTTACTTTCTATAGGATTGGCGGTGCAATGATTTTGTTTTGGATGTTATCTCCATTTGATCAAAATGTATTGCCTTCCAAAAAACTTCAAAAGATAGAAAGAATGGATTTTATACCATTGGTTATTGCAAGTGTTTTTGGAGTTGCCTACAACATGTTTATGTTTTTCAAAGGATTAGAGTATACTAATCCTATCAATGGTGCGGTTCTAATGCTCAATACCCCGATATTCGTTTTGATTTTTGCTCTATTCCTGAAGGAGGAAAAATTGTCCTTTAAAAAAGTGCTTGGAATACTCATGGCAGCCGGAGGTGCGCTTATGCTTATGTTTGGAAAGGAAATAAGCTTTACGGATACTACAATCAAAGGCGATATCTTGGTGACGGTTAATGCTATTTTCTATGCCTTTTACTTAGTGTATGTCAGAAAATTGCTTGCCAAATACACCGTTGTAACGGTCTCAAAGTGGACATTTCTATTCGGACTTTTTCTTGTCTCTCCTTTGATATTAAAGGATGTATTGGCTGTTAATAACTTTTCTTTTCCTGCTTATATCATAGGTGAAATTATCTTTGTCGTTTTTTGTACAACATTTTTGGCCTATTTGCTTAATACATGGGCTATTGAAAAAGCCGGTTCTGTTTTAGTGGGAACCTATATTTATTTGCAACCTGTTTTAGCAGGAATCATTGCAATACTTTGGGGTACAGATTCTTTAACATGGAGTAAGGTAATTGCAGGAATCATTGTATTTGTAGGTGTTTTTCTAACTTCTGACAAACAACAAGAACTACTCCGAAAATCAATTGAGAAAAGCGGCAAGTAATTATTTTATGTGCAAAATGTTATTGCCAAATACGGGTTAGGATGGTAGTCTCTTAGCTCAGAACGGAAAAACTATTTTATTGCACGAGAAGAAATAAATTGACTGAATGACTCTTTGTAGGAGTCAGAGATTGGAATTTTGTGATTCTTAACCCACACATGAGCTTTATCAGAATTTTTAATTTTATCTACCGGAACTATAAATGACCTATGTACCCTGATAAACTTTTCTTTTGGAAGGGTGTCCATCATAGCTTTCATAGTCATCAGTGTTAGAATTGGACTGGGATTGTTATCTGTATAAATTTTTATATAATCTTTGAATCCTTGTAAATACGTAATTTCAGAGAGCTTGATTTGAACATTGTTGTAGCCCGACTTAACAAAAAGCATTGGTTCAGATTTTGGACTCTTTTTGAGTTCAATTAGATCAAACCATTCTTTTGCTTTTAAAGCAGCACTTAAAAAATCATTGTAGTTAAATGGCTTGAGAAGATAATCAATAGCATTAGCTCTATAGCTATCGAGAGCATACTTGCTAAAGGCAGTGGTAAAGATAATGCGAGTTTTTTCTTTTACCCTTTTTGAAAAGTCTATCCCGCAGATATCCGGCATTTGAATATCTAGAAAAATCAAATCAATTGATTCATAATCAAGGACTCGAAGTGCATCTGAGGGGTTACTAAACGAACCAACGAGGTTTAGAAACGGAGTTTTCTTAATATAACTTTCGATAAGTTGAACTGCCAAAGGTTCATCATCAACGGCTATACATCTGATTAATTTCATAAGTTTATTTTTAAAGTGCTGGTAAAATAATTGTCAGTTTTGTTTTGAATAAATGAATGTGAGTTTGGATATAGTAATCTTAACCTCGTTCTTAAATTTTCTAGACCCACGCCTGAACCGCTTTTGTCATACTCACCTTTAGGAAAAAAAGTGTTTTGAACAATGCAAAGAAGTTGTTGATTTTCAAGCCTTAAATCAATTAAGATTTCACTTGGTTTATTAGAGGAAATTCCATGCTTAAAGGCATTTTCAAGAAGTGGAATAAAAAGAAAAGGGGCAATCATTACACCTTGAGTAGAATCCGGGAAATGTGCCGAAATCTTAACATTGTCTCTTACCCTTAATTTCATTAACTCTATAAAGTTTCTTAAAAATTCTATTTCGGAGTCTAAATTAATAGAGTCCGAAGATGTTTGATAAAGCAAATAACGCATAAGTTTACCTAAACCGTATACTGTTTCTTTTGCTTTTTCGGGCGAAATGTCGATAAGTGAGTATATATTGTTGAGTGAGTTAAAAAAGAAATGTGGCTGAATCTGGTATCTGAGTAGCGCTAGCTCTGTTTTGTAATATTGACTCTCCTTTTCTTTTCTTTCTATCTCAAATGTCAACCAATACTGAGTTGTTTTGATGGCAATACTTAGCCCCAAAGATATAAGTAGTAAAAAAATAAATTGCTTGGTGATGATACTGTCTGTAAGGTAGCCAAAGAGTGAAAATAGAGTGAACAGAACTATGTTTGAAAAGATAAAACTCAGAAATTTTCGCTTGAACAGTAGTAACTGTATTAGAAATATATAGTTGATTAGGAAATATGAAGAGCAAATAAGCGTATCACTCAAGTCAAAACCTCCAATCTCGGTAATTACTAAAATCAAAAGCAGCACCCACATCAATGTGTTGAGTGCTGCTTTCAATTGTTTCTTTGTAGATACTTTGGAAGCAGATGTCATACGAAACAAAAGTATGACTTTTTATTATATCTCATCCTATTCTTTACTGTCTTCGGTTTTATCTCGTTTCTTACGAAATTGCTCAATTCGTTCTTTTCTTAATTCTTTATAACATTCGTATTTCTCAGTATTTGCAAATGTGTTTTCTATTCTTTTTTCTAAATATTTCAAAGTGGCCTTAAAATCTGCTTTATCGTTATCGCTCTTATTTGTATTCTGTTTGAAATTAAATCGTGCAATATTTCTTTCTGTAAAGATTGAGGTTAGAGAGTCTTGTTGAATATTGGTTAAATCTATCTTGGAGGCAACTTGATTTACTTGTTTAGTAGCAAGTGTTGCTGCCTTTTTCTGCGGATTGTATGCCCCGTCCTTTTTATTTCTTCTTTTCTTTATTTGCTCTTTCCTTTTTGCCTTCTTCTCTTCCATCATTTTTTGATATTTTTCAAATTTCTTCTCATCATTTAGGATTGATTTTACATTGTCATCGAGTTTCTTTCTAGCTTCCTTTATAGTTTCAACATCTGATTCTGATTTGTCGCTCTTGTTCTTTATTTGCTGAACTGTAGTATAAAATTCAATAAATTCACCCTTCAAAGATTCCTTTTGAGATTCAGACAGTGAAATTGAGTCTGCTAATTTGTTTACTTCTTTTGTAGCTTTTGTTTCAGGATTAAATTCCTTCTTTGTTCTTTTTTGCTGCGCAAAGCCGATATTTACAATTGCGATGGCTGCAAGTACTAAAAATAATTTTTTCATGGCTCAGTTTAATTAAGTTAAAAATTTGATGAATAATAAACGCAACTCTTATGCCATTTATTCTAATGATATATTCATTTGTTTCTATATAATATTTCTGAATAGGGTAATTTAAGGCTCCCTATATTGAGATGCTTAAATGGTTTTTTCTACTCAAACTACAAAAAAAATATTTATGCTTCAACATGTTTTTCCGACTTTTGCATGAAATTTAACACCTATGAGAATACTTATCACACTCTTTATCACATTTGCTTCTTTTGCTGTTAGTGGACAGAATTATCGTCTGGCAACATTGAAGAATTTGCCGGAGCTTATAGAAAATTCTAATACAGATAACAATCAGTTTGTTGAACGCGTAGCTGCATTAGAGTTTCACAATTTAATCAATCGATATAGAACTGAAAACAAAATGGATACTCTTGGCTGGGATGAAACATTCTGGTTAGCAAGCAGAAATCATAGCCTTTATATGGCAAAGAACCCTAATTACTTTTCACACAATGAAACCAATGGATTAAGCTATTTTAGCGGTATTGACCCCACGGCAAGGCTTGCTTATGTTGATGGAAACACATCAACTAGGTTTTATACAAATGAAAATATTTTACAAAATAACATAAACACCTCCCTTACCAATAACATTCAAATAGCCAAGCAAATGGCATTAGATGCGTTCAATCAATGGAAAGAATCACCCGGGCATAATAAAAATATGCTTTCTGCTAGAGGATTTCATGGTGTCGCATTTGTTATTAACGGGACACTATTCTATGCTACCGATTTGTTTGGAAAAAAACTCGCAAATTCTACTAATCTTAAAGATATGAGTCTTTCCTTTGAATTCAATCAACAAGAGCCTGAGAAGTTAAATGTTGTTAAGGCCGGAAAGGAGGTTTTGGAACTTATTGAACAGAAAATATTTGCTGAAAACGAGTCGATTGAAAAGAGCAAAGAACTTACTGAAACTGCCAAATACTACGTTCAAGATAGGATAGATGGAAGAGGAAGTAATATGGAGCGTGACTCTTTTTCTGCCATTAATATTAAGGAAAAACGTAAGTATACTCAGGTTGAAATGTTTGTTTTTATTTCAAAAGAAGAAGCACAGTTCAAAATTGAAACAATTGCAGAAGAACTTTATAAAAAATTAATTACCGATAATGAAATTGTTCTAGATGATTTTAGGTCAATGGGGATGATAGTTAAAGTCAAACGAAAGAAAGGGAAAATCGAGAGTTATGTTATTCTTATCCTTGAGAAGGATAATTAATTATAACAACAATCAATATAACAATTGCGTTCTAATTAGACTGATTTATTTAGAAAATGAGAGTCATACTATTTCTGATTCTAGTAACTCTGCGTTTAAACGATGTTTTTGCACAATACACATTGGCAAAAGCGTACGATTTACCAAAAGTATTGAAAAATATAGAGAGTAACACAATACTAAAACTTGAGAGACAGACAGCATTGGAGTTTCATAAGCTCATTAATCAATACAGAAAACAAAACAAATTAGATACAATTGCATGGAATGATATTCTTTGGCTTACAGCTCAAAACCATAATTATTATATGGTAACAAAGGATGTTTTGGCTCATGAAGAGATTAAGGGTGAAAAGTATTTCACAGGCATTGATCCGGGGGATAGGGTAGATTTTGTAACTGAAAAGAAAGGAAACCTTAGGTGGAGTGGTGAAAATTGTTTGATGCGTTGGGGCACATCTTATAGAGAGGTAACTGATTTAACACAAACAGCCAAGGATTTGGCATTTGCTTGTATTGAACAATGGAAAAAATCTCCGGGGCATAATGCAAATATGTTAGGTGTTTCTCATAAATCTCACGGTTTTGCTGTTATTCTAAAAGATAATCTTGTTTATGCAACCGACTTGTTTTCCTATGATGATTCTTACTTTCCCATTAATAATATAGAAAATCCCGGTAATTCTAATTCAATAATTGATAATAATGTAGTACCTAAGAAACAACCTATTGTGGTAGATAGCCACATAGAAAAAATAAGTATCTCAAAAATCACAAAAGACCTAAAAAAGAAATTACCGGAGAGAATTTTTAATGAAAATAAAAAGATTACGCTTATAAAGCCATTTGAAAATGCGGCTCAATACCATCTTTCGTATTTGCAGGCAAACAATACACTTTCAAGTTCAGAAGTCAAAGGAAATAAGTTGTTTTACGGAACAACTCCATCAAAACGAGTTGGGAAGGCAAGCTATGGATTTTGGCATTTTTTGAAACCTAAGTTTAACAGCATTGTAGAGTCGGTAGCGTTGGTTGAAATTTCTGAAGATGAATATAATGTTGATGAAGTTGTTGAACAACTTTGGGAACAGTTGATAACAGATAATGCTCTATCTCTGTCCGATTTTAGCTCTTTTGGACTTGCTGTAAAAACAAAGAAAACCAAGGAAGGTTTGAAAATCTATGCGGTATTGTTGCTGAACCCATAGTTTATTTAGTTTTGCAAGTAGGATAATGACAAGAAAACTGAAAACGGTTGAACTTAGCCGCCTCACCATTGATGAATTTAAAAACTCTCAAAAAACACCCTGTGTATTGGTGCTGGATAATATCAGAAGTGCTTATAATGTAGGTTCAATTTTTAGAACAGCCGATGGTTTTCTTCTCGAAAAAATTGTGCTTTGCGGCATTACACCTGCTCCGCCACATAAAGATATATTCAAAACCGCAATTGGTGCAGAAAACAGTATGCAATGGGAGTATGAAAAGGATATTTCCAACGCTTTGAAAAAATTAAAGCAAGAAGGCTACTTCATTGCAGCTTTAGAACAAACTTCCGACAGCAAAATGCTGAATCATTGGAAGTGGAAACAAGGCACAAAGTTTGCCCTTGTACTCGGCAATGAAGTGGATGGAATATCAGACAGTGCAATGTCTTTGTGTGATGCTTTTATTGAAATTCCGCAGTTTGGTACAAAACATTCGTTTAATGTTGCAGTGGCAGCAGGAATGTTTATTTGGGATATGATAAGAACTTTCAAAAATGAAAAATAAATTCTTACTGATATTGCTTTTATGGGTTTGTAGCTTCTCTCTGAAAGCACAAGTTTATTCAGAACAAGATGTCCAAAATGAAATCAGACGTATTGATTTGTTTGATGGCTCTGCGGATAATCAAATTACTCTCAGCACACAAATTCAAACCCAAAGAGCAAGCAAAGTTTTTTATACAATCCCCAATTCTATCATTTCTTATTTAACTACTGAAAACAAAGGAATTACATACTCTCGAAGAGTACTCAAAGGACTTTATGATATTCTATCCAAGGTAACGGAAAATGACTATTACCACCTGACTCATTATGAAAAATTAATGACTTTGGCTAATGGGTTGGTTACAGACACTAACGATGAAGCGGTTTTTAACAAATTGAAAGCAGAATCAAAAATAGCTATTTATCTATCCGAGTTGATTAAAAACAGAACCTTCGCGAGAGAATATTGGCTCTACACAATCAGATACTATCCAACAGATGCGCTAACGCAATTTATTACAATCTATAACGAACCCTATGCGATGGAAGTGTTGGAGGCTATAGCATTAGATGCACCAACGGTAATTAAAGAATATTTTGGGTCTAACCATCTTAACTATCGAATGTTGAAGGAAACCAAGAACACCAATGTCCAAACTATGCTTGAAATCTATAAGCAATTCGGTTCTTCCACAAAAGCCTATGTTTTAATCAATGAAATCATTGCCGGAAGGTTAACCATTGCACAAGCAAACGAAATAGGAAAGGAAGAAGACAGACTTTTTCATAAATTGCTGGATATAAGAAAACAGCAAAACATCTTTGGAAATTATAGCGTAGAAAGAGAGTTAAAGGCTATCTGCATGGAAACGGTTGTAGAAATAAATCTTAGACATGAAGAAACAGATGAATTTCGTTTTGCACCTATTAATAACAGCCCTGCTGCTGATATTTTTGCATATCTGGTTTATACCCCTGAAGAAATTTTCACTTCTACTTTTTTGGGAATGTATGAGCGCATGATGAATAAGAGAGAACAAAAGTCAGGTTTCCAGTTTCTAAAAACAATGAACTTTAATAAGTTTCGTGTCTTTTTGAAAGAATGTGCAAACTACAATAAGATTGATGAATTTCTCTCTACTCTGACTGTTGAAGAGAAACAGGAGTTGTTTAAAATGTTATGCAGTGATTTGGATAAAACAGGCGGAGATTTGGGCCCGGCAGTTGATGTGGCTGATTTCTACGGCTCTCTGCAACGTGCTGATTTAAAAAAACAATTGAAATTAATTGTAGAAAAAATCATGATTGAAAGAGCTTCTAACCAAGATGTGAACGGGATGAAACTCTATGGATTACTCTACAAAGTGATGGGCGGAGAACCCGAAACCTATATTTGGCAATTCAATTTTGTTCTTCCTTCATTGGATAGGGTTACTCAGGCTGAATTATTTACCAATGGAAAGCATATTCAGGAGCATTTCTTTTTTGATGATGAGGATGGAGAAGCAGCTTTCAATAATTTTATTTCCGGCTTTGGTCCCGAATGGAAGAAGATTGACAAAGGCAGTTATTTGCTCATCACAACCAGGACTACCAAGGTGATTGAAATTTATGCAATTAAGCCTTCTCAGGAGATTGTTGCAAGAGAAGAGTTGCGAAAACTATTTGACAAAAATAGAAGATATCCGGATTTGATTGTCCACAGAGGGCATTCTTACTATATTGAAAACACAATTGCCGCATTGACCAACCAAACAAAGGTGGCTATACTGGGTTCTTGTGGCGGATATCAGAATATTTCACAAGCGATGGAAAATGCAATGGATGTTCAGATTGTATCAACAAAACAGGTAGGTACACTGGCTGTAAACAATGCTTTGATTTTTGAAACTATTGAAACAATCCGTAAAGGTAATGACATTGTATGGAATGACCTATGGAAGAGGGTTAGGGCTAAAGTTGGCGGAAATCCCAGATTCAATGACTATATTCCACCAAATCAAAACTTGGGAGCAAGATTTATCAAGGCTTATAACAGTATTTCGTTAAATGAAAGCTAACAAAACTACCTACCTTTAACGCAGAATAGGTTTGGAATTTCAAAGGTCGCTGTATCTCTTTTTGCCTCTCAAATAGTAATCAAACACAATACTGCGATTATACATCCCTTTGGTTGCAGACAATTGATAATGATTGTGATTCTGCTTGGTCCAATATCTTAAATGAGTAAGAAAGCGGAAATGTGCTTTTGCAACAGCACCAAAATGTCGGATTTTGCCGGAAAATAAGAATCGATAAGCCGCAATATGATCAATAACCAGACGCATCAATATTTTTGAAAATAATTGTTTGCGCGGTAAGTTTTTAGCAAGCATTGCCAACCCGTTATGAAAGTTTAGAAATGTTTTGCGCGGATGACCCATTGCCAATGTTGCTCCGCCAACGTGATAGACCTTGGAGTCGGAACACACCATTATTTTATAACCTTTGTTTTTAAGTCTCCAGCATAAATCGATTTCCTCCATGTGAGCAAAAAAATCATCATCCAAACCGCCTGCCTCATGGAACTTGTCTGAACTAATAAATAAACATGCACCGCTTGCCCAAAAAACCTCCTCGATGTGTTTGTATTCATCACGAATTTTTTCGACAGTATCAAAAATTCTTCCCCTGCAAAATGGATAGCCGTATAGGTCTATAAAGCCACCCGCAGCACCCGCATATTCATATCTGCTCTTGTCTTTCCAATCTATGATTAGAGGCTGAATTGCTGCAATTTCTTTGTCTTTCTCCGCTAACTCCACCAAGGGTGATAACCAATTTGCATCAACCTCAATATCAGAATTTAAAAGCACATAATAATCAGCCTTTATCAGTCCTAATGCCTTGTTATATCCTCCTGTGTAACCAAAGTTTTTATGGAATTGAAGCAGCGTAACTTCGGGAAAATTTTTCTTAATAAATTCAACACTATCATCTTTTGATGCATTATCAGCAACCACAATTTCAAGATTTGAATAGTTAGTTTTTATGACAATAGGCAGAAATTTCTCTAACCAATTTCTTGTGCTGTAATTAAGTATGACTACAGCTACTTTTGGATTGCTTTCCATCAATTGAGGTTGAAATTATAATCTATTTTGTGTTTTTTGAAGGGAATAAATAGAAAACTTGCGCCCAATGGGGTTATTAAAAAAATACAAGCGTGTGTAGCAGGATTTTTCCATGCTTTTTTGAATTCGGAGATTTTTTCTTCTACAATCACTCCTTTTTCTGCAAACTCTTCAAGCGTTGATGCATAGATACTCCACGATGTCCCAAGGTCATCTCTGTCGATGATTTGTTCTCCCAAATCCAATGGCATTTGTGTGGCTATGAAAATAGGGTACTCAGAATAACCTTCATTTCGAATATCCTTAGAAACTTCGATGATTGACTCCTTGTACAAAGGCAAGTCTTTGTTCAAGGTTTCCAAATATAATTTTACTTCATCGGTGTGTGACATACCGAGCACAAAATTAAGCGAAAATCAGTTAAACTCGTCAGTTTTATTAACAAACAAGTCCTTATTTTTGCCTCATGATTCAAAGAAAACAAACCCTCTATCTTCTGATAGCCAGCCTTTTCGCTTTTGTTTACCTTTTAACCAACCCTGCTATCTCTGAAATTACAGGGAATATGAAAGGAAGTGATAAGGTTGAAACCCTTGAAGTTGGATATAGAACAACTCAATTTTTTAACTCTACAGAAGATTTACAGATATTGAATGGTAGTAATAACTATCTGATTTTTACACTTTCTATTATTGGTGTATTTGGATTTGCGTGTATTTTTTTATTCGGAAAACGCAAATTGCAATTGAGATTTGCATCTTATCTATTGATGTTTGATTTGCTTTTGTTTTTTATGATTTATTATCAAACCAATCTGGGGGCTAAAGTTTTTGAAAACTCCGAAATTCAATGGAAAATTGCTGCATTCATGCCTTTTATCCTGCCAATTCTTCATTTTTTAGCTTTACGCGGTATCGTGCACGATATCAAGTTACTGAAGTCTGTTGATAGACTTAGATAAAAGAAGTAAAAGGTAATATTGAGTGTGCTCAACACTCCTTGCAAGGGTATTCTATGACTTTAATCCAATTTTGACAATAGGATGTTCATGTTCACTTTGGAAGAAATAAGTGGATGAAGTTCGGCAATAGCTACTCGTTTTTGTTCCATAGTATCTCTGTCTCTGACAGTAACCGCGTTGTCGTTGAGTGATTCATGATCAACCGTAATACAGAAGGGAGTTCCTATGGCATCTTGCCTGCGATAGCGTTTGCCAATCGAGTCCTTTTCTTCGATAAAGCAGTCAAAATCAAGATGAAGTTTTTTATAAATCTCATCAGCCAATTCGGGTAAACCATCTTTATTTACCAAAGGCATAATAGCGGCTTTGACCGGTGCCAGTGAGGGATGCACACATAGAACAGTTCTCGTTTCTCCATTGTCAAGAGTTTCATCTTTTAAGTTTTCGCACATAGTCATCAGAAACAGTCTGTCTAAACCTATGGAAGTTTCAATTACATATGGGGTGTAGCTTTCATTCAGTTCAGGGTCGTGGTATTTTATTTTCTTGCCTGAAAATTCTTGATGTCTGCTCAAGTCAAAATCGGTTCTGGAATGAATTCCCTCTAATTCTTTAAAACCAAACGGGAATTGGTATTCAATATCGACAGCAGCATTAGCGTAGTGTGCAAGTTTATCGTGTTCGTGAAAACGGTAGTGCTCCGGTTTGATTCCCATTGCCAAATGCCATTTCATTCTGCTTTCTTTCCATTGATTGTACCACTCAATTTCAGTTCCGGGTCTGACAAAAAACTGCATCTCCATTTGTTCAAATTCTTTCATTCGCATGATAAATTGCCTTGCAACAATCTCATTTCTGAATGCTTTTCCGGTTTGAGCAATACCAAAAGGAATTTTCATCCTGGCAGTTTTTTGAACATTCAAGAAATTTACAAATATCCCCTGAGCTGTTTCAGGACGTAGGAATAGAGCGTCTTCTCCGCCATCAGTGGCATTCATTTGTGTGGAATACATCAGATTAAATTGTCTGATATCAGTCCAATTGCAAGTCCCTGATATAGGACAAACAATATTTTGCTCAACGATAAAATCTTTTATCATTTTCAGGTTATCGTTTTCAAGACCTTCTTTTAATACAGAAGCAGCACGGTCGATTTTTGCCTGATATTCCAACACTCTTGGGTTGGTTTCTCGATATTTTTTTTCATCAAAAGAATCACCGAATCTCATTGAGGCTTTTTCAACCTCTTTTTGAATTTTGGCATCTTGTTTATCAATATAATCTTCAATGAGTTGATCTGCCCTGTATCTCTTTTTGGAATCTTTGTTGTCAATCATTGGATCACTAAATCCGTCCACATGTCCGCTTGCTTTCCACACACGAGGATGCATAAAGATGGCAGCATCTATTCCCACAATATTTTTGTGTACTCGAGTCATGCTCTGCCACCAATATTGACGCAGGTTATTTTTGAGTGGAATTCCTCTTGAACCATAGTCATAAACCGCGCTTAGTCCATCATAAATTTCGCTTGAAGGAAAAACAAATCCATATTCTTTGCAGTGAGCAACTACCTTTTTGAAAAATTCTTCGTTAGAAATTGACATAAAATATCCTGAAAATGAGTGCGCGAAGTTAGTTTTTTTGTGCCTTCAAAAACTTTTTAAAATAGATTTGGAATTCTGTTTTATTAGGTGCAAATTTGCAGTCCTTTTTTGAACAGCAAAAGAAAATGGCAAATATTAAGTCAGCAATAAAAAGAATCAGATCTAACGAGGCTAAGAGAGACCTTAATAAGTATCAACATAAAACAGCTCGTACTTTTATGAAGAGACTTTACAAAACTGAAAACAAAACTGAAGCTTTGGAATTAATGCCTAAAGTTTTTGGGATGTTGGATAAGTTAGCAAAGCGCAATATCATTCATAAGAACAAAGCTGCAAACCTTAAAAGTGGATTAAACAAGCATGTAAATAGCTTGTCTTAAGTGTTTTCATAATTTAGTGTTTTTAATTGTGGTTAAATCCCATTCAGAAATGAATGGGATTTTTTTATGGTTTTAATCTCTTGGAGTATTCGTTCGGATTGTCAAATAAATCCAAAGATTGTTTGATTTCCTTGTCAAAACGAAACATGATTTGGTAAAGGCTTTTTTCACCATAATAACGTTTGGCAATTTCTATATTCAATAAAGGAATGATAGTTGATTGATAGCGTTCCCAATCTTTTTCCTTACTCTTATTTACTTGATTAATAAGAGATTGTGTATTTGTCTCAATGTCTTTATTAAATTGTTCATTGACAGAGCTAAGTTGCATTTTTTCAATTTCCAATTCTGTTTTTGATTTGTAATGAAACCCTTTGTTAAGGCAGAATTTCTTAAAATCTTCATAAACACCAGCAGGCAGTACAAAGTTTTCAATGGCAACAGAATCAGTGTTCTTCTTGTGGTACTCTGTTGCAAAATCAAAAATATAACTTCCGTTTCGCAGTGTTGTCAAAAACTCATTGGAAATCGGCTTCTCCATTAGGATATCCGGTCTGATTCCGTCTCCTTCATACACCATCCTTTTATTTTTTGTATAGAAAGGTTTTGAAGATTGTGCAGAATCCTTTTGTTTATGTTTACTGTATTCAATTTTCTGGATACACCTTCCTGACGGGATATAATATTTAGCTATTGTGACCTTCATTTGGTTGCGATAGGGGAGTTGTAACACATTTTGAACCAATCCTTTGCCATAAGAATTTTGTCCGATAATAACTCCTCTATCTAAGTCTTGAATTGCGCCAGAAACGATTTCAGATGCAGATGCTGAATTTTCATTTATCAATACAATCAATGGGATTTTAGTATCAATGGCAGGTTCAAAAGTTTTGTATTCCTGATAAAACTCTTGGGTTCTTCCCCGTGTTATTACAAGTAATTGGTCCTTGTCAATAAATAAATTCAGAATCCTGATTGCATCTACCAACAATCCCCCGCCATTATTGCGCAAATCCAAAATCAGTCCTTTCAACGTATGTTTTGTCCGAAGGTTAATAAATGCTGTTTTTACTTCTTCTGCCGAGCCCTCCATAAATTGGTCAAGTTTGATGTAACCAATTTCATTGTTTACCATGCCATAAAATGGAACATTGCTGTAATCGGGTTTGTTGCGTTCTAAATTAAAATCAAGCAAATCATCTCCTCTTTTTATTTTGATTTTAATAAAACTTCCAATAGCACCTTCAAAAGATTCATAGGTCTCTGATACTGATTTACTTGAAAAATCTCGGCCATTAATTTCCATAATAATATCACCTAATTTTACACCCTGTAAGTCGGCAGAAGAACCTGATTTTATTGATGATATAACCAAATGGTTTTGCATTAAAGTAATGTCGATGCCGGGAGTGCCAAAATCTCCTTTTCTCTTTATCAAAGCATCTTCTACTTCCGACTCCGTGTAATAATTTGTATAGGGATCAAGAGAACCAAGCATGGCATCGATTCCCGTTTTCATCATCTCTCCGGGATTTAATTCTTCAACGTAATTCAAATGAACTTCTTTATAAACCGAAGTGAAAATCTCTAAGTTTTTGGTAATCTCAAAAAGCCCTGAATCTTTGATTGCAGAGATGCCGAGTAGGAGTACCCATGCTAAGATTGAGAGTCTCTGCCATTTGTTTTTAAAATACTTTGAAAACATGCTGACAAAGGTAGCAGTTTGTCTAAAGAAACATGATGCTCAGTTTTTTGTTTTCTTCAAAAACCTGCGAATAAGGTTAATGGAAACCAAGGTTAGGGCTACAATAAAGCCAATCCAAATACCAGCTGCATTCATTCCGTGATTAAATGCAAGATAAATACCCAATGGCATTCCCAATAACCAGTATGAACCACCAATCAAAAAGGTTGGAATCTTTACATCCCTGATACCTCTGAGAGCTCCTGCTGCAACCACTTGTGTAGCATCGGGAATTTGAAATATGGCAGCTAAAACCAATAGCCATGAAGCTATTTGAACTACCTCAGGACTATTATTGAAAAATAAAGGAAGTTGATTGCGGAAAATGATTAATGCCAATGCACATAAGAAACCTGTTATTACAGTGATAGCCAAGGATGATTTGCCAATTATTCTGATTTTATGCCAATTGCCTTGCCCGTATGCATTACTAATACGGATAGAACATGCTTGTGCAAGTCCGACTGTTCCCATATAAGTAAATGACGCAACACTCAATGCAATCTGATGTGCAGCTTGTGTTTCGGCACTTATCATACCCGTTAAAATTCCTGAAATTGCAAATGCGCTCGCTTCCAAAACGATTTGCAAAGCAATTGGTATTCCTAAGTGCAATAATTGTTTTATAGCAAGAAAAGAGATATACCATTGGCGCTTGATGACTTTGATATATTTTTTAAAAAGTCGTGAATTAAATATATCAATCACGATGGCAGCCAGCATAAGAAAACGTGTAATCAACGTACCCCATCCTGCTCCCATCAGTTCTAATCTCGGAAAACCCCAGTTTCCAAAAATTAGAAGCCAGTTTATGAAAATGTTTAATGGTATTCCTGCCAAAGAAATTACCATTGCTACTTTGGTATATTCCAAACCGTCTGCAAATTGTTTGCATGCAATGAATAAAATCATGGGTATCATAGAAATAGACATGATTTCTAAAAATGGTTTAGCCAATTGAGCTACTTCCGGATCTTGTTTAAGATGAAAAACCAGGTTGCTTCCAAAATATAGACTCAAACTTATAATCAATGAAGCCACAATGCTGATTATCATTCCGTTAAAAAAATAATGTGATACCTTAGGAGAATCATATTGACCTTTGGACATTGAAACCATTTGAGCAATCGCTATGGTCAGCCCTATCCCGAATACAAAAGGAATATTGATTATACTAAAAACAAGTGAAGAAGCAGCAAGATGTTTGTATCCAACAGCA
>JAGFIU010000021.1 GCA_024103355.1 Bacteroidota bacterium
TTTTATCATAGCAGACACCCGAAGTATAATAAAAACTATCTACCCTATCACCTCCTCCGTTCCATGTAAAATATTGTAAAGTACTATTCTTATTGTTGTAAACATTAACCGGCATATCTCCTTCAAACTCTATCACTCCTTTTCCTTGAGTGCCAATAAACAAGCGATTCTCCACAGGATGTTTTGTCATACAAGTAAAATCATGCAAGCCTTTAAAAATATTGCTGTTTTTATATGGGTTCTGAGTCCATTGATTGTCTTTGAATATGTTATAACCGTTCATATTGTAGGTATGAGTATATTCCAATGAATATGAACCGGAGCTTACCCAAAAAGCATTATTGTAATTCAACATTCTGAAAGAAGTCAAAGAATTAGGACCGTTAGGGGTAAAAAATGTCTCTGTACTGTCTTTATTCACTCTGATAAGTCCATAACCCATGGTAACATACCAATAATTATCATTATTATCGACAAGACCCATAATGGTGGCATTTTTCTGCATTTTGTTCGAACTGTTATCGGGATTGATTACCTCAATGATTTTATCCATAGTGATAACCAGCTTGTTGTTATGAACTTTGAGAGAGTTTACAGTTCCAAAACTCTTATCATATTTCACAGTCCAACTACTGCCATTCCAAACCTGGAGCATACTGTCTTTCTCGGCATAAAGCAACCCATTAAAGGCTGCTATATGTTTACTTCCTATAGAAGTATCCATTTCTGTCCAATTATTAAAATCAGCCAGATTGATATTGGGTTTGATAAGTCCGTAAATTATGCTTTTCCCTGAAACAGCAAAGAGCGTATCTCCCATAACGGCAGTAGCGTAGATAGGAAGTGTTGAGTTAACAATATCCTTTCCCAAATTAAGGTAATTTTCGCTCACCTCCATACGGTCTTCATTATATACCACAATGCCAATACCCGTTGAAATATAAGCCCTTCTGTTGAAGAACATAATATGATGGATGCTTTTATTTCCGGTGATATTGCTTCTAAAAATATCATCAAGTGCTGTAATCCTATTTTTGTATAACACATCAACTTTGGAATTAGCATAACAAATCCAAAGTTTATCAGTCATAGGATCATAGTCCAAGACATTAACCTCTCCATCAGCAAATCCGTTGATAGTAGATAGTTTTTCCAAACTACCATCCGATTTTCCATAAGCAAAAAAACCATTTTCGGCAGCAGCAAAGATCTTGTCTGAGTTTTCGGCAAGAAAATGACAACGGTTGTAGGGCATGTGCACTCGCCATTCACCTATTCCCGTACCCGGGTTTTGTCCAAAAAGCAATGCAGGCAAAAATCCGATGATAGATAAAATGGTTTTCACTGATTCAAAGATAAATTAAAGTCAATAAAGCCTTGTTCTGTTTTGATTCCAAATTTTAATCAATATAAACCCGGTTAAAGCTCCACCCAAATGAGCAAAATGAGCAACATTATCCCAATTAAAACTACTCAACCCAAGGAACAAATCCAACAAAATAATTCCCGGTATCATATACTTTGCTTTGATTGGATAAGGGATAAAAATAAACATTAGTTCAGAATTAGGAAAGAACATACCATAGGCAACCAACAAACCATAAATAGCTCCGCTCGCACCCACCATAGGGGTCGCAATCCATCGAATGAAATCCTGACATACTGAATTTGAAACAAATCCATTCAATACATCGTGTTGCAAACCTTTGTCAGGATATATATTCCCTACACAATCACTAACCCTATATGCCCAATAACTTTGTTCCAAAAGTGCTGAACCCAAGCCTGACATCAGATATAGTATAAGAAATCTCTTGGTGCCGATATAACGTTCAATCATAGAGCCAAACATGAGCAACCCGAACATATTAAAAAGAATATGTGAGAATGAGCCATGTATAAACATATGTGTAAAAATCTGAAATGGCTTAAACAAAACTGAACCAAAGTATTTCATCCCCAATTCGTAAGTCATATTATAATGAAGCACTTCTTGAGAAATCCAAGCTCCTAGGAAGAACAATATGTTAATTATAAAGATGTTCTTTACAGCTGTTGGCATATTTTTAAATAGATAAAGTAATCCCATTTTTTAATTTTATATTTTAAAAAGTTTATTCAATTCTTCTCTTGGCATGTTAACATATACAGGTCTTCCAAAGGGACAATATCTTGGGAAATCACACGCAAATAATTCAGATGCAAGCAAACTTTGTTCATTTGGATTAAGAATTTTGTTTGCAAACATAGCAGCATTCTTTGCCATACTTCTTGCTACATTCTCTTTTTCGGTGAGTTTGTGTTTTGCTCTGTTTTCTTTCAGGTTTTCAAGTAATCCTTCGATGATTTGCTGTTCATTTCCTTTTGGTAAATCAGCCGGCAATCCATTGATAATAAAGGTATTTTTGCCAAATTCGCCAATATCAAAACCAATAGACTTAACTTCGTCAATAACCGAAGCCAATATTTCCGCATCGGCTGAACTAAACTCAAGGGTTTTGGGAAATAACAATTGCTGTGTTGCATATTGATGATTGTCTATATTCGACAAATAACGTTCATACCAAATTCTCTCTCTGGCAAGCATAATATTGATAATATAAAGTTCTCCATGTGCTTTGACTACCAATGTATCCTCATATTGAAAAACTGCATCTATCAGCGATGTTGTGGACAGTTGCTTAAATAAATCGGGAGCAGGGGTAGATTTGGGTTCAAAAACATTTTGCAAAGGTTGATAAATCTTTTCCCAACCATAAGGCTTCTTTTGAACAGGATGTTGCTCTGACTGAAAGGGATTATAACGCGGATTTACTTTTGGTTCAGGGTTATAATGAGGTGAACCTATGTTTAAATTAGGATTCACAGGCTTAATATCCAATTCAGGTACAAGCATAAAGGAACCTATGGCTCTTTTCACAGAAGCATGTACTATTGAATACAAGATTTTTTCATCCTCGAACTTTATTTCAGTTTTTGAAGGAGAAACATTGACATCAATCCTAGCGGGGTCAATTTGAAGAATTACAACATAAGTTGGTTGGCTATCAACAGGGATGAGATTTTCAAATGCTGAACGAATTGCATGGTGCAGATAAGCACTTTTTATAAAGCGATGATTTACATACATATATTGTTCACCCCTGATTTTCTTTGCCAATTCGTGTTTCCCCACAAAACCGGTAACTTTAAGCACGTCAGTATCCTCATTTAGTAACAATAAATCAGCATGTTTCATTTTGCCCAAAGTACTGACAATTCTGGTTTTGGAATCGGTAGCAGGCAAATCAAG
>JAGFIU010000022.1 GCA_024103355.1 Bacteroidota bacterium
AAGGGAAGTAATAAATAGAAGTCATAAATATTAAACAAATAAAGAAATGAAAGGATTTTTTAATGTACCAATTCCGGTTAATGAACCGGTTTTAAGCTACGCCCCGGGTTCCAATGAGAGAAGAGAACTCAAGGCAGCTATTTCCGAATTGAGAAAGCAAGTTATTGATATTCCAATGTATATTGGAGGAAAAGAGGTGAGAACCGGTAAAACACGCGATATATTTCCCCCTCATGATTTGAAACACCAAATCGGAAAGTTTCATCTGGGCGGCAAAACTCATGTAGAAGCGGCAATCAAAGCAGCTTTGGCAGCAAAACCAAAGTGGGAAGCGTTGACTTGGGAACAGCGTGCTGCGGTTTTCCTCAAAGCAGCAGAACTTATCAGCGGGAAATATAGAGCTAAACTCAATGCAGCTACAATGCTCGCACAATCAAAGAACCCATTTCAGGCAGAAATTGACGCAGTTTGTGAGTTAGCGGATTTTTTAAGATTTAATACTGCTTATATGACCGAAATATACAGCGAACAACCGCCTTATAACCCGAAAGGAACTTGGAACCGTTTAGAATACAGACCCTTGGAAGGTTTTGTTTTTGCATTAACTCCATTTAATTTTACCTCAATTGCAGGGAATCTGCCTACAAGTGCAGCTTTGATGGGAAATGTTGTGGTTTGGAAACCCGCTTTTACTCAAATTTATTCTGCAAATGTTTTGATGGAAATATTCCGTGAAGCCGGAATACCGGATGGGGTTATTAATTTAATTTATACAGATGGGCCTACTACAGGTGAGGTAATATTCAGTCATCCGGAGTTTGCCGGAATTCACTTTACAGGTTCTACCGGAGTTTTTCAGTCAATTTGGAAAGAAATTGGGAATAATATCCAGCATTATAAATCATATCCAAGAATTGTCGGTGAAACAGGGGGTAAAGACTTTGTTATGGTGCATTCCTCTGCAAATGCGGATGAGGTTGCGACCGCTTTGGCAAGGGGTGCCTTCGAATTTCAAGGGCAAAAATGCTCCGCTGCTTCTCGTGCATATATCCCCTCAAATTTGTGGAAGGATGTGAAAAAATCTTTGACAGCACAATTAAAGTCAATGAAAATGGGACCTGCGGAAGATTTTGGTAATTTTATCAATGCTGTTATTGACGAAAAATCATTTAACAAAATTGCTAAATACATTGACAATGCTAAAAAGTCAAAAGATATTGAGTTGGTTTATGGAGGAAATTATGATAAAAAGAAGGGCTATTTTATTGAACCTACTGTTTTGTTAAGCAAAAACCCAAAATATGTTACTATGTGTGAAGAAATATTTGGGCCCGTCTTGACAATCTATGTTTATGATTCAAAAAAATATGAAGAAACATTGGAATTGGTAGATACAACTTCACCTTACGCCCTTACAGGTTGTATTATGGGACAAGACCGCTATGCACTTGACCTAGCTACAGAGAAATTGAAGAATGCAGCAGGAAACTTTTATATCAATGACAAGCCTACAGGCGCTGTTGTAGGGCAGCAGCCATTTGGGGGTGCGCGTGCTTCCGGTACCAATGATAAAGCCGGTGCTAAAGTAAATTTACTGCGTTGGGTTTCTCAAAGAACAATTAAAGAGACCTTTTCGCCTCCGACAGATTATAAATATCCGTTCTTGGAAAAAGAATAAATGCTCTTTTAACACTTTATAAATCAAGCTCCTTTTTAGGGGCTTGATTTGTTTATGAATATAACAAATACAGGAGGGCTATTGGAAATTTAAGTTAAGCATTACTTCCGGTTTTTATTATTTCTTCGACCCATTTCAAAGCGATTTCTAATTGTTCCTCACGGCTTAGGTCGGTGTTATCAAGCACACGAGCGTCCTCGGCTTGTTTGAGAGGGCTGTCTTCGCGGGTTGAATCTATTAGGTCACGCTGCTGAAGACTCTTTGCTATTTCTTCAAGACTAATGTTTGTTTTGTCTTTGAGTTCTAAATACCTTCTTTCTGCTCTAATTTCGGGTGAAGCTGTCATGAAAATCTTTAATTCTGCATTGGGCAAAACTACAGTGCCTATGTCGCGACCATCCATTACTACACCTTTGTTTTGTGCAATTTGTTGTTGTTGCTGAACCAAAAAGCGTCTAACCGGAGGCAATGCACTAAACAAACTCACGTTGTCGTTGATTTCTTGACTTCTTATCTGAGATTCAACATTTTCTCCATTCAAATAAATTTCAAAGCTATTGGTTTGATTATTTTGTTTGAAAGTGATATTACTCTTTGATATTAGTTCTGTTATGGCCATACTGTCAATAGGAGAGACCTTGTTTTGCAAAGCAGCCAATGTAAAAGCCCTATACATTGCACCGGTATCAATAAACAAGTAGTTCAATTTTTTTGCAAGACTCTTAGCCAGAGTACCTTTGCCACATGCAGACCATCCGTCAATAGCAATATTAATATTCTTAGATTGAAGACTCAATTTGATTAATGATAAAATTCGTTTAGGTTAATGATAACAGAGAATAGGTTTGAGTTATATCCGGGAAAAAATCCTGCACTTCCATATTCTATTCCTATTTTTTTAATTTTAAATGCAAAGCCCCAAGAGAACCCGGCTACTCCTTTTTTTACGACTGTTCCAAGCTCTTGTCTTCGTTGGTGGTTATAACCAAAACGAATATTGAAGTTCTCACTTAGAAGTATTTCACCACCCACATTGATATGTCGGATGATTTTGTCTGCTAAAGAAGGTTTCTTACTTATGACCTGATTGTTTTCATCAATCTTGCGGTTAAAAGGGTCAGTGTAATCGTAGGTTAAATCGCGCTTTTGTAAATCGTGCAATAAAATAGTTATTCTAAAAGGAGCATGTTTGGGCTTTATTGACCCTGCAAAATTGAGGTCAAAAGGAAGCGGAGCGCGTTCTGTGCCTCTGTATGAAAGTAGTTGATATCCGATGTTGCGCGCTGCTAAACCAAATGAAAGCCCTTTGGAAGTGTCATGGTAGAAACCTCCAAAGTCAAATGCCACGCCAGTCCCGGTGTATGTTTCTAAAGTAGAGTAAATGAATTTGAATGTTCCGCCATAATTGAATTTTTCATTAAGTGATTTGGAGGCACTCATTCCAATCATTAAATCGTTGGCTTTAAAACTTCCGGTACTTTCCCCGGTATAATCATAACCGTCAAAAGTCCCATAATTCAAATAGAGAACTTGTGAAGACAACATCCATCCTTTTTCCTTGTTTCCCAGTCTCTTTGCATAAGCAACATGACCATAATTAATGTCTTTGAAGTAGTTATTGTAATTAAGAGCAATATTGTTATCGTATTTGTCGGTGACAGTGGCAGGATTGGTTAGAGCGGTTGATAAGTCACAATCAGATAGGGAAATTAATGTTCCGCCCATACTTGCTGCTTTTGCGCTTGGATCTAATTTTAAAAAAGGAAATACCGCATTTCCACCCAATTGAGCTGATAAGGGGAAATATGCCAAAAGGCTTGAAATCAAAAGGATTGTTGATATATAGGTTGGTTTGTGAAACACTTTTCAAACTTATGAAATTAATTAATTAATTAAATGTGATGAGATTGGTCACCTCACCCCCAACCCCTCTCCTCAAGGAGAGGGGAGCTCTTCGCACTAGGATTACGTAGATAAAGGAAATTCTTTTTGCCGTCAATGATACTAAGGCGCTCAATGCTTAACCCCGAACAATTTCCCTGTATTAATAGATGTGGTCTAAAGAAAAATAACCTCAGACTATTTTTTGAAGAGTCTTTGTATCGAAGAGGTTGGAATGCAAAGATTTTAGACTACCATTATCTTTACAAACAGCGAAAAGATTTAGATTGATTCTTTTTGCTGTTTCTCCTTTTCAATGGCTTCTTTAACAGGAGCAAACAAATCCCGAGTTTTTTTTACTTTTTCTTTAGTCAACCCCAGTTCAAGAACTTCATGCATTGATTTCACATAATTAAATTTTAATCCTTCAAGATAATTTGCCGGAATATCCTCAACATCTTTTTGGTTGCTCTTACACATAATAATCTCTTTGATTCCGGCACGTTTGGCGGCCAGAATCTTTTCTTTAATTCCCCCTACAGGAAGAACAGCACCTCGCAAAGTAATTTCTCCTGTCATTGCTAAATGAGATTTAACTTTTCTTTGGGTAAACAAAGAAGCTAAAGCAGTGAGAATTGTAATCCCTGCACTAGGTCCATCTTTTGGAATAGCCCCGGCAGGAAAATGTATATGAATATCCCAATAGGAAAAAATTCTATAATCTATTTCAAGCAAATCGCTATTAGCTTTTAAATAGGTGAGGGCAGTAGTAGCTGATTCTTTCATCACATCACCTAATTGTCCGGTAAGTGTGATTTTGCCGTTTCCTCTGGCTAAAGCCGTTTCTACAAATAGAATAGAACCTCCAACGGGCGACCATGCCAAACCGGTAGCAAGCCCTGCTGTATCGTTGTTTTCATAGATTTCTTTCTCCAGTTTCTCTGTACCCAATATAATTTCTATGTCTTCTGACGATAAATTTGGAGAATATTTT
>JAGFIU010000032.1 GCA_024103355.1 Bacteroidota bacterium
ACAGAGTAGGATAAGTAACTGTATACGTATCAAGCGCTCTATATTTCAAAAAACCAAATCAATAGAATCGATTTATTTTCAAACCAATTCGATCATTATCAATATACAGATCATTAGGATAGTCTTCTGACATTATGAATGGTTCAGTATCTAAATTCAGACCAGTTTCACAAATTTCCTCAATGTTTTGAGGAACCAATAATCGAAATCCGGGGTGGCTTATAATTTCATACAGAAAACGGAATGGTATGAGTAAATCATCTGAAAGGTAATTACTTCTAAGGAATCGTTCTGTGAATATTTCTATCTCAATAAAACGCTCATTATTATACTCTACTTCAGTTTTGTTAAAGTATCGCTCGTCTACAAACTCTTTAAATCCACTGTAATACTTCTTAGATAATGTTCTTAATAAATCATCGTCAAATTCTGCTTCAGGTAAAACCGGATCATAGTAGTTACAATGCACATCATTATAAAGATTGTACGATACTGATGCTACTGAAAAATTCAAGCTGATAGGTCCAGATGCGGATTGGTTTTTATGATTTGTCATATTCGAAATACTGGACTTGTCATATCCTTTGCTTTCTATTGCAAATGCTCTTCTTGAACTCTGAAATGCTATAAGGTCAGGTCTGGAACCTTTTATCTTATGGCCTTTGATTCTCATCGCAGCTTCATAATTTACCGTCAGAATGCTCCTATGTATCCTTTTCGAAAGAAAATCTGAAATTGCTTTACCGGCTATGTTGGAAAAAAAACCTTTCTCAGTGGGATCAGAAAATCTAATTTGAGGTTGAGAGAACCTGTTGTGATTATAGAAATCATCTCGATTGAGATAGCTTTGATACCAAAACCATGCACCAATGATCCTTCTGATTTTGTGTAATCTGGGTGCATAACCCTGACCGGCAATAGCCGCATGTTTTATAAAGCTCAACCTGGTCATAGAGTGGGCCTGATTTTCTATGTTTCCAGACGAGTCTTGATATTTTGTTCTTATTATCATGCTGATTGATGCTTTAACCTGAGTCCAAATTACATATAGCCCTGGATGATTCGTGTATTACTCTGAGTATTTTTTGGAATTGGATTATTCAATGTTTTATCTTCATACCGTTGAAAAGCAATTTTTAAGAATAATCTAAAAGTATGCAAGAGTGTATAATGGACATGAGCTTTATCCGCACATTTTATGATGGGTTCAAGGAAAAGTATCCAAGCGTCGAACTGCTTGGTACTTTCTATAACTTGGAAGATTTGCTGGCTTCAAAAGATAGTGGTGCAAGCAATATTGATGGACGATTGGAATTTCTTAGCAAGCAGGTTCTTAGCCGGATGATTCAGGATCAGATTATAATTTGGGAACCATTCTATGAAATCATTAAAGAGAACTACCCGGACATTAAAATAGGTAGAACCCTATACGACAGAATAAATAGGGATTATCTGCCAAACATTGAAGAAATAAGAATTCATGGAAAGAACGTAAATCCAGATCTCAAAGCTGCAGTTGTAAAATATTCAGAGGAAAATCAGGCAAAAAAAGTCAAACAGATTATGGATTTTATAAAATATTCGAAAGTTTTTAGAAAACAAATCATTGAAGAAGGAAATGATCCGGCAGAACTATCTCACTGGATTGAAAAAACAAAAATATTGCTAAAAAATGTAATTCATAAGTATGCAACCACTGGCAATTATGTAATCTCACCCTATCTAGCTAAGGTCTCCTCAAAAACAAATAAACACCACATAATCCACAAATAATGAGGTTAATATGTGGATAAAAGGCTGCTTCTATATTTCTCAAATGCAAGGATTTGGGGTAATTTTAGAAAAATTCCTTGCACTTTATGATCAATTATACACCGGCTTCG
>JAGFIU010000037.1 GCA_024103355.1 Bacteroidota bacterium
GGTGTCTTTCAAAGCATATTTGTCAACAACAATCATCATCATTACTGTATCCTTATTTTGTTCAAGTATAATCGTTGTCTTTCTATCGTCAGTAAAAAACTGTTCTTGTACAAAGAAATTTCCTGCTGCTTTGACTACTTCAGTTGAGAATTTTGGATTGTACATCAATTCACCCTTTTTAAAGTTCATCTTAGGATAATTTTTATTGCATGAAAATAGAAGGGAAAGCCCGGTTAGAATGGCTATGAATATGGACAGTTTAAATGTCCTAATCATTAATAAGGGTTTGAAATAATGATTTTTTGTGTAGTCCATTCTCCGTCAAAAATACGAATTATATAAACACCATCTACAAGATTTATCAGGTCAATAGGTTGCTGTGCGCCTATTGTTCCGTCATAAACCATTTTTCCCATTATATCGTAAATTTTGATTTCATAAACTTCGTCATATTTTGAACCTTGGTAATTCAAAAAGCGAACAACGGGATTTGGAAACACTATTTTGTTGCCTTCTTTGTATATCAACCCTTTGGTGTCAAGAGCAAGTTTGATTGCGGCATAAGCATCTGTCTTACCCATTCCCCAGACATTATTTCCATTCGGAGGTATGAGAATTTCTGTTTTACTGTCTTGGTATGCTGTTTTCATCAAAATTTCCATAATCTGAGCAGGAGAAAGTTCAGGATTCGCTTCTAGTAAAAGTGCTGCGACACCAGTAACACAAGGCCCCGACATTGATGTACCGCTCAAACGAGCAAATGGATATGTTTTCCCCTTAAAATCAACAGTTTTCACAGTAGTATAAGGCTGTGTTGTATAGGTTGAAATAGAAGACAATACTTGGTATCCGGGTGCGCTGATATTGGGTTTAGGGATATTGTCAGTTGTAGGTCCGTGACTGCTAAAGTCTGCAATAGCTCCCGGTGTGGTTGTGCTTCCGGTTCTGTACTCAGCGATATGCGCTGCAACAGAGATCACATAAGGCGTGGTTGCAGGGTCACTAACAGCAAAAGAATCATTGCCTTTTTCCCAACCAGGTTGTGATGATAGAAAGTTTAAGCCGGTATTGCTGGTGCTTCCGGTGGTTTGAATAATATTCCAATAATGAACTGTGCCGTTGTCTGCTCTTGAACGCAATACAATTTTCCATGAATCATTAGTCTTTCTAATTGTAAAAGACAGTCTTGGTTTATGGTTTAAGGGATGCGCATTTTCGCCTTCTACCTTGAAATACAGTGAATTTCCTGCAATTTTAATATTGTCTTCAAATGTAGTAACATCATTGGTGTTGAAATAATTACCGGTATAAATTCGAGTGTTACCCAAATAAATATCTAACGCACACGAAAATGATTTGCCGGGTTCGCCCCAAGCCAGAACATATTGCCCCCAATAATTAGGAAAGCCGGTACCTAAAGGATAAAAATTAATTTGGGTTTGCATCTCATCTTGATTGAATGTTTTGCGTATATGCATTTTACTGTTGCCGTTATTGCCGGCAGATGCAACTAAGACAACTCCTTTTTTAGTGTATTCTTTGATTACTTTATGATAAATTCCAAAGGTATCAAGTGTAGCTTTGTGATAGGAGCCAAAGCTCATGTTGATTACAAGTCGTTTTCCTCTTTTTTTTGACATTTCATAAAGCCATTCAACACAATCTAAAAAAGTACCTTTTCTCCAATCAGGTTGAACCAAAAGAAAATCGCAGTCATAAGCCATTCCAAACAAACCAATTCCTGCACCTCCGCCACCAGCGATTCCTGCTACGTGTGTGCCGTGTGTTTCATAGATTGTTCCATAAGCAGTATCAGAACCGGCAGCGAGCAATTCGTCTTCTCCAAAACGAACAGTACCGTAACCGTATTTTTCGGGAGCAGGACCTGAGTTTTTATATTGATCCCATGCAGCAATAATTCTGTAACGATTTAATGAAGTATCATAAAAAATAGGGTGTGTGTAATCAAAGCCCCAATCAATAATGCCAATGATGACATCTTTGCCTGAATATCCTTGCGGTAATTCAATGCCCAGATGAACAGAGTCAGCTCTTACGTCTCCGACAGCCCTGTCTAAGAATGGCCTGAAATCAGGCGGTGTCTCAAGATAATCTATACCGGTGATTGTTTCAATGTTTTTGGCTAATTCTATCGGTAGTTTCAGACTGATAACATTTCCAATCCTAGAAGAAACAATGACTCCCTGATTCACAAGTGACTGTTCATCAAATTCAACGTTTGTTATTCCTTGTAAGTTTATATACCATTTGCCTCTTATAGAAAAAAAGCATTGGTATTTGTCTTGTATTTCTTGAGATAAAAATTTCCCGTCTGACTCTTGATATATATAGTCATTCGTGATTTGATAAAACATGTTTTTACTCTCATTTGTCAAATGTACTTGAGCATTGAGATTATGCAGAAATAAGAAGGAGAGTAGTAAAGGTATGGTGTATAGGCGGGTAATTTTAAATTTCACGCCCCAAAAATAGGCTGATTTGTTAAAAATGATAACGACTTTGTCAGGAGTTTAGTTTTGCTCGTCCTTTTTTTGTTCGTCTTCTTTAGAAGATTTCTTGGCTTTCTTTTGAGTCGAAGGTTTATTTTTAAAATCGCCCCTATTCCATGCCTCAAAAAACTGAGCCCATGCAAATGGATTCATTAAGGTGATAGAAGGCACAGTTCCTTGATAATACTGCTTTTGGTTTTGATAGTGAATATAGGCTTGGTAATTTTCTTTTTCATCCATGCCCATTTTAAATGCTGCATCTTTAAATGCTTCTCTTTCCAAGTTTTTTTTGGCAATATCTAATTTATCTTGAGGAATGTTGGCAGTTAGAAAAAATTGGTCAAAAGTGCTGCGATTAGGTATAGGACTAACAACAACACCGTCAAGATATACGGTATCGGAGGTCAAAGATTCAATTATATGGTATTTGAAATCGGTCAGGGTATCAGGAATAACAAAGAATGCTTTCTTGTATTGAATATGAGAAAAAAAGACGGTATCACCTTTTTCTGCAACGAAAGAAAACTTTCCTGAAAAATCACTGTAGTCTCCATAAGGTTTGTCTTTTACAATAATATGAACAAAAGGTATGGGCTGAATACTGTCTGATGTAACAACAATACCCGTAAATTGAATATATCGGTTCTCAGGGAGTGTGTCTTTGTGTTTTTGAGAATACACTGAAAAAGAGCATAAAATAAGGATTACAGTGAAAAGGAATATGTTTTTACAAGTAGAAATCATGGGTTTCAAATTTACAATTTTTACTTTGTTAAAAGCATAAAAAAAGGTCGCCAATTTGACGACCTTTTTTGTTTTGTAGCCCGTACGAGAATCGAACTCGTGTTGCCAGAATGAAAATCTGATGTCCTAACCCCTAGACGAACGGGCCATTCGTTTGTTCCTTTTTGAGGAGGTGCAAAATTAGTATTTGTTTTCTAACTTCCAAATGGTGTTTGAAATTATTTTTTTTATGTGTTTCCTTTTTGGAATTTATACATCTTTGCTGTGGTGAAAGTATTGATATTTAAAGCAAACAGCAATCAACTTGAAATTGCATTGGCAATCAGGAGGAAGGTTTTTGTTGAAGAACAATTTGTTTCAGAAGAGCTCGAGTTTGACGGATTGGATGATGTTTCAGAAACTTATCTGCTTTTCATTGATGATAAAGCAATTGCGACAACACGGTTAAGGCCTACAGATAAAGGGCTGAAAATTGAACGTTTTGCCGTATTACAGGACTACAGAAACAAAGGTTTTGGTAGGATGTTGCTTCTTTTTATTTTAAAAGAAATATCGGATTTCGGTAAATTGATTTACCTCAATGCTCAAGAACAGGTTGTGGAATTTTATAAAAACTATGGATTTGAAATTTGCTCAAACCGGTTCATTGAAGCCGGAATTCCTCATTTTCAAATGCAATACAAAAAAAATTAATGTTTGATACGCAATCTTGGGGTTGTGATTTGATTACTTGCATTGCCGGCTCTATCAAAAAGTTGACACTTAAATTCAACAGTATCAGGATAATAACCGAGATAAGGTATTGCAGGTATTCTGAAAGTGATTTCACCCTTAATTGATTTGTCTTTTCCGTCCGGTGTGAGATAGGGGAGTCGTTGACTAAAATTTAAAGTATTATTATTGCCCAAAGGAATAATATAAGGTGTTGGTATTCCATTGATTATTTCAAAAAAATCTATGTTAAAATCAGACCCGGAGAGTGTATCAGAATCAGGATATCCAATGTCTCCATCAGCATCAGAGTAGCTGAATTTAAGTATGATTATTGAATCTTTGTTTTGTGTGGGATAAGGTAGAACTTGGTAAGAGTTTAGTGTTAATGTTGGAATAACAGAATCTGAAACGGGCTCTCTTTTGCAACTTATAAATGCGGTAAGACAATAAAGCAATATTATCTTTGCACCCGACTTTATCATGTATCCCAATCTGTCTGACATTCTGAATGCAAAACTAAATGATAATCGCTATTTTAATGATATGGCACTTGCATTATTTGAATGGCAATCTAAAAACAACCTGATTTATAAACAATACATTGATTTGATTGGTGTTAATCCATCTAATGTAAAGCATTATACCCAAATTCCTTTTTTACCGGTTGAGTTTTTCAAAGAACATAAAATAGTTTCAGGTAAATTCGAAGCCGAAGAGGTATTTACAAGTAGTGCTACCACAGGTTCTGCTCATAGCAGACATTATGTTAAATCTTTCGAAGAATATCTAGGGGTTGCTACTTATTGTTTTGAATATTTTCGGGGTAGTGTTAAGGATTATTGTCATTTGGCATTGTTGCCTTCTTATTTGGAGAGGACGGGTTCTTCACTTATTGACATGGTAAGGCTTTTTATTTCGGAATCTAAATACGAAGAGAGCGGCTTCTTTCTGAGAGAATATGAAGACTTGAATAGGATTTTGAACGAGAATGAAAGGAGAAAAATTCCAACTATTTTATGGGGTGTGACTTTTGCTTTGCTTGATTTTTCAGAGGTTTTCAAGGGTAAATTAGAAAACACTATGATTATTGAAACAGGAGGAATGAAAGGACGCAGAAAAGAGCTTACACGCAGCGAGCTTTACGAAATATTTTATCAGAGATACGGGGTTAAATCAGTTGCATCCGAATACGGAATGACCGAAATGTTTAGCCAATGTTACAGCAAAGAAAGCGGACGGTTTCATAGTCCACCACATGTCAGGATTTTGGGAAGAGAATTGAATGATCCTTTTTCTGTTGTAGAAACCGGCAGGAATAAAGCAGTCAATGTTATTGATTTGGCAAATATTTATTCCTGCGCATTTTTGTCATTGTCAGACCTTTGTAACCTATATGATGACGGTAGTTTTGAAATTCTCGGACGGGTTGATATGAGTGAGGTGAGAGGCTGTAATTTAATGATAAAGTGAGTATTGATTGTGTTTAAATTGAGGAAATATCCATTTAATGATAAAGGATATAAATCTATCTTTGAACACGTAAAATGATTCAAAAGAACAAAAGAAAGATAATAAATGATCCGGTTTACGGTTTTTTGACCTTGCCTTCTGATTTAATATTTGACTTATTAGAGCATCCTTATTTTCAAAGGCTCAGGAGAATTAAACAGTTAGGACTTGCAGAATTGGTTTATCCCGGAGCTACCCATTCACGTTTTCATCATGCTCTTGGTGCTTTGCAACTTACATGCAGGGCATTGGATGTAATCAAACAGAAAGGTGCGGAGATCACGGATGAGGAATATGAAGCTACATGTGCAGCTATTTTGTTGCATGACATAGGACATGGTCCATTTTCGCATACGCTGGAATTTATTTTGGTTAATGACCTGCACCATGAAAGAATCTCAACCTTAATCATGGAAAAAATGAATAAGGAGTTTAAAGGTCGTTTGTCAATGTGCATTAGTATTTTCAAGAACAAATACCCTAAAAAATTCCTCCACCAACTCATCTCAAGCCAGTTAGACATGGATAGATTGGATTATTTGAGCAGAGATAGTTTTTATACAGGAGTCAGCGAAGGTGTGGTGAGTGCAGATAGGATTATCAACATGCTGAGCGTGACAAAAAATCAATTGGTCTTGGAAGAAAAAGGGATATACAGTATTGAAAAATTCATTATTGCTCGTAGATTAATGTATTGGCAAGTCTATATGCACAAGACGGTTGTTTCTGCGGATATTCTATTAAAACAGGTATTATTAAAAGCGCGCAGTTTGGTTAATCAAAACATAGAAGTATATGCTACACCTGCACTTCTACCATTTTTGTATAGTAAGCCAAATGAGAAAAATTTTGAGAAAGAAATTGATGTTTGGTTAGAAAAGTTTGTGCTTTTAGACGATTCAGAACTTATGGTTAGCATAAAACAATGGCAATTTCACAAAGACAAGATATTGTCTTATCTGGCAAAATCATTTGTGGACAGGAAACTGCCTAAATTGATAATTTCCACTAAAAAGCCAGCAGAAACTGAACTTCATAAAATAAAGACTGAGACTATCAAAAAGTTCAAAATTAAAAAAGATGAAATTGATTTCTTTGTACAATCGGGGACTTTGGAAAACAATGCTTACTTACAGGACACTCCTGAATCTATCAGCATCATAAGAAAGGATGGAAGTATTGTGGATGTTACAGAAGTGTCCGATAACTACAATCTATCAGCTCTGAAAAAGACAGTAAGAAAATATTTTGTTAGTTATATCAGGTAAAAGTACAAAGTATTTACCCAAAACACTGTCGAAAATAGGTGATAAGTTTTTTTAGAAAATGAGTTTTTAAACAAAATTAACTTCGTCAATTTCAATGCTTAAATTTAACAAATTCAACATTCACGAAGGGTGAATATTACTACTTTTGCATCAAAAATAAAAGCTATGAGCTTACCTCCATTAAAAGGCAAACAAAAAAGAGTGTTGATAGTAGGAGCGGGGTTTGCCGGATTAAAATTATCAGAATTATTACCCGTAGAACTCTTTCAGGTTATTTTAATAGATAAAAATAATTATCACCAATTTCAACCATTGCTGTATCAAGTTGCGACCTCGGGACTTGAGCCTGCCAATATTTGCTTTCCATTGAGAAAGGTTTTTCAAAAGAAATGGAATGTATATATGCGTTTTACGGAAGTCACCGGAGTTAACACGACCGCCAAAACAATTACCACAGGAATAGGTGAAATCCCTTACGACTACTTGGTATTGGCCTACGGAGCTGTTACCAACTTCTTTAACAATGAATTGATAGAGAAGAATGCGTATTCAATGAAGTCTGTTTCAGAAGCCCTATTGCTCAGAAACACTCTTTTGCAGAATTATGAAAAAGCATTGAGTGCCAATACAGAAGAGCAAATAGATGAATTGTTGAATGTGGTGATTGTAGGGGGAGGCCCCACGGGAGTGGAATTAGCAGGAGCGATTTGCGAAATGAGAAATAAGATTTTACCCAAAGACTACTCCGAAATTAATTTTAAAGCGATGCAGGTCTATTTGGTTGAGGCCGGCAACAAACTTATTGGGGCAATGTCCGAGAAATCAGGGACAACTGTTCAGCAATATCTTGAGAAATTAGGAGTAACGGTTATCAAAGAAAAAGCTGTAAAAAATTATGATGGAAAGGTCGTAGAACTAAGTGACGGAACTTCGCTTCACAGCAATACGCTAATATGGGCTGCCGGTGTTAAAGGTAGTAAATTGCAAGGATTTAAAGATGAAGTTTACTCCAGAAGTACCAGAATGTTGGTGGATGAATTTAATGCCGTTAAAGGAGTTGAAGGAGTGTATGCTATTGGTGATATTGCTCAGATGGAAACAATAGAATATCCTAAAGGACATCCTCAGGTGGCACAAGTTGCGTTACAGCAAGCAGCTAACCTTGCTAGAAACATGGTTAATACAGAGAAAGGTAAAAGTAAAACCAAGTTTGAATATAAGGATAAAGGAAGCCTTGCCACTGTTGGGAGAAACAAAGCTGTTGCCGATATTAAAAAACTAAAATTGAGAGGTTTTGTAGCGTGGTTTGTGTGGATGGCTGTCCATTTAATGTCCATCATAGGTGTGAAAAACAAATTCTTTGTGGTAACCAATTGGGTTTGGCAATATTTTACTTATGACCCATCTTTGCGCTTGATTATTAGAGCAAAATATAGAAAACAATAGGAATATGGAGGATTTCTTCTCAGATGAGTACTTTATGGATTTAGCACTCAAAGAAGCTCAGAAAGCCTTTGATGAAGATGAGATTCCAATCGGAGCTGTAGTTGTTAATGAAAATAAAATATTAGGAAAAGGTTACAACCAAACTGAGAAGCTCAAAGATACAACTGCTCATGCTGAGATGCTCGCAATTACAGCCGCTTCTAATTATATAGGAAGTAAATATTTAGAAGACTGTACCTTGTATGTAACAATAGAACCTTGTGTAATGTGCATTGGGGCATTAAAATCTGCCAGAATCTCTAGAATTGTATATGGCGCGACTGAACCCAAAACCGGATATACTACATTCGTGAATAAAAATTATACTGAAAAGGTTAATATCATATCCGGTATCAAGCAACATGAATGTAAGGCGCTCATGCAGTGCTTTTTTAAAGAGAAAAGAAAATGAAAAAAATATCTTTCTATAAATTTTTTGTTCCTATAGCACTTATAGTCTTATTGGAGTCATGCTCTTTTGAGATTAATAAACACAGATATAGTTCCGGTTGGTCTATGCATTTCCAATCCTTTGGTAAATCAGATAATACACCTGTCAAAAGGATGAACAAGAGACAAAATCAAGATACTATAAATGCCTACAATATATTGATTGAGAAAAACTTAAATTACCAATTTACTGATGACAATAAAATTATAGACTCAGCCAACAGAGAAATTATTCGAACCGTTTTTATAGACTCTGCAAAATTTTCTTCTGTTCCTGACACTATCACAACCAATAAGCAATTTGAGGAAGATGTTATAAATTATGATAAGGCAAAAAAACAAATGGAGACAATTAGTGTTTATACAATGATAGTTTTTGGACTTTCATTAATCTCGGCACTTTTGGCTGGTACAATAGGGTTGGGAGGAGCTGGTACTTGGGTGGTTACTCTTTTTTTAATTTCATTTGTTTTGTTACTGGTGGCATCTATATATCGATTTGTTAAAATATTCAAACTACTTCATTATTTCTCGAAAGACGGTACTCCGTTCTTGGATGCAGATAATCCAATTCATGAGGGTAAGTTAAAAAAACGGTTTAGAATTTTAGTGAATGCATTATTTATTGTCCCATTAGTATCGCTTTTTATGGCCATTTTTATTAGAAACAGAATAATGCCTCAAAAGGAAGAGTTTTCGAGTGAATTAAATGCTTATCTACGTGAGAAAGCAGGGTGGTTTATTCTTTACTCTGTAATTCTATTATTAGCTTGGGGTTATCTATTTTACTTAGTTTATCCATATCTAATATCAACACTATTTATTATATAGAATCAAGGGGAAAAGGTTATTTCCCATCATAGAAGAGGTGTTCAAAGAAAAAGCCCGCAATTTCTTACGGGCTTTGTTGTTAAAGAGTTATTATATAGTTTATTTAATGCTGATAATTTCTACATCAAAAATAAGTGTTGCATTAGGAGGAACAACTCCACCTGCACCTTGAGCACCATATCCTAATTCAGACGGTACAACTAAAATTGCATGAGTGCCGGGATTTAACAACATCATCCCTTCATCCCAACCTTTGATAACTTGTCCAATACCTACTTGAAAAACGAAAGGTTCGTTTCTGTCGCGAGAAGAATCTAATTTTCTGCCATCAGGCAAGGTTAAAGTATAGTGGCAAGTGACGGTTTGTCCTGGCTTTGCAGTCTCGCCTTTGCCTTGTGTAATAATTTTGTATTTTAGACCGCTTGCAGTGGTTTTTGCTCCTTTTGTGATTTTTGCAATAGCTTCATCAGCTTTCTTTTTTAGTTCGGCATCTTTTTTAGCATTTTTCTCAGCTATATGTGCTTTTTCGTATTCAAATACTTCGGCAGCATTAAAGTTTTCAGCATCCTTACCGATTCTGATAATTGATATATGTTCCATGACATCGCCTTGCTGAATTGCATTTACAACATCTTGACCATCAACAACATGCCCAAAAACGGTGTGTTTCCCGTCAAGCCATGGAGTTGCAACATGTGTGATAAAGAATTGGCTTCCGTTAGTTGCCGGACCGGCATTTGCCATAGATAAAATTCCGGGACCTGTATGTTTTAATGACTCATCAAATTCGTCTTCAAAACTGTATCCTGGACCACCAGCTCCGGTTCCTTGAGGATCACCGCCCTGAATCATAAAATTGGCAATTACACGGTGAAATTTCAACCCGTCATAAAATGCTTGTCCGGCTCCGAAACTGTTGTTCTTGATAGTTCCTTCTGCCAAACCCACAAAGTTTGCTACTGTCATTGGTGTTTTTTTGAATTCAAGTTCAAGCAAGATATCTCCACGATTGGTTTGAATCTTTGCATACATCCCGTCTTTGAGATTAATTTCCTTATTATTGTTCATAACGTAATATTGATTGTTCTTTTTAATGACTTCAACCTTCAAAGGTTTTTTGTCTGTTTGCGCAGCAGGGGTTGCATTTTGTACAACTTGTTCGGGTTGTGTTGACGCTGTGTTTTCAGCTTGATTGTCAACTTTTGTGTTTGCACATGCAGTCATCCCCAAAATAATTCCCGCAATAGCATAAGTTAAAAATTGTTTTTTCATATTTATATAAATTCTATTATTTGCTCTTTGTTAAAATATTCAATGATATGTTGCTTCAAAAATAGTTCTTGTTCCGAAATATCAAGAGAGGGTATTTGTTTGATTGGTTTCCATTGAGGCCAGCCGCTATTGTCAACTCCTTCTAGCTCATAATATCCGGAATAGCTCAGTATTTTACACGTGGCTATATGCATTAGCATTACTTTTTCATCTTTAGAAAAGTATTGTTCTGTGATAGTTCCAAGTTCTCTTACACCGATGATAAAGAGTATTGCGTTTAAGTCGGGGTTCTTGTGTTCGAAACGCTCCGAAATAAATTCAACGACTTGTTCCCAATTTTTCAATAGCTCATTACTCATTTCTTTTTTTTGTCTAATATTGCCTCAATGAGGAATCGTTTTTTTACCTATATCTCTAAATCGCCACAAAGAAATGAAATTCATAGGTCAATTAATTAAAAGTGGTAAGAAATTTTCTACGGCATTATTGTTAAATAAGGTCAAGGCGGGTTCTTCTCAAAATAGGACTTTGAGAAAGTTGCTTACAAAAGCAGCACATACCGAATTTGGGAAATATTATCAATTTGAGCAGATTCTTGATAGCAAAGATATCTACAAAGTATTTTGCCAGAAAGTACCAATATCAAATTATTCTTCAATGTATCCTTGGTGGCAAAGACAATATAACAATGAAGGGAATATAACCTGGCCTGGTAAAGTCGAGTATTTTGCATTGAGTTCGGGTACTTCAGAAGGTGCGAGCAAGTATATTCCGGTAACAAAGGAGATGCTTAAATCAATCAAAAAAGCAAGTTTCAGACAAATCTTAAATATTGCTTTAACTGATTTGCCTAAAGATTATCTCACTAAACATTACTTGATGATAGGCGGCAGCACCGACTTGCATTTTAATGGAAATGTATATTCGGGCGATTTGAGCGGAATTACAACCCAAAATGTTCCACCGTGGTTTGAACGCTTTTCAAAGCCCAGTATGGAAATCAGAAGTACAAGGAATTGGCAAGAGAAAATTGATAAAATAACCTCAGATGCTAAAAATTGGGATGTGGTGATGGTTGCAGGAGTGCCGGCTTGGATTCAACTTCTCTTTGAGAATATTATCAAGACCTATAATCTTAATAACATTCATGATATATGGCCAAACTTTTCCGTCTTTATTCATGGCGGAGTTTCTTTAGCTCCATACAGAAGAGGTCTTGATAAACTGATGGGGCAACCCATTATGTACTTTGAAACTTATCTCGCATCTGAGGGTTTTGTTGCATTTCAACATAAACCTCATTCTAAGGGTATGCGATTGGTTTTCAGAAACGAAATGTTTTATGAATTTATCCCTTTTGACAAAAATAATTTTAATGAGTCCGGTGAATTGCACGAGAACCCAAATGTTATTCCTATTTCAGAAGTTGAAGAAGGTAAAGAATATGCAATCTTGTTGTCAACTTGCGCAGGCGCATGGCGTTATATGATTGGAGATGTTGTTAAATTTGTTGATGTTGATAATTGTGAAATCAAAATTACAGGACGAACCAAGCATTTTTTGAGTATGTGCGGGGAGCACTTGTCTGTTGACAACATGACTCAAGCTCTGCATATTGTTGCTGATAATCTAAAACTGAATTTTATTGAGTTTACTGTTAAGGGAGTTCCCTATGAGAATTTCTTTGCACATCAATGGTATATTGGAACTACAGATGTGAATGTGGATGAAGAAACAGTTAAAAATATGCTCGATGAAACTCTTAAACAGCTTAATGACGACTATGCAACTGAAAGATTACACGCTTTAAAAACAATCATGGTTAAAGTTATTCCGAATGATGTATTTCTTCAATGGATGGACAGTCAAGGGAAAACAGGCTCTCAAAATAAGTTTCCGCGTGTATTGACTGATGAGAAGTACAAAAGTTGGGTATCTTTCTTAAACGAAATCAAGATGGCCGGTGTATAAGTAATTATACTGTTATGAAAAAATATCTATTCATAATCGGTGTATTTATACTTGATACTGCATGCAATCCATACAAGAACAAGCAAATCACTATTGATAATATTCAATCAATGTGGTTGAATATTGAAAAGGATAAAAATTTGACTGAATCGCAAAAGGATTTTTTTCATAATCTTAGTTTGATTTATCAAGGTCGTGATGCGTATAAGGAATGGTTGTCCGAACAGTCACCAAATACAAACCCGAATGATTTTGATAGAGTAATATTGAACCAAAATGATTTTAACTACGTGCGTAATCAGATATTTACGTTATTAGAATCAAATAATCTTTCTTATTCACTTATCCTTTCTCAAATCCAAAGTACTGATTCTATGAATAAAATATACTCTAATCAACTTGTAACAACATATCGAGAAATTGATTCTGTGTGCTTAATACTTGAAAAACAAGATACTTCGAGTTTGAAATATGATAGACCAAAAACGCTCTATGGATATTGCCCTTTTATGGATGACAATCACCCACTTTATCTAAAAGCTGAGGAAATTAGAATCAACAGGGATAACAATATCAAATCGGCATTTCCGATATTGATAAAAATCAGGAATCTTCAAGGAGAATTGATAGTGGGATTTTAATTAAAATATTTAGACTATTTGGATTCATTACTTTTGCTGTTCGATGGATTATTATTTCGGAAATAAAGATACACATGGGGCATTGACTTTGGGTAAAGATGAGTTAGCCCACTGTCTGCGTGTTATGAGAATGCAGCCGGGGGATAGGATAGGAGTTCTTAATGGAAAGGGATATTTGTGGGAGGCTGAAATCAATCTAAATACAGCAAAAACAGGCATAGTTCAGATTATCTCTGAAACCCAAAAAGAATTACCTCTGTCTTATCAATTTCATTTGGTTGTTGCTCCTACAAAAAGTGCTGATAGAATTGAATGGCTCTTGGAAAAGGCAGTTGAAACAGGGATAACCCGATTTACTTTACTATACACACAAAGAACTGAACGCAAACATTCAAATCTTGCTCGTTTAGAAAAGATAGCTATTGCAGCAATGAAACAAAGTGGGCAGTTGTTCTTACCGGTTATAAATGAATCTCGGTTTTCGGATATTATTGAAAACTGTCAATCAAATTCAAAATACATAGCTTCATGTTTGAATTTTGATACTATTCAACCTTTAAAGGTGTTAAAAGATGCGAAGGATATTTGTGTTATGGTTGGCCCGGAAGGTGATTTCACTCCGGAAGAATATGAAAAAGCGATTCATTCAGGTTTTCAACCCATCAGCATGGGAAATCAACGATTTAGGACTGAAACAGCAGCTTTGTTGGCAGTAATGTCAAGATTTTCGTTTGAAAACTAAGTATGTTGCCAACCTTGTGCTTCCAATTTGTGTTTGTTTCCACTCCGTGAAATCATATTGATTCCTTCTTCTAGTTCGGTAACATAACCGATAATACTGATATCCGTGCTGTTTTTCACTTTGTCATAGTCAGACTGTTTCAAAGTGAAAAGTAATTCATAATCTTCACCTCCATTTAAAGCACAGACAGTAGGGTCTAAACCAAGCTCTCTGGCTTTGTCAAAAGTGTTTTGATCAATTGGAAGTTTCTCTTCATAAATCACAAATCCAACATTAGATTGTTTTGCTAAATGATGCAGTTCACTACTAACACCATCAGACACATCAATCATGGAAGTAGGTGTTATCTTGAGGCTGTCAAAAATCTTGATAATATCGGTGCGTGCTTCGGGTTTTAGTTGTCTTTGCAAAATGTAGTCATTTCCTTCCATGTCAGGCTGAATTTCAGGATTTTCAAGAAAAAGTCTTTTTTCTCTTTCAAGCAACATATATCCTGTATATGCCCCTCCTAAATCCCCGCTCACACAAACTAATTCTGCTTTTGACGCACCTTTGCGATAGACAATTTTGTCTTTTTCTACAAAACCAATTGCTGTGACTGAAATGAAAAACCCTTTTTGAGATGAAGAAGTATCACCTCCAACCAAATCAACCTTGTAATGCTCACAAGCAGCATTGATTCCGGCATATACTTCTTCAATTGCCTCTAAGGTGATTTTACTGCTTAATCCGATTGAAACCAAAATCTGTGTTGCAGTTCCATTCATGGCAGCAATATCTGACACATTGGAAGCTACTGCCTTGTATCCTAAATGTTTTAGAGGTGTATAAACAAAATCAAAATGCACTCCTTCCAACAATATATCATTGCTTATGAGCATATACTTATCACCACAATCTATGACAGCAGCATCATCACCGACACCTTTTATTGTTGAAGGTTGTGTATTGGTAAATACTTTTGTTAGATGTTCTATTAATCCGAATTCTCCTAAAGAATCAATTTTTGAGTTCTGTGTGTTTTCAAACATTTTATTGCTGTATCTTAGCGTTTGCAAAAGTAGTCAATATGTATTAATACTTTAAAGTCATGTGTAGGGTTGAGTTTATTGATAATTTGATTCATTCATTATATCCCAATTTATGTCCGGGTTGCCATTCTATTATGCCCAATAAGAATATGGTTATTTGTACAAATTGCGAACTCAATCTGCCTGTGACTAATTATTACCAAATGAAGGATAACCCCGTTGCAAAGTTGTTTTGGGGTAAAATTATCATAGAAAATGCTGCATCCTATCTGATGTTTAATAAAAAAGGAACAGTACAAAGTATGATGCACCAAATGAAATATTTTGGCAACAAAGAAATTGGTATTTATCTTGGGAGAAAATTCGGGAAAGATTTATTTAATTCTGAGTTTATAGAAGGAGTTGAAGGAGTGATTCCTCTGCCGTTACACCCAAGACGGCTGGCTATGCGAGGGTATAACCAATCAGAATATATTGCGATGGGACTCAAGGAATCCTTGAATATTCCATTGTGGAACCATGCTGTTGAGAGGGTTGTAAATAATATTTCTCAAACCAAAGTAAGCACATCGGATAGGCATGACAATGTGAAAGATATTTTTGGATTGAAAAAGAATCATGAGCTAACCGGGAAGCATGTATTAATCGTTGATGATACCATTACCACAGGTGCAACACTATTATCATTAGGTAGTTTGTTGCAAAAAGAACTGAATTGTAAGATATCTTTTGCAACGATTGCGTCAGTAGTTTAACAAGCTAAAGCGTTATTGCTCTTTTTTTCCAATAGAAATAGAAGGGTAGTCCTGAAAAAATAAGAAACAATCCGGTCAGTGATTTTTCGGGAGATTCAATAAAAGTTACACCTAATAGAATAATACAAAAAAGTGAAAAGATAATAGGAATAACCGGATAGCCCAATGTCTTATAAGGTCTGATTGTGTTTTTTTCTTTTTTTCTCAAAAGAATAACACCAAAAACGATAAGCCCATAAAAAGAAAATGCCACAATCACAACCAAGTCGGTCAATAAATCAAAAGAGCCCGAAAAAACCAATATACAAGCCCAAACACATTGAAGAATGAGGGAGTTGTGCGGTGTGCTGTATTTTGAGTGTGATTTTTTTATTTTTTCAAAGAAAAAGCCTTTGTGGGCCATTGCATAATAAATTCTGGCAGAAGCAAGTATAGTTGCATTAGTACACCCGAATGTAGCAATCAGAATCATGGCACTAATCAAATGTGCACCTCCTGTACCGAATATTTTGTCAATGACTAATACTGCGGCAATTTTGTTTTGATCTGCGGTTGTTTCTCTGATTATGTCATCGATAGGCATTACATACAAATAAGCAGCATTGACAAGAACATATAAGAATACAATTGTCAATAGTCCAATAGTTACTGCCTTTGAGATATCCTTTTCCGGTTTTTCTAACTCTTCTCCCACAAAACCGAGTGCCATCCAACCTTCATAAGCCCAGAATGCATGTCGCATAGCAATGATAATAACGCCTAATAATCCCCAGAAGCTTAATTCTTCAACTGAAATAACAGAAGAATGGGTAGATAGATTCTGCATTAATCCTGTGCGGCTTCCAAAAGCAATGCTGGCAATGAATAAAATACAAAAGATAATAATTACCGCAAATACCATACTTAGATTGCCACCCCATTTTGCACCCCTGATATTGATTAAGGATAGAAGGACAATCAGGCAGCAAGCAATCAGTTTAGCACCAATATTGTCCAATGGTTGAATTCCAAAAATAGAAAAAGAGGCTATTTCTTCCGGGAGGTGTGGAAGTTGAATATATGAGCCGACTGCTCCGGCAAATACATAAGCAATGGAGGCTATTGCCGCAGTTTGAATAACAGTGAAAGATGCCCATCCATAAAGAAATGAAACCATTTTTCCATAAATTTTCTCAAGCCAAGCAAAAGGGCCGCCTGATTCAGGATACATTGACCCCAGTTCTGCTATACTCCACATCCCAAACAAGGTTAATAATCCGGATAATGCAAATGCCCCAATGACAAGAAGGGGAGAGCCAAGTGCCTCAGACATTGGCGCAACTTTTTTAAAAACTCCTGAACCTATAATGGAACTTATGACAATAACTATAGCCATTCTGAGACCGAATGACTTTTTCAAACCTTTATGGGTAACATTATCCATGATTTATGTTGCCCTCAGGCTTGTTAATTGAGATTAATTTTCATTGTTTGTTTGAGATTTTTTCTCAAGAGCTTTCTTCATTGAGTCTAATTTCTCTTGATCTCTTTTTATCATATCATTTACTTCTGTTTCTTCTTCTTGTGAAAGGTTTTCATTGCCAGAAGAACAAGAGGTTGAACTAAACAGATAAGTCAAAAAAGTAAATGTTAAGATAATCTTTCTCATATCTTATTTAAGAACTGTTCTTGAAATAACAACTTTTTGAACCTCGCTAGTCCCTTCGTAAATTTGGGTGATTTTGGCATCACGCATCAAACGTTCAACATGATATTCTCTCACATATCCATATCCTCCATGTATTTGAACAGCCTCAGTGGTTACTTTCATTGCTGTTTCGGCAGCATAAAGTTTTGCCATAGAACTTGCCAATCCGTAATCCTGATGTTGGTCTTTTAGCCATGCAGCTTTTAGACATAGTAATCTTGCAGCTTCAATCTCTGTAGCCATGTCGGCTAATTTGAATTGAATAGATTGATGGTTCATAATCTCGGTTCCGAAGGCTTTTCTTTGTTTTGAATAAGCCAACGCCAATTCATAAGCACCGGAAGCTATCCCCAACGCTTGAGATGCAATTCCAATTCTACCTCCGGCAAGTACCTTCATTGCAAACTTGAATCCAAATCCGTCTTCTCCGATTCTGTTGGCTTTCGGTACTTTTACATCTGTGAACATTAATGTGTGTGTATTAGAAGCTCTTATCCCCATTTTGTCTTCTTTTTTACCAATATGAAATCCTTCCCAACCTTTTTCTACAATAAATGCGTTAATGCCGTGATGTCCCTTTTCCGGATGTGTTTGTGCTATTACAATATATGTACTGGCAGAACTGCCGTTGGTTATCCAATTCTTTGTTCCGTTAAGTAAATAGTAGTCTCCTTTATCTTCAGCAATTGTTTTTTGTGAAGTTGCATCGGAACCTGCCTCAGGTTCAGAAAGGCAGAATGCACCATGTACTTCACCCTTTGCAAGAGGAACCAAGTATTTTTGCTTTTGCTCTTCTGTACCATATTCTTCCAACCCCCAACAAACCAAGGAGTTGTTAACACTCATACAAACGCTTACAGATGCGTCAACTTTGGATATTTCTTCCATTGCTAAAACATAGGAAACACAATCCATACCGCTACCACCGTATTGTGGAGAAACCATCATTCCCATAAAACCGAGCTTTCCAAGTTTTTTTATCTGTTCCGCAGGAAAAGTTTCGTTAATATCTCTCTCAATAACACCGGGTAGTAATTCTGTTTGTGCAAAGTCTCTTGCTGCTTCTACTACTGCTTTTTGTTCTTCTGATAATTGGAAATCCATGTCTTTTTATTTGTGGTGCAAATGTAATTTAATAACTCAAAAAAAGATTAACTCTTCGCAGTTAATTCAATCATAACCCTATTTTTTTCAATAGCTTGTTTGTCAGTGACATGGATTGCTTTTACAGTTCCGTCTATAGGACTTTTTATAACATTCTCCATTTTCATTGCCTCAAGGATTATGAGTGAATCTCCTTTGTGAACTTCTTTACCTGACTCAACTAAAACTTTCAAGACCAATCCGGGCATAGGGGCTTTAACTTCTCCGGCTCCTTTATTCATGAGCTTGTCAAAACCCAAATTTTTCAATAGCTCATCCATTGGGTCGGATAGACTCAAAGACATCTTGATTCCGTTAATCTCCAGTGTAGCACTCTTGCTTTCTTTGTCAAATTTTAAAACTGAAATTCGATATGACTTGTTATTAACATTAAGGTATGCAAGTTCACCTTTCTTTATCCACTTGAAATTTTGTTCTATTGTATTGTTATTAATTTTGACCTCATTATCCTTTTTGGAATAAGTAACAACACGGTCATTAACACTGATTTTATATTCCATCTATAGTTTAATAAACTTGGCTGCAAAGATGTGTTTTCCGTTGTTAAGTTTCAAGTAGTAAACACCTGAAGATAGGTTTTGTGTAGAAATTGTAAAACTATAATCTAAAGAATTTGTTTTCCCTTCAAATACTGTTTTCCCGCCTGCAGAATAAAGACTTATACTATATGTGTCGGGAATGATAAGATTTATCTGAATGAAATTTTCAAAGGGATTGGGAAACGACAAAATTCCATTGGAAAATGATATACTATGTATCGATGAGTTTTGAGCAACAAAGAAATTAGATTCTAATACATTGTTATCCACTATTTGATCTTGTGGATATTCTATAGTAGCCCGGATTTTATAGTGTGATTCATTGCTGAAATTAAAAGATTTAAAGAAATCATTGAATACAAGGGTTTGTGTTGCCAGATAAGACAGAGAAGGTGAAATTGCAAGTGAATCTGTTTTCAATTCATTGTTATTAGCATCCAAAAGCGAGATATGTAATAACGCATTATTCGGATTTTCATTTCCATTATTTGTTATCTTAACTGCTGCATAAGGAGGAATTCCTTTATCAAGATATATCGTATCATTATTTTTTGGAGTTACAATTTCGCTCACTTCCAAGTCATAATTTAAGATACTTTCAAAGCCAAATGATAGAGTATCATTGAAAGGATTTTGATCAGAAATTTGGAATAATGAAACAGATAATTTGTAGAAACCTTTGATCTCTGGAATATATTCAGGAAAAAAGACGGTGTCAAGACCTCCATACAAGTTTGGGTAGGAACTGCGTATATAATTATAAATAATCTCATTATTTGGTGTCCAAATTGTTACAGAAATTAATACTGAATCTGATTCTAACCTTGAGTTATTTCTGATAATAATCGTGGGTTTATATGAACCCGATTTAACTTCAATCTCTTCCATTGGGTTATTTTTGATTCTGCCAATAACTTCAAAGTCATATGTCTTCTGTACTGTATATTGGATGAAAGCAGTGTCGTTTGATTTTATTTCATCACTTGGGAGTGAGGAGAATGCCTTTACAGAGATGACACCTTCAGGTCTGGCTTTAAAAATACTGTCAAAATCAAATTGAACCATTGAATTTGCTGAAATTGTGATGTTCCTTTGAATTGTCTGAATTATTGTTCCCGAGCTATCATAGCTCTGGAATATAATCGGAAAGGGAGTTAGTTGATTTTTAAATCCATTATTTCTAACTGTAATATTAGGGCGATAAAGATAGGAAAGATGTAATGAACTGTCATTGGTTGGTTTGTTAATAGAAACGACTTCTATATCATTTTCTGAACCTACTTTGAAATAGACTGTTAATGTATCATTTTGGGTCTCTTGGTCATTGCTCAAAGCTGTTCTGAAAAATGCTCTGTACAAACCGTCAGGTGGGTTAGTGAATGAATCAGAAAATGAGAGTGTAGTAGAATCATCGATGAAAACTTGCAGCATTGCAGTATCTGTGAATACAAGGATGTTCTGATTGTATATGTCACAAATAACCGGAAAATAGCTCAATTGATGGAGAGAACCCAAATTTTTTATATTAACTTTTGGCGTAATTGAAAGAGTATTTTTAGGATAATTATTAGAAGGGATTGGTTCTAACACAAAATTTAAAGCCACATCGTTATCCTTGCCAACAAAGAAATAACGAACTAAAGTATCATTTTGAGTGTCAGTATCCCCTGTCATCTTGGTGTAAGTGACAAATTTGAATTTACCAATTTTCATAGGGATGTATTCTTTAAACCCAACCGTTACACTTTGTCCACCTTTAACAGATTTAGTTGCAATATCTTGCCAGAGCAGAACATTGTTTGAGTCGTAAATTTCTCCATAAACCAGAAATGTTCTGTCATCAAATCCAAAATTATCTGCTTTTACGGTAGGGAGAATTGTGTCAATATAATATTGATATGTGGCAGCATTCTGTGGAGTAAATACAAGCGTCATACCTACATCAGATTGGCGACCTGCTAATATGCGAGAATATAAAGTGTCATTTTGTTTGAATTGGTCAGAGAGCAATTTTGTGATTATCTCAATCGAATATTCTCCGGAGAATGTAGGGAAAAATGATTTGTCAAATGTAATTTGTCGATTTGAACCAGAAGATAAGGTATCAAATATAGAAGATGTATAAACTAGAGTGCCTCCAAAATATCGAATATTGCACTGTGTTTCAAATGCAACATTTTGATCATTTGTTCCAATATTTCTGATTGTTGCTTTAGGTGACAGAGTATCATAAGTGCCTGCAATCAATGTGTCATTAGGAAAATCAAATGATAGTGGAGTGATGTCATTTTCAGCTTGGATTCTCGGTTCAATCATAAATCGAAATGGGGCATCCGGACTGAAGTCATTCCAAGATGTGGAACCTAATGGAGATGCATGAAAAAAAGTGCCATTTCGTACCGGGTCTTCATATTGAAATCCAAACGCAACATTGCTTAGTCCTATTTGTCTAACACCAACAAAAAAAGTACCTGTTACTTTTACGGGAGGCCAAACCGGTAGGATAAATTCTCCTGCTTTTGAGGTTTGGGAGTCGGATTGCCATATTAGATTTCCGGGTTTACCTTGTGGTCCTGTTGCATCCCATATTCCAATCTTAAATGGTTCACCTCCAAATCCGAACATTACACTTACTTGGTTTATTGCTTTTGTTTGTGAAGAAATAAATTTTGCAACAAAATCACCGGTTGAGCCATTGAAACCAATACCTCCTGGTGCAGGAGGTTCTTTCAAATTTCTATATGAGTAGGTAAATAATGTTGCTTCTCTCAAATTATCAATAGTGTCATTCGAACTTATTCCATCGGGTTCTAATATAACTACTAAAGTGTCCATGCCGATATTCTGAAGGGTTCTAATAGGAAATGCAAAAAGTGCTTGTTCATTTCTTGAAAGATTATAATCCAATGTGTCAACGAATTTATTTGCTCCATAGCTATATAAATACGCCTTCTGATTCACTACGTCTTGTTTACCAGAGTTTAACAAAAGAACTTTAACTGTGTCCGGATTTCCGAGAGGTACCGGAATTTTGCCTAAAGAATAAAGTGAAATGGCTCCAATTTCTTTGTTAAATCGTGGATAATTTATCCTTATCATAGGTTTTCGTTCATTACTTGAACTTAACGTGTTATTATTTGCAGGTACATTAGTTGCAATGTATAGTTTAGTCTGGTTTGATAGATACCCTGATTGTGTTGCAGAATTGTCATATGCCCAATTTATCTGTACAGATTGAGCAGTTGGCTGATAGTATTCAACTAGGATTTCTAAATTTGTCCCAAGAGTGGTATCCCAATGATAAGGTGAATTAAACTCAAATGTTATGAATCCTCTCTTACCGTTGATGATGCTATTGGGGTTATTGTCAAAGACTTTTGCGAATCCAACACTTGCAATTTCAGTACCCCATGAAAGATTACTTATACCAAAATCGGTTTGTGTAGTTGGTCTGATATAGATTTTAAAAATATTGCTCCCAACTAGACTATCAGTATTGTCTTTATAAAAACTAATTGAAAAGATGCTATCTCCATGTTTTAGCCCACCTAACAATCCGGAACTGTATATATAGGCAAATCTTCCGGCAGAGTTTGCAATAGTAGTTGTGTACATTGGGCCGTAGGCGTTAGAAGTAAAAGTGCCGACTCCTATTGTTGTACTCTGGGAGTGCACGATTAAAGGGGATAAAAGGATGAATAAAAAAAGCTTCTTTAGTAATGTTTTACTCATATAGAGAACTTTATAAGTTGAATGAAAGGAACAAATTTAAGAAAAAATGATGTCTGACTTTGATTGTTTGTGAAAAATATATTTTAATTAGTTAAATTAATTCAATGAGAATAACTGGATTGTCAGACAAATTATTAAGATGTGAAGCTACATAAAACGCGTCATTTTGGGGAATAAATCGTTGTCAAAATATATATGATTGAATATGCAAGTTGACAATATTCGAATAAGTTAAATTGATAAAACGGTCTTTTTAAATATAGTTTTGCAGAAATGGAATCAATAATATTCACATTGTTGTTAGTTATAGTATCAGCATTAGCAGGTTTTGTTGGGGCACTGACTGGTTTGGGAGGAGGTATTATAATTGTACCTGCGCTCACATTATTATTTGGCCTTCCATTGAAGTATGCTGTTGCAACTTCACTGATTTCTGTAATTGGAACTTCTAGTGGTGCAGCAGCTACGTTTGTTAAAGAAGGATATACAAATTTGCAAATAGGCATGTTCTTACAAATTGCGACTTCTTTAGGTGCTGTTCTTGGTGCTTTATTAATTATCTGGACAGATATTCAGTCTGATATTTTAGGAGTGGTATTCGGATTAGTATTGATTATTACTGCAATCTTAACTTTGCAAAAGAAACCTGATTACAGAGAGCCTATTGTCAAAGGTTCATTATCCCATAAACTCCAACTTTATGGTACATTCCCATTGAATGGTAGTGAAATTGGTTATGGTTCAAAGAATCCAATTCTAGGTTCAGTTGTGATGATGATTGCCGGATTCCTTTCAGGATTGTTAGGTGTAGGAGGTGGTATTTTTAAAGTTCTGGCAATGGATAATGTAATGAGACTACCTTTTAAAGTTTCTACCACAACAAGTAATTTTATGATTGGTGTGACTGCTGTTTCAGGTGCAATTGTATATTTAGCAAACGGATATGTAATTCCGATAACTACTGCTTTGGTTTTGATTGGTGTCATCATAGGGTCATATATCGGAGCGAAAGTGCTAAGTAAAATAAGGGTTCTGTTACTAAAAAGAATTTTTTCTATCATTGTTCTTATTATAGCAGTCTATATGATTTACAATGGCTTTGTTGGTAATTTCAGCATTGAAAATAAATGATAAATAAGCCATGAAAAACGAATCGAATATCCAAAAAATTATAGGTAATACCTTGCGGCTTGGAGTATGGATTTCTTTTTTTATTTCTTTGATTGGGGTAGTGTTCTTTTTTCTTCAATTTGACCCACGTATGGTTTATGAACAAAACTTCCCTATTGAGCCAATTAGGTTCTCAATGATAGAAATAATATTAGGATTAAAAAGTTTAGACCCAAATTCTATTGTAATGCTTGGTATAGTTATAATGCTCTTAACTCCATTGTTGCGAGTATTTTTTGCTTTATATATTTACCAAAATCAAAGAAATACCTTGTATGTCATCATTACAATTTTAGTGTTGATTGTGATTACTCTAAGTTTTTTTATTGGGAATAAAATTGAATAATTAAATGAGTTAGTATAATTGCTCTTAAAATCTATTTACAGAACAATATTACTTATACCATCAAGCCATTTTTTTGTCAGTATTGAATCAATCTATTTTCTTAAATATAAAATTGACTCAAACATCAATTTGTGAGTAAGATGTAAACTATTCTCAGATATAAATTTGCTAACTTTGCCTCCATTATGTCTGATTTGAAAACAGCCACAAAAAACATCATAGAACTCAAGGAAACTGTACGCAAAATATTTACAGAGTTTCTTGAAAGAAACGGACATCGTAAAACCCCTGAACGTTATGCTATTCTAGATGAAATATATTCCAAAAGGGAGCATTTTGATGTAGATACCTTGTATATACAGATGAAAAATCGAAAATATAGAGTGAGCAGAGCTACAGTATATAACACACTTGATTTGTTGTTAGAGGCAGGATTGGTTAAGAGACATCAATTTGGACAAAATCTTGCCATGTATGAACAAGCTTATGGTTCAATGCAACATGACCATTTGATTTGTATAGCTTGCAGCAAAGTTTTTGAATTCTGCGACCCTCGTATTCAACTCATTAAAAATACGATGGGAGAAATGCTTAATTTTCAAGTAAAACACCATAGCTTGCATTTGTTTGGCAATCCACCACTGGATGAAAATTCTGTTTGTCAAAACTGCAAAAAAGTTGTATCTGCTGACATGCAAGTTTCTAATTAATTCAAATTTAAGAATATAGTATAATGATTGATGTAGTTTTAGGGTTGCAATGGGGAGATGAAGGGAAGGGGAAAATCGCTGATTTTCTTACCCCCAAATATGACTTGGTTGCCAGATTTCAGGGTGGTCCTAATGCAGGGCACAGCCTCGCTTTTAATGATCAGAAAGTGGTACTTAACACAATCCCATCCGGAATTTTCCATAACAATTGCATAAACGTGATTGGGAATGGTGTTGTGGTAGACCCGGTTAGAATCAAAGAGGAAATTGCAAGGGTTGAAGAAATGAGAGGTAACCCTTTAAAAAACTTAGTATTTAGTAAAAAAGCTACTATAATTTTACCAACACATAGGGTCTTAGATGCTGCATCAGAGTTTGCAAGAGGTGCTGAAAAGATTGGCTCGACTTTGCGTGGAATTACTCCCGCATATCGCGATAAAATTGGAAGAACAGCCTTGTTTATGGGCGAAATTTTCTCAGACCACTTTATTAAGCATTATGAACAACTAAAGAAAACTCATCTGAAGTATATTGGGTACTACGGCTATAAGGACTTTGACCTTGCCGCTTTAGAAAAAGAGTTCTTTGATGCTGTTGAATTTTTAAAGAAATTCAAATTTGATGACACAGAATACTTGGTGAATGAATCATGTGCTAAAGGGCTGAAAGTATTAGGAGAGGGAGCGCAAGGCTCAATGTTAGATATAGATTTCGGTTCCTATCCTTATGTAACTTCATCTAACACAATCTCAGGAGGAATATGCAGTGGTTTGGGTGTTGCTCCATCGAAAGTGAAAAATGTCTCCGGTATTTTCAAAGCGTATTGCACAAGGGTTGGAAGTGGTCCATTTCCCACAGAGTTGGATAATGAAATTGGAGAATTACTACGACAAAAAGGTTTTGAATTTGGAGCAACTACCGGTCGTCCAAGACGTTGCGGATGGCTTGATTTAGTCGCTCTGAAATATGCTATCATGTTGAGTGGTGTGAACAAACTGATTATGATGAAGGCAGATGTATTGTCCGGAATGGATACTATCAATGTTTGCACTCATTACAAAATTGATGGGGAAAAAACGGATAGAGTACCCTCTAATTTATGTGATACAAAGGTTGAACCCGTTTACACCGAGTTTAAAGGTTGGAAAGAAGATATCAGTGTTTGCAAAAGCACCAGCGAACTGCCGCAAACATTTAAAGATTATATCAAATTCATTGAAGAATATACCGGAGTGGAAATATGTATCATTTCCGTTGGTCCGGACAGAGAGCAAACAATATTAAATCATCAAAAAGAATTATAAAATTAAAGATATGACAGACTCAAAATCATTCAGGATTGAAAGAGACAGCATGGGAGAGGTAAAAGTCCCTGCTGACGTGTATTGGGGTGCTCAAACAGAGCGTTCATTTGAAAATTTCAAAATAGGAGGAGCAAGACACAAAATGCCGGTTGAAATCATTCGCGCATTTGCATACCTAAAAAAAGCAGCCGCTTTGGCAAATTGTGAATTAGGAGTGCTGAGCAAAGAAAAATGCGACTTGATAGGTCAGGTGTGTGACGAAATTCTTGCCGGAAAACTAAATGATCAGTTTCCTCTTGTAATATGGCAAACCGGCTCCGGTACTCAGTCAAATATGAATGTCAATGAGGTAATTGCCAACAGAGGACATGTGATTAAAGGCGGAAAATTAACAGATGAAAAGAAGTTTTTGCATCCAAATGATGATGTAAACAAATCTCAAAGTTCAAATGACACTTTTCCAACCGCTATGTCTATTGCTGTTTACAAGCAGGTAATAGATTACACACTTCCCGGAATACAAGCATTAAAGACAACTATTAAGCATAAATCAAGAGAATTTGCCAATGTGATAAAAAACGGCCGCACCCACATGATGGATGCAACTCCTATCACTGTTGGACAGGAATTTTCAGGTTACAGACAACAATTAGAAAACGGACAAAAAGCAATTGAGTTTGCACTCAAAGGAGTGGCAGAAATTGCATTGGGCGGCACAGCAGTTGGAACAGGAATCAACACTCCTAAAGGTTATGCAAAATTGGTTGCAAAATACATTGCAGACTTAACGGATTTGCCAATCGTATCTGCACCCAATAAATTTGAAGCACTTTCTGCACATGACGAATTAGTTGAGTTACATGGTTCTTTAAAGAGAGTAGCAGTATCTTGCATGAAAATTGCCAACGATATTCGTCTGTCAAGTTCAGGACCTCGTAGTGGTATTGGAGAGTTGCTTATTCCGGAAAATGAACCCGGTTCTTCAATTATGCCGGGTAAAGTAAATCCTACCCAAGTTGAAGCGTTGACAATGGTTTGTGCTCAAATCATGGGAAATGATGTGGCAGTCTCTGTTGCCGGTTCTAACGGACAGTTTCAGTTGAATGTTTTTAAACCCGTTATGGCAATTAATTTACTTGATTCAGCAAGGCTTTTGGGTGAGGCTTGTTTGTCATTCAACGATCATTGTATGGCAGGTGTACAACCAAATTATCCCGAAATCAAAAACAAACTTGAAAATTCGTTGATGTTGGTCACCGCTCTCAATACGCACATCGGTTATGATAATGCAGCTAAAATTGCTAAGAAAGCCCATGCTGAAAATACAACCTTGCGTAAGGCTGCTATTGAACTTGGATTGCTTACAAACGAGCAATTTGATGAATGGGTAAGACCGGAAACGATGATTGGTGATGTTAGGGATTCCATTAAATTTGATTAATAAATATTCATACAATGAAAAAACTATTTTTAAACCTGATGATTGCATTTGCTGTTATAGCTTTTGCATCCTGTAACTCAAAAAAGGCGAATGGAGTTTACGGAACTGAATTCACAGTGTCTAATCCTATGACCATTGATGACGTGGTTGAACAAATGAAAGATAAGGATACAATGAATGTGCAGGTACAAGGTGAAATTACAGCGGTTTGTAAGCACTCCGGTTGTTGGATAACTTTCAATACCAAAGATGGCGAACAGATTTATATCAATACCAAGGACGAGTCATTTAGCCTCCCAAAAGATGTTGTAGGCAAAACCGCAATAGCAAACGGCAAAGCTCTTTCAATTGCAAAGCAGAAAGAAATAGAAATTGCAAACGGTGAAGACCCTGATGATATTGATTGGATTGACAATATCAGTATTGAAGCAACAGGAATTGTTGTAAAATAAAAGTTGCTGAGAGAAGTCTGTTTTTAGAAAGGGTAGTTTTACCCTTTCGCTAACTTCTGAATTTGCCTCTTATCATAACCAAATTGGGTTTTGACATTGAAAAATGATAAGGAATCAATGCCAGTGTAGTTTTAGGCTTGAAGAATAACAATGAAGCTTCTTTACCTATAGTTATGCTGCCCAATTCGTCTTGTAATTCAAGGGCAGCAGCAGCATTGAGTGTTAGTGCATTAAATGCTTCTTCCGGAAGGAGTTTCATTTTGATACAAGCCAAAGACCAAACAAAAAGCAGGTTTCCTGAAGGGCAGGAGCCGGGATTGAAATCCGAAGCAAGCACAAGAGGCAATCCGGCTTCTATGATAGCTCTTGCAGGTGTGTATGGCATATTGAGATAGAAGGAGCAGCCCGGCAATGCAACCGGCATTGTTGAAGAACCGGAAAGTATATCAATCTCCGCTTGACCTATGTTTTCTAAGTGGTCTACAGTCAATGCACCACATTTTACACCTACCTGAACTCCACCTGACACAGATAGTTGATTTACATGAATCTTGGCTTTCAGTCCGCTTTGTGAGGCTATAGTGAGGATATCTTCTGTTTCTTCCGGTGTAAAAAAACCATTTTCACAGAATACATCAACATAATCCACCAACTCTTTTTGAATAGCCAAAGGTATCATCTCTGTTTTGACTTTATCAATATATGCAGTTCGATTTTGTTTATAATCAGGAGGTAAAGCATGCGCACCCAGCAAAGTTCTTTTAGTGTGAAACAGATTGAGTTTTTTGATACGGGTAGCTACTTCAAGAATTTTCAATTCTGTTTCGGTTGTAAGCCCATATCCGCTTTTGAGTTCAAAAGCAACAGTTCCCATACTGATACAATCCTGAATCCTTTGCATGGCAGTGTTGAACAAGTCTTCACTGTCCATATTTTGCATAGCTTTGGCAGAGTTAAGAATACCGCCCCCGGCTGCGGCTATTTCTTCATAACTTTTTCCCTCTATCTTCATCTTAAATTCTTCTTCGCGGGTTTTGGGGAAAATTATGTGAGTGTGAGAATCAATTAAACCGGGCATGACTGTATCGCCCTCTGCATCAATTATTTCCTCAAAGTGGGATAACTCAGGAAGTGAAGTGTTATTTCCAAAACCGGTTATTCTACCGTTTTCAAAACTGAGCCATGCATTTTCAATATGAGTTACAGTTTTAATGTCATTACCTGTTAATCGTTTTTTTTCGATTGGTTGAATTCCATATAAAATGCCAATATTTTTAATAAGAGATTTCATCTTAATTTTGCTCACATGATTACAGTGCAAATGTTACAAAATCCAATCAAAAAAGGGAAAGAAGTTTTTATAGCTGACAATGCCCGTGTGATTGGTCGTGTTGAACTTGGAGATGAGGTCTCTGTTTGGTTTGGAGCAGTGTTAAGAGGTGATATTGATGAAATCCGTATAGGAAACAGAAGCAATATTCAGGATAATGTAGTGATTCATGTAGATAAAAACTCACCATGTCATATTGGAGACGAATGTATAATAGGCCACGGGGCTATTGTTCATGGAGCAAAACTTGCAAATAATGTATTAATCGGGATGCATGCTACCGTTCTTAATGATGCTGAAATAGGAGAGTTTTCGATTATCGGAGCCGGAGCTGTTGTGCCGCAAGGGGCTAAAATACCGCCTTTCTCTTTGGTCTTAGGTGTTCCTGCCAAAGTCGTTAAAACTTATGACGAATCCATCAAAGCCAGAATTCGTCAAAACGCACAGAATTATATTGATTTGTCAAAAGTATATTTGCAGTTGTAAAACCTATGAAATACATTATTTATCATAATCCCAGATGCTCGAAAAGCAGAGAGTCTCTTTGTTATCTACAAGAACAAGGAGCAGAGATTGAAATCAAAGAATACCTAAAAGATTCGCCTGATGAAAAAGAGCTAAAAGAACTTTTGAAGATGTTGAAAATACCTGCTATAGACTTGATACGCAAAGGAGAAAAACTCTTTAAAGAAAAATTTGCCGATAAGAAATATTCTGATGAACAATGGATTAAGGTAATGGCAGAAAATCCTATCTTGATTGAAAGACCTATTGTTATCAAAGGGAATCAGGCAGTAATCGGTCGTCCTGTACAAAAAGTAGTGGATTTAGGATAGTCCACATTTTTTGGAATTTTCAATCTGTAATAAATTCGTTTAGTTTGCAACATTATTAAACAACATGCCTGAGTTATCTATCATTTTCCCTTGTATTCTTAACCATCTATACCCTCAGACGGCTGAAAAGAGTGTGAAAATCTTTGAAAAATTAGGTTACACAATCAATATTTTAGAAAATCAAGGTTGTTGCGGATATCCGTATTTGATTAATGGAGAAAAAAGCGAAGTCAAAGAATTAGCACAAAAACTCTTATTTGACTTTCAGACAGGAAAAAGGGAACACAAAATCACTTCTCTTTCTCCTCAATGCACCTATACAATTAAAAATTGCTATCCCTATTTATTTCACAATTCTGTATTACATAACCTTTGTCAAAAAGTACTGACAGATGTTGTGGATGTTTTTAAAATCATTGCTTCTCATAATATTGTCATTTCTCCAAAATCTAAGCAGGTATTGGTCATTGACAACTTATCAGATTTATCCGTCATTAAAAAAATTACCGGATTTCAATCAGAAGACAGTTGGTGGCTTGTCAAAGATTTTGGTTATAACTGCACCGGAGTCGGCACCGGTATCAATAAGTTCAATACCCCTATTGCCAGGCAGTCTGTATTGGATTATTGTAATTTTGCAAAAGAACAAAACACCGATACTTTGGTCTTTACAGATGAATTTACATTGGCTTTTGCTGATTCTGTTATAGCAAATGAAAAACTCCCTTTAAAAACCCTGCATATTCTTGACATACTCTATGAGCAACTCTTTACACCCAATAATTAACCACAAAGAACT
>JAGFIU010000056.1 GCA_024103355.1 Bacteroidota bacterium
AACTGTTTTTTGGAAATGCTGGAAGTTGTCCCTGAAAAATTTCATCCTTCGTAGTTCAAAGTCGGGTGGTTGTCAAGGTGATTTTTTTTGGTTTGGTGTCGTCTTTTAAGCTGCCGCATAACGGTTCGCGGCTTGCCGCAGGCGGGGGATTAGAAGCACTAACTTTCAATATAGCACGAATGTAAATAGAAAGCACAAAACTTCAATTAAGCACTTCACCCCCGCTTGCGGCAAGCCGATGTTGGCAGCATGTGGTTCTGTCTTCCGTTTGTCCGTTCGTTCAGTTGTCGGTAAAACAGTCCCCACTTCTTTGTCGAAGCGGGAACTGTTATAAAAATCTTATTTGTTTACTACAAATTTTCTGTTGGCAATTTTTCCGTTATTGTCTATGCGGATTAGGTAAATTCCGTTTGTAAAGTCTGCGGTGTTGATAGTTGTTGTCTGCTCGTTTGTCGTTGCCGAACTGTAAACAACTTTACCTGTAACATCCAAAATTTTCAAGGTTGAACCGTTTGGCAAATTCGTAATGGTAACAACATCATTGGCGGGGTTGGGATAAACACTCAACGCATTAAAGACATTATCAAAGTCTGCTATTCCTGTTGCGAGTTCTGTTGCTCCTGCAATGTTGGAATAAGCGGAATTACCGTTTGAATTGTATGCTCGCACTCTGTAAAAATAATCCTCTCCGGGGTTAAGTCCTGTATGATGATAATAGGTTACATCTGCACCCACAGACGCAATTTGTATCCAGTTACTGGCTATGGTGTCTTGTGTGCTTTCTATGTAAAACCCATCTTCATCATTAGAATTGTCTTGCCAATTCAAGTCCATACTGTTTACAGGTGTTACCGTTAAGTTACTTGGGGCAGCGGGTGGTGCAGACGTAGCTCCGGTAGGTTTGAAGTAGTTGATTCCGGGTGCTACTACGTTACCGTCATAGAAAGAAATACGCGCTAGCCTGTGATAATGAGGTGTTAGTGTATAAAAGTAAAAGATACTTCCATTAACACTTCCTATAGTAAAGTCCTTTTTAAACATAGCCACATTATTGTATGTATCACTTCCAATAATGAGTGTTCCGTATCCTGCGTACTCAAAATTGCCACTACCACCACCAGCCGCACCAAGATTCACTAATGTAGAAGACTGATAAGGTAAGTTAAACTCAAATACCGTGTCTGAACCCAATACAGGCGCAGTCGTCCCGAAATTCTTTTTGCCTATTTCAATAAGGAAATCTCCATTATCTTGATAAAAAACTCTTGGAAGCCAATCTGTGTTAGGAGCACCCGGCAATATTTGCTCTTCAACATATACTGCATTTGGAACGGCTGTCTGTTCAGAAGATGGAACTTCCGATAGCCCTCTTATAATAATGTCATTGTTATATGTGGTAGTTATTGTGCTGTAGTCCCAAGTTATGTTTGCTCCAGTATCCGGAACAGCGGTAGTATCGGGTAATGAAATGTTAGCCCAAAGCTCATACGTTGTTCCAATGGGTGGAAGCGTTTTGGTTAATACAACTTGTGCATTTGCACTTGTTGCCACAGCAAAAACTCCTGCTACGGCTATTGTTTTTAGAATGTTTATCTTCTTCATTTTTTGTTGATTTTTTTGTTATTAAAAGTTTCCTGTTATTGTTTCCCCGTAACAGGTCAGGTCGTTTTTTTAAGTGGTGTCTGCTCCACTTTTTTATGTTAGTCCACAAAAGTCAGTCAGGCGGTGGTCGCCCACTTTGTCTCGTTCGTCTGTATGTTGCGGTGTCCGTTACCATTGCTGCCAACTCGCAAATATGCGCAATACTAAACCATATTTTCCTTTCTTACAAACAAAATATTATTTTTTTGTATCCCTTGTGTGACAATGAATTTGAAGATTATATTTGCAGATATATTTTTTACGCAATAGGGCAAATATTTAAAATACGCAATGCCATGGATATTGAAAATACGCAACACAAACTTGATTGGGGAAAAATCAAAATTAATGAAGGAAAGCATAGAGATAAAAATGTAATTTGGCTTAGTTTTATAAAGGATTTTAAAATTATCGAACAAATCAAACAGATGTTACCCGCGAAATGGTCGCAATCAAAAAAGTGCTGGTATGTATTTGATAATAGGGCGAATAGGTTTAAGCTTGGTTTGGAAGATAAACCTATAGGTACTGAATTAATGAATAGTATCTCTCCAGTTAATAAAACTGAATTTGAAAAATTCTTGAATATGCTTACCCTAAAGGCATATTCTGCAAATACTGTCAGATCATATTCTACTGAGTTTGCTCAATTACTTCAGATTTTGAAGAATATTCCGGTTTCCGGCTTATCACCCCAAAAGCTACAAAGTTATTTTCTTTATTGCATAAAGGTTCTTAATCTTTCCGAGAATACAGTTCATAGTAGGATTAATGCAGTAAAATTCTATTATGAGCAGGTATTACACAAAGATAAAATGTTTATTGACATACCCAGACCCAAAATACCATTACAACTACCTAAGGCCTTGAACAAAAGGGAAGTTCAAAAAATTTTTGAGGTAACACAAAACAGCAAACACCGATTGATTTTAAAACTTTGTTACGGTATGGGTCTGCGTGTAAGCGAGATTATCAACCTTAAGATTGAACATATTGACAGTGAAAGGATGGTTGTGCTAGTGAAAAATGCCAAAGGGAAAAAAGACAGGATGGTTAAATTGCCTGAATCTGTATTAGAAGAATTGCGGAGCTATTATAAAGAATATCTTCCTAAAATATATTTGTTTGAAGGTAGTGGTGGGATGCCGTATAGCATAAGGTCTGTTCAAAATGTGTTTAAACTCGCTATGAACAAAGCACGTATAAGAAAACGAGTCGGAATTCATGGGCTGAGGCACAGCTATGCAACCCATTTGCTGGAGACCGGTACTGATATTAGTTTGATTCAAAAATTGTTGGGACATAATCAGATTAAGACAACACTTATCTACACTCAGATTGCGGATAAACAAATTACCGGTATCAGAAGCCCGCTTGATAATCTGTAAAAAAGGCTTTGCATAGGTGTCAAAACCGATTGTTTAAAAGTATTGTAAAAAAGCAGAAATAGGATTTTTTTTTCCAAGTGAAAAGTCTAATTTCGCGCCACGAAAATCAAGCTGTAAAAACTAAATAATTCATGGCTAACATAGGAAAAATATCACAGGTAATCGGTCCGGTTGTTGACGTTACGTTTCAAGGCGAAGGTGCTGAGTTACCAAAGATTTACAATGCAATGACCGTAAAAAAGCATGACGGTCAGGAAATCGTTCTTGAAGTACAACAACATCTTGGAGAGAGAACTGTCAGAGCCGTTGCGATGGACTCTACAGACGGACTTACAAGAGGAATGACCGTTACTGACTTAGGGCAGACTATCCAAATGCCCGTTGGAGACCAAATCAGAGGTCGTTTGATGAACGTTGTGGGTGATGCTATTGACGGAATTAATGTCCTAGACAGAAGCAGAGGTCGTTCTATTCATGCTGATGCTCCTGTTTTTGAAAACCTCTCAACTTCTTCAGAGCCATTATATACCGGAATTAAAGTTATTGACCTTCTTGAGCCTTATGCTAAGGGTGGAAAAATTGGTCTTTTCGGTGGTGCCGGAGTTGGTAAAACTGTGTTAATCATGGAATTGATTAATAATATTGCAAAAGCTTATGACGGTATGTCTGTTTTTGCCGGAGTAGGAGAGAGAACTCGTGAAGGTAATGACTTGTTGAGAGAAATGATTGAGTCTAATGTTATACGTTATGGCGAAGAGTTTAATAAGAGCATGGAAGAAGGTGGTTGGGATTTGAGTAAAGTTGATAAGAATGAACTTGCAAAGTCTCAGGCTGCACTCGTTTTTGGTCAGATGAATGAGCCTCCGGGTGCTCGTGCAAGGGTTGCTCTTTCCGGTCTTGCTATTGCAGAACAGTTTAGAGATGGTGACGGAGAAGGACAAGGAAAAGATATTCTTTTCTTTATTGATAATATTTTCAGATTTACACAAGCAGGTTCTGAGGTATCTGCATTTTTAGGTCGTATGCCTTCTGCGGTGGGATATCAGCCTACATTGGCTTCTGAGATGGGAGCGATGCAGGAAAGGATTACTACAACAAACAGAGGTTCTATTACATCAGTTCAGGCGGTTTATGTGCCTGCTGACGACTTGACTGACCCTGCACCGGCTACTACTTTTGCTCACTTGGATGCTACTACAGTACTTTCAAGAAAAATTGCTGAGTTAGGTATTTATCCTGCAGTTGACCCATTGGATTCTACTTCAAGAATTCTGACAGAAGATATTCTTGGAAAAGAACATTATGCTTGTGCACAAAGAGTTAAGGAGTTGTTGCAACGCTACAAAGAGCTTCAAGATATTATTGCTATTCTTGGTATGGATGAGTTGAGTGAGGAAGATAAACTTGTGGTTCACAGAGCCAGAAGGGTTCAAAGATTCTTGTCTCAGCCTTTCCATGTTGCAGAACAGTTTACCGGTTTGAAGGGTGTGTTGGTTGATATCAAAGACACTATCAAAGGTTTCAACATGATTATGGACGGTGAAGTTGATGAATATCCTGAGGCTGCATTCAACCTTGTTGGAACAATTGAAGATGCAATTGAGAAAGGTAAGAAAATGTTGGCAGAAGCTAATCAATAAGCTATGTTAGAAGTAAAAATAATCACTCCCGATACAACACTTTTTGAAGGTAATGCTGATGCAATCACTTTGCCGGGTGCAAAAGGAAGTTTTCAGGTACTGAAAGGACACGCTCCTGTGGTTTCTAACCTGACAAAAGGTGAGGTGAAATTAGAACAAAACGGCAAGACTGAAACTTTCTCTATTGATAGCGGTATTGTTGAGGTTCTAAACAATAAAGTGATTGTATTGGTATAGACACAATGAAACTTTAGACACAAAAATGCGGCACAAAATGCCGCATTTTTTGTTTAGACGGAATTATCAACTGAAAATAAAGATGAGGAGTAATTCCGTTTATTTAATAAGATGTATGTCTATAAGATTCTAACTTATCCTCCAATAGTGAGAGTGCGCCTATACATCATATATTTGGATTCAATCTCAATCAAATAGTTACCATTCTTAAGTCCGTGTTTTTGCAGATAATTAATCAACCAAGGAGTGCTATAAAAATCACCTTCATTTAGCTTGACTTTTGTCTTTGTAATCTTCTTGTATTTTCCTGATTCGTTCATTCTTTTCAAAGAGAAAGTAACTTTTTGGTCAAACGCAGAATAAACTCTGAGTGTAGCGAGCGCGTATCCCTTTTTTAATTCATTTTCAAAGACAAAATTTTGAGACAAATCAAACCCCTTAATCTTTCCTAAAATTGCAAGTGACATAGCAAAATCAGGAACTCCATATCCATATCGTTCGTCAGGAAATGCATAATGCGAACCGGATTTATACACAGCCTGAACAATTTCATCAAGACTCTTATCGGGGCAAGCCTGAATCAAACAAGCCATCATCCCTGCCAAAATTGGATTTGAGAATGAAGTACCATTGGAAGGTCCGATTTCAGCATTAGACTCTGCTACAATCGTGTTGGTTGCTAAAGCAGAAATGTTAGGTTTAATCCGCCCATCGAAACTCGGTCCAAAAGAACTAAACACAGATGGGTACATATAAATATCAACCCCGCCTGATGCCACAACATTTATCCCGTCTGCGGGAGCCCCAATATAATGCCATGGGTCAAAACCCTCATTCCCGGCAGAATTCATTACAATCATCCCTTTCTCAAAAGCTTTATTCGCAGCTCGAGTTATTAGAGTTGATTTCCCGTCCATGTCCGAATAAGTATGCGAAAATTCTTTATCCTTGAAAGTTGTATATCCCAATGATGAACTAATGATATCGGCACCAATACTGTCGGAATATTCTGCCCCGGCAAGCCAATTGGACTCTTCTAATCTTGATTCATAATTGTCGTTTTCAGTTTTGATAAGAACAAAATTTGCTTCCGGTGCGGTTCCAACAAAGACCCCGGGTATGTTTGCTGCTATGCAACTAAGGGAATTAGTACCATGAGAACCACTGTTCCACACAGTGCTGTCAAATTCGACAAAATCTGTATATGAAATAATTTGCTTGTTGGCAAAGAGGCTGTCGAATGCGGGTAATCTGTTTACATTTTGAAACCCGACATCCAAGACGGCAATGAGTACGCCCTTGCCTTTGTAACCTAATTGGTGTACTCTATGCCCTGAAAGCATTTCAATTTGTTCAAACCCTGAACCGTAATATTCAGAAGTGCTTAATTTGCGCGAGGTTTTGTAACTTAGCCTCAGATTCTCAACTTTCTCATTGAAGATTTCAAGTTCATCTTTTTGGCTTACACTATCACTGACTTCTTTTGTAGGAATTGGAGTTCGTCCAATATGCTCTATGTCTTTTACAAAAGGAAAGCGCAATATCTCTTGTGGTTTTGTTGTATTTGTGTCCAAGTCTATCGTTATTGAATTAAACCAACGAGAAGCGAATAAAAATTGAACTCCGGGTAATTGTGCAATCTGATTTTTGTATTCCATATTTACAGGAAGATCCTCCTCAGTAATGGGAATCCCTAATTTTTTCTTTCGCTCTATGGAGCGGAGACTTAGAAATTCTTCAGGTTTGGTTATCTCAAATGGGGAATTTGCTTTGTCTTTTAACAAAATAATATATTGTTCTCTCATCTGAAGTGGTGTTTCTGCTTGCAAAATATTGCTATTGAACAGAGCCAAAAACAGCGATAAAATAAAGATGTTGTATTGTCTATTTTTCGATTCCATATTGAATTAATTCTTTTTTTTCTTTTATCCCCGAAAGACGGTTGTCTATTATTTCGATATTAGTATATTCACGAGAAACCAACCCAATTCCGGATGAATATATTTCCCTCCAATAATTTTCTTCAAAGGGTAAATTGCGACCCAGCCTCATAACTTCAATGCTTTCTCCTGCTTTAATAGAATCATTTTGATAAGAGTCCAAGTGTTGTGAATAGGTTAGCAGATACTGTGGAAAGGTGTTGTATGTATTGAAGTCCCAAACTGATTCCTCAATAATAGGCAGTGTTAATATTACATTGCGTTGATTTTCAATTACTGACTCAATATGAGTGTTTAACCCAACATAATAATAGGAGCGAATGGTGTCCCACGCGTTATGACGGATATCTCGTGTGTATTGCACAAAACGCATTGCTTTTCGTTCAAGATTGTCATAAAAGAATGTGTCTTGATGTATTTTAATAATAAAATGAGACGTGTCTGTTCTGTTATTAAAGGCATCATAAATGATTCTGTCCACTTTGTAAACGTGGTACAGGTCTTCTTTTATAGGGAAAAAAGCACTTCCATTTTTTGTATTATCATAGGTCTCAAACCTGTCTTTGCGACAGGAGTTCAGCAAAAGCAGTGAGCTACCCAAAAGAATCAATATGGAATGCTTGATTTTCAATTTAATTAAATTCTTTGATTGAGGTTATAATCTTTTTCCCTGAGACTTTGCCGTCAAACCTTTGAATAAATACATTTTCGGAATATATCATCCCTATATTTTTTGCATAAATCTCAAAAGCACTGATTTCTGTGAGCAATGTTTTTAATTCATTTTGCTGAACCATTACTGTTTGTGAGAACTTGAAATTATTGAGATCAAGAGGTTTGTCAACATTTTTAAATTTATAAAACTTTGGGTTTTGATTGTTATAAAGATTAGTGTTCCAGCTTTTACCTTCTTTAACAGGAAAAACCATCTTAATTGTTCTAAATGTGTCGGAGTAGTTAATGATTGCATTTTCTGAAAATTTGATAACACTAGCCCATCTGTTATTTGGCTCATTGAACCCCTTGTCGGGATTGTCATACTCAACGCGAATTGCAGGCGTGTTGGAGCTGTCAAAGAATTGGCTTACATATCGAATCCTCAGTCTGGATGTAAAAGTGTCAACAGATTGGTTGAAATCATCGAATATGATGGAATCTACTTGATAGATATATTCTTTCCCTGGATTGAGCGGGAAGTATTCCTGACCTAAAATTCCGACAATATCTTCTTTTTTATTCTTGCATGATAAGAAGATACAAACTAATGTGCTTAGTAAGATTAGCTGCTGTCTCAATTCTATGTTTTTTCAAATCGCAAAAATACATCAAAGCAATCAACTAGCTGTGATTCATTTCTCTGTTTGTTTAAGAACGCAATAACTTTCTATCTATCAGTTTCTTCTGATGTTTTCCACCTTGTTGGAAAACTTGTGATTTATTCCTTATTTAGCTGATTTAACTTTGCACCCCAATATGGTAAAAATACAAAACCATAAAGAGTATTTTCAATTATTAAGATTGCCATTACTTATACTTTTTATTATAGTTAATACTTCAACAAAAAGAGTAGAAACTGGTCAACCCAATAAAAAAGTCTTTAAATTGGTCTATCAAAAATGTGAAATACCTCATAAGTTCTCAAAAGACAGCCTGAATCTTGAACAAATACCCGGTATGCAACAACTTTATGATGTTGCGGAATATTATCTTGATAAATATGCCGTCTTTTATATTGCTATCAAAATAGAAGAATCAGGAGCCGAAAACAAACACAGCTGGTTAGCACGCAAGCACAATAACCTTACAGGAATGAGATTCCCTCGGTCTAGAGAAACGTATGCAATTGGTGCTACTAATACAAATTATGCTATTTATAGAAATTGGTTTGAAAATATGCTAGATTTTAAAATCTATATGGAAAATATAGAGAGGTCATTTGTGAAAAAAAACAAGCGAGAGTTTAAAAATGAGTTAGAAATGTTAGACTATCTATATATGTTTTTCAATGGTTTCGAAAAATGGTATAATGATATGCGTTTCCTGATTCCTTATGTACATAGGAAATATGCAAAAGATTCATCTAAGACCCAAATGAAAGATGATATCTTGATTTTTGATTATATGTGAGTTTTACGTGGGGAAATAGTTTTTCTGCACAACAAATCGGACTTATTTTTGAAGCATGGAAAACTTGGAGTATGCTCCCTTCCTGAATGATTTAGATACTTCTCAAAAAGAGGCAGTTATGAGTTTGGAAGGACCTTTGATGGTTCTTGCCGGTGCCGGTTCGGGCAAAACAAGAGTGCTTACTTATAGAATTGCACTGCTGATGTTTTATGGTGTTGACCCTTTTAATATCCTTGCACTTACTTTTACCAACAAGGCCTCAAAAGAAATGAGAGAGCGAATTGAAAGATTGGTGGGGCCGGAAGCAAAAAACTTGTGGATGGGTACTTTTCACTCTGTATTTGCTAAGATTCTCAGAGCAGAAGCCCCGAAAATCGGCTACCAACCCAACTTTACAATCTTTGACTCGGATGACTCTAAAAGCATGGTCAAGAGCATTATTAAAGAAATGAACCTTGATGATAAACTCTACAAACCATCTGTAATATATAACAGAATCTCGTCTGCTAAAAACAACTTGATTACTGCCGAAGAATATCTCGCATCATCCGAACTTTCGATTCAGGATGAAGCCAATGGAAGGCCCAAAACCGCTGATATCTTTTTGGAATACTCCAAAAGATGCTACAAATCGAATGTGATGGATTTTGACGATTTGCTAATCAATACATACAAACTCCTTAAGGAACATCCCGATGTGTTGAATAAATATCAGCACCAATTCAGGTATGTGTTGGTGGATGAGTATCAAGACACAAACCATTGCCAATACATGATTATCAAAAAATTGGTGGCGGTTTCTCGCAATATTTGTGTGGTAGGAGATGATTCCCAAAGCATTTATTCTTTTAGAGGAGCTAATATTCAGAATATCTTGAACTTTGCTAATGATTATCCTGAATATAAAGTTGTAAAACTCGAACAGAATTATCGTTCAACCAAGACCATTGTGGCTGCATCAGGTGATATCATCAATCACAATAAACAAAAGCTGGATAAAACAATCTGGACATCCAATCCCGAAGGCGATAAGATTAATGTTATCAAAGCCCTTACAGATAAGGAAGAAGGTACATTGGTGTCTCAGCAAATCTATTCTTTGACTAACTTACAAGGTTTGCGAAATGAAGAAGTCGCAATTTTGTATAGAACCAATGCACAATCCAGGGCTTTTGAGGAAGCATTGAGAAAAATCAATATCCCCTACAAAATTTATGGCGGACTGTCCTTTTATCAACGCAAAGAAATTAAGGACCTGATTGCTTATCTGCGGCTTACTGTGAATCAAAAAGATGAAGAAGCACTCAAACGGATTATCAATTATCCCGCACGAGGAATTGGCGATACTACCATTCAAAAAGTTGCATATATAGCCAATCAATATAAAGTTACACTTTGGGATGTTTTAGAAAAAGCACATCATTTTGATGTGTTTGGAAGTGCTTTGTCAAAACTTCAGAATTTCTACATGATGATTTGTAATTTTCGCGATACAGCAAAGACAAAAGATGCTTATGATACTGTGGAATATGTTGCAAAGCAATCCGGAATTCTCAAACATTTGCACGAAGATAAAACCCCCGAAGGAATTTCGCGATACGATAATATCATGGAAATGCTCAATGGAGTCAAGGAGTTTTGTGAAGATGATACCAATGAAGTGGACAAAACTTTGGATGCCTATTTGCAAGATGTAGCCTTGTTGACCGATGCAGACAAAGAGGATGAGAGTGAACATGAAAAAGTAAAATTGATGACCATACATGCCTCAAAAGGCTTGGAGTTCCCGGCAGTTTTTGTGGTTGGGTTGGAAGAAAATTTATTTCCTTCGTTTATGACTTTGCAAAGCAGAGCTGAATTGGAGGAGGAGAGAAGATTGTTCTATGTAGCTGTTACCAGAGCAGAGAAACACTTATTCCTGAGTTATGCAACTTCGCGATTCAGGTACGGAAATTTGCTCTATTGTGAACCCAGCCGTTTCCTGACTGAGATTGAACCGAAATATTTGAATACTACTGCCATGTTTAAAGGAAAAACATTGCCAAGCAAAGACAGTGTTTTTGGAAAGAATGAAGTACAAGAGAAAACAACAAGCCGGTTTTCTATCAACCCTGCATACCGAAGTCAGTTTGATACACCCAAGCCACCTGCCTCAGATCCCAATTTCATCGCAGATGATTTATCCAACTTAAAAGAAGGCTGCAGGGTTGTTCACCAACGTTTTGGGAAAGGAATTGTGGAGTCTGTAAGCCGTGATGGAATTAACAGCAAAGCAGTTATCAACTTCGAAGAAGGAGGCAGCAAAACTTTGATTTTGAAATTTGCCAAGATGAAAATCTTAGCATAATCTGATTTTTTTAAATCTTATCCAATGCCTGACTGATGTCTGCAATGATATCTTCGTAGTTCTCAACCCCCACAGACAATCTTACCATTTTGCCGGTAATTGATAATCTCTGTCTTTCAGCGGGGTCCACATCACAATGCGTCATGGTTGCGGGATGTTCTGCTAAACTCTCTGTGCTGCCAAGGCTAACCGCCAATTTTATCAACCTCAGTGAGTTCAAAAAATGAAATGCTTCTTTTTCTCCTCCTTTTACATCAAATGAAATCATAGCCCCGTTACTCAAACATTGTTTGGCCTTTATTCTGCCTTGCGGGCTGTTGTGCTCTTTGTTACCCAAATAATAAACCTTTTCTACTTTGGGATGATGATTGAGATAACCTGCAATTTTATCAGCATTGGCAGATTGAGTATCCATGCGTATTTTCAGAGTTTCTAAACTCCTAAGTAACAACCAACCCGTATGTGGGCTTGCCATGTTCCCCAAGAAAGTTCTCATGGCTCTGACTCTTTGCATGATATTCTTTTTGCCTAAACATGCTCCGGCAATGATGTCGCTATGCCCTCCGATGTATTTGGTAGCTGAATAGAGTACTAAATCTGCTCCGTGCTCCAATGGATGCTGCCAGAGTGGTCCCATATAGGTATTGTCAACAGCAACAAAGACTTCTTTATCAGGTTTTGAAAAATGTTTTGCAACTTCCTTGCATAGTGATATGTCAATCAGGTCATTGGTAGGATTGGCAGGTGTCTCAGTGTAGATTAAAGCAAGTTTGTTTTCCAATCCACTTTTTTTAACCATTTCAATAATTTCTTCTTTGCTTTGGTGTATTCCGAATTCCATGATTTGAATCCCGAACTGAGGCAGTACTTTTTTTGCAAAATGGTCTGTACCGCCATATACCGGACTGCTCATCAAAAGCAAATCATCCGGACGTAAAAATTCCCAAAAAACGGTTGATATAGCTGCCATACCACTTTCAAATACGCAGCAATCCTCTGCTCCTTCCCACAAACAAAGACGATTCTCAAAAATTTCAAGATTGGGATTGTTTATTCTGCTGTATATAAGCCCCAACTCTTCTGTTTTCCCTTGTTCTCTGTGCCCATAAGCAATTTCAAAAAATGCCTTTCCTTCTTCGGCTGTTTTAAACACAAAGGTTGAAGTCATAAAGATGGGACTCTTGACTGCCCCTTCAGACAATTCGGGCTTATACCCATAAGACATCATTAAACTTTCCGGTTTCATTCTGTTTGAATTTTGATTGCTCCAAAATTAGGCTATTGTTCGCTCCCTTATTACTTTTTAAAAACAAAATCAGGAATTATTGCTTGGCATTGGTAGAATTGAAAGGGATATAAAATGGTTTTGAAATGAGTTTGTGTAGTTGAATACTATTATGTACAAAGAATTATAATAAAAAAGCCCGTGCATAGCTGCACAGGCTTTAAAGATGAATAGTTTCGAGGCTAGGATGCAGGCGTTTCTTCTGCATTGTCTCCGTACACATACTTGGCATCTCCAAAAGCTAAAATTGGATAGAAAATGAACCCAAGTAATAATAGACCGATGGCAAACCCTATATCTTTTCCAAAAGCTTTTGCCATTTCAATACAAACAATAATTCCAATAATAACATTCACAAAAGGTATTAGCAATAGCAGAATCCACCATAAAGGTTTCTTTACAATTTTCAACATCACAACAATGTTATAAATAGGTACGATTGATGCCCAACCCGGTTTCCCCGCTTTTTCAAATACTTTCCATAAGCTAACAATAATTAATGCAATAAATAAAAGGTAGAAAATAATGAATCCTACCCCTAAGCCACCAAGAATTCCTCCAATTAATCCTTAATTTTGTTCAAATTGAGACATGTCCATGTTTTCCATAATAGTTTTTTTTAATTATTTGATTTTAGTATCGCAATGTTAGTTTATAGTTTTGATTTCGCAATAATCTTTTTTGAAAATCATTATAATAATCTTGTTTTGCTGTTTTATAGCAATGAGTTCTCGTTATTTTGTTAAGGGGTTAATAAATTAAAATTTGTGTTATTTTGGAAATTTAAAATTTTAATAAGTTCAAATAGGGCTTACCTTTGACTGCTATGAAAAGGTACTTTTTTATAAGCTTAATTTTACTGATAACAGTGTCTGTATCAGCTCAGCATTTTGAAGGAGGAGTGCAAGGAGGAGCTAATTTCTGTCAGGTTGATGGAGATATGAATGCCGGTTATAATAAACTTGGATTTAATGGAGGCATTTTTGTCCATTATGTTTTGCCAAGAGAAAGTTCATCTATTGGATTTGACTTGATGTATATGGGCAAGGGTAGTCGTAACAAACGCGACCCGCAAGGATATGCGCCTGTATTAATTTATTCATATAACTATGTAGAAATCCCGCTTTATTACCGCTATGTGCAGAAGAAATATGCCATAAGAACCGGTTTGGCCTGGGCTTATGTGTTCAGCTCCAAATATGATGATGGTGGTTCCGCCAAAGAAATCAGAGGGTTACGCAGTACCGATTACTTGTTTCACATGGGTGGCGAATATTTTTTGTCCGAACAAGTTTCATTGTTTGTAGGTTACGAATATTCAATTCGAAGTATAATTGACAAAGACAAGGCCTCGATTAACGTGCCGATGGCTCAGTTTAGAAGAAATGGGGTATATCATAATTTAATTCAAATAGCACTCAAATACCAACTTACAAAATGAATAAGAAAACATCCACAGCGTTACTTCTCTTTCTCTTAGCGGCATTGATTGCATCCTATATCTTGCCTAATCTGAAAAATAAAATAGAACAAAAACATAATATTGCTCAAATTCCTAACCTTATTTTGCATCAATCCGATGCGTGGAATAAAGGAGATTTAAAAGATTTTATGAGTTTGTATCAGAAATCTGATTCGCTTCCATTTATGACAGCAAAAGGGGTAGAGTACGGTTGGCAAAGATTACATGATTCTTACTTAAAGTCGTATTTTTCGGAAATTGGCAAACAGGGTAAACTATCATTTGAGACAGAAAAAATAGTATTAGTGGAGTCCGGTATTTGTTTGGTTCCGGGAACCTGGAAACTGATGCGCAATGGTAGGTCAGTAACCGGGAGATTTTCTCTTATATTCAAATATTTTGACAAAGAGGGGTGGAAAATTATAGCTGACCACACTTGGTAGTACACTAAATACTATTTTTGCTGCATGGTTAATTATCACAATCCGGGAATATTCAAAGAAAAACCACGCCCTGATTGGTTGGCTATTATCCTTTTTTTGCTTTTATCATCCTTTGGTGTACTTAACGTATTCTCTGCTTCAACTTCTGCTGAAAATGCTGCATTTTGGGATTTTTCTCAAAATCACGGCAAACAGCTGGTTTTTATGGCAGTGGCATTAGGTATAGGATTTTTTTTTATGTTACTTACTCCCACATTCTTCAATATAACTTCATATTTCATTTATGTTATTGTGATTGGGTTGTTGTTTTTGGTATTGGTGATTGGTACCACTATTGCCGCATCAAAAAGTTGGATAAGTATAGGAAGTTTTCGATTGCAGCCGGCAGAATTCGCAAAATATGCAACAGTTCTTGCCGTTGCTAAGTACCTCGATGGATATGGAGTGTCTTTTCATGGATTTAAGAATATAGGTATCTGTGTAGCGTTAGTAGCTTTGCCCTTTTTGCTTACACTTGCGCAGAATGATACAGGGTCTGCCTTGGTTTTCTTCAGTTTTGTTTTGGTTTTTTACCGAGAGGGAATGCCGGGTTATTTTTTAGTAATGGGGCTATGGGTTGTTTTAATTTTTGTTTTATCAATTATTATAGACTATTATTTTGAGAGTTATTATATTACAATTGCTATTATTGCGTTAGGTGCAATCGCAGTTGGTATATTAAGGAAATATAAAAAAGCACTTTTTCTTGTGATAATTATTGTTGCTGCCTCGATTGCTCTTAATATCGGAGTTAATATCTTTTTTAATAAAATTCTCAAACAATATCAAAGAGATAGAATTTTGGTAACACTTAATCTCAAAGAAGATAAAATGGGAATTGGATACAATGTGAATCAATCCAAAATAGCAATTGGCTCCGGACAATTTTCAGGAAGAGGTTTTATGCAAGGTACACAAACTCTCATGGGATTTGTCCCCGAACAAACCACAGATTTTATTTTTTGCACAATTGGAGAGGAGTGGGGGTTTTTAGGGTCTTTATTGGTGATTCTTACTTATCTTGTTTTTATGGGAAGAATTGTTTATTTGGCTGAACGACAGAGAACTACATACAGTAGGGTGGTGGGCTACGGACTCTTTTCTATTCTCTTAATCCATTTTTTAATCAATATTGGAATGACACTCGGTATTATACCTGTTATTGGAATTCCCTTACCTTTCTTTAGCTATGGAGGCAGTTCATTTATTGCTTTTACTGTTTTGCTATTTACATTTCTCAGCCTTGACTCCAAACGTATTTTTGAAATGGCAAGAGGATAGATTTCTACTATCATCGTTTTTTTTAGTAAGCCTATATTTTGTTTATAATTTGTAAAGAAGTAAAGGGCGTTTCCCCCTCTTTCATGTTTGTTTGAGTTAACTTTGCAACCTTATAAAAAACGATTAAAATTGGAATCATTACAAATCAAAAATGCACTTATTTCAGTGTTTTACAAAGATGGTTTAGAAGTACTTCTTGACACATTAAAATCAAAGAATATTGGTATTTATTCAACCGGAGGAACAGCAAAATTCATTGAGTCACACGGAGGCAAAGTGAATCATGTAGAAGACTTGACCGGCTATCCCTCAATTTTTGGCGGTAGGGTGAAAACCCTTCATCCTGCTGTGTTTGGCGGCATTTTATACAGAAGAGAAAACGATGGTGATATTGCACAAGCTAAAGAATTTAATATACCACCTATAGACCTGATTGTAGTGGATTTATACCCTTTTGAAGAAACCCTGAAATCAGGAGGTACAGCAGCAGAAATCATTGAGAAAATTGATATTGGCGGGGTTTCATTAATCCGTGCTGCAGCTAAAAACTTTGCATCCACTTGTGTGATTTGTGACAAAGTTGATTATAGTAAAGTAGCAGAGTTGATTCAGCACAATAAATTGGATATTTCTGCACGAAAAGCATTTGCCGCCAAAGCTTTCAAAGTAACACAGGCTTATGATGAAATGATAGGAGCATATTTGGCAGGAGAGCAGGAATACACCTTGCGATACGGTGAAAATCCACACCAAAGTGCTGCATTCAGAGGCAATATGGAAGATAATTTTACCCGTATTCAAGGAAAGGAAATTTCATACAATAACCTGCTTGATATTGAAGCTGCAATGGCGCTTGTAGGAGACTATGAACCCAATGCCGGAGCTACGTTTGCAATTATTAAGCACAACAACGCTTGTGGTATTGCAACACGTCCAACGGTTGAAGAGAGTTATGATGCAGCACTTGCTGCCGACCCTGTGTCTGCATTTGGCGGAATCATGATTTGCAATAAACCTATTGACATTGCTACCGCTCATAAAATTAACGACATCTTTTTTGAAATACTATTGGCTCCTAATTTTGAAAGCGGTGTAGAAGAGTTATTTTCTAAAAAAGCACAAAGGACGCTTCTGAAAATTAACTCTTTCAAAATGTCTTCAAAGCAAAAACGAACCATTTTAAACGGTACATTGATTCAGGATAGAGATACCCTGATGGAAACAAATACAATGTTTAAACCCGTTACACAGTTAAAACCTTCAACAAAACAATTGGAAGATTTAGAATTTGCGCTCAAAGTGGTAAAACATACAAAGTCCAACGCTATTGTCTTGGTAAAAGATAATCAATTATTGGCATCAGGCACAGGGCAAACCTCTCGTGTAGATGCGTTAAATCAAGCGATTGAGAAGGCAAAACGTTTTGGATTCGTTTTAGAAGGTTGTGTGATGGCATCAGATGCCTTTTTCCCTTTCCCCGATTGTGTTCAAATAGGCGCTCAAGAAGGGGTTAAAGTAATAGTTCAGCCGGGGGGTTCTGTCAAAGACCAGTTATCTATTGATGAAGCAGACAAACTTGGAATTGCGATGGTGTTTACCGGAAATAGACATTTTAAGCACTAAAGCAAATTCAGTAATCACTTTTTTTCTTTAAAAAAATATTAAAAAAAGTGAAATGATTTGCTCGTAAATTCTCTTATTTTGCACCCTCTCTTCTGACGGAATTTACAATGGGTATTTTTAGCTTTTTTACACAAGAACTTGCAATCGATTTAGGCACCGCAAACACTTTGATAATCTATAAAGATCAAGTGGTTGTGGACGAGCCTTCAATAATTGCCATAGAGCGTTCAACCAATGAAGTCCTAGCAATAGGTCATGAAGCCATGCAAATGCAGGGCAAGGAAAATGAAAACATTAAGACCATAAAACCTCTTAAAGACGGTGTAATTGCAGACTTCTTGGCTGCAGAACACATGATTAGAGGGATGATAAAAAAAATCAATATTGGCAGAACATTCTCGCCACAACTTAGAATGGTAATTTGTGTACCTTCCGGGATCACAGAAGTAGAAAGAAGGGCAGTAAAAGATTCTGCAGAAAGATCAGGAGGTAAAGAAGTGTTTATGATTCATGAGCCAATGGCTGCCGCTGTTGGTATTGGTATAGATGTGACTGAGCCTATGGGGAATATGATTATTGACATAGGTGGTGGTACTTCTGAAATTGCTGTAATAGCATTGGGAGGTATCGTTTGTGACGAATCCATTACCGTTGGAGGAAATGAGTTTAACTCAGATATTATGGATTACATGCGAAGAGAGCACAGTTTGCAAATAGGGGAGAGAACAGCCGAAAAGATTAAAATCAATGTAGGTTCTGCCTTATCCGAGCTTGAAAATCCACCAGAAGATTTCCCTGTTCAAGGAAGAGATTTGGTTTCAGGAATTCCCAAGCAAGTTATGGTGTCATACACAGAAGTTGCATTAGCACTCGATAAGTCAATCAGCAAAATGGAAGAAGCTATACTCAGGGCATTGGAACGTACGCCCCCTGAGCTTGCTGCAGATATTTATCAAACAGGACTTTATTTGACCGGTGGAGGTGCATTGCTCAGAGGTTTGGATAAACGTATTTCTCATATCACAAAACTGCCGGTTACTATTGCTGAAGACCCGCTTAGAGCAGTTGTCAGAGGAACAGGAATCGCACTAAGGAATATAGGTAGGTTCAAATTCCTTATGCAATAATTGAGGAGGTTATGCAATGGGTTCTGTTTTACAGTTCATCAAGACCTACCTTCACCTGATTCTTTTTGTTATTTTTCAGGTTTTTGCAATTACTCTTGTTGTAAGGTTTCACGCATTTCACAAAATATTTTTTTTTAATACGTCCAATACCGTAACAGGAAATATAAAATCATTCTTTAATCAAATCAATGAATATCGCAATCTAAGAGATGTAAACCGCTCTTTGGTTAATGAGAATATTTATCTGAGAAGATTTCTCAAAGAGAATTTTTATATTCAAACAAAGGATACTTTTTTTGTTAATGATACACTCTATAAACAACACTACGTATATATTCCAGCGTCCGTAATCGGTAATAGTGTAGATAAAGAGAATAATTTTATTACGCTTAATAAAGGAGAATTATCAGGAATTGAAAAGGGAATGGGCGTTTTTGGTCCTGAAGGAATAGTAGGTGTTGTTGAAGATGTTTCTGATAATTTTTCATTGGTAATGAGTTTGCTTAACTCTAAGGCAATTATATCTCCAAAAATTAATGAGTTAAATTTGTCACAAGGAAAATTGGTATGGGGGAATAGAAGTCCATATTATGCTTACTTATTGGGAATAAACCGATATGAAAAAGTAAAGCCGGGTCAACTTGTTGTTACCAGTCCGTATTCAAAAAACTTCCCCGAAAATATTGCGATTGGAATTGTTGAAGATGTTCAAGAAATTGACGGTAGTTTTTTAAAAGCTAAAGTAAGGTTGTCTACATCATTCAGCCAACTTAGAGAAGTGTATGTTGTAAAGGACTTATTTAAAGAGGAATTGAATAATATCAACAATCAAATAGAAAGTCAAAACTAACAATGAAAGAGTGGCAAAGGTTTATATTAATTTTCATTTACTGCTTTGTAGTTCAGTTTCTTATTATTGAAAATATTAAGGTTGGATTTTGGTTTCATCCATTCATCTATCTGTTTTTTTTACTTTACCTTCCACCTGATATTCCCAAATGGCTCTCTGTCTTTTTATTCTTTTTGGTTGGACTTTTCTTCGATATATTTTTTAATTCATATGGTATTCATGCCTCAGCCTGCACATTTCTAGGTCTTATCAAACCTTTTGTGTCAATTGGGAATGTCAATGTAGCGCCTGCACGAGAGGAAGAGAAAGGAAGTTGGCTCAACAAAGGTAAGAGAAGATTTAAATTGATTTTTTTGTTTTCTTTTATTCTCATTCACAGTTTTTGGGTTTTGATGCTTGAGTCGCTTGGACATGATTTTATTTCAGTTATTATACCCACATGGTTGGGTAGTACATTAGTTACCTTTGTCCTCTTGAGAATCTCAGAAGAGTTGTTCTATAGAACTTTCAGAACTTCAAAATGAGTAAGCAAACGAGTAATAAATTATGGGTTTTTTATAGCATCCTCATTGCGGTTGGATTAGTATTCTTATACAGAATTACAGTATTACAATTATTCAAAGGAGAAGACTACTTGAAACAAGCACTTAGAAATAGTTCAACAGAAATAACCTTACATCCTGTGAGAGGTACTATTTATGATAGAAATGGAAAACTTATAGTATATAATGACTATGTGTATGACCTTCTTGTTGTGCCAATTAAGACTGAGAGTTTTGATACTCTTGAGTTATGTAGAATTTTAGAAATAGATACTTCTGAGTTAGAACAGAAATTAAGAAAGGCAAAATCCTTCTCCTCTAGAAAACCATCTCTCGTTGCAAAAAACCTTAGTACCCCTGCTTATTCAGTATTACAAGAAAATTTATTTCGTTTTCCCGGTTTCTATATAGAGAGTAAAACAGACCGAAAATACAAAGTGAAAGGAATGGCGCATGTGCTAGGATATACCAGCGAAGTGAATAAAAATGATATTGAAAATGACCCTTATTATAAACAGGGAGATTTGATTGGTGTTACAGGCATAGAGAAAAGCTATGAAAAAGAACTACGAGGGAAAAATGGGGTGCGTGTTATGATTGTTGATAAACATAATATTGAAAAAGGAAATTTTGCCGATGGTTTTTATGACACAGAACCGATTCCCGGTCAAGACTTATTTACTACAATAGACTTAAACTTACAAGAATTAGCAGAAACTTTTTTGTCAAACAAGACAGGTAGTATCGTTGCCATCGAACCAGCTACCGGTGAAGTTTTATGTATTGCGAATAGCCCTGGCTATGATCCAAATGAATTGTCCGGTCCTGAAAGAAATAAAAATTTTAGAAAATTACTTGTTGACCCCAAAAAACCACTTTTTAACAGAGCATTAAAAGCACCTTATCCACCTGGTTCTACTTTCAAACCAATACAAGCATTGATTGGACTCCAAGAAGGAGTAATTACACCACAAACTGCCTTCCCTTGTTATAGAGGATATATTTTAGGTAATAGAAAGGTTGGATGTCATGCTCATGCCAGTCCCGTTAATTTGAAGTATTCTATTCAAACCTCTTGCAATGCTTATTACTGTTATCTATTCCGAGATATTGTTGATAACCCAATATACAGTAATGTCTCTGAAGGATTAAATGCATGGATTGCACATCTTAATACATTCGGGTTAGGAATCCTAACCGACATAGATATTCCGGGCGAGTCAAAAGGAATTTTACCGTCAGTTAACCTTTACAAGAGAGTATTCGGTAAAAATTGGCGCTCATCTAATGTAATCTCGGTCGGAATAGGGCAAGGAGAAGTTGGTGTTACTCCGCTACAGATGGCTAATTATACTGCCATTATCGCCAATAGAGGGTATTTTATTCGCCCACATGTAGTCAAATATGTAGGTAGGAACAAAGCACGCAAACCATCTAATCTACAAAAACACAATGTTTCCATTGATACATCATACTTTCCACTGATTGTTGATGCTATGAACCTTGTATATCAACCGGGAGGAACAGCGTTCTGGTCATCTATTCCTGGATTAAATCTGTGTGGTAAAACCGGTACTGCTCAAAACCCCCACGGTAATGATCATTCTATTTTTATTGGATTTGGACCAAAAGATAATCCTAAAATTGCTATTGCTGTTATAATTGAAAATGGTGGTTTCGGTGCAACTTGGGCTGCCCCTATCGCTTCCCTACTAATGGAAAGATATCTTAAACAAAGTAACGAAACTGCAAAACCTGAAATGTATAAGAGAATGCTTAACCCTGTAAATAAATAAATGCAGCTCATTTTCTGCTTCAATCTTCAATGTGTGGAAATAAATTTATTTTGATTACGCTTATTTAATTTTGTTTTGAAAATCGAAAAATCATAGCAGACTTGCAAAACGAACTATCTCAATTTGAACTTCTGTATAAACAATACTACCGCGCATTACATTATTTCTGTAAGCAGTTTGTTAATAATGATGATGATGCACAGGAGATTGTGAATGATGCCTTTATGGCTGTTTGGAAAAGAAAAGATATGCTTGATTTAGATTTGTCGCTCAAACCTTATCTTTACAAAGCAGTTAAAAATAAATCGCTAAATTTTCTTCAAAAAAGAAAATTGGAAATTCAGGATGTTGAAGAGGTTGAAAATCTCCCTCACAAAGAAGATATCACTCCTTTTGAACTGCTTTATACAAAAGAAACTGAACGTAAGGTGATGGAAATTATTGATGCTTTGCCAATCCGTTGTAAACAAGTATTTGTTTTGAGCAGAAAAGAGGGGTTGTCTTACAAAGAGATTTCTGATATTTTGGATATCTCTCCAAAGACAGTAGAGAACCAAATCAGTATAGCTATAAAGAAAATTAAAGAAGGATTAGAAAAAAGCCATAAAAGAATAGACGGAAATCAAGGTGCTATTTCTTTTGGATTATTGATAATACTGGCTTTAGAGAAGATTTATTGATTATATTCTGTTTTTATTGGGGGAAGAACAAAACTCTGCTGTTTATATAAGGTGATGAAAGAAGAAATAAAGGCAAACCTAATCACAAAGTATATTTGTGGTCTTTGCACACCCGAAGAAGAAGAATTTATCAAGAATTGGCTGAAAACAAATACCTCCAATCAGCTATTTCTTGGCTGTATTAAACAAAATATTATGAGCAATCCAGGAATTACTGTAGTTAAGTAAAATGGAAAATAATAGAAAACTTGGCGATATTCTCTCAGACTTGGAGAGAGGCAACCACCTCCCTCAAAGTGAAAGCGGTTTCCAAACCATTTGGGATGCTGCTGCCAAGTTTGAATATCCCGAACAAGACGAAAATGCTGCTTGGGTTCGCTTTAAATCTAACTTAGAGTCAGAACCGCTGCCTACACCTGTGAAACTTAAACAAAATATTTATAGAACATGGGCTGTAGCTGCAAGTGTCGCATTATTGCTGGCTTTTAGTTCCTATTTCTTGGTGCAAAAATTTTCAACCAACCCTATTGAGTATGTTGCAACTACTCATAATGAAATTGTGAAACTCGATGACGGTACTATCATCACTCTGAATAGAAACTCTAAAATCACAACTGACTCAAAATTTGGTAAAAGCCATAGAAATGTTACCCTGATTGGCGAAGCATTTTTTGAGGTTAATAAAAACACCGCCATACCTTTTATTGTCAAAACAGGTAGTCTGCAAACCAAAGTTACAGGAACTAAGTTTGATGTGGAATCTTATTCCACAGGCTATACTCACGTTGCTTTAACTGAAGGTTCTGTTGAATTGATTTTAAATAATAAAAATGCTGCATCCCTCCGTCCGGGAGAATTGGCAATTATCAACCACAGTAAGAATGAAGTCCAGATTTCAACATTTGAAAGTGGCAAGACACTTTCATGGTTGGAAAGCAAACTAATGTTTGAAAACACCCCTTTGTCTGAAGTTATTAATCGCCTGGAAGAAGTATTGGGAGTTAAATTTGATTATCCAAAAGAGTTAGATTCTGTCTTAATTACAACCTCGTTTACAGAACTTAACCCCGAATTAATCGCAGAGGTATTGTCTCAAACTCTCCAAACAAAAGTGAGTGTTGTAAAGAAATAGACTTCTCTTAGTTTATTAGTCTTTCTATACAAAGAGCTCGGAAGCAATTGCATCTGAAAACAATAATGATGATTCATTCAAAACAATGTGTCCATCCGTAATGTGTACACTGTTTATTAAAGGTTCTTGATTTATTTTCTTTAACAACTTTTCGCTCTCATCAGGAAGAATATCTCTTAAAATCTTGATGTCAATGCCATTTGATGTTCTGATTCCGGTCATTATAGCTTCATTAAAAGACATTGTTTTAGTAATAATCTCAGAATCAAAAGGAGGTTCCTCATTATTTTTTGTGAAACGGATATAATCAGTATGATTCGTTTTGTTCCAACGCCTTGATAATCCGTTAAATGAATGTGCAGAAGGTCCGACACCTAAATAAAGTTTTCTGTTCCAATATGAATTGTTGTGTTTTGAAATCCACTCTTTCGATAATGCAAAATTTGATATTTCATAATGTATCCAACCTTTGGATTTGATAAAATCAATAGTTTCTTCAAAAGCAGCAGCTTGTTGCTCTTCGATAGGCTTTGGATAATGCTTTAATCTGATTAGTCTTTCCCAGCTTGTATTTGGTTCAAGTGTGAGTGTGTAACAAGAAAGGTGTTGAGGATATAAAGAAAATGCCAATTCAAGGTCTGCAATGTGTTGTTTCTCATCTGCTACCGGAATCCCTGTGATGATATCAATGCTGATGTTTCGGAATCCGATTTCCTGCGCCATCCTGATACTATCAATGGCTTCTGATGAAGTATGTGCACGATTCATCCATTTGAGTGACTTATCATCAAAAGACTGAACTCCAATACTCAGTCTGTTAATTTTTAAATCAAATAAATTTTTTAGTTTTTCCTTGTCTAAATCATCGGGATTGGCTTCTAATGTGATTTCCGGATTTGCAGAAACTGAAAAATGTTTGTTGACACAATCTAATATCTGCTGAATTTCTTCTTTTGGTAAAATGGAAGGTGTGCCACCGCCAAAATAAATAGTATCAATCGTTTCATTTCCAAGATAGTTTTTTCTGATTCCCAACTCTTTACAGATGGCTTCTGTCATTGCAGCGGTGGATTGATTGCCTGCTTTGAAATGAAAATTGCAATAGATACAAGCTTGTCTGCAAAAAGGGATATGAATATAGATTCCTGACAAATTGTTTAAACTATTTAACCCTGATAATCATCAACCCGTCTCTGACAGGTAGTAGAAAATTCTCAACTCTCATATCATTCCTTACAAAATGATTAAACTCATGCAATGATTTGGTGTCCCTGTCTTCTTCTCTTTCTATAGGGTCCAATACCTTGCCGCTCCATAACACATTATCAGCAATAAGAACTCCTCCTTTATTCATTTTGGAAATGAGCATTTTGTAGTATTCAATATAATTTACTTTGTCGGCATCAATAAAAACCAAATCCCATTTGATGTCAGACAGAGTCGGAATGATTTGCACTGCATCACCATAATGAATTCTAATTTTAGATGCATCTTTCGATTTGTTCAAGAATTTATCATGAACATCTTTCAATTCATCATTAATATCAATACTATGTAACATACCATTTGCCTGTAGCCCCTCAGCCAAACAAAGAGTAGAATATCCTGAATAAGTCCCGATTTCTAAAATATTATTTGGAGCTATGAGTTTGCTGATAAACGATAAAAATCTTCCTTGTACCTTGCCGCTCAACATTCTGGGTTGCAGCATGTTAGTATTGGTATATCGCTCCAATTCATCTAATAAAGCATTGTCTTGCCGGGACAAATCTTCAGCATATTCATTCAATTCAAATTCCATTGATAGAGATAATATTAAGGCTTCGCAAATTTAGGGTTAGTCACAAACTCTTGGTCTGTAAGAGTTTTAAGAAAAGCAATCAAAGCAACTTTTTGTTCTGAAGACAAATGCACTCCGCCACTTTCTGAAAACTCCATCAAAGGAGAAATGTTGGGCGAGTTGTGTTGAACTCCCGAACTGTAGAAATCGACAACTTCTTCAAGAGTATTAAAACGACCATCGTGCATATAAGGTGCTGAAAGTTCAATATTGCGTAGTGTTGGAATTTTGAACTTTCCTTTGTCTTTAAGGTTTTTCGTAACATCATATAGCCCGTTGTCCGGATTCAGGTCCAAACCGTTGTTTGCAAATTCTAAGTTTTGAAAAAGAAGATTACCATGACAATGAAAGCAGTCACCTATTTCTGAAAAGAAAATATTGTATCCTTCATATTCAGTATCAGTAAATTGAACCTTCCCTAAGTTCCATTGCTCAAATTTTGAATTACCAGAAATCAAAGTGCGTTCAAATTGTGCAATCGCTTTTGTTACTAAGGTTGAGTCAATTTTATCCGTTCCAAATGCTTTTTTAAAATCATTGCGGTATTCCGGTATCGCTTTCAATTTTGCAATAACATCTTCCCAAGTAGAATTCATTTCCACAGGATTTGTTATAGGTCCCAAAACTTGTTCCTCAAGCGATTTTGCTCTTCCATTCCAAAAATATGCGATGTTCCATCCCGGATTTATGATGGTCATTGATTGAATAGTGCCAATTTTGCCGTCCACACCTGCAGAGAATCTTGCAGGGTCAGTAAAACCATTTTCCTGCTTATGACAGCTTGCACATGATACTGTATTGTCTTTGCTCAAAATTGGGTCATAAAACAATTTTCTCCCCAATGCAATTCCTTCCACTGTCATTGGATTATCTGAGGGAATATCAATTTTGGGAAAGCCGGCAGGAATTTGTATGGTGTAAGGTGTGGGTTTGTATTCGGTGCTTTGCTCTTGAGTTTTTTCTTTTTTGCAAGAAATAACAAACAAAAACAGAATAAAAACCCATTGCGATATGTTTTGATTGAGTTTCATCTCCGGATTATTTAATCAATAGTAAAAACATGAGCCCCGTTTTGTTTAAACTTCGTTTGATAATCCTGATTCATCATAATCATTGAGGGCATTGTATCTAAATCAATTGGATTTGGAGAATCAAACCACTTTTCAACGTTCATATTAATGTTTATTTCTAAAGGAGTCTTATTGATAGTCAGTGAATACGGTATCTCTACTTTGAAATAGTTTTCCGTTTGGTTAATTCTGCCTAAGTGAATGGCATAGTTCTTTAACCCGGATTTCCCTGTAAAAGAACCTTCAAATTGCATATAATGATAACCTCCTCCCATTGGTTCAGGCCATTCCATTGCTACTTCAGGAAAATTCATGAATCGCCCACTGATGTTCATTGATTCATCAAGACCAAAGATAAATTGAACTCCCTTATATTTACCGTTTGCAATATTTTTTTTGGAACTAAATGTCAACGTCTCCGGTTCTCGTGAGTCTATATATACTGCATCTGATATCTCAGTAATGGAATTATCCTCTGCAACCAAAGAAATTTTTGACAAGAAATATCGGATCTTCTGAACATCCATCTTATTACCGGCAGCATCTTCATAAATCATAGTGTCATAGACTATGGGATTTCCCGCAAACAAGTGTTTGAAATGAATTTTATATTCTATCTTCTCATCATTATTGCCACCATTTGTTTTTGAATCATCCTTTTTGCACGAAGAAAAAGATATGGATAGAAACATCAAGGCAGCAATAAAATAGGATTTTATGTAGATGTAGTGTGTTTTCATGCTTAGCATCGATTTGTCAATGCAAATATAAGAATAATCAAGGTGTGTGGATGTTAGGATGGTAAAGATTGAATATAATAAGAATAGCCTAATCAAAGGGATTTGAAAAGTTTGGGTTATTCACAAACTCGGAGTCGGTAAAACTTTTCAGAAATTCAATTAAATCGGATTTTTGTTGTGTAGTCAAGTTAAGACCCTTTGGAATTTGGTCCATTTGTGGGTCAATATTGGGAGAGTTAGCATGAACACCCTGAGCATAAAAGTCAATAACTTCTTCCAAGGTTGCAAACCTGCCGTCATGCATATAAGGGGCTGTTAGAGCAATATTGCGCAAACTCACTACCTTAAATTTACCTTGGTCATAGTCCTTGCCTGTTGTTTCTGCATATCCTAAATCGCTGTTATGGGTTTCGTCTAATCCGTTATTGACCATCTTGAAGCTCCCAAGATGAATATTTCCATGACAATGAAAACAGTCAGCGCCTCCCAATTGAGGTTCTTTGTTAAACAATGTCAAACCCCTGAATGCTGCTTCGGAAAAACTTGTGGGTTCACCTCTGAAAAATTTGTCATACTCCGAATTGAATGAAATCAAAGTAAATAAGAATTGTTCCATCGCTTTGGCATACAAGTCTTGTGTGATAATGTGTTTACCAAATGCATTATAAAACAGTCTTCTATAAAAAGTTGAACGATTTAATTTTTTTAGAACTTCACTCATACTGGAGTTCATTTCTTTAGGGTCTTCAATTGGCACAACCACCTGTTCCCTCAAGGTTGATGCTCTGCCATCCCAAAAAAATTCAGGATGCCACATCAAATTAAACAAAGCCATGCCATTACGCCTTCCCTGCGCACCTGAGATTCCTATTGAAAATCTCTTGGGATCCGCAAAGGCATTTTCTTGCTTGTGACAATCGGCACAACGCTGTGTGCTGTCACCCGATAAGATGGGGTCATAGAATAAATATCTCCCTAATGCAATTCCTTCCTCTGTGAGGGGGTTGTCTGTATTGGGTTCATAAATTGGATACCCATTTTTTCTTTCAGGAAATTGATATGGGGTGGGAGCAAATACATAATCTGCTGAATTATCTCTTTGACATCCGTAGATAGAGATAAAAAGTAAAACAATGAATCCAATTGTATTACTCTTACCAACCATCATTTTAGCTCAAAGGTATTATCCATATTGCCGTACAATACATCCATTCGCAGATCTTCATCCGGAGAACTTGAATGAGAAACGGCACCATTTAGTTTCAAACTGTATGTGGCAGGAATTGAAAAGTATTTGTCAATGTTTACATCAATATCCCTTGCTGCCTTTTTGTTATTTCCCAAAGAAAAGGTGTTTGAGGTTTGAATTTCAATGTTTTTCAGATATTTAAGAGTGGCCATGTGAAATGAAAATATTTCATTGCTGTTTCCATTATTCATAAAATATCCTTCACAAACCCAGAAAATATAACCTCCTTGCCAGCCCCAATGCATGTTGTTTACAATAGGATTGAGCGGGTGATTTTTTCCCCATCTCATCGGGTCACCGTGGTTGATAGCAGAGTCCAAACCTACCATAAAGCGGATTCCCTTGTATTCACCTTCGGGAATCTCTTGGTCAATATTTACCTGATTGCGATTTTCTGCTAAGTTTAAATAAGCAAAAGTATCTAGTTTAACAGTTTCGCCATTGGTTTTAATAAGCTCAAAATTGGATAGAATCATTTGTACCCGTTGTACATTCAATGTATCACCACCGGTAGTGATGTATTTCATTTTGTTAAATTCCAAATCCCGTCCGTTAAACTTGGGATTGAAAGTGAGCCTGAGTGCAGGTGTTTTTTCAGGTAAAGGTTCATTCTTTTTGGGTTCTTTTTCTTTGTCACATCCTGAAATTATAAATGCAATCAGAGTAATAAAAAACGAAATACGAATAAGTTTCATGAGTAGTTTGTTTTATTGAATTATTTTTGTCTGTCTTGTAGTGAATGATTGGATTGGGATAGTAAACAAGTCCGACACAAAAATAATCTAAATTGCATTTGAAAAACTATTGCTTAATAAATCGAGCAGCTTGTTTTCCCATAATTCCGGTACTTTCAAAGATATAAAACCCCGCTGCCAATTCACTTATGTCAATACTGAGAATTTCGCCTTTTTTCAATGAGTCTGTAAATACTTTGTTGGCAACAACTTTGCCGTCAGCAGAAATGATTTTGTAAGTCATAATATCGTCATTGGAAGAAACAATATTGAGCAAACCCTTATTTGGATTTGGATACAGCAAAATACCATGAATATCATCGCCTTTGTCTTTAATTACCAAAGCTCTTGCCAAGAGCCATTTATCCGGGTCAAATAAAACCTTATCTACTGTAAACGGAACGGTTACTTTGGTATTGAAAAAAGTGCTGTCAGGATAAATTATCTTATCTGCAATTTCACCGTTTTTCCCAACGAAGCGCAGTGGAATTGGGATGTCAAAGAAACTGACAGAAGAGTGAGAAGTTTCTTGAAAAACAGAAATATTTACAGTTTTGTTTGAGCTTTGTGCATAATGGATAGTGAAAGTGGGAAATCCTTCTCCCATAATCCATTGATTAAAAAAATGAGATAAATTTTTTCCTGATTCTTGCTCCAAATGCCATTTTAAATCTTTTTGCAGTGCAAAACCATAAGCCAAGTTGCTGTCGCTCAAGTAATTTCTTATTCCCTTAAAAAACGCATCATCACCGCACACAAAACGCAACATATGAATAGCCATCGCCCCTTTCATATAAACCAAGCGCTGATTAAATAAAGTGCTCATTGAGCTTGTGTCCCTTGCATATACACTGCCATCATCTCGTTTTGTTACCTCATCGATTGCTTTTTGAAGTTGGAGCATCCATAAACTGTCATTCTTGAGGTATTTGTAACACAGCATATTTCCGTAAGTGGCAAAACCCTCGTTCAGCCATAAATCTTGCCAGCTTCCACAGGTTATTTTGTCGCCAAACCATTGATGCATAAGCTCATGCGCAATTAAATCGAAACTAAAACTACCCATAAAACTCATGGTCTGATGTTCCATACCTCCGCCATGATGAAATTGTGCATGTCCGTATTGTTCTCGCATAAATGGGTATGGACCAAAAAGACTGTCATACAAAGTCATAATAGGGATTGTCTGTTTGACAAGTCCTGTGGCTGTCTCCTTATAGAATGGATATACAAAATTTTGGATTTTCAACGAATCTTGACCTTGATTTACAGAAGCATAATCTGTGATTATATCATAAGAAGAAATGCTGATTGCAATTAAATAAGGAGTAATAGGGTAGGTGTGTTTCCAGTGGTAATAACTTCTACCCGAATCCAAACTTACGACATCAATTAGCCTGCCGTTGGAAACTCCCTTGTAAATACTGTCGCAAATCAATGTAACTTCAATAGAATCAATTTTGTCACTCAATGTATTTTGACAGGGGAACCAGTAATAGCAACCATAAGGTTCTGAACGAGTTGCTACAATATTTCCGCTCTTGTGTGCTGAACGGCTATAATAAAGTTCATCAAAACTCGGTTGACCACTATAATATACCTCAATGGTATCCAAATCTCCCGGCAATAAAGGAGTTGCTAAATTAATCTTGATTAAATCCAATGTTCTTTGAACAATGATGTTGTTCCCATTTCTTAAAATAGAATCTATGCTTAAAGCCCTATGTAATTCTAATATTATTTCTGAAGTTGTTTCTTTTGGAGTGTAAACGATTACGGATTTACCTTTCAAATATCCGGTTGCCGGATTGGGGTCTAAAACAAGTTTCTGATACACAATATCCAATAGTGGTGCATCGCTTCTTCTTTCGGGCAAAACTCTCTGTGTATAACCGCATTTTTCAGCTACTTCAAATGGGTTGTCTTGTGCAAACACCGCTAATTGAATTACTAAAGAAATCGTTAATAACGCTCCCTTCATATCAGTTTTCAAATATACAGATACTCGTTCTATATACGATTAAGCCAATCTTTGGGTGATAATCTTAATGTTTTAAAAGAATGAAAAGTCATTTCGGGGTGGTAATAAATGATAAGAAATCCAAATTCGAACTCTTCTCGGTATATTCACGGGGTTCTGAATTATATATTTTACATCAATACTGTCCTAAATAAATTTATGGTAATAAAAGTTTAACGTATCTATTGGGATAGATGATATTTTTTAGATTTTTCAAAAAAGAACCCCCTGTGTATTATTTTCAGGTGGAGGTTCTGGGTCAACAAATGGCTCATCTAACCAATTTTGAAGATTAATCTTAACAAAAATGTTCAACCTGATAAAAGCAACTAAATTTGACAGATACCATGGGTATTTTGCCATTGCTTTAAGTGGCTTTAGGATGAGTATTGTTATTAAGGTTGTCCATATCTGTATCATAACTGCGTTCTCGGATGTTCCTATGAACGACTTTATATGAAGTAACTGTTTTATCTCTCTAAAAAAATATTTCTACCTGCCATCTGGCTTTATAAAGCTCGCTAATAGTGTTTGATGTCCAATTAAATTGATTAGTAATAAGTTCTATCTCTTGCTGATTTTTCTCATCCCATACAGCTACTCTTCTTAGTTTCTTTGTATATTTATTTTTAACTGATTATAGTAGAGTCTAAGAGGAAGATTTTAGACTTAATTCTAAATTTAACTCACTTTTGATAGGCTTGCTGTCCTAATGTTTCAAGCAATTTATAGTAATACTCTCTAAAGAGCTCCCAATCACGTCTTTGATAGCTATCTGTAGATTTTGAGGGGGCTTTATTTATTCCTAAATGGTTTAAATTTCCTGTAGCAGAGCGAAGACCATTACTAATGTCACGTACTGACTGACTTTTAGCAAATTGACAAAAAAGCATTGAAACTAAATGTGTCCAACTATTAAAGCCTTTTGCGTGTTTATCTGTTTGCCTATCTTTTACTATTTTATTAAAAGAGAGTCGGTCAAGTTTTTGGATAACTTGAGAAGATAGAGTTATATTTACCATGGGAGGTGTGATTTTTGTTCAAACCCAAATTTACAAAGTTTGGGGAAATTATACCTCCCTTTTTTTAACGTTTAGGACGCTATTGATTTTACATCTCTCATCTGCCCATGAATTTGCGACAATCTCACAATATTTTCATCTTTTTTCAAATATTGTTTTTCTCTAACTTTGAAACGTCTTTGAAATCACTTGGGAAGAACATATTAATCTTTTGCCTGCTGTGTGTGTTAGGTATTTCGTCAAATGCTCAAGGCATTTACACTCAATTTGGAGAAAATAGGGTTATTTATAAGAACATTATTTGGGAGCGCATCAATAGCGGGTATGATGAAATCATTTATGAAAAAGGACAGTCATTTATGGCTGAAACAGTATTGCAACAAATTGATTTTGAGAAAAAATCACTGCAACGAGAACTTCAGTATCAGCTAAGAAGCAACATTCGGGTAATTATTTTTACAAATTTTGCCGAATACTCTCAAGGGAATTTTGGAATTAGCGACCAGCAATTCTATGCAGGAGGCTATATTTACACTCCTCAAAACACTATTTTTGTTTATTTCAATGGTGATTATAACCAACTCAACAAAGAGATTAAGAAAGGAATTGCCAAAACCATTATTAATGAAATGGTACTTGGTGGCACCATGCTTGAAAGAGTTCAAAGCAGTGCTTTAATAACCCTGCCGGATTGGTTTGTGGATGGGTTGTCCGAATATTATGCTGAATCTTGGAGCACATATAATGACAATCTTATGCGCGATGCAATCTCCCAAAATCAATTCAAGAATTTCACTTCTTTGGATAAAGACATGAGTGTATTTGCAGGCCATAGTATTTGGTTTTTCATAGAAAGAAAATATGGGAAAGAAAAAATTAAAAACATCCTTTTTCATGTCAGGCTGACTAAAAGCGTGGAAAGTGGAATTGAGATATATATTGGGCTTGGTATTTCAGCTTTTTTCAAGGAGTGGAATTCATTTTACAAAGAAAGATACAGTAAGGATGAACTCAATTTCAACCAACCTCGTGGAGAAGAAAGCAAACTTGGAAAATACGCTCCAATTAGACATACCGGAATGAACATTAGTCCTGATGGGCGAAAAATCGCTTTTGTAACAAACAACAGAGGTGCATACAAAGTATGGATTTACACCATTTCTCAACGAAACACAAAACTTCTTTTTGGTGGCGGAAGCAAAACCTATACGCGCGAAGCCAACTATCTTTTCCCTGTTGTCAAGTGGATTGAAAAAAACAGAGTTGCCGTCTTGCAAGAAAAAAGAGGAATCATCACTTTGACTGAATATTCAACATCCGGCAAAAAAATCCGTTCAACAGATTTGAGCGAATTTGATTGGGTTAAAGATTTTGATTTTACAAACAACGGAAAAACATTGGTTATTGCTGCTTATAAAAATGGTAAAACTAACTTGTACTATAGAGCTGAAGGAAATAAATATTTTACTCAACTGACGGATAATCTCTCCGATATTTCAGAAGTAACCTTCACTCAAGATGGAAACATTCTTTATATATCAAATGCAGTGAGAAATAGCGTTGAAGGAGAGTCGAGGTTTGCTATTTTTAATGCACCCAAGGGAGTTTTCTTATACAATATTCAAACACGACAAAGCACAAGAATTACTCCGGTTGATTATGATATTAATTATGCTCAACCTATTCATTTGGGAGGTAATTATATTTCTTTTCTTGCGGATATTGATGGGATGTTAAACAGCTATTTAGTTGAATTTAATGGCAAAGAAATTGAGTATCAAGATTTTAAAAAACTTACCAATTACAACAGAAGCATTCTGTTTCAGAGTGTATCCATTGAAAATTCTAAAATTGCTGAAATGGTCTATATCAATGGGAAATACCGTACTTACATTTCAAATTTTAACTTAGATGACCTGAAAAACACCGGTTATGAACCTTTTCAAAATAGAACACTTTATAGAAATGAACTCAGCAAAGGAAAGCAGCCGTATGTAAATGAACCGCCTAAGCCTATCATCGAGATACCCGTTGATTCTGTTCAATCTCCTGCAAATAATATAGATACGCTCCCAAAGGAAATAAACCTAAATCCGTCTTTTCAAACTCATTTTCCCATTGTTAATTATAATTCTGCATCAAATACAAACCGTAATCAACCTACAAATAAGAATGAATTGTCCTTTGGAAATGAGGTTGTGCCTCTTGTACATGTCGATTATTTCATGCTAAAACTGTTGGACAACTCCATCATAGAGGATTATTATTTTCAGGGAGGTATCAATGAGAGTATTTTTCATACAGCAATGTTTAGCCCTCATATATCTTTTTCCCTGAGCGATATGTTTAACAATCACACAATTCAAGCCGGAATGCGAATCTTGGGAACTTTGAATGGCTCGGATTACTATTTCAAATACAAAAACAGAAAAGGGAAGGTCAAAAAACAAATTTTCTTTAACAGACGCGCAAGGTACTTTGACAAATCAGCACTGTATCAGCGCAATATCATGACTCAGGGAGGTATAGGATTTGAGTTTCCTTTGAGTGACCGTTCCAGAATTGAAGCTCGTTTGCTCTATAGAAATGATATGCACATTGATTTGGCTGTGGATAGCGAAACACTTTTTCATAATGACCTCAAACAAAATTTACTTGGAACAGGAATCGGGTATGTGTTTGACAATACGGTTTCTCGCGGACTTAATATGTTGCAAGGTACCCGATTGAAAATTTTTGCAGACCCTTATTTTGGAATTAGTAAAAAAGGGACGAATTTGATGTTGGGAATTGATGTCAGAAATTATACTAAACTCAGCAAACAATTAATATGGGCTAATCGTTTTGTTGCCAATACTTCTATCGGCTCTTTAAAAACTGCTTATTTTATCGGAGGTCCCGAAAATTGGTATTACAGTAAGTTTGAAGGCAATGTCGGAAATTTAAGAGCCCCTGAATTTATTCTCCAAACCATTGGTGCACCTATGAGAGGATTCCCGCTTAATGCTCGCTCCGGAACTTCGTATATGGTACTTAATTCTGAACTCAGACTCCCGATTTTTGCTTTTCTAACACAAAAGCCTATTCAATATGAATGGATTAGAAGTTTTACTATCGTTGCTTTTGCTGATTTGGGAACTGCTTGGGTTGGTAATAGCCCTTATAGCAGTAACAATCCCTACAATACAACGATTATTACACTCCCGGATATGGATATCTCGGTTACTGCCAATAAGAATCCCTTTATTATAGGCACCGGCTTCGGATTTAGAATGAAGATGGATTCCTATTATCTTAAATACGATGGCGCATGGGGTATAATGGAAGCTACGCCTGTTAAGTTTTACAATCAATTTTCCTTAGGACTTGATTTTTGAGAAATGAAACCTGCTATACTCTCTTTTATTGATTGGTATAAACCGGCTTTCAAAGCCGGAGGTCCGGTCAGGTCAATGTCAAATTTGACGGAATTGCTTAAAGATAATGCTGATTGCTTTGTTGTTTGCGGAAATACTGAAATTGACGGCACAAAACTTAAAGTACCCAATAATGAATGGCTAAAAGGTCATAACAATGAACAAATCTTTTATTGTAAAAAACCTAAACGCACTTTGATAAAAGAATGGACTAAACAAAATCCAGATGGAGTCTTCCATATCAATGGTATTTATTCTTTTAGATTTTCAATTATGCCCCTTTTCCTTAGAAAGGTTTACTTCCCCAAAAATCGTACAGTAGTCTCGCCAAGAGGTATGCTAAATGAAGGTGCGTTAAAAATTAAAGCAGTTAAAAAATACGCTTTTATTGCTTTTGCAAGAGGCTTTGGTTTGTTTGATAATGTGACCTGGCATGCTACCTCAGAAGAAGAAAAGTCACAAATCAAGAAGTTTTTTCCTCAAGCAAAACAAATACGTATCATCTCAAATATCCCACTTGCACCCAACAAGTCGAACACCGTGCAGAACAAGGTCAAAAACGAACTGAGGATGTTTTCTGTTACAAGGGTTGTTCCTATCAAGAGAATTGAAACTATACTCAATGCACTTCAAGCGTTCCCCGTAGAGGGCAAGATAGTGTTTGATGTTTTTGGCCCTGTTGAAGATAGGGATTATGCAGAAAAATTAGTTCGGATTGCACGTGTTATTCCTCATTTAACATTTGAACTAAAAGGAGCATTGGAGCCTGAAAAACTATCTGACATATATGGACAATATCACTTATTTGCATTGCCTTCTTCCAATGAAAATTTCGGACACTCTATTTATGAATCCTTTGCACATGCGTGTCCGGTCTTGATTTCTGACAAAACCCCTTGGCATCAACTTGAGAAAGAAAAAGCAGGTGTTGATCTTGATTTGAATCATTTGCAAGGTTTTAGCGATGCTATAAAACTATTTTTACAAATGGAACAAACAGAGTTGAATCAATGGAAAGACGGGGCTTTTGCATTTGCACAAAAACACTATCTGAAAGAAGAGTGGATAAACTCATATTTATCGTTATTTGCACCCAATGACTGAAACCGGAATACGGATATTGATTACAGGAGGTGGCGCACCCGGAGCAGAAGGAATTATTAGATGTCTGCGACAAATTCCCAATGCCTTTGTTATTGCTTGTGATAAGAACCCGGAAGCGTATGGAAAATACCTTGCAGATGCTTTCTTTCAGATTCCTGATGCGGATGATATAGATTTTATCAATTCGGTTTTGGAAATATGCAAACAAACGCATTCACAGATAGTACTCCCTTTGGTTACACGTGAATTAATACATTTCAGTCAATCACTTTCAATCTTTGAAAATGAAGGGATTAAAGTTCTTGTTTCAAATCCGGATATGCTTAGGATTGCCAATGACAAAGGGTTGTTGTATCAGGAACTAAAGGATAACGGGATTGTTGCACCGGAATTTGTTAGGGTTACAAATTGGGATTCAATGCAAAAGGCAATTTATGATTTGGGATATCCCTCAAAAAAGGTAATTATAAAGCCATGTAATAGCAACGGTTTGCGAGGTTTTAGAATTGTTGATTCCCAAATTAATGAAGTAGAATTATTGCTCAAATATAAGCCTGACAATCGTTTTATCAGTTTTCAAAAACTAGAAGAAATATTCTCTCAAAACCCAATGCCTGACTATCTTGTTAGCGAATATTTGCCCGGTGAAGAATACACCGTAGATATTTTGGCTCAGGCAGGAAAAGTTTTGCAAGTTATACCAAGGCTTCGCTTGGAAACCAAGGGTGGAATCAGTACAAGAGGCGAAATATTAAAAAATGAGGATATAATAGAATACTCTTCTCGGATTGTTGCTCTTCTCAAATTGGATTGGTTAGTCGGCATACAATTAAAAAAAGCCGAAGACGGAACTTTTAAAATTTTAGAAATCAATCCAAGAGTTCAAGGCACTACGGTTGCATGTATGGGTGCGGGCATAAACTTTCCGAAACTCGCTGTACTGTTAGCCGTTCACAATACCTTTGAATACGTAGAACCAAAATGGGGTACACGTTTTTTCAGACATTGGAATGAGGTCTATTATTGATGATGTGCCTCTGATGTGGATTAATCGTGTTTTGTTTGTGATATCTCAATCTTAATCTTGCCTTGTTTTTCAACCTCCATGAAAAAATCATTGTTATTGGTGC
>JAGFIU010000035.1 GCA_024103355.1 Bacteroidota bacterium
TTCATTTTACAGATGAAAATAATGAAAATCGTTTTGAAACCACACTTTTTATCACAGAGGGAGACTCAGCCTCAGGTTCAATAACCAAATCTCGTAATGTAGAAACCCAGTCTGTATTTTCACTCAGAGGAAAGCCGTTAAATTGCTATGGATTGAGTAAAAAAGTAGTGTATGAAAATGAGGAATTTAATCTTTTACAACATGCTCTTGGCATAGAGGAGGGAATCGAAAACTTGCGATATAACAAGATTGTTATAGCTACTGATGCCGATGTGGACGGTATGCACATCCGTTTATTGATGATGACCTTTTTTCTTCAATTCTTTCCGGATTTGGTTAAAAATGGTCATGTATATATCCTTACAACGCCATTGTTTAGGGTTAGAAACAAAAAAGAAACTCACTATTGCTATGATGAGAATGAAAAACAAACGGCTATCTCTAAATTAGGCGGAAAACCGGAAATTACAAGATTCAAAGGGCTTGGTGAAATTTCTCCTGATGAGTTTGGAATGTTCATTGGAGCAGATATGAGATTAGAACCAATTATCCTGAGAAAAGACACACCGATTGAAAAATTATTGAAATATTATATGGGAAAAAATACTCCCGACAGGCAAGAATTCATTATTGAAAACCTCAAAATTGAGAAAGAAGATATTGTTTCAGAAGATAATTCTGTTAACGAGGCTGTATCTGAGAAAGAAGAAGTTGCGGCTTGATATTGTTTAAATGAAAACTGATTGAATGAGTTACGAAGAAGAAGACCCGATTGAAGAAGAAAATTTAGAGAATGAATTGACGGATGAATCCGAATCGGATGGCGGTATTACACATGATACCAATACAGATGGTGGGATTTTACCGGTTTCAGGACTGTATGAGAATTGGTTTCTGGATTATGCATCCTATGTGATTTTAGAGCGTGCAGTTCCCGACTTAAACGATGGACTCAAGCCGGTTCAACGAAGAATCCTTCATGCAATGAAGGAAATGGATGATGGCAGATACAACAAGGTTGCTAATATAATTGGTCAAACTATGCAATACCATCCGCATGGTGATGCAGCAATAGGAGAGGCAATTGTTAATCTTGGCCAGAAAGAACTTTTGATTGATACCCAAGGAAACTGGGGAGATATTCGAACCGGTGACAGTGCAGCCGCTTCCCGATACATTGAAGCGCGGCTCACTCCTTTTGCACTTGAGGTAATTTATAATCCTCAAACAACTACATGGGTAAATTCTTATGATGGCAGGAAAAAAGAGCCGCTCCATTTCCCTGTAAAATTTCCTCTTGTATTGGCACAAGGTGTTGAGGGTATTGCAGTTGGTTTAGCAACCAAAATCATGCCTCATAATTTTAGAGAATTATGCCAAGCTTCTGTAGATGTCCTCAAAGGTAAGAAAACCCACATTCTACCAGATTTTCTTACCGGGGGTATGGCTGATTTTTCCAATTACAATAGCGGAATGAAGGGTGGTAAAATCAGGGTTAGAGCCAGAATTGAGCAAGCCGAAGGAAAAAGATTGTTAATTAAGGAAATTCCTTTTGGAACCACCACCGGTTCATTGATTGACTCCATTATCAAAGCCAATGATAATGGTAAAATTAAAATCCGTAAAGTTATTGACAACACCGCAAGGGAGGTAGAAATTGAGATTCAGTTAATGCCCGGAATCAGTCCTGAAATGACCATTGACGCTCTCTATGCCTTCACTGATTGCGAGATTTCTATTTCACCCAGTGCATGCGTAATTGTCAATGATAAACCGATGTTTCTTTCTGTAGATGAAATGCTGGAAATCAGCACTCGAAAAACAGTTGAACTGCTTGAGCAAGAACTTAAAATCAAGTTAGGAGAACTAAATGAAAAATGGCATTTCAGCTCACTCGAAAAAATATTTATTGAAGAAAGAATCTATCGAGATATTGAAGAGTGTGAAACGTGGGATGAAATTATACAAACAATTGATAAGGGCTTGGAACCTTTTAAGTCTCGACTCAAAAGAGAGGTGACAGTTGAAGATATAACCAAATTGACAGAAATTAGAATTAAACGTATTTCTAAGTTTGATTCTTTCAAGGCAGATGAGTTGTTGATTGCTCTTGAAAAGCAAATTGAGGAGATTCTTTACAACCTCGAACACCTTGTGGAATTTGCAATAGACTATTTTGAAAATCTTTTGAAAAAATATGGTAAAGGCAAAGAGCGCAGGACAGAAATAAGGTTGTTTGATACCATAGAAGCCAATGTGGTTGCGGTGGCAAATGAAAAACTTTACGCAAATTTTGCTGAAGGCTTTGTAGGAATTGGGCTTAAAAAGGATGAATATATTACAGACTGTTCTGATATTGATGATATTATCGCGTTCCGCAGAGATGGTAAATACCAGATAAGCAAGGTTGCCGATAAGCAGTTTATGGGCAAAGACTTAATTCATGTTGATGTTTTTAGGAAAAATGATGACCGAAAGGTTTACAATGTGGTTTATTTGGATGGCAAAAGCAAAGCGGCTTTTGTAAAGCGTTTTAACGTGTCAAATCTTATCAGAGACAAGGAATATGATGTCACAATGGGAACTCAAGGCTCAAAAATTCTGTATTTCACTGCTAACTACAATTCAGAAGCTGAGAAGATTGGAGTCTATTTAAGTTCATTGGCAAAAGCCAAAAAGAAATTTTTTGAATACAATTTTGCAGAGCTTACAATCAAAGGTCGAAATTCAAGAGGTAATACTTTGACCAGACATCCCATTAGGAAAATTGAGATGACTGAAAAAGGGATTTCAACAGAACGCGGTCGAGATGTTTATTACGAAATTGAAATTGGAAGACTCAACACAGACGGAAGAGGAGAGTATCTGGGCTCTTTTACTTCCGAAGACAAGATTTTGGCGATTTTTAACGATGGAAGTTATGAACTTACAGATAATGAACTTACCAATAAATATGATGGGAAAGAGATTGCTTTAATTCAGAAATTCAATTCTCAACAACCTATCAATGTGGTGCACTATGATCCGGATGCGAAAGCTACATTTGTTAAAAGATTTAAAATCGAAACCACAACACTTGGCAGAAAATTCTTGTTTATCAGCGAAGGAAGAGGAGCAAAACTTCTTTTGGTATCAACATTTGATAACCCTGAGATAGAATATTCCTATAAAAACGAAAGAGGGGCAAAAGTTACTCAAAAAGTGATGTTGGCTGATTTTATTGATGTCAAAGGTTGGAAAGCTTTGGGGAATAAGCTAAGTGCTGAAAAATTAACAAGCATTAAATTGTTATCTCCGCTTAAGCCTGAAATCAAAACAGGTAGCATAGAAAAAGAAGAAACAGCAGAGAATGAACACGTTGAGCAACAGGAGGAAATATTTGAAAATGAGAAAAATGAAACAGAAGAAAATAATGTTAAAACCTCAACAGAAGAAGTATCCTCAAGTGAAGTAGAAACAGAGATTGAGAAGAAAACTAAGTCTAAGAAAGAAGTAAAGACTGATACTCAAAATAATCAAGAGAAGAAGGATAGTTTGAACGTAATTGAAAAAACTACCCCGAAGCTTCCAGAGGTTAAAATGACTGTTATTGATACTCGGACCAAGAATGAGGATGATGACATTATTGATAGTTTTGGACAAAAAAGCCTTTTTGATTTATAGAATGCTATGTTTAGTAATATTGATACAACTATTGGAAAATTGTTTATAAATGGACTCTTTATTGCATCCGTATTAGTCCTTCGTGCGATAGTGCTACATCTTTATAGAAGAAGGAAAAGTATCTCAGGTATTGATAATTTTATTGTAGGCATTAATACTATTGCTCTTATTGTAATACTAGTGTTGTTATTCTTCACATTTCTTCAACTGGTTAATATAGAGTTAAAGCATTTCTTTACATCAATTTCAATTATTGCCGCAGCTATTGCAATTCTATCAAAAGACTATATCTCTAATGCTATTAATGGCATGACTCTTATGTTTAATACAAATATCGAAATTGGTGATTTTGTGAAGATTGATGAACAAAAAGGTAGAATCATTAACCTAAGTTTGATGAATGTTCAGCTACAGAGCGAGGAAGGTGATTTAGTATTGATTCCGAATAATATTGTTCTCAATACTCAAGTAATAAATTACACTAAAGGCGATACTAGAAAAGCACAAATAGAGCTCCCTCTACCCATCTCAATGGTCGAAGATATTGAAAAGACTGAACAAGTATTTAAAGAAACAATTTTAGAATTTGGTCATAAGGCCAATCTCGGCAGTTTCAAAGTAAGAGTAGTTGATATCCAAAATGAGATAATAACTATAAGACTTTCAATTATACTCCATGAAACGGATTGGGAAGTAGAAAAAGAAATTCGCAAGAAATGGATTAGCAAATGGGCATTCCTAAGACAACAACTAGATAATAAGAATCAATAAAAATGCATAAGAGTAGGTTTATAGCAATAGAAGGGGCAGATGGCTCAGGAAAATCAACACAGATTAGATTGCTCAGTGAATATTTATTAAAGCAAGGTAAGGATGTAAAATTTGTCCATTTTCCTAGGTTGAATCAAGGTTTTTTTGGAGAACTTATAGCTAAATTTCTTAGGGGTGAACTAGGAGAGGTAAATAATGTCGACCCACATATGGTAGCATTACTATTTGCTGAGGATAGGAGAGAATATGCACCAATGATTGCAAAATGGCTTCAAGAAGGGGCTACAGTACTTGTTGATCGCTACGTATATTCAAACATTTCTTATCAGTGTGCAAAAATCTCCGACCCAGCTTCTAAAATTGCACTTAAACAGTGGATTCTTAAGTTGGAATACGAATTAAATCTTATTCCCAAACCGGATTTTTCACTTTACTTAGATGTTCCATTTGATTTTACAAAAAAATTGCTTACACAAAAAAGGGAAGGCTTAGACCGCATCTACTTACATGGGAAAAAGGATATACACGAAGATAGTCTTGGGCTACAAATAGCGGTTAAAGCGGAGTATGAAAGTCTTGTTAAATCAACGATGGATTTGCAAAGAGTTATCTGTTTTAATGAGGATGGAGGTATGAAAAGTATTGAGGAAATTCATAAATATATTTTGTCTTTATTGCAGCTATAAACTATACACAAACTGAAATTTTCACTAAATAAAAAATGCGACTCAATTTTGAGTCGCATTTTTTATATGAAACAATAGCAAGTATATTACATATAACCCATAGGAGTCCTTGTCTTGCGTTGTCCGTTGCATTTATTTGCAGAATAGCAAGATGATAACAAGCTAACTACAACTAATACTACCGAGAGTATGATGATTGTTCTTTTCATTTAAAATTTTATTTAATACCTAATTTTTTTGCAATGTTCTTTGGAATAGCATCTTTATGGATCATGATGTTGATTGTTTTGTAAGCCACATAATTCCACGAAGCGTACAAATAGCCGTCACAATCATTGTATTTGGTTCCCCAGCTATTTTTAACAATAAAGTATTTGGCCCCATTTTGGTCTTTAACTAACCCTGTGATATGCATTCCGTGGTCATCTGTTGTTTCTTGTGCATCAAAAGCTTTTTGTCTCATTTCCTGCGTAATATTTTTTTCAGGCATAGGATATATAAAAGCATTTCCGGAGCGTTCAGCTTCACTTGGATTGTTAAAAACGACATTGTCCTTTCCTTTTACTTGAATCATAGAATCATCAGCGGGTACAATTGCCAATCCGTTTTTATGAGAAAAACCTTTTTCTGAAACATCCGAGCCCCAAGCAAAAGTATATCCATTGGTAATAGCACTTTCCATCACTTGCATAAACTCATCCAAAGGCAAGTTGTAACTTGATGTCATTGCCCAGTTGTCCGGAACTTCAATCACAAAACTGCTGTAAAAAGGGTGGTGTGTAAAAGAGGTGATTGAAACATAATCATCCATATTTAAGCCTAAATATGATGCAAAACTTTGAGGAGTGTATTTTTTACCTTGATATTCAAAACTTTCCGGAACTACTCCAAAATAAGCATCCAAGATGCCGTTAAAAGCTCCTTTCCAGGCTGTCGTAAGCGATTTTTGAGGATTGTCTTTTACCGCATCAACAAAGCCTTTAAGAACAGCATCTAATTCTGCATGAGTATGTTTTTCTGTACCGTAGTTTAGACCGGAATATGCAGATTGTGGCATAATTCCATATCTTCTGATAACCCATGGAATATCATTAAATGCTCCTCCACCTGAAAAATTATGATGTCCTTGCATTCTAACATACATATCTGCTTTGCCTTCCCATGCTCTGCGTACGACATACATTTCACTAAGGAGATGATTTCCCTTCCCAGTTCTAATTAGTTCTGATTCTAAAAATGATAATGTAGAAAAACTCCAGCAGGTTGAACTTCGGTTTTGGTCTTGAACCGGCATTGCTTCATTTGCTTTTACCACAGAAAAACGATAAAAACTTTTCTTAGAATTGGTGAGTGTGTCAGCACCAAAAACCGCAATAGATATAGCTGAAAACAGTATAAAAATTGAGGCTTGTTTAATCAAATAACGAAATCTCATAACGGGGGCGCAATTAAGCATAAAATGACCAAAAATCATGAGCTAAATTATAGAAAATCTAAAAACTGTATAGAAATCAGGATAGAAGATATTTTAATCGAATGGAGAAAAGAATTTACTAATAGGCTATTCATCCAATTTTAGCACAGCCAAAAATGCGCTTTGAGGAATTTCAACACTTCCCACCTGTCTCATTCGTTTCTTACCGGCTTTTTGTTTTTCCAAAAGCTTTCTTTTTCTTGTAATATCTCCTCCATAGCATTTTGCGGTTACATCTTTTCTGAGTGCGGATATAGTTTCGCGAGCAATAATCTTTGCACCGACAGCGGCCTGAATTGCTATCTCAAATTGTTGACGAGGAATAAGTTCTTTGAGTTTTTTGCAAATCTTTTTACCTAAATCATAAGCCCTATCTTTGTGAATAATGGCTGAGAGAGCGTCTACGGGGTCTTTGTTGAGCATTATATCCAGTTTTACAAGCTTGGAATCTTTATATTCAGAAGGAGAAT
>JAGFIU010000036.1:5000-87761 GCA_024103355.1 Bacteroidota bacterium
AGACTTAATTTGTGTTCCAACAGTGGAAGAAGCGGTAGATTATATCTATTTTGAGGAGATAGAAAATGAGTTTTTGAGCGATTTTGATGAAAATGAAGAATAATGAAAATCCAAAGCGTTATTTAGTAACTGCTGCACTCCCATATGCTAATGGTCCGCTTCATATAGGGCATATTGCTGGTTGTTATTTACCTGCTGATATTTATGTACGATTTCTCAGATTGGCGGGAAAGGATGTTAAGTTTATTTGTGGTAGTGATGAACATGGGATGGCTATCACAATGAGAGCAAAGAAAGAAGATACCACACCAAAAGCAATCGTTGATAAGTATGATAAATTGATGAAGGACGCATTTGCTGAATTTGGAATAACGTTTGATATTTATTCGAGAACGAGCAATGCACTTCATCATAAGACGGCACAAGAGTTTTTTTTACATTTATATAACAAAGGAGTATTTACTGAAAAAGAAACGGAACAGTATTATGATGAAAAGGCAAAACAATTTTTAGCAGACAGATATATAAAAGGTACTTGTCCAAAATGTGGCTATAATGAAGCATATGGAGATCAGTGTGAGAAATGTGGTTCATCATTAAATCCGACTGATTTAATTAATCCTATTTCAACATTAACAGGTAATTCTCCGACATTAAGGAAGACTAAGAATTGGTATTTACCATTAGGTGAGTATCAAAGATCCCTAGGAGATTATATTAAGAGCAAAAAGGATAGCTGGAAAGCAAATGTTTACGGTCAATGCATATCGTGGCTTAATGATGGATTGCAAGAGAGGGCAATGACAAGGGACCTTGATTGGGGAGTTAAAGTACCTCTTAAAGAAGCAGAGGGTAAGGTTTTATATGTATGGTTTGATGCCCCTATAGGTTATATTTCTGCAACGAAAGAATTACTACCTAATGATTGGGATGTTTATTGGAAGAGTGAAGACACAGTGCTTATTCATTTTATTGGAAAGGATAATATTGTTTTCCATTGTTTGATTTTTCCTGCAATGTTGATGGCACATGAACAATATATTTTACCTACCAATGTACCTGCAAATGAATTTTTGAATCTTGAGGGGAGAAAAATTTCGACTTCAAAGAATTGGGCTGTATGGCTGCATGAATATTTGGAAGATTTTCCCAACAAACAAGACGAACTCAGATATGTTTTGACATCGATTGCTCCTGAAACTTCCGATAGTGAATTTACCTGGAAAGATTTTCAATCTAAAGTCAACAATGAACTTGTAGCAATTTTAGGTAACTTTATTAATAGGGTCACTACACTGATTAATAAATACTATGAAGGCTATGTTCCCGAAATTAATAGGAAAGATAATCCCGAGTTAATTGATGAAATAAGTAGAGCATATCAAAAGTCAAGAGAGTTTACGTTGAATTATAATTTTAGGCAAGGACTAAGTTCAATTATGGATTTGGCAAGGTTTGGAAACAGATTTATTACAGCACAAGAACCTTGGAAACGAATTAAGACGGAACCTGAATCAGTAAAGCAAATTCTTGTTGATTGTTTGATTATATCTGCGCATTTGGGCAAACTATTAATCCCATATCTGCCTCATTCAAGCGACAGAATATTCTCAATGCTGAATCTAAATCCTGAAGATATTAATGAAAGAGAAAGTATTATCCCATTTGGAAAACAACATAAAATATTAGAACCCAGTCTGTTATTTGAAAAGATTGAGGATGCTGAGATAGAAAAGCAAAGGCTTAAATTAATGAATAGTAGTGAAAAGGAATCTAATTCGGGTAGTATTAATACCATTATACCGGAGGTCAGTTTTAATGATTTCGAAAAGATGGATTTGAGAACTGCAGTAATAACCGCAGCGGAAAAAGTACCTAAAACAGACAAATTATTGAAATTGAGTATTGATCTTGGTTATGAACAAAGAACTATTGTCAGTGGAATTGCGGAGCATTATACCCCTGAAGAAGCTATTGGTCAAACAGTATTGATTATTGCAAATTTGGCACCACGCACAATAAAAGGTATTGAATCTAAGGGTATGATATTGATGGCAGAGGAAAATGGAAAATTATCTTTTATGACTACTCATAAGCCATTTAAGGGCGGAGCTGTAGTTAAGTGATTATATTTGATAATAAATCCCTTTATGAAAAAGTTGGAAAACTGCTTATAGCAAAAGATATTTGCAGCCCTTATTATAATAAAGGCCTCGTAGTTCAATGGATAGAATAGAAGTTTCCTAAACTTTTGATACAGGTTCGATTCCTGTCGAGGCTACCATTAAATTATTACTGAGATAGAAATCGTTATTAATGAGCTTCTAGCCAGTTATTTCCAATACCGACCTCAACTAGAACAGGTACATTTAACTTCATTGCATTTTCCATTTCCTGTTTAACAAGTAATTTTGTTGGGTCAATTTCATTGTTGGGTATTTCAAACAATAACTCATCGTGAACCTGAAGAATCATTTTTGAGTGCAAACCGCTGTCATTTAATTTTCTATCAATATTTATCATTGCGATTTTAATCATATCGGCAGCAGAGCCCTGAATTGGTGCATTGATAGCATTTCTTTCTGCAAATCCTCTAATTGTTTGGTTTCGTGAATTTATTTCTGAAATATACCTTCTTCTACCCATAATAGTTTTTACATAGCCTTCTTTTTGCGCAAAAGCAATTGTTTTATCCATATAGGATTTGATACCGGGGAATTTTGCAAAATATTCAGAAATAATATCTTGGGCTTCTTTTCGTGGTATTCCAATTCTTTCTGACAAGCCAAAGGCAGAGATACCATATATAATTCCGAAATTAACAGTTTTGGCCTTTCTGCGCATTTCATTAGAAACATCATTATAAGGAACACCAAAAACTTTGGAAGCTGTCGAAGCGTGAATATCTTGACCACTATTAAAGGCTTCAATCATGTGTTCATCACCTGAAATTGATGCAATGATTCTCAATTCAATTTGCGAGTAGTCAGCACTCATCAGAACGTGTTCGGGACTTGGTGCAATAAATGCCTTGCGTATTTCCCTTCCTCTTTCTGTTCGGATTGGGATATTTTGCAAATTGGGGTTGTTTGAACTTAGCCTGCCGGTGCCAACAATGGCTTGGTTAAAAGAGGTATGAATTCTTCCTGTACTTTTTTTGATTAATAAAGGCAAAGCATCCACATAGGTTGATTTGAGTTTCACCAATTCTCTGTAATCAAGAATAGAGTTAACAATCTGATGTTTGTGTGCTAGTTTAATAAGTACTTCCTCATTGGTTTGGTATTGTCCTGTTTTTGTCTTCTTAGGCTTTTCATCTAATTTTAATTTATCAAAGAGCACTTCGCCCATTTGTTTTGGAGAGGCGATATTAAAAGTGACCCCTGCCAGTTCATAAATTTTCTTTTCAATTCCAAGAATCTCTTTGGCCAATTCCTGAGAATAATTTTCAAGAAATGCACTATCTACCTTTACACCATTCTTTTCCATCGATGCCAAGACCGGTATTAAAGGCAGTTCAATCGTTTGAAGAACTGTGGTAAGTTCTTTTTCTCTTATTATGGGATTTAGTTTATGTTTTAATTGGAGTGTAATATCTGCGTCTTCTGCTGCATATTTAGTGAGTTCATCAAGTGAAACAGTAGTCATACTCATCTGGTCTTTCCCCTTTTTCCCGATAAGTGACTCAATGCTAATGGGGTCATATTGCAAAAAGGTTCTAGACAATTCATCCATATTATGTCTTTTGTCAGGGTCAATGAGAAAATGGGCAATCATTGTATCATAAAATGGAGGATTGACAGTAATACCTTCCTTTTCCAGTATCATCAAATCAAACTTGAGATTTTGAGCTATTTTCAATTTATCTGATTTGAATAAAGGCTTAAGGTTATGAATAAATTCTGCTTTATCTTCACGATTAAGATTGATATAAAAAGCCTCGTTCTCTTTGACACTAACAGACAATCCGATAATTTGAGAGTCAATGGGATCCAGGCCATTTGTTTCTGTATCAAAGCAAAATTCAGTCACATTATCAAGTTTGAGTAACAGAGATTTCAGTTCAGTTAATGAATTAATCAGAGAGTATTTTTGTTTATGCGCGTCAAAAATCTTAAAGATTCTAGCAATTTCTTCATGTTCGGGTGATGCTACTGATTGGGCAGCACTCGAGAATAAATCATGTTGTTGTGGAAGTTGAGCAGGTTGACCAAAAACCCTTTGAGCTAAGGTTCTAAATTCTAATTCTTTGAAAACCGTTTCCAGTTTTTGCTTATCAGGAGGATCGAGATTGAGTGCATTTTCATCAAACTCAATAGGAACCATGGTATTGATAGTTGCTAGTTTCTTAGAGAGTAATGCTTTTTCTCTATTTTGTTCAACTTTGTCTTTTAGCGAGCCTTTTAGTTTGTCAGTATTTTGAATTAGATTTTCGATAGAGCCAAACTCTTCAATTAATTTTTTAGCTGTTTTTTCACCAATACCGGGTATTCCCGGGATATTGTCAATAGCATCACCCCATAATCCTAAAATATCAATCACTTGTAACGGGTCTTTTACTTCCCATTTTTGTTTTACCGCTTCAACATCCATAATAGTATGGCCGTTCCCCATTCTTGCAGGCTTATAAATATATACTTTATCTCTAACTAATTGGGCAAAATCCTTGTCCGGAGTCATCATATAGGTATCAAATCCTCGGTCTGCAGCCTCCAGTGCAAGCGTACCAATGATATCATCAGCCTCATATCCATCCATTGTAATCACAGGAATATGAAAACCTTCAATAATTTTAAAAATATAAGGAATTGATGCGGATAGATCTTCGGGCATTGCTTCCCTGTTTGCTTTGTACTCAGGAAAGATTTCATGTCTTTGTGTTGGTGCGCTAGTATCAAAGACTACAGCAATGTGTGATGGCTTTTCTTTCTGTAATACTTCCAGCAATGTCATGGTAAACCCAAACATAGCAGAAGTGTTAAGTCCTTTTGAATTATATCTGTGGTTATTGCTGAAAGCAAAAAAGGCTCTGTAAATCAGTGCCATTCCGTCCAACAAGAACAATTTTTTTTCTGACATGGGTCAAAGGTAGTGAGTTTTAGTTAGAGCTATCAACCTTTGTTTCCTTTGTTCTTTTCGTTTTCGAATTTTTTTCTTGCTGTTTGTCCAATCGGAATTGGTGACCCGTCATCATCAATTCTGACAAAAGTAATACTTGTTGTGCACGCTAATATTTCTTCTCCGCTATACAAGCTAAATCTTCGTGCTTCGATATTCATGGTAATTGAAGAACTTCCCAATTCTTTGATTTCTCCGTATATATGAACATGCTGTCCGCTTTTAAGCGGTTTTTTAAAAACCAATTCACCTACTCTAATTGTAACCATATTTGGGGTATAGCAGTATTCACATGCAAATGCTGCTGCTGCTTCGTCAATCCATGACATCAAACGGCCTCCAAACAAGTTTCCATGGACTCCAATATCCCTGCCCATGATAATTTTTTTTGTTAATAATTGCATAATGGTAATGGATTAATCTACATCTTTATTAAGAAACTTATTACCTGTTTCTTTAAACTTGATGTCACCATCTTTCTCTTCCAGATAAAGTTTTTGGACATTTTTTTCATCCGGAATAGGTTCAAGAACCAGTCCCATTCTTTGATACGCAGGGATATCCAAGTTATTTTGATTAACTGCATCAAAACCAATTTGGGTTTTGGGATTAGTGGGGAAACCCAGATTTGTAGCATCTATAGGAAAAAGCCCTCCATTATTTATAGTAGCAAGATTCTCTGTGTTTTTCATTGTTTTTCCGGGAAAAACAAACTGATTATTATCATTATTGCTTTCCTTATCCAGAGCATCTGTCAAATCAATCTCAATTTCATTATCTTTATCTATTTCAATCACTAAATCATCATGAATATCTGAGATGCTGGAAGTTTTATCAAATCCTGTTGCAATAACAGTAATAGAGATATTGTCTCCAAGCCCTTCTGTTTGTGTAACTCCAAATTTCAATCTTGCTTTCTGTCCGGCAGCATTTTGGAAGAAGGCAGTAATTTGGTCAATCTCATTAGTATAAGGTTCGTGTGTGTCATAAGAGATATTGAGCAGTATATGTTTAGCACCTTCGATATCAGTGTCATCAAGCAGTGGAGAATCTAAAGCCATCTGAGAGGCATTTAAAGCGCGTTCATCACCACTAGCAATTCCTGTACCCATGATGGCCCTACCACTATTTTTCATTGCGGTTTGAACATCTCTAAAATCCACATTCAGCTTACCTGATTTAGTGATAATTTCCGCTATTCCTTTAGTAGCAGTGCATAGCACGTCATCGGCTTTTGAAAATGCTTCGGAATATCTCAGATTGTGATACATCTGAAGTATTCTATCATTTGTAATAATAAGAAGTGCATCCACATGAGGGCGTAATTCGTCAATTCCGCTTTGAGCAAGCTCAATTTTGTGCGGACCTTCATTCTTGAACGGAGTAGTAACAATTCCCACAGTAAGCAGATCTAATTCTTTAGCAAGTTTTGCAATTACAGGTGCAGCACCGGTTCCTGTACCACCACCCATTCCGGCAGTAATAAATACCATTTTAGCATTACAACTTAATGCCTCTTTGATCTGTTCAAGGCTTTCAATAGCACATTGCTTACCTACCTCAGGTTCAGAGCCTGCACCCAAGCCTTCTGTGAGAGATGAACCCAATTGTATTTTATTTGGTATTGGACTACTTTCTAATGCCTGTGCATCGGTGTTACAGATTATAAAGTCAACACCAATAATTCCTTTGTCGTACATATAGTTTACGGCATTCCCTCCTCCACCACCCACTCCAATTACTTTAATAATTGAACTTTGGTGCTTAGGTAAATCTACTTTGAATGTCATCATATTATATTCTGGTTAATAATTATTTTATCCTTTTTGAAAATCGTCATTATCATCATCATTTTTCAAATAATCTATAAGACTTCCTCCAAACCCCTTCATTTTATTGAAAAACCCTCTCCCATCACCCATATTTGATTTTGTTTTGTTATAGGGGTTGGATGTTTGTTGAGAATTATTATTTACGGGAACTTCCTTATCCATTCCAAAAATAACCAAACCGGTTCCTGTAGCAAAAATGGGACTCTTAGCTTCAGCAACAGCTCCTTTTGCAAGATGTTGATTTGGGTACCCTATCTTAACAGCATGACCTGTAATAAATTCAAGTACCGGTCCAATATTTTTCATTTCGGCTCCTCCTCCGGTCAAAACAATACCAGCTGTTAATTTATTTGCATATCCGCTTTGTTTAATTTCAATGTCTATCTGTTTGAACAACTCAATAAGTCTTGCGTTGATTACGAGGGAAAGATTTTTAAGACTTACCTGTTTTGGCTGTCTTCCGTTGATTCCCGGTATTACAATTACTTCATTGCTTTGGATACTATATGGGTGTGCATCTCCATATCTAACTTTCATAGATTCGCCATACTTCTCCATAACCGCAAAAGCTTCACAGATATCTTTGGTAATTCTTTGTCCTCCTATGGGTATAACGGCAGTGTGTCTGATTCTGCCTTCATGGAATATAGCTAAATCAGAAGTTCCTCCACCAATATCCAAGATAGCTACACCTGCCATTAATTCTTCCTCAGTCAATACCGATTTTGCTGAAGCAATAGGTTCTACAACAACATCTTCAACATTAATATCGCACTTTTGAATACATCGTTTGATGTTCTCAGCAGCAATAATCTGTCCAATAATAATATGATAGTTAATCTCTATTCGTGATCCGGGCATTCCAATAGGATCATCTGCTGCATTGCCATCCACAATATAATCCTGTGGGAGCACATGTAATATTTGGGTTCCTGGTTCTGTATTGATTCGATACATCTGCTTTCGTATCTCCTCTAATTCCTCTGCAGTAATTTCAGAATGTTGGTCAGAACGAAAAGCACCATACTGTTGGGTAAAACTATGGATATGTTTTCCGGCAATACCAACATATACACTACCAATCTCAACGTTGGAAGAACGCTGGGCTTCTTGAATGGCCTTCTTGATAGCTTCAGAAGTTTTATTGATATTAACAACCATACCTTCATTGATTCCACCCAAAGAAGGTGTGCGGCCTACCCCCAAGATATTTATCTTGCCATTTTCATTGCGCATTCCAACAATAGCACAAATTTTTGTGGTTCCCATATCTAAACCCACAATTACTTTGTTTTTGTTATCATCCTTTTTAATGCTCATAAAGTGTTTTTCTATATACTTAATTACGTTTTTTTGCTACAACTTGTCCGTCAAAACTCAAATCAATCACACTATAATCATCCCAACTTTTCTTTGTAAGTGCCTGATTATAAAATAGTTTTAACTTTTCAAGTTTGCTTTTTATATTGTCCGGTTTTCCAACAACAATGGTATGATTTCCAACTTGAGGAATCAACAGAAAGCCCTGATTTTTATCTACATAAACCTGTTCAATCTGAGCTTTCCAAAAGGGTTCTGCATTTATAAATGAGAAAATATCGAGTGCTCCTTTCAAAATTTCGGAATGGATATAATTTGAGTCATGGGCTTGTTCATCTACAGCACCGCTTAATACAGACACTCGAACAGAATAATTCGGAACTGTTGGAATCTTTAATCCATTTTTTTCTACATAGTAACTTTCACCCTGTTGATTAATCACTCTGAATAGTGGTTCTCTTTGATGAACATCAATCACTAATTTTCCATCATTTCCTAGAAAGATATTTGCTTTTGCTACATAAGGACTTGACCTCAAATTATAAAGCATCCGGTAAGTGTTCAATTGTTTCAAGGATTTACCTATTAAATCATTTGGACTGGTCACATTAGAAGCGATTTGCAACACATGTGTATTTGTAAGAAAATAAGTTCCATCCTGCGGCTCTAGTTTAATCACCACTTCACTACAAACGACAGTTTTTTGTTTTATTGTAGCCCAAATTGTGATAGTAATGAGCAACAGCAACCCAATTGCAGGTAAAATCCATTTTTTAAATTGAGCCGTAAAGTTCTTCATATATTTTTTTAACAGGTTGGGTAATACGGTCAATATCTCCTGCTCCCATTATCAAAAATAATGAGGGAGGGTTTTTTCTTATTCTTTGATAGATTTGGTCAGGAGTGAAAACTCCTTCACAATTTTTTAATTTTTCACAAATAACTCTGCTGTTAATACCCTCAATAGGTCTTTCACGGGCAGGGTATATATCCATCATCCAACACTCATCCAACATACTCAGACTTTCTATAAATCCATCCATGAAATCTCGAGTTCTACTAAAAAGATGAGGTTGAAACACTCCGGTTAGCTTATATTTGGGATAGGTTTTCTTAACAGAATTAATGATTGCTTTGAGTTCTGTGGGATGATGCGCATAATCATCAATCACAATATGTGTTTTGGTTTCAAAGAGTTTTTCAAAACGTCTTTTTACACCTTTGAAACCGGCAATACAAGCAGATGCAGTAGAAACATTTAGATTTAAAGAATCTATCACTCCCAACACAGCAGTAGCATTTTCAGCATTGTGTTCTCCTCCGACTCCCAAAGAAACATTTAAATCTTCAGTCTTACTTTTCCAATTAAATGCAAAGTGATTTTCTTCATAATGCGGGTCAGAATAATGGTAATCTGCTTCAATGTCTTTACCATAAGTCTTTGAACTTATTTTTGAAGGTATTGGTAAATTGATTCCGTATTTCTGAATCAAAATTCCTTGCGGCTCAATACATTGAACAAATTCTTCAAATCCTTTTCTGAAACCCTCTTTTGCACCATATATGTCCAAATGGTCGGCATCGGTCGATGTAACAATTGCAATATCGGGATGTAGTTGAAGAAAAGAATGGTCAAATTCATCTGCTTCTACAACTGTAATTGGTTTGGACAATAATTCTTTTTTGTCCGTAATTGAGATATAATTAGTTCCAAAGTCTTGGCTTATTCCACCTAAAAAAGCAGTAAAATTGATGTCGAAAGCTGACAATGCTTTGGTAACAAGGGTTGTGGTTGTCGTTTTACCATGAGTTCCAGCAATAGCAATAGTAAAAGTATTGCGAGAAATCATTCCAAGAACTTGAGCGCGTTTGTATAAATTTATACCTTTAGATTTGAGAAAAGCGATTTCTCCAAAATCTGGCGGTAAAGCAGGTGTCCAAATACAAATACTTTCATGGGGTAATGAAACAAACTCAGCAGGAATTTTTGCAAAATCATCTATATAGTGTATTTCCATTCCTTCGTTTTCCAACTCGACACACAAAGGGGAGCGGACTTTGTCATAACCGTAGATATACACCCCTTGTTGGAGCATATATCGCGCAATTGCACTCATACCTATTCCTCCAATACCTAGAAAATAAGCCCTTTTTACTTCTCTTAAATCCATTCGCATTGCTTTGGGAACGCAAAAGTAATTTAGAGAATCGTTGTTGACAGAAACACTTATCCCCACATTGAGAATAGTTTTCCGGTTTTTACGGATACATTTTATTAAAAGAGTCTAACAGCTTATAATTTAATCCATTTAATAACCTTAGTGTTATTTCCGGCTCTTAAATGAATAAAATAAACTCCCACTGTGAGATTTTCGAAATTCATTGAATTACTATTCTCATCTATCACAAAATTAGCAACCTCTCTTCCTTCAATATTGGTCATCTTTACAGCAATTTCAAGTTCATTGTTTGCTATAACAAATTTTAACTCACCTTTTGAAGGGTTTGGATAAATTTTAAAATTCTCCAAAAAGTCAATTTGATTAACAGAAACTTGGGCATTGATACCATCAACATCTTTTGCAACTACCCTTCTGCCTTGACTGACATTATAATATGTTCCGCTTGGTGTTGTTTCATATTTAACAGCTTTTACCATATAATAATTATCCCCAAAAATCGGTAAATCATCTGTAAATTGGGTTTCCGTAATAATAGCATGAGTTATGTCATAATAAGGGCCTTCGGGTTTATTACTTCTGTAAACTATATATCCTTCCAAACCTTGTTCAGGAGAGGGATTCCAAGTTAATTTTGTTTTTTTATTGTCATTGATAGCAATCACATCCAGATTTGAGACCGGATAAACCGTATGTAAGCGCAATGTTGGGTCTCCAAGCAAACTCAAATACATTCCGCGTTGATATATCCCAGGATAAAATGCCATAGAATTATTTGTGAGTTGATTGTTTTGTGTTTGAACAAGACTAAAGCCGATATTTTCACCCAAAGCCATTTGACAGAAATGATACATAGGTCTTCCATCCCAAACTGAGGTAAGTGTATATCCGGGTCCTGCTATTGAACCTCTTAAAAAATTATTGTTGTTGTCCCAATCTCCAAAATAAGAACCGAAATAGTTTGAAAACACTGAATAGACGGTATCCTTAAACTCATTAACTGAACCAATTCCGTTCAAAGAGGTGTATCCGGCAGATGTAGTTACTCCCGACCATAAACATGGTGTAGATTTGACAGTAGAAAAAAACACATTTGAAACCTGTTTAATGCTATCTTTTTCAAATAAACCTCGTTGCCAAAAGTGGAGTCTTCCGGGGGCTTCTGTACCTAATAAGCCTAATCTATCTTCAAAAATATATCTTTGAGGTACAACGTATTGTTTATTTCTATACGCATGATCTTTATCAAGATATCGCTCTGTTCTGCCAATATAATTCAATCCTACGGCATCCAAATTGGACATATCGATTCTTCCGATTTGTAAATCAACATTATCAGGAATAAAACTCTGGTCAAACTTTCCGTCATCAGGTCTGTTCTTATTGGCTTCTCTGTTTGCACCTGTATTTTCTGCATAATCAGTAAAACCGGATTCATTCATTATTCCATAATAAACATCTGCAACCCACGCTCCATTGTGGTCAGGAACGTGGCCATCCGGAGGGGAGGAAACATCGAATGAACCAAAATTCCCTGAGTATGGAACAGGGATATTACCTAATAAAATAACCGCTTTGGAATAGTTTTTATCTTTCTGATACCATTCGCTAATTTTAGTTTTGATACTTTTTACAGAATCCCCATCCGTTTTGTCTGCTACAGATACAACCCAACCATCTTCAATCAAGTCATTAATAAACCTTTCAAATTTCTCTGCCAAATTAATTTGTATTGCGGTATCTGCGACTAACAAAAGTTTTCCTTTAAATGGCTCAATGCCTATTTTTATACCTGCAGAAAGTTCGCCCCATGCAAAAGTTACTGCTGAATTATTAGCGGTAAAAGATGTTTGTTGAACAAATAAATAATCATATTGAGTTCCTATTTCTACATCTTCATCTGAATAGCTATTGCTTGGTGCATTGATAGTAGCAATCGGTGTAACCGGAAATGATACTTCAGTTTTTAGCTTTCGATAAATTTGTGTACTGACAATAAAACCATTCGTTTCCCAATTCAGTATAATTTTGGGTGGATTTTCGGTAATTGTAGCATACGCAGAAACTGCTCTTTCTTTAATTCCTCCTTGTCCAAAAACATTTGGTAGAGTGAAAATGAGCAGAAAAATGAATGTCAGATTTAAGGGTAGAATTTTTTTCATATTCCGGGGAATAAGAGAACAAAGGTAAAAAGATTATTATCTCATGTACCTAATTTTCTTAGTCCGGGTCAATAAAAAAAATCATGGAAGCAGAAAGAACAAAATTTGCGTGTTTTCTAACTACATTGGATGACGGATATTGGTCAGAAGATTGGTACGGCACATATTGGTCTCTGTAATTTGTCTGCATAATTCCCAAATCAAAGCCATATTCTTTCTTGCGAATACCCAATCCTGCAGAAAATGTCCATTCAGAATAATCATTTTTTATTTCAGTAATTTCTTTTTGATAAGGACTTGGGTAATGTGCTACACCCGCTCTTAATCTAATATCCTTGCCGGCCAAGACTTCTCCTCCGAATCTAATATTATAAACCGTGTTAAAATCAGATTTGATATAGGTATTTTCATTGAGGTAATTACTAGCCTCCGAACCCATTGAGATATTTCTATAATTGACTTTTTCAACATCCAAAGAAAGGAAACCAAATTTACCGCTTACATAAGATGCACTAAAAGTCATTCTGGAGGGCGTTCTAACATAATAAGTAAATGGATATCTATCATTATCATCATTTACTAAAGAACTATTATCTTCCACAGGATCTCTCTGTACATTAACCAATGACTGAGGCGCTCCCGAAAAGGTGGGATCAAAAGTTGAGGTCATTTCATAGAAGTATTTGTCAGTAATAGTCATCTTTTCAGGTGATTGAAAACTTACTCCAACACGGAGGTTTTCAATTGGTCGAAAAATAAAACCGGCTTTAAGTCCAAAACCACTACCTTCTGATTTTATATCTTGAATGAAAGTCAAACTCTTAAAGCCTTCATCATAAAAATCATTATCCTCTTGAAATGTATTTACTTCTGACTTTTTTAATCTACTATAATGCAAACTAATCCCGCCATATATTTTATTTCCATAATTAAAACTCCCGCCAAAACTCCAATCATACATCCCCCCTCTGGTTTCAATAATTCCTGTTTGACCGGAACTTCTTTTATCCGCCATCCGAATACCCCAACTTCCGGGCATTGTATCAACAGGGTCGAGTAAATATGTTTGGTATGCTACCCATTCGAGAGAACCTAACTCATCCTCGGAAGCTGCACCTTGCGCTCTTTCCCAAATCATATCCATAAACGAACTCTTGAAGTTTTTTCCCTGATAGAATGTTTTATTATAAAAATCGTTGTATCTATTGACTTGAAAAGCAAAGTTATAGCTCACTAATTCATCACTTGTTTCCTTTCCTTTTTCATGCAATAATTTAGTGTAGGTATACGAGATATTGGGGAGTGTAAACCCAAACAAGTTGTCAGACATAAAATAGCCTAAATACTCGGACTTTGTACTAGGGTTCAATAAGCCCATTGATATATTGAATTCATTTTGGCGATAAAAACCCAAAGCAGCAGGATTGATAGCATAAGAGCCCATTTCAGAACCCACCGAACCCAATGCACCTGCAGTACCCACAGCCATAGCAGTACCAAAGGGTCGTGATTTAGAATAATTTAGTGCATCTAATTCATTTTGGGCGCTTAATATTCCGGTAATAGATAATAAATAGATTAAAAATCCTGCCTTGTGTATTTTCATTCTCCAAATTAATTATTCAAATACAATCTTATCTTCTTCCGCCTCTTGAAGAGCTACCACTACGTGAATTACCAGAAGAACCACTATTATTACCAGAACTTCTTGGAGAATTATAGGAAGGTGAAGAGCCGGAGTTTCCTGAACTTGGCTGGTTATAAGAACGAGAAGGGGTGTTGTATATCGGGGTCTGACCGGAACTATTGCGGTTGGAACTTCTTGAAGAGGAGTTACTTCCGGTAGCTGTTCCGGGATTATTGGGTGTCCCATAAGAAGCTGTACCTCTATTTCTCTTTATGGGTGATTGATTCGTTCCATAGTTTTCCCTCTTTGTCTGAGGATTAGGGTTAGTGATAGTTGTACCGCTATTTCCCCATGAGTTGTTTCCATAATTATAATAATATGGATTATGAAAGTCATAACCTCCCATATAAGGGCTCATATAGTATGGATTATACGAATAAGGGTTATACATATAGTATGGGTTGTATCCGTAACCCATTCCATAATAGGGGTAGTTATTGTAGCCCATTGTTCCATAACCTGTCCAAAAACTAAAACCGATATTATATGGATTATAAGATACCATAGGACTGTATGAGCCGTAGTAACCAACACCAAATCTGTTAAAATATCCTCCATAATTCATCCTAGAACCAGTGCCGTAATAGTTATTGATTATGGTATTACCATTGGTGTTTCCATGAGGGTTATAATTGGATTGATTTTGAAGTGAGATATCTGAGTTGTTGTTAGAAAAACTATTTGTTTGATAATCTTCTTCTATTTTTTTCTTCTTTTTATCATCCAATATCGCTTGTTTTTTGGCTTCCGATGGTGAATAATACATGTCATCATATTGCGATAATGATTTATTGGACAATCCGCAGGAAGCCAAAGTCAGAACCGTTGTTGCAAAAAAAGCAAAAGCTAAAAGTGCTGAAGTATTTTTCATAATCTTAATCTTTTGAGGGTGTTTTAGTTTGGTTACCTTTGCACCCGATTTTACATTACAAAGATAGTCAATTTAAGTGCCAAAGTTTTATGGGATTTGATAAAATAAAAAGAAGTGAGGATTATTCTGCGTGGTATAATAACCTTGTAAAGGATGCCGATATGGCAGAACACTCAGCTGTCAAAGGCTGTATGGTTATTAAACCTTATGGATATTCTATTTGGGAAAGAATGCAGCAGAAGTTAGATAAAATGTTTAAAGATACCGGGCATGTGAATGCATACTTTCCTCTACTGATTCCCAAATCTTTTCTATCAAAAGAAGCAGACCATGTAGAAGGCTTTGCCAAAGAATGTGCGGTAGTTACACATTACAGACTCAAAAATGATGAAAATGGCAAGGGGGTTGTGGTTGACCCTGAAGCCAAACTTGAAGAAGAGCTAATTATTCGGCCAACATCCGAAACCGTAATTTGGAATACATACCGTGATTGGATTCAATCATATAGAGATCTTCCATTACTAATTAATCAATGGGCAAACGTAATGCGCTGGGAAATGCGAACTCGTTTGTTTTTGAGAACATCCGAATTTCTATGGCAAGAAGGCCATACAGCACATGCATCTCGAGAAGAAGCCGAAGAAGAAGCCAAGAGAATGCTTGAGGTTTATGCAGATTTTGCAGAAAATTTTCTTGGAGTTCCTGTTATCAGGGGTGTTAAGACTGCCAATGAGCGTTTTGCCGGAGCAGTTGATACTTATTGTATTGAGGGCTTAATGCAAGATGGAAAAGCATTGCAAATGGGAACTTCGCACTTTTTGGGACAGAATTTTGCAAAAGCTTTTGACGTTAAATTTCAGAGCAAAGAAGGAAAATTGGATTATGTTTGGGCAACTTCTTGGGGTGTTTCAACCAGACTAATAGGAGCGCTTATCATGGCTCACAGTGATGATGAAGGTTTGGTTCTTCCGCCAAATGTTGCACCAATTCAAGTTGTGTTTGTACCTATTTATAAAACAGATGAAGAAAGAGTAAAAATAGTGAGTTATCTAAATTCGCTTAGAGAATCTTTAGACAAATATGAAATAAGATGTAAAGTGGACGACAGAGATACTTTTAAGCCCGGATATAAATTTTCAGAATGGGAACACAAGGGTGTTCCTTTGCGAGTTGCTGTTGGTCCGAGAGATATGGAAAACCATACTGCTGAATTGGCAAGGAGGGATATAAAACAAAAAGAAACTGTATCTCAGGATAATTTGGTTGAAAAAATCAAATCACTATTGCCGGAAATCCAACAAAGTCTTTTCAATATTGCCAAGGAATACCGCGATTCACATATTCACAAAGCAGAAACATGGGAAGAGTTTGAAAAAGCATTGGATGAAAATCCCGGTTTTATTTCAGCACATTGGGATGGCACGACAGAAACCGAACTTAAAATAAAAGAGTTAACCAAAGCCACCATCCGTTGTATTCCATTAAATAATCCGCAAGAAGAAGGTAAGTGCATTTTGACAGGAAAGCCTTCTAAAGAAAGGGTGCTGTTTGCAAGAGCTTATTAATAAGTAAATTACAAGTATTTTTCTTTCAGAAAATTAACGTGATGCTGTAAGTGTCCAAGAAGAAAATAAAACAAAGCTCTTGAGCTTACACTCTTATTTGAAGCAGTTCCAATACGTTTTAACTCATCTTGGGTCAGGGTTTTGAAAAAGTAAATAATGCTTTTTCTTTGCAAAATAAACTCCTCAAGTAAGTCTTCCATTTCTCTTGAATTAAAATTTGTAGCAGCCACATAAGCGTCTTCATCAAATCCCGGTATAGGTGTTTTGTCATTTCTTGCAATGCGAAAAGCCCGGTTAAACATAACCCGTTCAGTATCCGTATTGTGTCCGATAATTTCTTTTACCGTCCATTTCCCGGGTGCATAACTGAAAAGCTCCTTTTCTTTGGGAATACTCTTTATAAATTTTGGATATTCCTCTAATTGCGTTTCAAGTTCTTTGAGTATATCCTCATCTACCATTTCGAGATACATCTCAAAATAAGCAGGACATTCATCAATAGATAGTTTTACCATAGTTATCAGATTATTTAACCTCTTGCATTAGTTTACGTATGAGCGGAGAAACCAGTATAAGAATAACACCGGCTATAAGGGCATAGATTGCAAACTGTTTGTATCCGGCAGTAAAGTCCATCATTTTCTGAAAGTTGTCGGCATTTTCATTGTCTTTCGCAAGACTTGCACCAAACAAACCTGCAACATACTGTCCATAAGCACTTGCCAAAAACCAGAGTCCCATCATAGTTCCCTGCATTGGTTTGGGTGATAGTTTGGTCATAATTGACAATCCGATTGGCGAGAGTGCCAATTCCCCCCATGTAACAACAAGGTAGGCCAGTACAAAAATATTCAAACTGGATACCCCAAGGTCATTAGCAAAAAATCTCAAAGCATAAAAAATCATAAAACCTGCCCCCAAGAACAGAAACCCTAAACCGAATTTTACAACAGTATTAGGTTCCATTTTTCGTTTTGAAAGCCATAACCAAATAATACTAAATACAATAGCAAAAGTGATAACAAAAAGAGAGTTAGCTCCATTATTAACGCTATTTGGGTCAAGTTTTACAATCCCAAAAAGGTCATCACTCAGGTTTCGTGCAGCAAAGAGACTCAGAGAACCACCTGCCTGCTCATATATTGCCCAGAAAAGAATGGACAGAACTATAAAAATCATGGCAGCTATTAATTTCTTTTGTTCAGACCATGAGAATTTTTTCATTTCCCATAAAAACAAACCCAAAGCTACAGGTCCAACGAGATACATAAACAAATCTGTATAGCGTGTATTTTTAATCATGATATAAATCAGGGGAATAACCGCTACAGAACCAATGTAAACAGCATATTCCATCCATTTTTTATTTTTTGGTGTTTTGATTTCAACCAAGTCTTGTTTTTCAGGAGCAGTACTTGTTCCGTCAATATCCAATTCATCTTCCTTAGGAACGCGATTGGCTAATGGTGAAAGTCCAATCGGGCCTAATGTTTTCTCAGTGAAAATGAAAGTGAGCAGGCTTATCGTCATCACAATTCCGGCAAATCCAAATGCAAGATGCCATGAATAATGCTTTCCGACATAAACACACAATGCTCCTCCTAAAAGTGCCCCAATATTAATACCGGAATAAAAAAGTGTAAATCCCGCATCCCGTCTTGAATCACCGTCTTTGTATAGCATACCTACCATAGTAGAGATATTGGGTTTAAAAAATCCGGTTCCTATTACTGTAAAACTCAACCCAAAAAAGAAGGCAAATTCATTGCTCATACCAAAGAATAGATGTCCCATAGACAGAATAATACTGCCAACAATCATCATAATTCCACCCCAAAACAGTGATTTTCTAAAGCCTATGATTTTGTCAGCAAATAAACCTCCTACAAAAGTAAAAGCATAAATGAAGGCTTGTGTGGCACCATATCTAAGGTTTGCAATGCTGTCAGTCATAAGCAGTTGGTCAACCATAAATAGGGTAAGCATCCCGCGCATACCATAGAAGCAGAAGCGTTCCCACATTTCCGATAAAAATAAATACCACAACTGCTTGGGATATTTGCCCTTAAAATTGTGAATTTCGTCCAATGTAATTTCTCTTTGACTCATTTTTTTTAATTAAGTAATTGAAAATCACTAAAGTAGTGAATTATTTCGAGTTGCTAAATAACAGTTTAATTCTGAATAATCAGGATTTTTTTGATGGTATTTTGGATGAAACTGATATTGAAAAGCTATGACCAATCAAAAATTAAACTCAATGAGAAAGATTTGAGAAAAAAGTTTTTTGTAAGAAATAAAAGATTAATTTTGCAGTCCTTTTTTGAATCATAGTCATGAAAAGAACATTTCAACCCTCCAATAGAAAAAGAAGAAATAAGCACGGTTTCAGAGAAAGAATGGCAACCGCTAACGGAAGAAAAGTGCTTGCAGCCCGCAGAAAAAGAGGCAGAAAGAAACTTACTGTTTCTTGCGAAGCCAGACACAAAAGATAATTAACAGCTCTTTATGAGATTGTGTCGTGGATTATTCTTTTGGCAAAAACGAGAAACTTTGCAGTAAAAAAGATATTCAAACAGTGTTTGAAAAGGGTGAGAAGTTTGCTTCTTACCCTTTCTTTTTTGTATATAATCCAATTATTGAAAACAATCAAAATCCGGTCAAAGTATTAATAACAGTATCCAAAAAAAAATTCAAAAGAGCTGTTGATCGAAATCGTATCAAGCGTTTGTGCAGAGAAGCTTACCGACTGAATAAATCAATATTGAAAGAGAGTTTCAAAGAGAAAACACAGGGCATCCATCTTGCTATTCATTATATAGCAAACACCGAAAAACCTGTTGACCTGATTATGGAAAACATGAAAAAATCACTAACCCAACTAAGTCATGAAATTAAAAAAAATATTGGCTAAACCTTTCATCTGGTTGGTTAGGCTTTACCAAATTCTCATTTCCCCACTATTGCCAAACTCATGTCGATTTGACCCTACCTGTTCGGAATATAGTATTCAAGCATTTAATAAATATGGACTTTTCAAAGGGTTTATACTATCTATAAAACGAATTTTACGCTGCCATCCGTGGGGTGGACACGGACACGACCCTGTTCCATGAATCAATCTTGGCAAGAAGCTGAAGTTAATTAAAGTATTTTCACCTTTATTAACTATCTAAGAATTAGAAACCGGCTTATTGAATGTGCTATTTCATTATTTAAATCAAGATAATACATTCCATTTGCCAGCAAAGATGTATTTAATATCAATAAATTACCCGAAGGATAAATTTCTATTTCCATTTTCTGACCAAGTTGATTATAAAGCACTACTTGTATCTGAAATTTAGCAGACTCAATAGGTAATTCAATAACTAATTTATTCTGCGAGGGATTAGGGTAGCATTGAATTGTATTATCCCATTTTATTGAGGGAAGTACATTCGTATTAAAGTAACTCTCAGCAAAACCAATATCCCAAAAATACCCCGCTAAGGAAACAATGTTAGCTGTATCCCGTCCTGTATACCACATTTTAAACTTGTTATCTGAATTATCGTAAACTACACTCGGATGCGAAGCCCAATATCTATCCCATTGCCCATTTGACCCAATTTGCAAAACAGGGTTTCTTGTAGATTTTGTCCAAAATATTCCATCCACTGACACAGCGTAACCAACCTGAAAATTTTCAATACCCCATTGATCGAGTGCAGAATAAAACATGTGGTACATATTATTGATTTTGACAACACTAGGTTCTGCTATACTAGCAGAATCCCAATTTAATTGCTCGCCTGCAATCAAAACCGGATTGGGATAAATAGACCAATCAATGCCATCATTTGAGGTAGCATAACCAATATTCCCCTTTCCATCCGTTGGTTGCCCATTTAATATTAGGTCAGGTGCTGTAAACCACATTTTATATATCCCTTCATCTAATATGACACTGGGACTTGAAACAAAGGAGTTAAACCAGGAAGAGTCTGCTCCGGGTATCAACACAGGGTTCTGCGAATATCTTGTCCAATGAATCCCATCAGGTGAGGTTGCATAACCAAACTTATGGTCATTTATCGGCACACACATTAACTTTCTCCCTGCATACCACATCTTATATCGTTCATGGGAGGGTGCAGATAGATCTTTTATTACGGTTGGTGTCTCAATTCCATCAGAATCAAATTTTGAAGTATCCGGGTTTATATCAAAGACAGGATTATCATTATATTCAGACCAAGTGATTCCGTCTAGAGACCATGCATAACCAATTCTAACTCTCGGACATAAATCTGAAGAGTCAATCCAACCACTCCCCGAAAACCACATTTTAAATGTATCATTATCCTTTATAACAGATGCATCTGCTGCTGCCAAACCTTTCCAATCCGGATAGGCGCTACTTCTGTGTAGTACAGGAATAGAATGTTTCATCCATATTTCTTGGGCAGGAGACATTATATTATTAAATGCAAGCAAAACGAATAGTAACAAAAAGAATTTATGGTTTCGCATCTTGTAGAATATTAAGTATGTAGTTTATGGATATTGATGATATTTTACTGAATCAGAGTATTTATCAGGTTCTTTGGCATCATTTAGGCTTAATGCTTGAAAATACTAAGTCATTAAGAAATTCTATTATCTCGTTCTCCTGATTATTCTTACTAAAGTCCGTAAGAGAGGGAAGATTATGCATAAAGAAATTTTGGAAATGAGCAATCTCTATGATTGTGGATGCTAATGATTTTGGATATTTATAATTGGGATTATATTCTAAAATAATATTTCCAATGAGGGTGCTTAACTCTTTATAGGGAAGAAAGAAATCTTGTTTATGGTTTTCTTCTGCTTGTTTAGTTAAATAAGTCTTGGAACCTTCAGAAACGATGATTGGATGTAGCAAACTCTCGTCAATATAACTAGTTTGTTCATCATCTTCAACCGGTTCTGTTAATAATGAAATTATCTTTTTTAACTTTAGCGTTGGGTCATTTATGTTTTTTGTTTGGGTTTTGATTCTATACTCCAACCACCCAAAATACCATGATGTAATATAAATTAGCAGCTTATGTTTATTCTCAAAATAACGATATATACCTGCTTCTGTGGTTCCTATCTCTTCGGCCAATTTCTTAAATGTGAAACTCTCAAATCCAACCTTATAGATAAATTCTACACTATGTTTGAGAATTTTCTTTCCAAGTACTGTGTCCTCCGGGTTTCGGATAAACAGCCTTTCATTTATTCTGACACTAATCATTCTTGAGAATACATTAAGGATTAGAAAGTACAGCAAAAGTAGTTAAATTTTTATCGAAAATCTTTCGTGATAGTAATACTATTATTTTGTTGAATTTTATACTTTTGCGCCACTAAAATTTGGTTAGCAAGAAATCACAAGGAAAGTAAGAAATGGAGTTAATTTTTGATTCATTACAGCAGTTAATAGACCCGAATTGGATAATGAAAAATGGTGGTCTCTATTTGGTATTACTGATTTTATTTATTGAGACCGGATTAATTTTTGGTTTTTTCTTACCGGGAGACCCGCTGTTATTTATTTCAGGGATGGTTATTGCATCGGTAAATGAGGCGCAGCCTCCGTTTGAAAATCCCCTTTTTAACCTCCCATTTTGGATGGCACTTTTTGCTTTTTCTACAATTCTTGGGAATTATTTTGGATATTGGTTTGGTTACAAATTCAAACATGTGGTAAATCGAGAGGAAGACACATGGTTTCTAAAAAGAAAACATGTTCAGACTGCCCATGAATTTTATGAAAAAAAAGGGGGATTTGCTATTGGGATTGCACGGTTTCTACCTATTGTCAGAACCTTTGCACCGATTATTGCAGGTTCTGTGGGGATGGACTTTAAAAAGTTTTCTTTTTATAATATTATAGGTGCTATTATCTGGGTGGGTGTCATTGTATCTTTAGGGTATATTCTCGGAGAAAATACTTGGGTTAAGAATAACTTGGAATTTATTATTCTTGGAATTGTCTTGTTAGTTACAGCACCGGTATTGATAAAATTATTCATAAAGAAGAGTCGATGACGATTTATACTATAGCAAGGAGTAGCTTTAGCTAAATGGAGTATATTTTAATTGCTTTGGGTGCAATATGTTGCTTAATCGGAATATTGGGGAGTTTTTTACCAATCCTTCCCGGCTTACCAATCAGTTGGCTTGGCTTATTATTAATCTATTTTATACCTGAAATGGAATTTGACTATTGGTTTCTTGGTATTACGTTAGCTGTTACTTTGCTGCTCTTGATTTTAGGGTATATTATTCCTGCCCAAGGGACTAAGAAGTATGGGGGTAGTAAGGCGGGTCAAATAGGAACAACTCTGGGGTTGGTCTTGGGTATTTTCATTCCAATTCCCATGGGTATATTGATTGGACCTTTTCTGGGGGCATTTATTGGTGAAGTATTTTTTAACGGTACTGAATCAAAGCAAGCTCTCAAAGCTGCTATAGGTTCCTTTGTTGGTTTTCTTGCAGGAACCTTCATTAATATCTTGGCAGCATTAGTATTTATGGGATTATTTATACACAAGATTTGGTCTAATGCTTCCATCATTTTTGATTAACTAAAACTAATTAATTTAATAATAATATATGAGATGTCCTAATTGCAATGTATCCTTAGTGATGAGTGAAAGAAATAAAGTTGAAATAGATTATTGTCCTGAATGTCGAGGAGTATGGCTTGATAGGGGTGAATTGGATAAAATTATTGAACGTTCTAATCAGAACATTCCTCATTATGATAGTTACAATGAAAAGAAAAGCCATCATTCGGAAAACAGTCATTACTACAAAAAGAAAAAAGGATTTTTGGATGACTTGTTTGACTTTTAAACTGAAACAAATATTGATAAGTAAATAATATGATAGTTTGGAGCATTTTTATCGCAATAATTATTGTTGCTTTAGCATTAGATCTAGGAATTTTTAATCGCAAACCACATGAAATCAGCACAAAAGAGGCTGCTATTTGGACGAGTGTTTGGGTTACATGTGCAATTTTATTTTCGGGGATTATCTACCTATCTTTTGCTAATCATTGGATTTCAAATCCAACAAACCTAACCCCAACAAATGCAGTTTTAAAATACGTAACCGGATACCTAATTGAATTATCTCTTAGTGTTGACAATATTTTCATTATTGCCCTAATTTTTTCCTCGTTTGCTATTCCAAAGAAATATCAGCATGAGGTACTTTTCTATGGTGTATTAGGAGCTATTGTATTTAGAGCAATAATGATTGTTTTTGGTGTAGCATTAATAACCAAATTTACTTGGATGATTTATGTTTTTGGAGTCTTTTTAATACTCACTTCACTTAGAATGTTATTGAGCCATAACAAACCTAAAGATCCACATGATTCAAGAATATATAAATGGATTCGAAAAGTCTATCCTGTTTCTCGGAAAGTATATAATGACCATTTTTTCATCAAAAGAAATGGAATTAAGTTTGCAACACCGCTATTTGTAACACTCGTTATTATTGAGCTAACCGATATCCTTTTTGCATTAGACAGTATTCCAGCTATTTTGGCAATAACCGCTGACCCCTTCATCGTCTTTAGTTCAAATATTCTTGCAATAATGGGTTTGAGATCAATGTTCTTTCTTATTGTGGGAGCTTTAGATAAGTTTAAGTATATCAGTTATAGCTTGGTAGTTATTTTGGCTTTTGTTGGTGTAAAGATGTTGATTTCTCATCACGTAAATATTCCTGAATGGTTATCTTTGGGAGTCATTGTTTTTTCATTGGCAGGAGGCATGATTGCTTCCAAATATGCAAACACTAAGGCAGTAATAGAATAACAACTCTTTTTCCAATAACTTGCATTCAATCTGTATATTCTCTCAATTACTCTTTCTCTTGATAAGAGAAACAAGTTTCTGTCCCTGAACCAGCATTTTGAGTTGCTGTCTTCGAAGAGAAATATGGGATTGTTCTTTCTCAAATTCATTCATATCATTTTTTAGTACAGAGAGAATATGTTGATATGTAATAATTCCAACAATTTTCTTGTCTCTAACAACAGGCAGAATATCAACATTATCTTTTGCCATTATCTCAACAACCTTATCTAAAGTTTGGGTTGGTTCTACCATAACATTGTTACGTTTAACAATACTATCAATAGCATGATGAATATCATGGTGAGCATTAAACAAATTTGATGAGCTTAAAATTCCTCTATAATTACCATCAGAATCTGAGACAATGAGATAATTGGGATGTGAGTCAGACTCATTCGTCAGCCAATTTCGTACTTCTCCTATTTCCATATGTTCATTAAGTACCATCCCATGACTTGTTACAATTTGTTCAACGGTTATTTTACCCAAAACATTGGGTTCATAAGAGTCCGGTGTAACAATACCTCTTCTTGCAATTTTTTCTGTCATAATAGTATTCTCCAATAGGAAGAACGAGGTAAAATAGGATGCGGTACAGGTTGCCAGAAGAGGTAATAATGCATTTGACTGCCCAGTGGTTTCTAATGCAAAGGCAATAGACGTTAGAAAAGCTCTTGAAGCGCCTGCAAACATCGCAGCCATACCAACTATAGCAGAGAGTGATAGATTAATTTCTGCTTGAGGAAACCAATACTTGCCAACACTTCCAATAAGTATTCCCAATGCACCTCCGATAGTAAGCAATGGTGCCAGCGTTCCTCCTGAGGTTCCGCTACCCAAGGAGATGGCCCAAGACAAAAACTTAAATACACACAAGGAAACAACAATTTGGATTGTCATAGTTCCGGAAAGTAGATTTGTAATATTACTATAACCCACCCCAAATGTTCGAGGATCAATAAAACCAATTATACCCACTGCTATGCCTCCAATTGCAGGCCACCAAGCCCAATGAATAGGCAATTTCTCAAACATATCTTCAATCCAATATACAGTCTTACTCACAATAACTGAGATTAGCCCTATCACAATCCCACTAACTGAATAAAATAAGAGTGCATAATTTGATGGGATTGGAATGATGGATGCAATAGGAAAAACTACTCCATCTCCAAAAAATATGTGATGACCGGCTGCCCCTGTGATACATGCCAGTGATACGGGAATAAACGAACGTGCGGAGAATTCAAATAATAATAATTCTATTGCAAGAAGGATTGCAGCTAAAGGACTTCCAAAAATTGCCGACATTCCTGCGGTTGCACCTGCTGCAAGTAATATTTTTCGCTCATTTGGTGTAATTTTGATTAACTGACCCAATGTTGAGCCCAATGCACCTCCTGTAGCAATAATAGGCCCTTCTGCTCCAAAAGGTCCTCCCGTACCTATAGAAATAGCAGATGACAAGGGCTTCAAATACGTAATGGATGGTTTTATTTTACTCTCATTAGTCAAGATTTGCTCCATTGCCTCTGGAATTCCATGACCTCTAATTGCCTTTGAACCATATAAAGCCATTATTCCGACTATCAAACCGCCTATGATAGGTACAATGATTACATAAATTCCGAATTCATGATTTGTAGGCGTTGAATGCGAAAACGAGAATTTCCCGTAGAAAGAAATATTAGTGATTAAGTCAATAAGATGTACTAATAATTTTGCAATGAAACTAATGAGTATAGCTATCAATATTGCATAAATTGAAAGTCGAATCGTTCTCTGTTTATTGTACCTCTTATGAGATGATACATTCTCTCTTAGAAGGGTTGGTGACAAGGAGAGCGAAATCGGGATTCCATTTTTTAACATTTATTCAATCAATAAAACAGGCTTCAACTATCAGCTAAAACACTTTGCAATATTAATTTTTTCAATAAGGATTACAGCCTTTTGATGTATTTTTTAAATTCATCTTGATGATGGTTGTACCATTGTCATACCTCTATAGGGTATAGGCGATGAAAATTCCAAATGAATTAACTTTGTGAAAACCATTTCTTTGCGGACTCTCTTCGGTGTGGACATCCCGGCCAACAACACGGTTGTTTTTTCCCACTCTTAATATCATCTACAAGACGATGAATATGCGCAACCCTTGTTTCTGTTTTCTTCACAATGGTTACCCAACAAATCCATTCATTGCGTTGAATAGGAGTCAGTTTGTTCCATTTTTCAATAAGAACTCCTTCTTGTTTCAATGCATTCTCAATATCATCTGGTAATACATGAAATATCCCTTGCGCTAATTTTATCTCACTCATATATAACTCTTCTTTAGTTTTTTTTACACTCTTTTCTCACTCTTGAAAAGACAAAAGTAGCAGTTGTTTGATTCAAATTATAATTTCTTTTCTAATTATCTCTCTAGCCTGCTCCAAGTGCCTTTTCTCATGTGATACGATTATGTCAAGTGCAATATCCAATGGATAAATGATAGCTTTATTTGCCGGTGAGGAGATCACAATTTTGTTGTTTATTAAACTTGTCATCGCTCTAATTTTTAATGTTAATTCTTGTTGATGTTCTGTGAACCTAATTACAATATTATCCAACTTATTTTCAAATACAGGTTCCCAAATTGGAAAGGTTTTAATTTTCTTTTTCCTATCCGGTTGAACTCCTTGTAGGATAGATTTACCAATAAATGAAGGAATAAAATGTAAGTAAGCAAGTTTTGGATTATGATGCTTGCCTTGTAATATTGCATTGAAAGTCGGATAATAGCTTTCGTTCACTTGTATGATATGTGCTATATTTTGAGCAATGCTCCATGTGTTCGGATTAGGCTTATAGTTGAGCTGTTCGCTATTCAAACTTTCAAAGTTTTTCTTGAACAAAAGGGTAATTTCTGATAACTCCTGAGACCAATTCATATTATAATTTTTTATAGCCGAATAAATAATGGATAGGCATTGGACCGGAGGTTTTTCCTATTTCCCAATGATAAAGATTAGAATTTTCAACTGAATCAACCAAAGAATGTAACTCCCTAGAAGAATAAGTTCTGAGAATTGATGCAATTCCGTCCCATAAAACATAAATTGGAATGATGGGAATCAGATAAATAAAAGGTAATACCTGCCATTTGAGAGGACGAATAAATGGGGTAAAGACAAAAAGGTTAAGCGGAACAAACAACATTGAAAACCAACTACCAAAATTTCTCCCCACGGGCTCAAATACTAAAATTACAGAGTTTGTATTAACCGCATTCTGCAATATCTGCCTGGCTCCTTTGGGTCGAAAATGATGAAATGCTCCAAAAATTGTTTTTAAGGAAGCAGACAAATGTTTGGGAGGATTTGTTGCATCCACAGGTTCTTTCTCAAAAGTAAATGTATTCGGGTACTCCTTCCGGAGAGATTCAAATGCTTCTATGTTTGGATAATAATCTGTTAGAATTATTGAAATTTCAGGGTTTTCTTTTTTTACTTTCGATGCTATATTAATTAACCCACTTCCTCCACCTGAGGCTAAATCAACCCATTGGTTATGTGTACTTTTTTCGAGTGCAGTTTTAATAATTGGTAACACCGGTTTGTAAATATCAAACCTTGTAGCCATAAATTTGAGATAACTAGTTCCAAAATCTCTCCAAAGTTTTGGAAACCACTGCAAATCTTCCCATTCCAATACGTGTATTCTCTTCATTTGTATTATGCTTTTTTAAATCACAAAATTAATTTTAGCTACACGCTTATCATTGTAAAAAAGCGACAATCTAAAGAATAAATACTTCCGGTTTCACAAGTTGATCTTGAAGGAACATTCTACTCTTTTTTATGCCTTGAGGGGTGATATTCCTTAGCTTTTTAAACTCTTTTATTAGATGTGCTTGGTCTGTGAAATCAAAATCTGCTATCAACTGAAGAACAGGGGTGTTCTTTTCTAATTGCTGTTCTATAGAATTGATACGGTTTATTTTCAAAAACTCCTTTGGTGTCAATCCAACCTCTTTTTTAAAATTTCGCTGTAAGGTTCTAAGCCCTATTCCTATGTCAAGTGTACTCTTCTTAATATTTTTAATTTCTGCTGCCTGCGCCATTTTCAAAAAATTAAGTGTAGAAGAAGAAATCGGAAATCTGTCTGAATGTTCAATCAATTGGGCAGCTGTAGCTAGTAACTCAGGTGTGATGGTACCGGCTTTCTTAATACTGTCAAATAATGTCTGAAAGAGCGGATAAGTCACAATATCTTGTACTGAATTCTGAAATTTACTAGCATCTATATTCAATAATTGTTTCAACCCAAACGGGTAGAGTCGTAGTGAAAGAAAATGGTATCCTGCATTAAACTCTATTTTTTGAGTGCAAGTAAAAGGCCCCTTGATGAAGCCATCTCTGTAAGGAACTTTCTTAATTTGGTCCTGATTGCCTATATATAGAATTATTTCAGGATTTACAAATGGTGGAACAAAATGGGTGTTTGTATCCCTTGAACTGTCTGATTGCAATTCAATTATTTCGCTTATCACAGCATGTGGTTTTCCAAACTTATATATCTTGAGTTTCAAGTTACGAATATTGAATTTGCCCTAGCAATAACTGACTTTGTTCTAACTTATTATTCAATCGTTTGAAAATTGCCATACTTCAAACTTTACTTCAAATATATTATTAGTCATATTCAATATTAATAATCTTTCTGAAAATCTGCCAGTCCACTTTCTTCCGAACTTCGATGATAGGAGGAATGATTATTTTACTATCTTCATAAATGGATAAATAATACTATTCGACAGCTTATTTTGAAAAAAGGATGGAAATTATTGTTGCATATACTTTCAAATCTATTACAAATATAACCTACCCACTATTTTTATCCCCTTATAGTTTGATATTAATTGCTATGATGTTATAAACAACCTTGTTTTCCAAGCGTGAACAAAAACTCCAGTCCTCCCTCTTTTCTATTCTTTGCGGTAATATCTCCCTTGTGAAACAACACCGCATTTTTTACGATAGACAAGCCCAATCCGGAACCACCCGTATCCCGGGTTCTTCCTTCGTTGATGCGGTAAAACCGTTCAAAGATTCTATTCAAATGCATTTCGTTGTCAACACCAACTCCTGTATCATAAAAAGAAAAATAATAATAATCCGAATCTTCATCATACACACTAATATTAATTTTAATGTTTTCTCCGGCATAACGGATGGCATTATCTATTAAATTTTTAAACAAAGAGAATAATAAATTTTCATTCCCTAATATAATTAAGGTATCGGGCAAATGTTCTATTATATCAATGTTCTTTTTAGTGAGTTGGTTTGCTACCAATTCTTTGATTTGGAAAATCAATTTCTTGATATCGACTTTTTGTAATTCAAAAGTTTGAGCTGCTTCTTCCATTTTTGCGATAAGACCCATATCTTGGATGATATCAGAAAGGACGAGGGTTTGCTGAAAAGCCCGTTGGATAAAATAGTTTTGTTTTTCCGGAGATAAAGATTGAGCCAACACGGTTTCAAGATAAGCTCTAATGCCGGTGATTGGGGTTCGGAGCTCATGAGCAATATTACCGGTCATTCCCCTTTTCAATTGTTTGGTTTTTTCTTGCTTGGTAATATCGGTAATGATGATTTCAAAACTGTTATTTTCAAAAATATTTGCCTTTATGGAAAAGTGTTTTCCCTGTTTTTGTAATACTTGTTCAAAATAATGTTGTTGATGCTGATGGAGGAATTCTTGTAATTCTATAAAATTTTCATCTCTCAAAATAATAGCAGCCTCGCTAGAAACCTCATCCGTGATAGTATTTAAGTATTGAATAAATAGTCCATTATAATATTCAACTTCTTTTGCAGCAGATAAAAAACAGATTCCTTCTTCTAACACTTGGATGTGCTGGAGCAATTTTTGTTTTTCCTGCAATACAATCTTTTGACTTTCTTTCAGCGAATGATAATTTTCTACTATTTTTCCGGCAATTTCTCCAATTTCATCATTAGGGAAATGAAGTTGTGCCACCTGATTATTGTTGGTATATAGCACAAAATCTCTTAATTGTTTAATGGTATTTCCCAAGCGCTTGGTGGTGATATGAATGAAAAAGAGAAAAACACCAAAAAACAATATTATAAAATAAAGAAAAGCATTATCGGATTTTAAAAACTTTTGGAGTTGAATATTGTAGGGTAATGCTACGCGAATAAAACGGCTGTCGGTCTTTTTTGCAAAATAGAGATATTTTTGTTGGTTGGAACGAGACAAACGTATATCTGAACCCTCCCCAAATTGTATAGCTTCCTTAATTTCGGTTCTGTCCAAGTGATTGGAAAGATGTTCAAAATCGTTAATAGAATTGTCGAACAAAACTTTACCTTGTAAATCAATAATGGTAATTCTAAGGTCTGGTGGTAAAAGGCCTTGAAGTTGATCCATTTTTGAAACCAAACCGAGCTGGTTTTGGGGCAAACCGGCATAAATAATTTCGGTATAAGCTGCCAATTTTTCTTCTAATGCTTCCGTCTTAAAATTTCTTTCCCGTATTTGTTCAAATAATATTATTCCTATTGTAAAGAGCATAAATAAAACTCCAAAATATAGAAATAACTTTTGTCGGTATCTCAATTTCATGATGCATCCATATTAAACCTATACCCATAACCGGTTTTATTGGAGATGACAGAAGCATAAGCACCCAACTTTTTTCTCAACCGGGCAATATGAACATCAACTGTTCTATCGGTAATAAAAGGAGTTTCACTCCATAACTTATTAATAATATTTTCTCTGGAAAACATTCTTTCCGGATGCTTGGCGAGTAAAGATAATAATTCAAATTCCGTTTTGGTCAAAGGAATAGGATGATGGTTAATTTTTAGTTCCTTCAAATTGAAATTCAAACTAAAATCCCCAAAACTCAATATATCTTCTTTGATTTTATGGGAATCGGATTTTTCGGCTCTTTTCAAAACCGCTTTCACTCTGGCTATTACTTCTTTTATGGAAAACGGTTTTGAAATATAATCATCGGCACCAACAGAAAATCCGGTTAATAAATCATTCTCGGTATCCTTGGCCGTTAAAAAAATAATGGGAGTAACAAGACCGTCCTTTCTAATTTTCTCTGCCATTTTATATCCGGACATTCCACCCATCATAACATCCAAAAGAATTAACTGAAATTCATGAAGGGGTTGGTTCAAAGCTTCTTCTGCTGAAATTGCTGTGGTCACCTCAAAGTTTTCATTTTTAAGATTAAATTCCAGAATTTCTGCAATGCTGCTATCATCATCGACAATTAAAATACGATCAGGCATATCCATACTTGATAAAGTACAAAGATAATATACTTTGGTTTAGGGTTCTAATTTACCTTTATGCTTTAAAACCTTGGCTTCAATAAAAAATACAATCTCTTCCACAATATTACTACAATGGTCGCCTATGCGCTCCATTTTTCGGATAAGCATCATCATTTCTAAGCCACATTTTGCATCCTTTCCTTCTTGTCCTATCTGTTCCGATAGCACCTGAAAAGCATTGAGATAGATTTGATTTACCTCTGTATCTTTGGCCAAAATTTTTCCGGCATTTTTCGCGTTCTCTGAATTTAAAGCCACTAAGCTGTCCGTAAGCATATTCAAGAGCAAATCGAACATTTGTTCCAATGCCAAAGCCTCTTTCATTTTAGTGGTGAAAGGATGACATTCTTTTTCTACAACATACCGGGCAACCCCTGCTGCATAATCTGCAATTCTTTCTAAAGTAATGCTGATTTTCATTATGGATAATACCAAACGCAAATCAATGGCCACAGGACTGTAAAGGGCAATATAATGTTCGCAATTACTATCGATTTTCAACTCATAGGCATCCACTCTTTTTTCCAGACTAATAATTTCCAATGCAAGTTCCACATTATTGTGCAACAATGCTTTTTTCGATTTTTCCACTTGAGAAATAACCAACTTCCACATCTGGTTGATTTCTTCTTTTAAAAAATTTAATTCTTGTTCGTTGGGTTTCATGATAAAATTCTGTTTGAATAATTTTCTATTTTTTCGGTAATAAGGGGTTGATAAGATTGATGAAATAAAGGCGAGGTAATAATAAAATCGGCCGTTGACCGAGAGCAGGCATACACTATATTATACAAGGTGGCTAATCTTAATAATGCCTTGATGTCCACATCATGTGCTTGAGGTTCCATTGCATCCCAAAAGAAAATTAGAATATCCACTTCTCCATTGCAAATTAATGCTCCTAATTGTTGATCGCCTCCTAAAGGTCCGGATTTTAACTTGGTAATATTGAACAAAGGGTGATTATTGTTTTGGGGAACACATTTCTTTAATTTTTCTTCCACCAGCTGTCCGGTGGTGCCTGTACACACCAAATGATAAGGTATCAGATGCTCAAAATTCTCCTCTATCCATTCCAATAATTCTTGTTTACAATTATCATGAGCCACAAGGGCTATTCTCTTTTTTTGATTCATTTTCTTCAGCTTAATCTTTCTATTTATCCAAACCTACCGGTAATATAATTTTGAGTGGTCTCCTTATCCGGATTTAAAAACATCTTTTTGGTGTCACTGTATTCTACCAATTCTCCCATCATAAAGAAACCGGTTTTATCGCTGACTCTTGCCGCCTGTTGCATATTGTGCGTTACAATAACAATAGTATAATTGCTCTTCAATTGATGAATCAGCTCTTCAATTTTGGATGTGGAAATAGGATCTAATGCCGAGGCGGGTTCATCCATTAACAAAACAGAAGGAGCAACCGCCAGAGCCCTGGCAATACATAAGCGCTGTTGCTGTCCTCCGGAAAGTTCAAATGCGGATTTATGGAGTTTATCTTTTACTTCATCCCATAATGCAGCAGCCATCAAAGATTCCTCTACTTTCTGTGCAATAAACTTTTTATCTTTTACTCCATTCACTTTTAGCCCATAAGCTACATTTTCAAAAATGGACTTTGGAAAGGGATTAGGTTTTTGAAACACCATGCCTACATCTTTTCTTAGTTCGTCCACATCAATAGATTTATCATAAATATTTTTTGATTTTATCAAACATTCTCCTTCTAAGCGGGTATTGTTTATCAAGTCATTCATTCGGTTGAATAGCCTTAAAAAAGTAGATTTTCCACATCCTGATGGACCAATAAAGGCGGTAACGGTATTAGGTTCCATTTTCATGCTGATATTTTTTATCGCATGAAAATCCCCGTAATAAAAGTTAATATTTTTTGTTTCTATCATTTCAAATTTTTTAATGTTGTTTCAATTTCTTATTTAATCTTTGTCTCAAAAAGGCAGCCAACAGATTGAAAAAAAGGACTATCATTATTAAAACCAAAGCTGTTCCATAAGCAATAGGCCGAGAAGCTTCCACATCGGTTCCACTGGTGGCCAAAACATACAAATGATAAGGCAATGCCATTGCCTGACTAAAGATGCTGTCCGGCAAGCTGGGTAGAAAATAAGCGGCAACCGTAAATAATATAGGAGCGGTTTCTCCGGAAACTCTTCCCACCGACAAAATGATACCTGTTAAAATATTGGGCATGGCACTGGGCAAAATCACCTTTCTTATGGTTTGAAGTTTTCCGGCACCTAAAGCGTAGCTACCTGTCCGATATGATTCAGGAACGGCTTTTAAGGCTTCTTCTGAAGTTCGAATGATAATGGGTAGAGTTAATAATCCTAAGGTTAAAGAACCGGCTATAATCGAATCTCCAAATCCTAATTTATTAACAAATAGGGCCATTCCAAACAATCCAAAAACAATAGAAGGAATACTTGCCAAATTATTGGTCATCATCCTAATAAAACGAACAATGCGACCATTTCCGGCATATTCTACAGTATAAATAGCAGACATAACACCAAGAGGAACTGCAAATATTAAACTGCCCACAACCAAATAAAAGGTACCTACTATGGCCGGGAATATTCCTCCTTCCGTCATTCCTTCTTTAGGAGCTGTAGTTAAAAATTCCCAATCTATTACCTGAATTCCATTAATGGCGATGAAACCTAATATACTTATTAAAACGCCAACGATTAATAAGCTAAACAATCGGAAAACGAAAAATGCTATATTTTGTTTTATTTTTTTATTCATCTTTTCTATGACTAATAATTTTTCTTTTTAGAAATAATTTCTGCTATAATGGAGAAGACCATGGTAATCAAGAATAATACACATCCTAATAAAAACAAAGCTTGATAATGTGTTCCACCTGCAGGGGCCTCTCCTAACTCAGCAGCAATGGTGGCCGGAATAGTGCGTACTGAATTAAAAATGGATGTGGGCATTACTGCAGCATTTCCTGTTACCATCAATACCGCCATTGTTTCCCCTATGGCACGTCCAATACCTAAAACTACCGCAGCCGAAATGCCGGATTTAGCATAAGGAATCACGACTTTATAAATTGTTTGCCATTGAGTAGCACCTAAAGCCAAACTTGCTTCACGCATAGCTCTGGGAGTATTGCGCATGGCATCTTCAGCAACAGAAATAATGGTAGGTAAGGCCATGATGGCTAAAATCAAACTTCCCGTTAAGGCAGTTTCCCCGACCGAAAGATGAAAAGTTTTTTGAACTAAGGGAGACAAAACGACTAATCCGAAAAAACCATAAACTACGGATGGAATGCCCGACAATAATTCAATAATGGGTTTAAGTAATTTACGAATTTTTTCATTGGCCAATTCTGACAGATAAATTGCTACTCCTAAACCAAGAGGCAAGGCGAAAATTATGGCTAAAATACTCACTAACAGTGTTCCCAAAAATAAAGGCATAACACCAAACAAAGGCGATGGTGTAGCGGTAGGCAACCATTCCTTTCCCAGAAAAAAATCGGATAAAGTCAAATGCTTTATATGAAGAACCTTTATGCCCTTGGTCAATGTAGGTGCATATTTTTGTGGAATATAAGCAATGATATTTTTATCCGATTTTATTTCTTCTCCTAATTTTTCGGGGAGCAATTGGTAATCTTTTCCAAGTTCCTCTTCAGAATATTTTTGAAAAATTTCATCTATCCTGAATATTTTTATAGCCTCATCATTCCCTCCAACAGTTTTCCAATTCGTAATTTCTGAATCAAAAATTTCTTTAATTTCTTTAGAACTTAATTCGTTAATGGGATTGGAAGCATGAACATAAAGAGAATATCCCTTCTCGACAGCCGGACTGTTAAAAAATCCTATTCCTTCTTTAAAAAGGAATATAGAAATAAACAGTATAGCGATTCCAGTAATGGCACCGCTAACTGTCAATAATTGTTTAATAACTATGTTTGAAATCTTTTTTATCATCTCTACATTTTAAAGCTGCTATTGTTAAAAATTATTTCAAACCTACATATCCCACTTCCTTAACTATATCTTGTCCCTCCGGAGAAAGTACAAAATCAACAAATGATTTTACCTTATTTTCTGATGCTCCAAGATAGTAGTAAAACAATGGACGAACTATAGGATAGGTTTTATTCTTAGCATTTTCGAAAGATGGAGCCACAAATGTTTTTCCTTGATCATAAGACACTTGTAAAGCCTTGACATTACTGTTTAAATAGGCCAATCCAACATAAGCAATAGCTCCATTCGTTTGTCCAACTGATTGAATAATGGCACCATTAGCAGGCATACTCATGATTCCGGTCATGTGGTTCTTATTTTGTAAAACACTTTCTTTGAAAAATTCATAAGTTCCTGATGATGTTTCTCTTGCATAAGGAATAATTTCCATATCATCTCCTCCAAGTTCTTTCCAATTTTTGATTTTACCTGTAAATATTCCTTCGATTTGCTCACGGGTAAGTTGGGATACTTTATTAGCAGGATGAACAATTACCGCCATAGCATCATAAGCAATCACCACTTCTTTTACTTCTTTTCCTGCATCTTGAAGTTTCTGTTTTTCATCAAACTTCATGCTTCTTGATGCTTGGGCAATATCTGTAGTCCCTTCCATTAAGGATGCAATTCCCACACCACTACCTCCGCCTGTTACGGTAATAGAAGCCTCTTTATTGGAGTTCATATAAACTTCGGCTGCTTTTTGTGTTAATGGTAACACCGTTTCAGAACCTTTAATTTTAATATTTTCTACATCTGTAGTTGGGGTATTTGCTGTCCTTGTTCTCTCATTTTTAGTGTTACAGGCTAACAAAGTAATCCCTGTAATTGTCAATAGAAGCATACTTTTCATTTTCATTTTTCTTTTCATTTTTCTTTTCATTAATTTGATGCAAACTTGAATATATGTTGTTAAGTTCGTTTAAAGTTATTGTTACATTTTGGTTACGATTTTTAGAACTTATACTGAAGTCTTAATGTGAACATATTATCTTTTTTATCCGTATCGTAGCCGCTCAAGTTTCTTGATGTTTCATTCTTAACCATATCATAATAAGCAGTTGCTTTTAAGTTATTATTTATCTTCCAAAGCAATCCAAAACCAATAGTTTGATAAGAAATTTCGGCTTTGCCTGTTTGGTTCAATCCTATATCATCTTTAGAAATTTCTGAATTAGGATCATACCAATCATATTTTACTACTGCCGAAAATGGAATATTTTTTAAATCTTGAACTAAACTTACATAACCTCCATTGAAATGGCGAATATATAAATCATAATTTCCTGCAGTTGCACTATTAGGGCTTTTACTTCCTCCTTTATCTCCGGGTTGCGTTCCCGTAATAAATTCTCCACTTAAAGTTGTAAGACCAAGCATACTCATAACTTCAAACTGTGCATCTATACCGAAATACTCTCTTCCGGCATTTTTACCTATATTACTTGAAGAACTATCTACAAGGAAAAGGTTGTTATGTGAAGTAAAGATATTTTGTGTACCTTGGTATACTCCTCCGTTATAGTAGGAAAATCCACCACTGAGTTTTATTATTTTATTGAAACTTTTAGTAAGAGATAAGTGCCCAATAAAATCTTTTCTATTCTTTATATCAGATTTTATTCCATTTCCTGCAAAAACGCCTGCATCTAACTTTAAAAAATTTAATGGTGAATTTTTATTCGGTTTTAAAGAAATCATAAATCCTAAATCTCGCTCTTCAGGAAAAAGGGTGGTAACCACTCTTGCTCTCTCCGGAGCTTCTCTTGAAGAGGAAGAACGCTCTATCTCATATCCAAACGGTCTGTTGAAAACACCCACTTTCAATGAACTTTGGCTAAATTTTTTATCTTTTATTTGAAGGTAGGCATCTTTTAATCCTAAACCCTTATCCGTCATATCTATTTGAAAAACACCGGTGGCAATGCCCTTTTCATAGGAAAATTTCAATCTTCCTCTCCTAATTCCAAAACGATTAAAATCTTCATTCTTGTTTATGTTGGATGAACCAACTTTCAATGAAGCATTAGGTTGACCATATTGAATTTGTCCCTGAAAATAACCTGAAATTTTCAAGCCTTTAAATTTTTCTAACTTATTTACCTTTTCTTCTAATGCTTGAAGCCTTAGTGAATCATTCTTTTGTGCAAAAATTTGTGTTGTTCCTAAACAAGTTCCGGAAAATAGTAGCATTGCTACCCATTGTTTTTTTACTTTTACTTTCATCATTTTTTTTATTATTTGATGCCGCAAAAGTCTATTGAGAATGTTACGTGGTAGTTACAATAATTTTAAGATTCTGAAAAATTAACGGACCATGAGAAGATGATTATTATGGTTACATGAATTCCTGTTTTCTTTGAGATACTAAGGTTCTCAAACAATCATTATGTTTAAATTTGGAAACAATAATAAGACATTGATGATATATACAGTTTCTCTCTGTTTATAAGTCTCAGTATTTGTAAAGTAGATTTCTAAATATTAATGACTCATTAAAATTGAGAGGGTGATTGCTCATGATTTAGAGTAAAATTATTTGAGGCCTTTTAGTCCGAGAGTATACTCAATTTCGATAGGTTTAGCAGAGTACATTTATCTCTCCGATGCAATTAGTTTAGATGTCTAATTCAATGTATAATTTTGAAAATCGTTTCTTTTTTACTTAGCTCTTTGACGTTTTGAACCTATTCTAATAAAAATTGGTTTAATAAAACTAACCAATATTACTGTTATTGTACCAATTGCCAAACCAAAAAATATTTCTCTAACAATTAAGGGAATACCAGTTAAGACCCCATGAAAATAGTCAATATAGTGAATAAAAATTCCTCCTGAAACAAGAATCAATGCAATAGTACCCAGTACTTCAAGTGTTCTGACAATAACCGGCAGCCCCTTAACTAATATGGTTCCAATAGTGCTTGCCCATTTATTACCATTAGTTGAGTGAATAAGTCTATATCCCATATCATCCATCCGCACCAAGATTGCTACAAGTCCATAAACCCCAACAGTTGCTATTAATGCTACAACTGAGACGGTCATAATTTGGATTAGTAAATTCTTGTCTAACACTGTACTTAACGCAATTATTACAATCTCTAAAGAGAGAATAAAATCAGTTTTAATTGCTGCACTCACTTTTTTCTTCTCTTCAGTTAAAGCATTTGCAGGGCCGGCAGTAGTATTCACATGTGAGAGATGTTTATGCTTCTTATGGAAGACCAATTCAATTATTTTTTCGGCTCCTTCGTATGAGAGATATATACCGCCTATAACTAAAAGAATTTTGATTACAAATGGAGCATATAAATTAAGAATTAGAATTAGAGGAACAATGATTAGTTTATTAATAAATGAGCCTTTACTAATTGCCCACAACACCGGCAACTCTCTAGAAGGTGCATATCCCGTAGCTTTTTCTGCATTTACTGCCAAATCATCTCCAAGAATTGCCGCTGTCTTTTTTGTTGCTACTTTTGAAGCAACAGCAACATCATCCATCAAAGCTGCTATGTCATCTAGAAAAGTAAAAATGCTCACTCCCATTTCTGTCTTATTAATTAATTTGGTAAGTAACAATCGAATTATTTAACCCTACAAGATTATTGATTTGTCTTCGTAAGTTAGTGTTTTCTTCCAATAATAGTTGCGCTAAAACGTGGTACCCAAGATCTAGAAAACACCTATGTATCATGATTGTTTCATTTTCCAAAGTTGAACAAATAACTAAATTTTGAGCCGGCAAATATAAATTGATTATGTTTTGTAATTACCTTGTCCTGCATTCTCGAGAGCTATATTTAATATTTACTTTAGTCGTTATCCAATACATACTCTAATTTCCTCCTTCTATATGCTTGGGAGAATAGCGAAAACACAATTTAAAATTCGATATATAAAAAATTTCCTAACAAATTTATTTGGTTGTATTCATAATCAATGTGATAGCTTGAATATGATAATATGAACTGAACGTTAGGCACTCTCTTTTCAACATAGAAGTCCGTAGGAATTTCCAAAGTGTATATGAGGAGTAAAGTATTTAAATCAAGCTATTGAAAGCCTATACAATCCTCAAACATCTATCTTTTATGATAAGAGTAATAATTGATACTAAGACAAATGGAAAAGTTAATTGAGTTATGTTAAAGCTAATCATAAACATACTAACAATAGTTGCAAGGGTTACTGAAACCAAAGCAAAAATTATATCTTTATAGTTCACTCCGGCAAACACAATAGCACAAAGAACAGCGTTAAAACTCAGCAACCCCAAACTAATATGATGATTTGAAACAGAAAATGCTATTGCAATAATGACAGATACCACTGCTCCACCAAGTCCATATAGTGCTTGAGTTGAAGAATTAATAAGTACAGCTATAAAGAACAAAACTCCGGATACAATACTTTCTTGAAAAATCACTTGTCCAAATCCTCTAAAAATGAACATGAAAGAATCTATTCTAAGATGGTCATTCGTACTTTGATTGAGAAATAAATCGGTAAAATAATAATTGCAAAACATGAGTATTGCCCAGGTCACTAATACAAATGGAAGTGTAAATACAGGTATTTTTCGTTTCAAAAAAAAGTGTTGAATTACACTTGCAGCAACCGAGCCAACTACTACAATTATCCAACTTGTAAGTTCCGGTTTTAAGAACAACATGCTTGCTGCACCAACCAATGCTGCACTAAAACCATATAGTCCGTTCTCTAATTCCGATTTATCAAAGTTCAGAAAAATGGCTATTGATGTTCCACATAGTACAGCAACAAGCATAGCAACTCCCATTAGAGCAGAACCATAAAAGATTCCTACTAAAAAAAGAAACCCGGTAATATGATTCGCTTGAAGCATTATTTGCGAAATACCCCTTAATATTATTCTAATAAAGTTTGATATACTCTCAAATCTTAGGGCTTGATTTTTAGATGTCATATTTATTTGATGATAAAATATATGAGATTTCTGTTATTATCAAAGTGTCAATTAGGTTTCAAAAAACATTCACTTACACTCTCTACCGCTCCAAAACTAATCAATACAATCAAATTAATATCTACTTTACCGGGGTTTTGCTCTTAATATTTTCCGGTTAAGCTGCACGCGAATTTTTGTCTGATTATTTCACCCTCTTCATTAAAAGCCTCAAAGATGACAACATAGATTCCAAAAGGGCAACGGCTGTTAAAGTTGCTGTAAAAACCATCCCAACTAACCACACCGGTGCTGTTCAAGCTAAGATTGGAAACCGGTTGCGTTACAAAGACTCCATCTGAACTATATACATACACATTGGCAACAAAACCATTTTTCTTCAAATCAAATCGGATATTCAGTCTGTCTTCAAAGCCATCTCCATCAGGTGAAAAAGCTTCGTAGTCCAACCATACCTGATGATTCTCTACCTTGGGCGAATAAGCTTGGGAATTTTTGTAGCCCGGAGTAGCATAGCCTGCATTACCTGTAGCTGATGCCCAATTGCCAAGGTCAGTGGAAGAACGGTCAAATTCAATTCGCTCAAGACTCACACCTTTTCGGTTGTTTATGAGCTGAAAGTGCATTTTTTCGTTATACAAAAAACTGTCAATCACCAATCCTTTATAGTCAGTCAGCACTACTCCTCCGCTCTTTTGCGGATAGGAAGGCAAGGAACTTATTTTGACAATATTCTTCGGAACTTTGCAATCATAATATTGACATAAGGCATTGCCCGATACGGAAAAAGCAATGTACTGCTCGGGGAAAATCAACAAACCGGAAGGTACGGGGTTAACAAAGTCCCTAAAAGAGCCGTCATCTTTGAGGTTTCCTATGCGGATGTCTTTAAGATCAAGGATTTTAGCACTATGATTATAGATTTCAACAAATTCAGACAAGCCTTCCGGAGGGTTGAACAGAATTTCATTAATCAATAAATCGCCTCTTTCTGCGTGGTCAGGCATTCCAATTTCGATTGAGGTTTCTTCTATCCTATTTGCAGAGCAATCACTCAGGTTTTTTATGGTCAGAGTATAGACTTTGTTTACTTCCATATCTTGCGGAAGCATAAGTTGAATTTTTCCCAAAGAATTGTGTAATAGCGTTACCGGATTCATTTGCGGTTCTTCAAAATAATAATTCGAAGGGTCTAATCCTGAAAAAGAATCCAAATTTTCATCAAATCGCAATTCAATCAGGTTGGGAGCCAATGTATAGGCACTGAGCAAAACAGGAGGTTTAGAATCCGGATTTTTAGCTTTAACAGAGTTGTGAGAGCATGGGGTTCCACCTTTGGGGTCATTACTGGCTTTCCAATTTTCAAACCCGCTACATGGATTATCAGAATCAATCATTTCCAAACTGAAACCCCCATTCTTTTTGACCAAATCTTTGTACCATGTATCGGTATAAAGCACACTGTGAATCAATGTGTTTTCGGGATTACGCAAATAGACATCATCGGAGGTTTTGTTGAGCAAAGGGAAATTACTTACTCCCAAACAAGTACCAAATATGGATAATGAATTAACCGCATTATTGGGACAAAGTAATATAAAACTGTCGGGTAATAACAGAAAAGATGTTAATCTGGAGGAAGTATTAGGATCTGAAAGAATAAAATCCTTAAGGTCAATAACTTTTGATGACCGATTGAATAATTCTACATATTGGTAATTAGGCAATCCGGCAGAGGGAGTAGGAGTAATCATCATTTCATTGATAACCAAATCAAAAGCTTGTGCCGGTTCCGGTTTTAAATAGAAATTCAAGAGTGAGCTATCTTTCATTCGGTTTCCTTCCAAATCTTTTATTCCGCTAAGGTTAAGACTATAATGATTAAGTGAAACAAGTGGGGTAGTAAAACGCACTCCAATTTCTGTTTTGTTTGGCAGCAGTTCAATTGAAGCAATGGATACGGAGGGTGAATATTGATAGTTTGCTTTGTTTGTTACAGAAAGAGAATCCAGTTCTTCATCAAAAACAAAGTGCATACTATCAGAGCCAATCCACTGTGCTGATAGAAGTTTTGGCGATATGGTATCTCTGATTTCCTTTCCCATGTAGAACAAATCAAAGAAATGTTTTAGGAAAAACGAAGCAGTGGACTGACGTATGAGTATGCCGGTGAATGGCAACAATTCCAAGTCTAAATCCGTTGTATCTCCCTCGTGAGTCATGGGTTCTAATAATCCTTGTGTATTAATATCCAAATACCATTTTCCGTTGGGATATCTCAATACTTTAACTGCCAATGGGTTATTGCTTCTGTTGAGAATACCGTCTGTTCCGTTGATAAGCATTTGCGGAGTTTGGCCATCTACTTTTTTGTATAAACTAACCTCATCTGCTGTGTTACCTATTCTCACATAGTAGGCATTTTTTGTATTAAGCAGATTGGATGAATCAGCCATCAGAAACCAGTCCACATAGTTTGCGGAAGACGGATTAAGCTGCAACTCCATTTTGATAAGCCACTCTGTAGTATCTCGGTGCTGTGCAGCTCTGCTGATAAAGAAACTACTATTGGTTTGTTCTAAATTAGAGCGCAATCTGTTGTTAATAATGATAAAGTTTTCAGTGTTGCCTGTCCACGCAGAATTCTTGTACAGACTATCATAATCAAACTTGTCATCAATTTGCGCTTGAGTGCTCAATGAGCAGAAAAGCATAGACAATAGTATTTTCCATGCCGTTTTCATAGTTAAACATGGTTTTAGATTGAATAATGGTTATGCAATGATACGGTAAAAAAACCGTAAAGTAAAAACAAGTCTCTGTTATTGATTTCGGGAAAATGAAAACAAACGACTATTCGTCAGAAGCCAACTCAAATTGGGTTTGCCACATTGTATAGAACTTACTTTCGGGATTATCCAAAAGGTTGCTCGGGCTACCGGTTTCTATAATTTTTCCGTCTTCAAGTACAATAATTTTGTCAGAATTTTTGATAGTACTCAAACGGTGGGCAATGATAATGGAAGTTCGACCTTCCATAAGTTTTTCCAATGCATCTTGAACCACCAATTCCGATTCTGAATCCAAGGAGCTTGTTGCTTCATCCAAAATAAGGAACACAGGTTTTTTAAGAAAAGCACGGGCAATAGCTATCCGTTGTCTTTGACCGCCTGAAAGCTGCACACCGCGGTCACCTACTACCGTTTGATACTTTTCAGGAAAGCGTTCAATAAATTCTATTGCATTGGCTTGTTTTGCTGCTTCAATAATTTCTTCTTCTCCTGCTTGAGTATCGCCATAACGTATATTGTCGTATATAGTGCCTCCAAACAGTCCCACATCTTGTGGTACAAGCCCTATTTGCTTTCGTAAATCATAATAATCAATATCGGAAATATTGGTTTGGTCATATATGATTTGTCCTTTTTGCGGAGCATAAAAACCGAGCAAAAGTTGTACAATGGTGGATTTCCCTGCACCGCTTGCACCTACTATAGCAACTTTCTCTCCGCGTTTTGCCTCAAAGGAAATGTCTTGCAACACATTTACATCAGGTCTTGAAGGATAAGCAAATCCTAACTCACGAACACTGAGATTGCCTTGAAGAACATGGCTGACAGGCTTTGCATCGGCTTCAGCATTCAAATCAGTTTCGGATTCTTGTTCCAAGATGTCCAATATACGGTCTGCAGCTCCCACTGATTTTTGGATTTGTGCATATTGGTCGGAAATACCACCAATAGAGGCTCCGACAAACATAGTGTAAATCATAAATTTGATGATATCACCGATTGTCAAAACTCCTTGTGCTTGCAGTTGAAATGCTCTCCATGCTATAAAAATCAGACCTCCAAACAAACACATGATAATAAAGGAACTGAAAAGTCCTCTGTAAATTCCTCTTCGTACAGAAATATCACGAATTCGGATACTTTTTTGTCCGAATCGCATGGTCTCATACATCTCGTTTGCAAAAGATTTCACGATTTGAATACCCGAAAGGCTTTCTTCCAAAATAGTCCCTGCATCTGCTGTTTCATCCTGAATGGTGCGTGAGATTTTGCGAATATATCGACCAAAAAATAATGAGATAATCACCACAGGAGGAATCACTGAAAGCATCACCAATGCTAAATCAGGCGAAGTGAAAAACAATAAAATAAGTCCACCTATTCCTACAAGTATTTGACGAATAAAAGTTGCCAAAAAGGTTACAAAAGTTTCTTGAACTTGTGTGATATCACTTCCAAACCGGCTCAACAAATCACCTGTTCTGTTTTGATGAAAAAAATTCATCGGCAGAGAAATAATCTTGCTGTAGAGTTGGTTTCTCAATCGCCAAACCATTCCCTCCGTAGCTTTGACAAATGTCCATACACGCAGATAAGATGAGATTGCCTGCACAATAAAGAGAATAGCAAACAGATAACCTATTTTGTTAATTTGATATTTAGAGATACTGCTTGCATCCACAAAATCCCCTGTTAATTTTGGAAATATCAAAGAAGTGCCGGCACTGACCAACAAAAAGATAGTGCCAAAAAAGAAAAGCCACTTTTGTTTACCCATAAAACTGAATAGTTTGAGCAAACGCTTGAGGGAGTCTTTGTTTATTTTTGCTTTAGGGATATCTTGTCCGCTAAAAGGTCTGTTTTGTTTTGACATCTAATTAACGAGTTGCAAATGTATTCTTTCTAATTAATCGCTATAAGGCTGTATATAGTCAATTTTGCTCTTTTTAAACAATAATTTTACTCTATAATCCGAAGATATTTGCTGACTCTGCTGCCTGAACATGAAGCATCTCAATACCGTTTTTGATGGATGCTCCATTCATCTTACATTTTTTTAAAAATAATGTTTCTTCGGGGTTATACACTAAATCATACGCAAGATGTTCATGAGAAGAGGCGCTATAATCAATTTCAATAGCCGTATCAACATTTGGAAACATACCCAAAGGAGTTGTGTTTATCCATATTTTATGGGATGATAGTATCTGTTTATTCAGTTCAGAATACAAAATACAATCCGGATTCTCTTTTCGGTTTACTACCAAAAAGTCAATGTTAAGATTTCTTAAAGCTTGTTTCACGGCTTGTGCTGCACCGCCATTACCAAAAACAATTGCCTTTTTGTGACAAGGTTTTATCAAGGGCTGTATGCTATTTGAAAACCCAACAACATCGGTATTATAGCCGGTAGTAATCACTTGATTTTGAATCTTCTCTATCTTGATGCAGTTTACCGCACCTATTGCTTTGGCTTCATCGGAAAGTTTATCCAAATATGGAATAACAGACTGCTTATGTGGAATAGTAACATTCAAGCCTATAAGCAGAGGGTGATTTTTTAATAGCAAAGGAAAATGTTCAATATTTCCAAAAGGGAATAACTTGTAAATGATGTTTCTAACCTTATTTTTTATAAAATAATCTTGAAACCACCGAGGGGAAAATGAGTGAGAAAGTGGAAAACCGATTAAACCGATTTCTTTTTCCATTTTGCTTTGACAAATTCAATGATAATAGGTAGGACTGAAATAAGTATGATTCCAAGAATTACCTTTTCAAAATTATTCTTTACAATTTCATAATTTCCAAACCAATAGCCTGCAAGTGTCAGCAATAGTATCCATGCAGTTCCGCCAATAATGTTGTAAGAAATAAATCTGCCATAGTGCATTTCGCCCACGCCCGCAACAAAGGGTGCGAAAGTTCTTACAATAGGAACAAAGCGTGCAATAACAATGGTTTTTGCACCATGTTTTTCAAAAAAATGATGGGTTTTATCCATGTATTTTGGATTGACCATTTGTTTTCCCTTTATTTTCCAATTCAGGACTTTGTTTCCGGCAAATTTTCCAATGAAATAATTAACAGTATCACCCAAAACCGCAGCTATCCACAACAATATCAGTAATAACCAAATATTGAGTACATTATCTTGTGCAGCAAATAAGCCGGCCGCAAACAATAGTGAATCACCGGGCAAAAAAGGCATGATGACCAATCCTGTTTCAACAAAAATAATCAGAAATAAAATAGCATAAATCCAAACACCGTATTGATCTATCATAACACCTAGATGAACATCTAAGTGTAGAAAAAAATCTAAAATCTTATGTAACATAAATTTTGGTGCAAAGCTATCTATAATTTATAATTAAGAGAAGCTAAAAAAGTGTATTTTCGCACCCTCAAAAATTTAAGCAAAAAAAAGAAAAGATTGATTATGAATGATTTTTTGATTTACTTAATTCCTATTATAGGAGCAATAGGTTTGCTAATAATGGCACTTAAATCTGCATGGATAAGCAAACAAGATGCAGGCGATGCTAAGATGCAAGAATTAGCAGGATACATTGCCAAAGGTGCAATGGCATTTTTAAAAGCAGAGTGGAAAATTCTAACCTATTTCGTAATTATTGCCGCTATTTTATTGGCATGGAGCGGAACTCTGGTTGACACCTCCAGCCCTGTTATTGCTATTTCATTTATTATCGGTGCATTTTTGTCTGCATTGGCAGGCTATATTGGAATGAATGTAGCAACCAAAGCCAATGTGCGCACTACACAAGCTGCTAAAACAAGTTTAGCAAAGGCTTTGAAAGTATCTTTCACCGGTGGAACTGTTATGGGATTAGGAGTAGCAGGTCTTGCAGTAGTTGGATTAGGTTCAATTTTTATTGTACTCTATAACATATATGTTATTAATACAGGTGGTGATGTAAACGGCAAAGAAATGGAACTTGCCCTCGAAGTGTTAGCAGGTTTTTCTCTTGGTGCTGAGTCAATCGCGCTTTTTGCCCGTGTCGGAGGCGGTATTTATACAAAAGCAGCTGACGTTGGGGCTGACCTTGTTGGAAAAGTAGAAGCAGGAATCCCTGAGGATGATGTAAGAAACCCCGCTACCATTGCTGATAACGTAGGTGACAACGTAGGTGATGTTGCCGGAATGGGCGCAGACCTTTTTGGCTCTTATGTAGCTACAATCCTTGCTACAATGGTTTTAGGTCGTGAAATTGAATCATTTGATAATTTTGGCGGAATCGCTCCCATACTCTTACCTATGGTAATTGCAGGACTTGGGCTTATATTCTCTATCATAGGAACTTTCTTTGTTAGAGTTAGAAACGAAAATGACAGTGTACAAAAAGCATTGAATTTAGGTAATTGGTCTGCTATTATTTTGACCGGTATTGCTGCTTTTGGTGCTGTAAAAGTGCTTTTGCCGGAAACAATGGAAATCAGAGGATATGAATTCAGTAACATGGATGTATATTATTCTATTGTGTTAGGGTTAATTGTGGGTGCATTGATGAGCATTGTAACAGAATATTATACTGCAATTGGCAAACGCCCTGTAAATTCAATTATTAAACAATCTGCAACAGGACATGCTACCAATATTATTGGAGGGCTTTCTGTTGGAATGGAATCAACCGTTATCCCAATCATCGTTTTGGCAGCAGGGATCTATGGTTCTTATGAATTTGCAGGATTATACGGAGTGGCAATTGCTGCTGCCGGTATGATGGCAACAACAGCTATGCAACTTGCCATTGATGCTTTTGGACCTATTGCAGACAATGCAGGAGGTATTGCAGAAATGAATCAACTGCCTGAAGAGGTGAGAGGAAGAACAGACAACCTTGATGCTGTCGGCAATACAACCGCTGCAACAGGAAAAGGTTTTGCCATCGCTTCTGCTGCTTTGACTTCATTAGCACTTTTTGCTGCTTTTGTTGGCGTGGCCGGAATCGAAAGTATTGACATATTTAAAGCAAAAGTTTTGGCAGGTTTGTTTGTTGGAGCTATGATTCCGTTTATTTTCTCTTCTTTGGCAATTGCTGCCGTTGGAAGAGCTGCCATGGATATGGTAAACGAAGTACGCAGACAGTTCAAAGAAATCAAAGGAATTATGGAATATGAAGCTCGCCCGGAGTATGAGAAATGTGTTGCAATTTCTACAAAGGCTTCCATCAGAGAAATGATTTTACCCGGTGCTATTGCACTGATTACTCCGGTAATTGTTGGATTTATCTTCGGTCCTGAGGTTTTGGGAGGACTTTTGGCAGGCGTTACCGTTTCCGGTGTTTTGATGGGGATTTTCCAAAACAATGCCGGTGGTGCTTGGGACAATGCGAAAAAATCTTTTGAAAAGGGTGTTGAAATTAACGGAGAAACTTTTTATAAAAAATCAGAACCTCACAAAGCCTCTGTAACCGGTGATACAGTGGGTGACCCATTCAAGGACACTTCAGGTCCTTCTATGAATATCTTGATTAAATTAATGTCAATTGTGGCATTGGTAATTGCTCCTCACTTGGGCGAAAGTGAGACAGCTATGACAGGTGGTGATTGTTGCAAAGGCAAAGCAAACATGGAAATGTGCATGGACAATAATGACCATTGTATGTCTGACGACACAACATGTTGCTGCTCAGATGATATGAAGTGTGAAACCGACTGCAAAGTGAACAAAGGCAAAGTTGCTTGTACCTGCAAACATGAAATGAACGGAAAATCTTGTTGCAAAAAAGACATGAAAATGGATGGTTCAAAAGCATGTTGTAAAAAGGATATGGACAAAAAAACCTGCTGCAAAAAAGATATGAAAAAATCAGAAGGCAAGAAAGGCGCATGTTGCAGCCACAAGAAATAAAAAATTTAAGAACCCCAATCAAAAAGCCATTTCAACAGTGAAATGGCTTTTTTGTTTCCGGATATAGTCTTAATCAATCACAATATAATCCACCATCACTCGAAATGCCTACAAACCTTTTTGGTTATACATAAGACAAAAAAAAGCCGCTGCAATGATTGCAACGGCTTATAAACTATTATTATAGAGATTATCTCCCATTATAATCGATTTGTCCTTGATGAGTTGAGTAGTTAAGCTTCAGAGCATTTGCTTCTCTTAATTGTTGTTTTACATCCGTGATAATACCCATTTTAACATCTCTGTCAGCTTTAACTGATACTACAATTTTGCCTCTATTGTATTCAGGCTGAGCTGCTCTTCTCATTTCAATCCATGCAGGGATTTCTTTTACATCTTTTATGATGGCATCGTTTAATTGAATACGTGGGGATGTGCCGTATAATTCTTCGAAACGTGGATTAGGGACACCCACATAGATGAAACTGGTTAATGTTTTATCTTCTAATTTGACAACTTCTGTTGCGGTTGGTGTCGCTACTTTAACCTTTAACTCTGCATCCTTCATTTTTGTAGATGTCATAAAAAAGAACAAAAGCATGAATACAATATCCGGTAATGATGCTGTACTTATCTTTGGGGTTTCTTTACTGTTGTCTTTTTTAAATTTTGACATAATTAATTATTTTGATATTACACATTATTGTCCTGACTCTTCGCCAAACACATTTTCTGGTTCAGCTTCTGAAATCTTTTGCGGAAACTTTTTTGAGATTGATTCTTGCTGCGCTTCATTCAGATCATTGTAATCTCTTCCATAAACGGCAAGAGCCTCATTATTTCTAAGTTCATTATACCCTCTTTTTAGTTCATTCTGAACTTTGATATACATCTCATAGGAAGTTCCTCTATCGTTTTTTATTGAAATAATTGCTTTTGAAGGACTTTCACTAAAATTAGGGTCAGAACCAAAATTCCCTACATGCTTTTTTACCAACTCAGTTAACTCACTTAAATCCGTAACTTCACCGCGAACTAATAACTGGTCACGTCCATTCACTAAAACATTGAGCACATTGCGTTTTTTGGGGTGTGCTACAGATTGTTCATCCTGCACTTTAGGAGGCAAAAGGATTTGCAATCCTTTGTCTGAGTCGATGGTCGTTGTAAACAAGAAATAAACCAACAGCAAAAAGGCCATATCAGCCATAGATGCTGCGTTAATTTCCGGAATTTCTTTCTTACTCATTTATTTTTTATTGAAAACACTTTTAACAGATAAAACAACCGAAAGAAGCACTGAAATTATCACAAGGGCATAGGTAGCTTTAAGTGCACCGCCAATTACCTTTGATGCATTAGCTGTTTCAATTCCATTTTTGATATAGGTTTCAGTAATTTCTCCCGGATCGAGTGCATAAAAAATACCAAAAAGTACGAGTATAACCACCAATCCAAGTCCCATATAAATAGCAGACTTGGGTTTGTTTATCAACCCCCTTCCAGCTAAAAAGAGAACTGTAAGGATAGAGATTCCACATAGGATATAAGTAAATATAAGTCCAAATGAAATAGCTGCCGATTCTTTTGTATTTGCTACTACATCTTGGTCTTCTGACATCAACATCAGCATAAACACTACTGATAGTGCTACTACCAAACCCATGAAGATGTTTTTGATTAAATTAATTTTCATAACTGAATTAATTATTTGGTAAGTTTATTCTTAACCAAAATGTCAACCAAAGAAATAGAAGCATCTTCCATCTCATTGCTGATTGATTCAACTTTTGACATAATAATATTGTAGAAAATTTGCAAGATGATAGCAACAATCAAACCGGCAACGGTAGTTAACAAAGCCACTTTAATACCACGTGCTACCAAAGCAGGAGACATATCACCTTCTCTTTCAATATCATCAAAAGCGATAATCATACCTACAACAGTTCCCAAGAAACCCAACATCGGTGCAAGTGCAATAAACAATGCCAACCATGTTAGCCCTCTCTCTAATTCACCCACTTTAACAGAACCATAAGAAACAACCGCTTTTTCAACATTTTCAATACCTTCATCTATTCTGTCAACTCCTTGATAAAAAATACTTGCAACAGGCCCTCTTGTGTTTCTGCACTTTTCTTTTGCAGCTTCAACACCATGATTCACCAATGCATCTTCAATTTCTTCAACAAATTTCTTTGTATTAATTGAAGACAGAAAAAGGAAAATAATTCTTTCGATAGCCACTGCCATACCAAAAATAAGACAGAAAAGCACCAAACTCATATAGAATGGGTCTCCTTCTATGAACTTTTCTTTAATAAACTGGTTTCCACCCTTTTCTTCTTGTGGCTGTTCTGTATCTTTTGCAACTTCTGTTTCAGGTGCTGCTGTGGTTTGAGTGGCCGAGTTGTCAGGGTTTGCAACTTGAGCAGTAGAATCTGTTTGCTCAGTAGCAGCCTTATTGTCTTGTGCCAGAGTTGTAAATGGTTGAGCAAAAAATAATGCTCCAACCATAATCAGGAAAAATGCTTTTTTCATGCTAATTAGATTTTGTCTTTTGTTTAAATCGATTTGGGTGGCAAAAATAGAAAATAATTGGATTTTACACATTTTAGTTAATCAAATTTGATTTTAGTTTAATCCGAGCAATTCATAAGACATTGCAATGTCTTTAATAACTCCATTCATAAATATGTTTTTCACAAAGGTTATATTTAGTTTGACATACGCTACCTTTGACCGCATAAAAGGATTGGAAAAAAGTGGCAAAAACTAAAAGTGTATTTTTTTGTAGTAACTGTGGCAATGAGTCGCCAAAATGGATTGGCAAATGTCCTTCATGCGGTGAGTGGAATACTTATACAGAAGAAATCATTTCAACAAAACAGAATACTAAGTCTGTATTAGTCAAATCAGACAGCCTTCCGGAACCTATTTCTGATGATTTTGATTCCACAGAAACACGATTATTTCTTTCTGATACAGAACTCAATCGTGTGTTGGGCGGTGGGATTGTATGCGGTTCGGTAGTGTTGCTTGGTGGCGAGCCGGGTATAGGAAAATCAACTTTGCTCCTGCAAAACATGTTGCACAGCGCCTACAAATGTCTTTATGTTTCAGGAGAAGAGAGCAAAACCCAGGTAAATATGCGGGCAAAAAGAATCGGGATAAGAAATCAAGAGTGTTATATGTTGCACGAAACAAGAATAGAAAAGGTGATTGCAACTGCCAAAGAAATAAACCCTGAGATGATTGTGATAGACTCAATTCAAACCATAGAATCTGAATTGATTGAATCCGCACCCGGTACTGTTTCGCAAGTGAAAGAGTGTACAGCTCTTCTCATACGGTATGCTAAACAGACTGATATTCCTGTTTTTATTGTGGGTCATATCAATAAAGACGGGATGTTGGCCGGCCCGAAAGTGTTGGAACACATGGCAGATGTGGTATTGCAGTTCGAAGGTGAGAAGAATTATCAATATAGAACTCTCAGAACCTTGAAAAACAGATTTGGTTCAACCAATGAAATTGGTTTGTATGAAATGGCTGTTGATGGTCTGAAAGCGGTAACAAATCCTTCCGATATTCTGATTTCGGACAGCACCGATAACCTGAGTGGTGTAGCCATCAGTGCCTGCATGGAAGGTAATACTCCGATTTTGATTGAAATTCAAGCCTTGGTAAGCCCGGCAGTATATGGCACTCCACAAAGGAACAGCACCGGATTTGACACAAAAAGATTAAATATGCTGTTGGCTGTTTTGGAAAAAAGAAGTGGTTTTCTGTTTACGGGAAAAGATGTATTTGTCAATATAGCCGGAGGATTTAGGCCCAACGACCCGGGTTTGGATTTGGCTGTTGCTGCTGCATTGATCTCTTCATATCAGGATATTCCTATTAGTAAAACAACTGCATTTTCCGGTGAAATTGGTTTGAGCGGTGAAGTCAGACCGGCATTCAGAATTGAACAAAGAATTATAGAAGCTGAAAAATTAGGGTTGAACAGAATTCTGATTTCCGAATTTGCCAAACTCCAGGACAAAAATGGTTTTAATATCAAAATCGAAACTCTTGAAAAAACTGATGATTTGATTGAAATGCTCTTTTGAATATTTTCAATATTTCCATTCAAAACAAATTCTTATAATTCAATCTCTTTAGTGCGATATTACTTTAATTTCATCAAAATAAAATTACTTGAGCACGGTTTACTTCAAAAACAATACTATACTTACAGCGTTACAATCTGTTAATATATCTATTACGTTTTTTTTACGTTGCACAAAATCACGATAATCGTTAACAGGTAAAAGTTTCATAGCGATATTAATAAGTATGTTATGACCATCTTAACTGTAAAAACAGACCAACAAGAGATCGAAAAACCACCCACAAAATCAATAGAAAGACATTGCAGAACACCGCCCATGCTCAATACCTACAATGGAGATTTTGAAAACATAGATGATATTTCATTACAACCTAACATTTCAAACAGTGGATTTTTGCTCATTGAAGTTACTACTTCAAACGGAGTTTTTAGAAACAAATTAATTTTAAACAATAATTAAGATTATGAAAAATTTAATTTATATCACATTAGCTATCTTTTTTGCAGCCCAAGTGGGCTGCAGAAAAGAAGTTGAAAAGTTCAAAATAAAAGGCCGAATAATGGATGGAACAACAGGGCAAAGATTTAAAGGGTTTACATTTACTGTTCATACCAAAGGTGGAACTGCCAATAAAATAAATGGGGATTTGGGTTCTTTTACTACCAACGATTCTGGAGATTTTGAATTCATGTACGAAAAGATTAAAAAGATTAAAGGTATTTCTACCCATTCAATAAGCTTAATTAGTAATTTTATGAAATTTGAAAATATCTCTTTAAATCAAAATGTAGATAAAGTGTTTTATAAGTCAACTATGGGGAAATATAAAATTAAATGTAATTTTAGAAACATAAAACCTTCCGATACATTATTTTTAGAATATGGCAAAATCTCCGGCACAGATTTGATAAGAGCAATTGATACACTAACTAATTTGGAGTCAAATAATTTTTTTATATATTCTAGATTTCCTCAAGAATCGATTACTTTAAGATGGGGGATAAATTCAAATACATTCTCTTGGCAATATTATCAAGGGAATATCGATATTGTAAAATTTTTAGGTACCATTAGAGTTAAAGTTTCGGGTGACCCTATTATTGATGAATTTGAAATAAAATATTAGTATGAAAAATTTAATTTATATCACATTAGCCTTCTTTTTTGCAGTTCACTTGGGCTGCAAAAAAGAACCTGAAAAGTTCAAAATAAAAGGCCGTATAATGGATGGAACAACAGGGCAAAGATTTAAAGGGTTGACATTTATTGGTTAAACTAATTTAAAATTAATTAGCAATAAAAAACACAACCTTAATGACTATTAAAGAAAATACTTGGACAGCAATAAGTACTTTAATAATATTAAAATTAAAAAGTAAGTGATAATCTTACAATTTTAACGATTCACAAATAATGATTGTCAGCACTATCATTCATTTAGACAGCGTTCACAAAATCAGTAAAATTCAATCTCTTTTCTTGCAAATTTCTACTCATTCATAACATTAAAAACTATCTTTGCACCAATCAATAATTAATCAAAAATCTCAATATACAAAACATTATGAAAGTAAGTGTAATCGGAGCCGGAAACGTGGGTGCAACCTGCGCAGATGTTCTTGCTCAAAAAGACATTGTCAATGAAGTTGTTTTATTAGACATCAAAGAAAATTTTGCAGAAGGAAAAGCTTTAGACATTTGGGAATGTGCCCCTGTTAACCTCTATGACACAAGAGTTACAGGCTCAACCAATGACTATTCAAAAACAGCGAACTCAGAGGTGGTGGTAATTACCTCCGGTTTGCCACGCAAGCCCGGAATGAGCCGTGATGACCTGATTTCTACTAATGCCGGTATCGTTAAATCAGTTACAGAAAATGTAATCAAATATTCTCCAAATGCCAAAATCATTATTGTTTCCAACCCATTGGACGTAATGACCTATTGTGCATATTTGACCGCAAAAAAACCTGCAAACGAAGTCTTTGGAATGGCCGGTGTTCTTGACACCGCAAGATACAGAGCCTTCTTAGCTTCTGAATTAAATTGCTCTCCAAAAGATATTCAGGCTTTGTTGCTTGGCGGACACGGAGATACAATGGTTCCGCTTCCAAGATATACCACAGTGGCCGGTATTCCTGTTACAGAATTGGTTGCTAAAGACAAATTGGATGCAATCATTGAAAGAACCAAAAAAGGTGGTGGAGAAATCGTAAACTTATTGGGAACCTCTGCTTGGTATGCTCCCGGTGCTTCAGCTGCTCAAATGGTAGAAGCTATTATTCGTGACCAAAAGAGAATTTTCCCTGTTTGTGCTTGGTTGCAAGGTGAATACGGAATGAACAATATCTATTTGGGAGTTCCGGTTGTGCTCGGCAAAAAAGGGATTGAAAAAATCATTGAATTAAAATTAAATGCTGAAGAGAAAGCACTGTTGGAAGAATCCGCAGGACATGTGAGAGAAGTTATGGCAGTTCTGGATAAATTAAATTCTCAATCTGCTTAACTCTTAGATTAAATAATCAAGTTTAAAGAGGCTGCACATTCATTTTGTGCAGCCTCTTTTTTTGAATTCTCAATCCTGTTTATCATAGATAATTCATTGTTTCTCATCCATTTACAATGATGATATTCAGGTAATAAGTAAAATTCAGGATTGAATACTTACCTTTGCACCGAGTGAAAGCAACCGTAACACGTAAAGCACATTTCAATTCTGCACACAGACTGCATGTACCCACATGGTCTGACGAAAAAAACCGGTCTTATTTTGGTTTGTGCAACAATCCTAATTATCACGGACATAACTATGAATTAGAAGTAAGTGTCACCGGAGATATTGACCCTCTTACCGGTTATGCTTATGATATCGGAAAATTAAAAAATGTTATTGAGAAAGAAATTACAGCATGCTTTGACCACAAAAATCTGAATCTCGATACACTCGAATTTAAAACCCTGAATCCAACCGCAGAAAATATAGCTTCTGTTATTTGGCAAAAGCTGAGAAAACATATTGAGAGCAAATATGAACTCACAGTTACACTTGCCGAAACTCCAAGAAATATAGTAACAGTTAATGGAAAATAATATCAAAACACCCCTGAGACCGGATGCATTTAACCTTTCGGATGAAGAAAAAATTCGCATCATTGAAGGTCATTTTAGAGAAATCATGGACACTCTGGGTTTAGACCTTGAGAATGACAGTTTGAAAGGTACTCCTCACAGGGTTGCCAAAATGTATGTGAAAGAGATGTTTTGGGGACTTAACCCTGATTTAAAACCTAAAGTAACCCATTTTACCAACGACTTCAAATACAATAAGATTTTGGTGGAAAAAGACATCAATTTCTATACTCATTGCGAACATCATTTTGTGCCCTTTTTCGGAAAGGTTCATCTTGCATACATTCCCAACGGCAAAGTGATTGGACTTTCCAAACTTAACCGCATAGTTGAATACTATTCCAAAAGACCACAAGTACAAGAGAGAATGACCATGCAAATTGCACAAGAATTGCAATCTGCACTCAATACTCCAAATGTTGCTGTGATTGTGAATGCCAAACATCTTTGTGTTGCATCACGAGGTATCAAAGATGACAGCAGCACTACAACAACCGAAGAATACAGCGGTGTCTTTGAGGCCTTAGAAATTAGAAAAGAATTGTTCAGACTGCTGAACTTTTGACATTATATTTTTCTGAAAAACATTCAGTTTGTAGGATTACCGATTTTAAAAATCATAAAATCTTCATTTTCAAAAACCTTTATATATGGAAGATTGAGTTGATTCAACTCCGGGTTTGAGTGCATATCCACTATCATATACTCACATCTTGCAGCTACAATCTTGTTTATATAACTTGAATCCGATAATTGATTATCAAAACAATTCCATCCTTTTCGGTGAGAAAGATAATTCAACTGTGGGTTCTCATTGCCGTTGAGCACTATCAAAGCTGTCTTAGGAACATATTTTTCCATAAGCGGCTCAATTGTCATTTTATATTTTTCTGATTCCTTAGTAAAAAAATCATGCTGTTGGTTTGCAATACTCTCTCCTGCTCCGGCAACCAATAAAATCAAAACTACCCATTTATTTTTAATGAGTGAAAGAGCATAAGCGGAAATCAAAGCCATCACAGGCACAAAAGGGATAATGTAATAACTGTGATGATAAAAGAAAAATCCGGACTTAAATATATAAACCAAAAAAACAATAAATAACGGAAAAAATGCAATCATCATCTTTTTGTCCTTTTTAATAAAAATAAAGACTAACCCAATAACAAATACCAAACCCAAAAGATATCCCGAAAAAGAGTTCACAAAGAAATTATTCAAAGCTTCATCGTAGTGCTCCATAATTTCAGAAAATCCTGTCCCAATGGGTTTGCCAAGGTTAAACCAATTACCGAATTTTTTAGAAAGTTCTACATCCCATACAAAGTACCACCAATACGTCAGTACTAACGAAGGAATAGTTGCTGCAATTAATATCCATTTTTGTTTGGCAGCTATATGCTTATTCAATAAATATATACCGGGAATAACAAAGTAAATTCCGGCAGGTATTTTTGATAATACGGCCAAAGAACATAGCAACATATAAAGGATAATTTGATGCAATTTCTTTTCTTTCAAATAAGCAATTCCGTAATAAATACCGATAAACATGATAGAAATGCAGTAAGTGTCAGGCATCATTTTTCGAGAAAATCGAAACCAAATTGAAACTGCCAAGAGAATAGTTGAGATGAAAGCAATACGTTCATCAAAATCTACTTTTCGCAGCAGTTTGTAAAAGAAGAATAATCCCAAAGAAGATACCAAAAGGTTAATCAACCTGCCATACCAATGTGTATAACCAAAGATTTTGGCAGTAAGAAAATAAAGATAATTCATAGATGGAAATTCCATTCCTATGATACCTGTTCCACCGTTCCCGTCATCTATTCTGGGATATAAAATATTGGCATCCACTTCCAGAAAATTACGAGAAACCATCAAACCTGTAATTTGTCTCCAGCTGTGACCCATCTCAAGAGGCGGATTAGTAATTCCGACTAATCTGATGAGAAAGAAAATAATAATCCAAAACTCAATTCGAGTGTAATATCGTTTCATGGTTGATGATTTTTCTATGACAATAAAGCAAGAATAAAACCTGCGCAATACTAAAGAAATACTTAGTGATATAATTCATAAAAAAACATTTTATAACCGCCATCCACATAATCTCATATTTCAGTCAAACTGCTCCTTATTTTGATTGTTTCTAAAATGTAAAAACATGATAAAAGTCATGTGAGAGTAATCTTATTTTCAGTTTTAGAATAATATTTTTGCAATCCAAATTCTGCAGATAAATCAAACAAACAGTTTATGAGTGTAATGGTTATCTTATTGGGAGTAAGTTTGTTTGTCGGAATTATTTTTCTGATTGCATTTATATGGTCTGTAAAGAGTGGTCAGTTTGAGGATGATTTTTCTCCGGCACACAAAATTCTGTTTGACAATCCAATATCAAAACCCGAAGAAGAAACAATAAATCAAAATACTAAAATCAATCAATAAATGGAAGAAACAAAGAGTACAACAGTCTCGTCACAGTCGGGACTAGAGACATTTTACTACGACAACAAGATAGTCAGAAATTTTTCTTATGCTACTGTTTTTTGGGGAGTAATCGGCATGTTGGCCGGTTTGTGGGCTGCATTGTCATTATATTTCCCTGAAGTAAACTTAGGGCTTCCGGCCACCACATTTGGACGTATGCGACCTGTGCATACCAATGCAGTAATTTTTGCCTTTGTGGGAAATGCAATTTTTGCGGGAGTTTATTATTCGTTGCAAAGGCTAACCAAAGCCCGGATGTTTTCAGACACATTGAGCAAAATACATTTTTGGGGATGGCAATTACTCATTCTTGCCGGTGCGCTTACATTGTGGATGGGTTTCACACAAGCAAAAGAATATGCCGAGCTTGAGTGGCCATTAGATATTGCTATCACACTGCTTTGGGTTGTGTTTGGGGTTAACATGATGGGAACAATCATCAAAAGAAGAGAAAGACATTTATATGTTGCAATCTGGTTCTATATCGGAACATGGGTTGCAGTAGCGATGTTGCATATTGTAAATTCAATGGCTATACCTTATGCTGCGTTTGGAAGTTATAGTTGGTATGCAGGTGTACAAGATGCCTTGGTTCAATGGTGGTACGGACACAATGCTGTTGCATTCTTTCTGACCACACCATTTTTAGGTCTGATGTATTATTTTGTACCAAAGGCAGCAAATCGTCCGGTTTACTCTTATCGTTGGTCAATCATACACTTTTGGGCACTGATATTTATTTATATCTGGGCTGGACCTCACCACCTGCTTTATACAGCACTGCCGGAATGGGCACAAGGTTTGGGAACCGTTTTTTCCATTATGTTAATTGCTCCCTCTTGGGGCGGTATGCTTAATGGTTTGCTTACTTTACGCGGTGCATGGGACAGGGTTCGTGACGATGCAGTACTCAAGTTTTTTGTTGTAGCCTTGACTTGCTATGGAATGTCAACTTTTGAAGGTCCAATGCTTTCTTTGAAAAGCGTCAATGCAATCAGCCACTACACAGACTGGACAATTGCCCATGTTCATGTGGGCGCTTTGGGTTGGAACGGATTTCTTGCTTTTGGTATGTTGTATTGGATGATCCCGAGATTATTCGGAACACAATTGTATTCTAAAAAAATGGCAACACAACATTTTTGGATTGGGGTTGTCGGAATCATTTTCTATGCTATCCCATTGTATTGGGCTGCGTTTACTCAAAGTTTGATGTGGAAACAATTTACCCCCGAAGGAATATTGAAATACCAATTCATGGAAACCGTAAACACCATTCTGCCTATGTATGGGCTAAGAGCATTGGGGGGAACATTGTATTTGATAGGTGTGTTTATGTTGGTCTATAACTTATTCAAAACAATCAAATCAGGAAAACTGATTGAGAATGAAATGGCTCAAGCTGCTCCACTACCAAAGGTCGAAGCTAAATCCAACGTTAAAGAGCATTGGCATTCTTGGGTTGAAAAAAGACCTATTCAAATGGTCATTTTATCTCTCATTGCTGTGGGTATAGGAGGGTTGGTCGAAATGGTTCCCACATTCCTTGTTAAATCAAATGTTCCTACTATCAGTACAGTTGAGCCGTACACAGCATTGGAACTATATGGAAGAAATATTTATATTCGAGAAGGCTGCTACACCTGCCATTCACAAATGATAAGACCTTTCAGAGATGAAGAAGCTCGTTACGGTGAATATTCAAAAGCAGGAGAGTTTGTATATGACCACCCCTATCAATGGGGTTCAAAAAGAACCGGTCCTGATTTGCAGAGAGTAGGCGGAAAATATCCTGACAGTTGGCACTACAATCACATGCTTGAACCAAACTCAATCACAGCAGGTTCTATTATGCCGGCATATCCATGGCTGTTTAAAGACAAGGTTGATAAAGGCAAAACATACAGCATGATTAAAGCCATGAAAAAACTCGGAGTTCCTTATCCTGACGGCTACGAGAATTATGCCAATGAGCACATGGATAAACAAGCTGAAAAAATCCAGGCATCACTCAAAAAAGACAAGATTGAAGTTAGCAAAGACAAAGAAATTATTGCACTTATTGCCTATTTGCAGAGACTTGGAACTGATTTGAAAAAAGAAAATAAAGACGTTTTTAGCACAAAATAAATCCAAATATGAGATTTGTAAATTCCTTAAAATCCATTGACGGTGTAAGTATTTATCCAATTATCACTCTGATTCTTTTTATGGTGATATTTGTTTTGGCAGTTATACTTATTTTTTCAAAAAGTAAGGAAACAATCAATGAAATCAAGAACCTGCCTTTGGATGGAAATGAAAATGAATCTCAAAACCTCAACAATAACAAGAATTAATAAAATGAAGAGAACTAATCATATTTTCAGACAGATAGTATTAGGAACCACCATGATTGCTTCGCCTTTTACCGCTTTATTTGCAGAAGAAGAAAAAGCAATCGAAACAGTTCACACAATAGCCGGCATTCCTTCGGCATATTTTTACTCCATTTTTGGTATTTTACTTCTGATTGTTATATCCGTAATCCTTTTGGTTGTGTCTATCAACAAACAGATTGCACCCATTATTCGCGAGATTAACGAGAAGAAAGGAATCAAAAAGCGTTCTTGGTTTGAGAAACTCAATGAAACCAAGAGTTTTGACAGTGAATCTGAGGCGAGCATTGACATGGGACACGATTATGATGGTATTCGCGAACTCGACAACCCTACTCCCCCTTGGTGGAAATGGGGTTTTAGACTCAGTATGGTATTTGCCGTTGTTTACATGTGGGTTTACTTTGTAGGTAAAAATGCTCCTTTGCAGCTCGAAGAATTAGCCATCGCTAACGCAAAAGCCGAAAAAGCAAAGGCAGAGTATTTGGCAAAATCAGGCAATCAAGTGGACGAAAGCAATATCCCTGAAATCACTGATAAAACACAGTTGGCAGAAGGGCAAAGCATGTTTATTCAAAGTTGCGCAGCATGCCATTTAGAAGATGGAGGTGGCATGATTGGCCCGAATCTTACTGATAACTACTGGCTACACGGAAATAAACTTAACGACATTTTCAAAACCATTAAATACGGAGTTCCCGGAACAGGTATGGTTGCATGGAAAAACAATTTTTCTGATAAACAGATTGTAGAAATATCAAACTTTGTTAAATCACTTCACGGTACTACACCCAAAACTCCAAAGGAACACGAAGGTACGCTCATAAATGATTAAACAATGTGCAAATGAACGAGGAACTGAACAGCAATGAAATTCCAATTTGGGATCAATCTTTTCGCGACCACTTAACAACTATTTCGGAAGATGGCAAGTCAAAATACATCAAACCAACCAAACCCAAAGGTAAGTGGTTCAATAGACGTGCAATATTAGCAGTTTTATATTATGCTGCATTTTTTACTGTTCCGTTTATTAAGGTGAACGGCCGACCTCTCCTTCTCTTCGATTTCTTTAACGGAAAGTTTATTCTATTTAGTAAGGCATTTTGGCCACAAGATTTTTTTGTTTTTGGAGTGATTATGTTAGCAGCCATCTTGTTTATTGCGATTTTCACAGTGGCTTACGGACGTATTTTCTGCGGTTGGATTTGCCCTCAAACCATTTTTTTGGAGATGCTCTTTCGCAGGGTTGATTTTATGGTTTTGGGGACACCTGCCAATCATAGGAAATGGGTTAATGCGCCTATGTCTGCCAAAAAGTTCGGTATTTTCAGCTTGCGCTATGGAATTTATTTTATTCTCTCTTTTATCATCGCAAATACCTTCCTTTCTTACCTAATCGGAGTTGATGAACTTATTAAAATTATAACGGAACCCGTCAGTATGCACATTGCAGGCTTTATAGGGATAATCGTTTTTACCTTTGTTTTCTTTGGTGTCTATGTTTTTCTCAGAGAACAGGTTTGTACCAATATTTGTCCTTATGGTCGTATGCAAAGCGTTTTGCTTGACAAACACAGCATCGTTGTGGCTTATGATTATGGCAGAGGAGAACCCAGAGGCAAATTCAAAAAAGACCAAGGAGATTTAGGAGATTGTATCGATTGTTTTCAATGTGTGAATGTCTGTCCAACCGGAATTGATATCAGAAACGGGACACAGTTAGAATGTGTAAACTGCACTGCTTGTATTGATGCTTGTGATTTTATGATGGAAAAAACCGGAAGACCAAAAGGATTAATCCGCTATGATTCCGAATATAATATCGCAAATAAAAAGGCTTTCACTTTTACCCGAAGACTAAAGTTATATTCTGCTGCATTGATAGTGCTTTTGACTGCTATTGTTACACTTCTTGCTACCCGGAGTAATATTACAGGACAAATATTGAGAACTTCTGGGCTGCTGTATCAAGAAAAAGGAACTGACAGTATTTCTAATCTATACAGTATCAAAATCATCAATAAAACACTTACTGACAGAAAATTAAACCTGAAATTGGAGGAAAAAGAAGGTTCAGTTCAGTTTGTAGGAAAACCTTATATTGATAGCAAAGCCGATGACTATTCAACAGCTACTTTCTTTGTTGTTTTACCAAAAAGAGAAGTAAAAGAAAGAAAGAATCCTATCAAAGTCGGACTTTATGAAAATGGTGAGAAAATCAAAACACTCAAAACCAATTTCTTAGGACCTATATCCTCATTAGATTAATATGCAAAAAAAGGAAAGACAATACGGATTTTGGAATTGGGGAACAGGGATTGCCATAACGTTGATTTTGGGAGCTTGTGCCATGATTTTTTTGGTTTATAAAACTACCAAAGTCAGTTTTTCTATGGTGGATAAGGATTACTACGCATCCGAACTGAGGTATGACGAAAAGAAAGCTGCACATGCTAATACCCAATCTTTGTCTTCAGAAATAGAGGTGACGCATAATACAGGTTTTTTATTTATTAAATTTCCACCGGAGTGTATAGGGCAATCAATTAAAGGAGAACTCGTGTTGTATAGACCTTCTGACCAAAAAATGGATATTACAGTTCCTATTTCTTTAGACAAAGACGGGATGATTGTAATTGAAGATTCAAAACTGTTGGAAGGCAAATATATACTCAAAGGCGGATGGGACATGAACGGGAAAAGTTACGATGTGGAGCAGACTTTCTTCGTTACAAAATAATCCTACTCTGATAGAATGACACGATATTCGCATATATCATTTGTTTGAAAAAAGTACATTGATATACTCAATTCTCATATCTGCTCTGGCGCTTGGTTTTTTGGGTAGTTTCCATTGTGTTGGGATGTGCGGACCTATTGCACTCTCACTGCCGGTCGGACATCTGTCGGGAATTAAGAAGCCCTTGGGCATTTTCTCTTATAATATCGGCAGGGTTATTACCTATGCTGTTTTGGGATTTGTGTTCGGTTCTTTCGGCAAAACCTTTGTTTTCTTTGTTACCCAACAGACATTGTCTATCATACTCGGTATTAGTCTTATTATCCTGTTTGTTCTCACCCTGTTTCGCAAACGATTGTTTAACAACTCTCAATGGCTGCAAACATGGAATAGGATTTTGAGCAAAAAAATGGCTCCTCTGTTCCAGCATAAAAATCCTGCAACTTTGACTATTATCGGGTTATTAAACGGATTATTGCCCTGCGGACTTGTTTATATGGCAATAGCAGGAGCATTGGCATTCGCTTCCCCTTGGCAATCAGCATTATTCATGGCTGCCTTTGGACTTGGAACACTGCCTGCAATGGCAGCAGTGAGCTTTGCCGGCAATGTTATCAGCCTTTCTCTGCGAAATACCATCCGCAAAGCAACACCTTACATAATTGCCATCATGGGCTTATTACTTATTCTGAGAGGACTCAATCTGAATATCCCCTACCTCAGTCCCAAACTAACAGAAGACAAAGTTGAGTGCTGCAACAAATTACCTTGAGCGGTATTTTTACTAATATAAATTATTCGTTTGGGGTTTTGAATGGCAAAATGTCCCTATCAAATACCTACACACAGATTGAATAATTATGATGGTTTTACCCATATACTTACACAAGCTCCTCCCGCCAATAACTTCAAAACTAATAACCATATACTTGAAACGCTACTCGTTTTGGAATAATTGACAATTCAATTTATTACGATTTACAGGATAATAATAACATTCAATTTGATAAGGGTATAACAAAAACAGCATCTGTTTTTTATTGACAGAGTCTAAGGTCTTATTGATGTACTTTGTTTCTAAAACCATGTAAATACCTTATTTTTGCATGTTCAAAATAAAAAAACAGAATATTATGACTTTAGTAGGAAAAAAAGCACCGGTTTTTACAGCACCGGCAGTTATTAATGGAAATGAGATTGTAAAAACCTTTTCATTGAGCCAATATGAAGGCAAGAACTATGTAGTGTTCTTCTTCTATCCCAAAGACTTCACTTTTGTATGTCCGACAGAACTTCATGCATTTCAGGAAAAACTTGCTGAATTTAAAAAGCGCGGATGTGAGGTTGTAGCATGCAGTACTGACACAGAAGAAAGCCATTGGAGCTGGTTGCAAATGCCTAAAAATAAAGGCGGAATTGAGGGTGTGAAATATCCTGTTGTTGCCGACACTTCCAAAACTATTTCTACAAACTATGGCGTACTTGCAGGCGATTATGAATACGATGACAACGGGCAATTGGTAGCTAAAGGTCCAATGGTAGCATACAGAGGTTTGTTTTTGATTGACAAAAACGGTGTGGTACATCACGAATTGATTAACAACTTACCTTTGGGGAGAAATGTTGACGAGGCTTTGAGAATGTTGGATTCATTGATTCACTTTGAACAATACGGAGAAGTATGTCCGGCTAACTGGTCTGAAGGGAAAAGCGCAATGAAGGCTACTTTTGACGGTGTTGCCGACTATCTCTCTAATAACTAAATTGTTACAGCTAGAATAAAATAACTAAACAAAAAGCCGATGAGTGTAATAAACATCGGCTTTTTTGCAAATATGAAATTGACCATACTAAAAAGGATTTTGATTGGTTTATCAATACTAAGCTATACTTTTTCCTATGGTCAAAAACAGAGCAATATATGGTATTTTGGTAATGGAGCAGGAATTGATTTTAACCATACACCGGTAAGTGCACTATCCAATAGTGGTATGTTTGCTTTTGAGGGCTGCTCGAGTATTGCAGATTCTTCAGGAAATTTAGTCTTCTACACAGACGGAATCAAATCTTGGAATAGAATTCATAAAGTTATGAGCAATGGGATTGGATTGATGGGAAATAATGACGTAACACAATCAGCTCTAATTGTGCCTTTCCCAAAAGATTCAAAGAAATACTATCTATTTACCGTTGAAGGAAGTGAATATTCTAATGGACTGAGATTCTCTATTGTCAATATGGATTTAGGTGGAGGATTGGGAGATATTGAACCTGACAAAAAAAATGTGTTGGTGCGCACTCCCGTCAGTGAAAAGATAACAGCAACCCATCATGCCAATGGCAGAGATATTTGGGTACTTGTGCATGGACAAGAGGATGCCTCTTTTTATGCGTATCTTATTACACCCGATGGGATAAATTTCACTCCTGTTGTTTCTACTATTGGAGCAAAATACAATAAGCACAACCGTTTTAAAGGTCAAATGAAATTTTCTCCTGAAGGAAAAAAATTAGCTTGTTGTAATTCCATACTTTCCGGTACGGAATTATTTGATTTTGATAACCAAACAGGAATAATCAGCAACCTTGTCAATATTCCTTTTAATATTTCTTATGGCTGTGAATTTTCTCCTGATGAAACCAAACTTTATATTTCTCAAGCCAACACATTTAATATTAGCAGCTATGGCATTTATCAATTTGATATAACCGGTCATGACAGCAGTAGCATTTCTGACAGCAAGGTTGTCATTGAGATTCAATCTCCGCGTGGTTTTGGTTCACTTCAATTGGGTGCTGACAAAAAGATATATGTTGCACGTCATAATAGTAAATATCTGGGTGTTATCAACGCACCTAATCTTACCGGTTCAGCATCAGATTATGATGCTTTTGGTGTCAATCTGTTAAGTAATGTAAGTTGGTTTGGTCTGCCCAATTTTGTAACGAGCTTTTTGAGAGAGGTATTTGAAGTAACTTTTCAAAGTAAAACATTGTGTTTGGCAGACAGCAATTTATTTGAGTTCACGGGAACACCGGATTATGACAGCTTGATTTGGGATTTTGGAGATGGAAAACCACCGCAAACCGCCTTTTATAATAATGTTAAACACCATTTTGACAGTGTGGGCAACTATGAAATTACACTAACACGATGGTCGGGAGGAAAGAAATATACAGCAAAACAATCCGTCATATTGAACAAATCCAATGTTACCATCAACGAATATGAAGGTTGCGAAGGTTTTAGTGTTGTTGCCGGTTCTCATACCTATAATAAAACCGGTATTTACAAAGAGCTGCTAAATGATTGCGACACATTGATAACAAAGTTGACTATCAATCCTCTTCCAAAATTTTCATTTTCTTTGGTTCATGATAGTTGTGAAAAAAACACAGGGAATGCTGCCATAATAAATATCATTGGAAACAAACCTTTCTCTTATTTGTGGAATAATGGTTCAACCGATTCCGTGATAAGCGGTTTGAGAAGCGGTCAATACTCAGTTAATGTAAAAGACAGCAAAGGCTGTGAGACCGAAGACACTGTGTCAATTAACGACTTGCGCAACGAGTGCAATTTTTTTCTATATGTTCCGGATGCCTTCTCTCCAAATAATGACGGATTAAACGACACTTATGGTGTGAGTGCATCTTATTTGGAGAGCTTTGATATGCAAATATTTAATTCTTGGGGTGAATTGGTTTTTAGAACCAATGATTACAATGTACGATGGGATGGCACATTTGAAAATAAAAAATGTAAAATGGGAGTATATATAGTTGTCATTAAATACGGAACCAAAGCACTCCCAAATCAGACCTTACAATATAGAACAACTATACAACTGATTCAATAAGTGTATTTTTACAATACGCATAATTGCGTATTGTATTCATTAATTAGTTTTTACTACATTTGTTCCAATTAATTTAAAATTAAATATATGGAGAAAAAGTATTTACACATTTTAATGCTAGGTGCCCTTAGTATTACTGCCGGTTCCGGTCTTTCTCAAAATGAAAACAGGAATTATGTATCCCAGAATGATCCGGAATTAACAATTACAGATAAATTCAACAACCCTATGAGATATATGTATTTTGTAGGGGTTGGGGTAGGAGGAGAATATTCTCAACAACCGGGAATATTCGCTCAGGCAAATGCTTTTTTTGCTCCAAAACATTTTCTTATTCAGGCAAAATATCAAAAAGACTTAATGGCAAATATTATTGGTGACAAGTACAATGGTAAACTTAAACCATATAATGAATTCGAATTTAAATTAGCTATAAATTTTAAAGACAAAATAATTGAAAAAAATATCTATCCGTCAGTGGGTATTGAAATACTCTCTCAGTCTAGCGAAACTGTCGGATCTTATATAAAAACAACAACAACCTTTCGTGATTATTATACAGATTATATTACAAAGACCAGAAACACATCCGGTTTAAATTTAGGAATAAAAATTGGTACACGATCGCTTTATTATGATACAGCCAAGGCCAATATAAACAAGAAGACCGTAAGTTTTGAAGATGACATTACCGCTCCTCCGGGAAATTTTGCTGTTCCATTTAACTATGTAACCTTAAGTGTGGGATATTCAATGGCTACATTCAGTTCATATAAGGTACATTATAAATACAGAACTTTTAGGAAGCAAAAACATAAAGGTATTGGAGTTACTATCACTAACATAGACCTATTATTTTCACCCATATTAAGTGCTTCTGATAATGCATATTATTTAATGTCAGAAAATGACCCTAACGTATATGAGTCTAAGATAAAAAGTATAAAAAAGAACCTCTTTGGTTTCAACTTGTCGTCAACAATGAATATTTACGGTGGTAAACCTTGTATTTATCAACGTGCAGATTTAGGAATAAGTCCAGGTATTTACTATAGCCCTGATTTTCTGGAAGACGAAGAATTGAATGCCTTTTCTAAATTTCTCAAACCCGCTATTTATGCACCTTGGTATATGAGATACACCATTGGTATTGCTCTCTAAAAAAATAACAATCATCAGTTGTCAGTATTTTTTTGGCCTTTGGGAAATTCTCAAAGGCTTTTTTATTTTAGAAATCTAAACAAATCCTTGCGTCAACAGCTACCAATTGTTTTGAATTTCCAAGCAAAGGGTTAATATCCATCTCACTAATTTCGGGTGCAATCTCAACAAGAGTAGACAGGCGTAACATGGTATCAACAATAAGCATTTCATTTACACCTTCTTTTCCTCTAATACCTTTTATGATTGGATAGGACTTTAAATGCTTGAGCATAGCATTCGCTTCTTCTTTGCTCAATGGCGACAATCCTGAAGCAATGTCTTTGAATACTTCCACAAAAATACCACCCAATCCTATCAAAATCTGATGACCAAAATCTTCCTCTTTTTTTGCACCCATATAAATTTCAACTCCTCTAAGCTGCTGTTGCATAATAACCCCGTCCGCTCCTTCTATTTTCATCAGATTATCAAAATGAAGCTCAACTTCGTTTTTGCTGTTAACATTAAGAACAACACCACCAATATCAGATTTATGAACGGGACCGGATACCTTCATAACAATGGGAAAGCCAGCCGTATCAGCAAAAAGTAATGCTTCTTGCTTTGTATTTACAGTGTTTTGCTTAACCCTATTGATACCGGCAGCATCAAAAAGTTCAAAGACTTTGTCGGCAGACAAATATCCTTGTTGAGAACTGTCTATAACAGCCCTAATTTTTGTTTTATTAATAACAGGCAAAACAGCATCAGGATATGGTTCAGCAGTCCTTATTACCCTTGATAAAACATATCCGAAACTGGTTTCATCCAAAAAGTTAACATGTCCCATAGAATGAAAATGACTAACCTCTTCTTTTGCCTGCATTACAGAAGGTAGAATGGGGAAAATTGGTTTTTTGGAATTTCTCATTTTTCTGTGCAAAACCTCATATACATCATCCACCCTCCACATACCTGTAGTACCAAAAACAACCACTGCACCATCTATCTCATCAAATTCATTTTCTACATAATCCAAAATAATCCCAAGTTGTTCAGCAGTTCCTGTTGCTAAAAAATCAATTGGATTTGCAACAGAAGAGCCAATATGGAGTTTACTCAAAAGTTCATCTGCTTTTGCGCCTTTAATCTGCGGTACAGACATACCATTGCGTGTGAGCACATCAGTGAGCATAACACCCGGTCCACCGGCATGGGTAATGATTGCAATTCTGTTTCCTACCAATTTTGTAATGGTAAAAATGGCTGCCACATATACCAATTCGACTCTGCTGTAGCAGCGGATAATCCCTGCTTTTCTAAACAAAGCATTTATAGCACTGTTTGAACCAGCTAATGCACCGGTATGTGAGGAAACTGCTCTTGAGCCTGCTTCGGTAGAACCGGCTTTGATTGCTGCTATCCTACATCCTTTCAGGGTAAGAGAGCGAGCATGTTTCAAAAATTTCTTAGGGTCTGCTATTTGCTCCATATAAAGCAATTTGATTTTGGAACTTGTTTTGGGGTCAAAAGTATTGTCCCAATATTCTAAGATATCTTCTACTCCTATCTGAGCGCTATTACCGATAGAATATATGTTTCTGAACTTCAATCCGCGCGGTATGGCTACTTCCAATATATAAACCATGGTAGCACCGGAAGCGGAGACACAGTCGCAGCCCATTGGGTCGTATTCGGGAATGGGTCCGGCAAAAACTCCTTTATAATTTCCCGTAATTACCCCTATACAATTAGGTCCTATTAGGCTTGCTCCCGCTTGTGTGGCAATGGCAGCACATCTTTCCTCCAGCGCTCTGCCTTTTTCTCCTATTTCGCTGAATCCGGCAGAGAAAAGAATAAATGCTTTGCAGTTTTTTTGTTCTGCAAGAACTCTCATGGTATCTTCAACATATTGTGCCGCAACGGCTATAATTGCCAAATCAACATTTGGCAATTGTTCTGCAGCAGCATAACATTGTACTCCTTGTACTTCGTTCTCTTTGGGATTGACAGCATATAGTCTGCCTTTGTAATCATGTTTAATGATATTTTGCAAAACCTTTCCACCCGGCTTGCTTGTGTCATTGGACGCTCCTATTATCACAATACTCTGTGGGTCAAGTAGCTCTTTTGTTATCATTGCATTATGCTCTTAAACGTGGGTGCAAATTAGGCAAGTTCATTCAATGAGGAGGGTAAAAATTGCAAAATATTTACAAATCATAGGGATAAAAGGCATCTTCAAAATGCTCTATTTCCCAATTATTTGGCAACCGACTGACAGAAACAATATCAAAACGCAGTTTTTTGTCCGGTGCATATTTCTCAAGGTATGCCACAGCAGCTTTTGCTAAATTTTTTTGTTTAACCGGTGTTACAGCCATTTCAGGAAACCCAAACTCATTGCTCAACCTCGTTTTCACCTCAATAAAAATCACCAAATCATCTTTTGACATAATCAAATCAACTTCCTGATGACTGTTTCGCCAATTTTTGTGCAACAATACAAATCCTTTCTTAAGTAAATAAGAAAGTGCTTGCGCTTCTCCTTCTTGCCCTGTTTGTTGATTGTGAGATTTCACAAGGGCAAATTAAACTCAAAAAAAAGAGTTTATCAGGCTTTGGTAAATATTGAAATATCGTTCTGATGTGAAATCAATTTAGGGACAACCGACAAGCTCGATTCTTGCAAACAAACTTCAATATCGGAAGCATTGCCTTTTCGCATCAATCTTTGATAATGATTGGCTTTTTCTAAAAAAATAAGCGAGTTGTTTTGATGACTTTGATAAATAGAGCTTGCCATAAAAGCACTGTCATTAACCAAACTACAGTGATTTAATTTGTCGATAAGACATCCCGCCATATAGGTATCTTCAATGTTTTCATGGTCTTTCCACCCGGCACAGAAAAGAATAATATCATTGTTGTTCCTGTTTATGTAGTCTGCCAACGACTGCACATTGACCAATGCACCACAAAGAATTTCTTCAGCTCCACTCTGAATGGCTATTTCTACACTTTTTGTTCCATTGGTACTTGTCAGAACAAGGTTCTCCGGAATAGTTTCCAAATTAGCTATTTCATAAGGAGAGTTGCCCAAATCAAATCCCGGAATTTTATCCCCGTTACGCTCGCCTGCAACGAGAGACTGTTGGTTTTTCAAACTCCTTGCTAGTTCAACATCCCTGCATGTTATGACTTTTTTGAATCCGCGATTGAGCGCAAATGCTATGGTAGAAGTGGCTCTCAGAACATCAATAATAACTACTGTTTTGTTTTCAAATGAAAAATTGGAGCAAATAGCCGGGGTTAAAATAACTTCAAGGTTCTTAGACATTGGCGCAATATTATTTGAAAATACTCAATGAAATGCGGCATTTTGGTTTTTGTTTTAAGTAAATCGTACATCCAAATAAATTCAAGTGAAGTGTTTCTCATTTCCTAAGGATAGCTAATTTTGCACGCCTATGCCAAAGATTTCAGAACGCGGTGAGTTGATGCCGCCATCACCCATCCGAAAGCTTACTCCCTTTGCAAATGCAGCAAAAGCAAGCGGTATGACTGTTTATCATTTGAATATCGGTCAACCGGACATTGAAACACCGCAAGCCGTCTTAGATGCAGTGAAGCACACTGACCTAAAAATACTTGCATACAGCCCGAGTGAGGGTTTCCAAAGCTATAGAGAAGCGCTTGCTCAATATTATCATAGGAATAACATCCGTGTTACACCGGAAGAAATTATTATTACCACAGGAGGTTCGGAAGCTATTTCTTTTGCCATGCTCAGTTGCTTGAATCCCGGTGATGAAATTATTATTCCGGAGCCTTTTTATGCAAATTACAATGGTTTTGCAAGGGTTGCCGGAATAAAAGTCGTTCCCATCAAATCTTTTATTGAAGACGGCTTTGCACTTCCCAAAATTGAAGATTTTGAACTCTCAATAACTCCCAAGACCAAAGCAATTATGATTTGCAATCCTAATAATCCAACCGGTTATTTGTACAGCAAGGAAGAATTGCAAACACTGCGCGACCTTTGTCTTAAACATGATTTGTTTTTGTTTAGCGATGAAGCATACCGTGAGTTCTGCTATGACGGTGTTAAACACACCTCTGTGATGAGTTTGGAAGGACTTGAGAAACACGCAATTTTATTGGATACGATTTCAAAAAGATACAGTGCCTGCGGTGCGAGAATAGGAGCTTTGGTAACACACAACAAAGAAGTGTTGGAAACAGCTTTAAAATTTGCACAAGCAAGACTTTCACCTCCAACCTTAGCGCAAATTTTAGGCGAAGCTGCCTGCAAACTTCCCGAAGATTATTTTGAAAATGTTTTGGAAGAATACAAAAACAGAAGAAACCTATTGGTTAGAAGGCTGCAAGCAATGCCTAATGTGATTTGTCCAAATCCCAAAGGCGCATTTTATATTATTGCAAAATTGCCTGTAAAAAGCAGTGAAGATTTCTGCAAATGGTTGCTCACTTCTTTTAGTCATAACAACGCAACCCTAATGATGGCACCCGCCAGCGGGTTTTATTCAAGCCCTGAATTAGGTAAATCTGAAGTACGACTCGCGTATGTGTTGAATGAGGACAGTATCAATGCAGCCATGGATTGCCTTGAAGAAGCATTGAAAGTATATAGAGATTAAGCATTTAGCTTTTTCTTGCAATTAATTTTTCCCGGTATAATTAAACGGAGTGATTGCTTTAAGTCTGGATTTTATTTCACTGCTCGCATCAAGTCCATCAATAAAAGAATCTAATTTTTCACGAGTTAGCTTTTCGTTATTTCGAGTCAATTCTTTTAATGTTTCATAAGGGTTGGGATATCCAATCACTCTCAAAATATTTTGGATTGCTTCTGCTACCACAACCAAGTTATTTTCTAAGTCAAGGTTAATGGTTTCGCGATGTAGTTGTAGTTTGTCCAGACCTTTCAGCAATGATTTATATGCAATGATTGAGTGTGCAAAGGGAACCCCGACATTCCTAAGTACAGTTGAGTCGGTTAAATCTCTCTGTAAACGACTAATGGGTAATTTCGCAGCAAGATGCTCCAAAATAGCATTGGCTAATCCCAAATTTCCTTCAGCATTTTCAAAATCAATAGGATTTACCTTGTGTGGCATTGCACTTGAACCTATTTCACCTGCTTTTATTTTTTGAGTAAAATAATGCATTGAAATATAAGTCCATATATCCCTGCTGAGGTCAATAAGAATGTTGTTAATCCTTTTGTTTACATCAAAAAATGCGGCAGCATTGTCATAAGGTTCAATCTGTGTGGTAAAACGGGTGCGGTTTAATCCCAATGTATTTTCTGTAAAGTCTTTTGCAAAATCAATCCAGTTCTTATCCGGGAAAGCAACAAAATGCGCATTGAGATTGCCGGTTGCACCTCCAAATTTTGCAGAAAACGGTATTTGCTCGCTTTGTTGTATTTGTCCTTTTATTCTTTCTGTAAAAACCTTGATTTCCTTACCCAAAAGTGTAGGAGATGCCGGTTGTCCGTGAGTTTTGGCCAACATTGGAATCTGTGCCCATTCTTCAGCCAAAGAATCCAATTTTGAGACTACCGCATTGATTTGGGGTAAAATGATGTTTTCCCATGCTTCTTTGATAGAAAGCGGTATTGCAGTATTGTTTATGTCTTGAGATGTTAATCCGAAGTGAATCCACTCTTTGAGTGTTTCCAACGCTGTTCCTGCAATTTTGTTTTTAATAAAATACTCAACTGCTTTTACATCGTGATTGGTTGTTTTTTCAATTTTCTTGATCTCTAAGGCATCTTGTTCACTAAAATTGAGGTAAAGATTTCTCAAGAACTGTCTTTGTTCGGAAGTAATTTTTGAAGAAAATGAATCCGGAATAAAATCCGAAAGTTTAATAAAATACTCTATTTCAACACGAATGCGGTATTTGATGAGCGCAAATTCGGAAAAATAGGATGAAAGATCAGAACATTTATCCCAATATCTTCCGTCCACAGGACTGATTGCATTCAGTGCATTCATTTCCATTCAGAATCAACCTTTAAAAATCTTCATTACTTCCTCGCTAATCCCGGTATAGGAGAAGCCACCATCGTGAAAAAGGTTCTGCATGGTAACCATTCTTGTAAAGTCGCTGAAAAGACTTACGCAATAATTTGCACAATCCTCAGCAGATGCGTTTCCAAGCGGGCTTATTTGATTAGCATATTCATAGAAAGCATCAAAACCGCTTACTCCACTTCCGGCCGTTGTCATGGTAGGAGATTGTGAGATTGTGTTCACACGCACATGCTTTGCTTTTCCAAAGCGATAACCAAAACTTCTGGCAAATGATTCGAGCAAGGATTTGCTTTCTGCCATTTCGCTATAATCCGGGAATACACGCTGAGCAGCGATGTATGAAAGTGCAAGAATAGAACCCCACTCGTTCATAGCATCTTTTTTCCAAAGTGTTTGCATTAATCTATGAAAGGAAATGGCTGAAATATCAAAGGTTTTGTGCATTAACTCATAGTTAAGATCTGTATATTCTTTGCCTTTGCGAATATTCAAAGACATTCCCACTGAGTGCAGCACAAAATCTAATTTACCGTATTTGGCAATAGCAGCATCTACCAAGGCTTCCATGTCACTGTCCAAAGTAACATCACATCCGATTACTTCTGCTCCTGTTTTTTGTGCAAGTTCATTTATTGTGCCCATTCTAAGTGCAATAGGCGCATTGGTCAATATGAACTCTGCTCCTTCTTCATGACATTTTTCTGCTACTTTCCATGCAATTGACTTAGGGTCTAATGCACCGAAGATGATTCCTTTCTTTCCTTTTAATAGATTTGAAGACATAATATTATCCTTTGTTTTTCAGTGTGTAAAAATAGAATATTTATTTAATTTGGTTTGCAAGCGAATCCATTTCTTCTTGAACCATTCCGCTTTGTTTGAGTTGTTCCATAATAAATTCAGCCGGTTTCCCCACATATTTAAGATTTTGAATGGCTGATTCTGTGCGTTCATCTTTGGGATATTTGGTAATGAATTTTTTATATAGGTCAATAGACAATTCAGGTTGGGTGTTTTCCAACATAAAAGCCGCATTAAAAAGGCTGTTGGCTGCCATTGCACTATCAGGATATTTATCAAAATATTCTTTGAACAACAGAGCGGATTGTTCCGGTTTTGTCATTTTATAATAATCGGCCGTTTTGTATAAAAATGCTGCTGATTTAGCGTGCTGAGGAAAGCTTTCCGCAAAACGGATATATAGCGAGTAAAGAGAATCCTTACTTCCATTATCTCCTTCTTGTTCTGCAATTAGTTTGAGTGTTTTTTCTTCCTCTGAAGTCCGAGTGCATGCCATTAATAAGACAAGAGAAAACAAAAGTAAAAAGCCAAATAAATTTCTAAGTTTCATGGTCGCGAAAATAGCAAAAGATAGACAGTGTTTTTTGTTGATTTTGTCATGGATTGCCAGGTTTGTAAATTCATTTATCTTTGCGATTCATCAAATAATCACAAAAGTTATGAAACTAATAAAAATACTTGCCGGTGAATGGAAGTCAGGCAATGATATAGCACTGTTGTTGATTAGAATAATTTTTGCAATTATTCTAATACATGGTCATGGATGGGGAAGGTAGTCAAAGCTTTTTCAGGAGACGAAATTCAATTTATGGACCCAATCGGATTAGGAGAATCAATTTCTTTTTATTTGGTTGTTTTTGCTGAATTTGTATGTGCAATATTCTTGATTCTTGGATTATTTACTCGTCTTGCTGCTCTTGTTTTAATCATCAATTTTGCGGTTATTTTTCATCTAAAATGGGTAATTAATCAAAGTCCAATAGGAGATATAGAACATATCGTTTTTTACTTTTTTATATTTATTGCTCTTTTTATCTCCGGTGCAGGCAAGTTTTCTTTGGACAAAGTATTGTATAGCAAGAACAAATAAGCCAAAAACAAAAGATGCTGCTCCAATTGTGAAATAGCATCCTTAATTTGATTTGTTGTAGGATCTATCCTTTTACTTTAATAACCCTGACTTTCCAAACTTCCGGACCTTCTTCTAAGTATTCCCAACGAAAAGGCTCTTTACTTTCTGCCTCCATTTGGTAATAAAGAGGTTTTGGGTCGTGGTCATTAATTAATATAAAAGCTTCTCCGGGTTTAATATCAGCAAATGCTTTATAGAAAATTTCGTGGCGTTCTGTAGGGGTATAAGGTCTAACATCAAATTCATTAACGACCATAAAACCGTCATCACCCAAACCGCTTTTAACTGTTTTGGTAAGGTGAACTACTACCTCTCCTTCTTCTTTCTTTTTATATACCCATCTGAACTGACCTTCAAATTTCATAATAAAGGTACCGTATATTTCTTCAGTGTTTTCGGCTGCAACTATTTCCATTACATCGCCTTCTTTCATCATTCCATAACGATGAAAAATCACATGTTTCCAATCTTTCTTTTCAACTTTTCGCAAATCCATCATGGTTGAAATTTCGTTAAATTCTCTTCCGATGGAATCTTCCAAGCGTGTAACTTTTACTTTCCATTCTCTTCCTCCGCGATTTTGATATTCCCAACCCACAACATCGCCATGAATAGAACGGAATTCATAAAACAAAGGCAATGGGTCATGGTCATTGATAAAAGTAAAACTTTCACCCGTAGGAAGGTTTTTAAAAACTTCCAGCAACATGGTGTGTCTGTCTATAGGAATGAGTTCGCGTACATCGTACTCTTTTATAGGTTCTGAAGTATTGCTCATATTTCTGTTTGTTATTGATTAAAAATAAATTTTGATTGTGTATTATGACTGTGCGAAGTTAGCCCATTATTTTGAATTATTCTTAATAAGACCGAGCTATGTTTGGTTAAAAAGCCGTATTACATGGTTTGTCTCTTATAACTCAAAGCAAGAAACTTACCGGTATGTGATTCTTTGCATTTTATCAGTTCTTCAGGGGTTCCGGCAAAAACCAATTTTCCACCCAAGTCACCGCCTTCAGGTCCTAGGTCTATCACATAATCAGCGGATTTTATCATTTCCATATTGTGCTCAATAACGATTACAGAATGTCCTTTATCTATCAACGCATTGAGAGAATCCAAGAGTTTTGATATATCGTGAAAATGCAGTCCGGTTGTGGGTTCATCAAAAATAAACAAGATAGGGTCTGTTCCATGTCCTTTACCTAAGAAGGAAGCCAATTTAACTCTCTGTGCTTCTCCTCCACTAAGGGTGTTGGAAGATTGTCCTAATTTGATATAGCTCAAACCCACTTTTTGTAAAGGCAATAACCTTTCAGTAATGGTTTTGTTGTTTTCAAAAAACTCCATTGCTTCATCTACGGTCAAATCCAACACATCTGCAACATTTTTTCCTTTGTATTCAACTTCTAAAACTTCGTCCTTAAAACGCTTTCCGTTACAAAACTCACAAGGCAAAACTATATCTGCCATGAACTGCATCTCAATGGTTTGAACTCCGTCTCCTTTGCAGTGTTCACATCTGCCGCCTTCTACATTAAAAGAGAAAAAAGAGGGTTTGTATTTTCGTGCCTTTGAAAGTGTTTGTTCTGAAAATAAATCTCTAATGGCATCCCATGCTTTAACATAGGTTACGGGATTGCTGCGAGAGGAACGTCCGAGAGGGTTTTGGTCAATAAGTTCAACATTTTTAATCATTTCGATTTTCCCGGTTATCTCAGAGAACTTACCGGTTTTTATACCCGCATATAGGCCCAATCTCTTTTGCAGAGCAGGATATAGAATTTTCTTAATCAAAGTGGTTTTCCCGCTTCCGCTGACTCCGGTTACTACAGTCAAGGTTTCCAAAGGAAAATAAACATCAATGTCTTTGAGATTGTTTTCTCGTGCACCTTTCAGCGAAATCATATTCACTGCCTTTCTTCTATTGGATGGAGTAGGTATAAAAACTTTTCCGGTGAGATAATCGGCTGTCAGTGATTTTTTAGCATGCACTAACTCATCAAAAGCTCCGGCAAATACAACCTCTCCTCCGTATACACCCGCCAATGGTCCTATATCAATGATATAATCAGCAGCTCTCATCATCTCTTCTTCATGTTCAACCACAATGACGGTATTGCCTTTTTTTTGTAAACTTTTAAGCACTTCTATCAGTTGTAAAGTATCGCGTGGGTGAAGTCCTATACTGGGTTCATCCAAAACATAAATAGACCCTGACAGCGAGCTGCCCAATGATGTGGCTAATCTTACTCTTTGAGATTCCCCTCCGCTTAGCGTGTTAGACATTCTGTGTAAAGTCAGATATCCCAAACCGGTTTTATACAAAAACTCAAGCCTGTTTCTGATTTCGGTTATCACTCTTTCAACTGCCTTTGTCTGAACTCCTTCAAATTCAACATCTTTAAAAAATAAATAAGCTTTTTCAACCGGTAAAAGTAAAATATCCTTGAGTGAAACATTATCGGGCAATCCTTCAAACTTTTGCTTGGGTACAAGTTTCACATAGGTTGCTTCTTTTCTCAGTTTGGTTCCCTTACATTCAGGACAAATTGTTTTGCCGCGATATCGGGATAACATAACCCTATATTGGATTTTATATGATTTCTCTTCTAAATGAGCAAAGAAATCATAGATTCCTTTATTCTTTTTTGATCCGTTCCACAAATATTCTTTTTGTACGTCTGTCAAATCTTTGTATGGTCTGTGGATTGGAAAATCATCCAATACTGCTTGTCTCATAAAATGTTGTTTCCAAATACTCATCACCTCACCTTTCCAGGGTACAACACAGTCTTCATAAACAGAAAGAGAGATATCGGGAATAACCAAATCAGGGTCTATATCATTGATTTCTCCTAACCCTTCACATCTTTGACAAGCTCCGGCCGGGCTGTTAAAACTCATGTTATTCAAGTCCGGTTCAAGAAAGGTAATCCCATCTTTTTCTAAACTATCGGAGAACATTTTAATAACCGGTGAAGTATCTTCTTTTTCTATCAGCAGAAAGCATTTACCTCTGCCTTCCCAAAAAGCATTTTCTGTTGAATCAAAAAAACGCGCACTCATTTCATCATTTTCTGAGTCCATAGTCAGTCTGTCAATAACCAAATAAGTATCCTCAAGATTATCCAATGAACTATTTCCATTTTTATCAATCCTCACAAAACCTATGTTTTTGTTGTAGATTCTAACAAAACCTCTTTGTAAAACAGAATCTAATTCTTTTTCTACATTGGATGATTTAGTAGTCCAACTAACGGGTTTGGAGAGTATGGTAAGAGCTGTTCCATCTTTTTGTTTTACAGCAAAATTCCATACATCCTCAGGGGTTTGTCTAACTACCTTTTCACCCGAAACAGGGCTGTAAATATTACCAAGTCTTGTGAAAAGCAATTTCAGATAATCATAAATTTCTGTAGCGGTAGCCACGGTAGAACGCGGGTTACGAGTTATAATTTTTTGTTCGATAGCTATTGCCGGTGCAAGTCCATCAATTGAATCCACCTCGGGTTTTGGCATTCTACCCATAAACTGCCTTGCATAAGCCGACAGACTTTCGACATATCTGCGTTGACCTTCCGCAAAAATGGTATCAAAAACCAAGGAAGTTTTGCCCGAACCCGAAACTCCGGTTACTACAGTGAAAGAACCATGCGGTATTTCAATAGAAATGGATTTTAAATTATGCTGTCTTGCCCCTTTGATTATCAGAGAATTATATTTCTTTGACTCCGTTTTCATAAAAACTTTTTAATAAAAAATTTGGTATTTCAAAACCTATAACTTAATTTAGTCGGCTCATTTATTGCATAAGTCTATAAGAACAACCTCTACAAAAGCCAAATTAATCAATTGCTTAAACCAAATTTTCGCCCTGCAAAATAGGAGGTTTTATTATGAATAGACAACAAATTTCAGACAGAGATTTAATTCGCAATTTTATTGCCGGCAATGAAGCTTGTATGGAAATGCTTGTGAAGCGTTATAAGTCCAAAGTTTATACCGCTATTTATCTTGTTGTTCAAGATACCTACATTGCTGAAGATATTTTCCAAGAGACCTTTATCAAAGTAATCAGAACCTTCAAATCAGGTAAATACGAAGAAAACGACAAATTCAAACAATGGGTGATGCGAATAGCCCGTAACCTTGCTATAGATTATTACCGCAAGGTTAAAAAAATGCCTAAGATTACCCGCGATGACGGTAGTGATATCTTTGAAACCTTGAATTTTTTTGAAAGAAGCATTGAAGATAAAATCGTTCAGAATGAGCGTGAAAGAGTTATCAGAATGTTTATCAAAGAATTGCCGGAAGAACAAAAAGAGGTTCTGATTCTCAGACACTATGGTGATTTGAGTTTCAAAGAGATTTCCGAGCTTACAGGAATCAGTATCAATACAGCTTTGGGAAGGATGCGCTATGCACTGATTAATCTGCGCAAAATGATTAATACATACGCCCCCGACCTCAACAAATAAAGGTATTTCAACCTTCTATTTTTTATTTATAATCCGTGCAATAAATCACAAAACAATTTCGTTCTGAAAGTGTTTATGATTTAAATTGACAATATGGATTCAAAAATTACTCAAGAGGATTTAATAAGATTCGTTTATCAAGAGACAACACAAGAAGAGAATTTACACATTCTACACTCTCTTGAATCTGATCAAGAACTTCGCCAAGAACTTTCAGAATTTCTTAAAACTATTGACTTGCTCAATGAACTGAAATATGAGCCAAATGAGACTATTCTCAAGATTCTGAATGAGGAAGCAAGTTCTTCATCTCTCGAAATGTCTTAAAAAACCTTTATTTTAAGGAATATCAGACTACGACTAATCAATTTTAGCCGGAGATAACTTATTGAGTAAACAATATTGATCCGAGTTCGTGTTAAAATACACGGGTATTCTTGAATAAATGTTTTTAGGTGATAGGCTTAAAAATATTTATGATCTTTCTATGTCTTGTCCTAAAATAGGGTTACACAACAACGTGTAAAAAGAGCATAAAAAGTAAATTGATTTCAGGATTAGATTTTTAACTTATCAACTTTTTGGGGGATGAGTCAGAGTGATTGACTGGACATTTGCACCTTTGGATACCTCGCAATATCTTACTACTGGGCTGCTGATGGACAAAGGCTTGATGGATTCTTCTTTCTTTTTGTACAGAGGGCTGGCAACAGATACCTTCTTTGGCTCGCCCTCTGCTTGGTATCAGTTGTATTACAGCAGCTACAATGCACAGA
>JAGFIU010000043.1 GCA_024103355.1 Bacteroidota bacterium
CTTGTTCAATGTTAAAACTGCCGTAGATGCTTATAAACCTTATTCAAAGCATTTTGATTATATTGCCGAAGGAATTCTATCCCCAGAAATCATGGCTGTGACACGTTATATTTATGCGATAAATAATGCTTATATAAGCAAGGACGAAGTATCAATAAACAAAAGCATCGAAGCATTTAAAACTGCTATTCAGAACAGAGATTGGAATCCGTTGCTTTGGGAGGCAGACCAAAAGATTTTTGCCCGTATTGTCTATAAATATTATACCGATATCCCAAAAGAACAACAACCGGAGCTGATGTCCAAGATTGCACATAAATATAAATTCGACAAAGAAGGTGAAGCTGGTGCTTATAGATTTGCTGCTGATTTTTACAAAAAGAGCAAATTGAGTTCAAAAGAAAAAGCCGAGAAATTTGCTTCAAACCTTAGCCAAAAGTCAATTGAAAAAGATAAGACATTCGAGTTTTTCATAACTTTTGCTAATTTATTTAACAAGGAAATTTATCCAAAGTACCGTTCTTACCTCACTCAACTCAATGAGAGTGGCAGGAATTATATCAAAGGAATCATGGAGATGCAAAACTCTCAACCCGTTATTTCAACGAAAGAAGGCCAAGCAACAGTAGTTACCGGGGAGGCTTATGAATCAATGAAAACTATTGATTTTTATGCGAAAAAAGAACTTTATCCTGATGCCAATTCATCCATAAGATTAACTTACGGTACTGTGAAAGGTTATGTACCCAAAGACGGTGTTTATTATGATTATGTTACCAATATGAGAGGTGTCTTGGAAAAATATATACCGGAAGATATAGAGTTTGACCTTAGTGACAAATTTGTCAAGTTAGCAAAAGATCGCAAATACGGACAGTATGCCGACAAGGATGGGAGATTAAAAATAAACTTCCTAACCGACAACGATATTACAGGTGGTAACTCCGGTTCTCCTGTGATGAACGGCAACGGTGAGTTAATTGGAATTGCTTTTGACGGAAATTGGGAAGCGATGAGTGGGGACATCTATTTTGACCCTACCTATAAGAGGACAATTGCTGTTGATATTCGCTATGTTTTATGGTGTATTGACATTTTGGGCGGTGCGCCTCATATCGTGTCTGAAATGACTATTGTGAAATAAAACTCTTTAGAATACTAAATTTCAAAACGGCATGCAACTTAATGTATGCCGTTTTGTTTTTACCAAAAGACATAAAAACAAATATAATTATGAAGTCTGATTACTTTCTGACTAACTCGTCTTTGCTAAACGTGGCTAGGCAATAGTCGCACACAATTTTGTGATTTCTGATACCCAAATTAATAAGTAATTTTGTCAGGAAGGGTTGCTTTTGAGTAATACTCTTATTGTCTTCATTCAGCTGTCCGCAAGAGGGGCATACAAACATTGCATTGAGTTCTTTCAATGCGGATTCGCTATTTTGTTTTTTGTTTTTCCTGAGTTCTTGTAATAGAGTATAGGCCTCATCGAAATCCGTATTAGAAACCTTAAGTACAACACCACCAAGTGCATTGGCATAGAGCATGTTTACTGATTCATTTTCGAGAAAACAACGAATTCCTTGTGCCTCTAATCTGGATTTTGCCAAATAAGCTTCAGTGCTGCTATTGTATATAGCCAGCGTAACCAAAATCGGAGTTTTATTTTTCTGCATTCTCACAACTCACTCTGTTTAAAAGGTAATATTCAACGCAATTTGCCAATTACCAAACTTGTGTCCGGAAGCAAAGTTACTAAGATTTCCGAATCTTTCCATATCTCGGTTTATGTTCCGCAAACCATATTTAAAAAATAGAGCAAACCCCATCTTCCCATAACCAACCGGAAAATCCATAGGAACCCCGACTACAGCTGAATAATCCATAATGCGAAGTGGAAGACCATATGAAGTAGCAATTCCTTCCTTGTCAATTTTTCGGAAAAGTGAGGAGCGGGCAAGGATTGAGGGTTGTAACCCGATAAACAATCTGTAATTGGTATTTCTATTATCCGTGTTATTAATACTTTTAAGTGTATATTCAATCCCTATTGGAAAATCGAAATATATTAAAGCGATACGCTCAATGGAACTGTCAGCTTGTTCATTAAATTTTGCTCCTTTGAAACTAAATCCAACCTCTGTATAAAGTGATATTTTTTTTGATTTATTAATTGGATGTCTATAATATACACCTCCTGTAAAGGCAAACAAAGGAAGAGGAGATTTAAACATTTTCCCATAAAAACTATTAGCAGCATAACCCATACGTATCCCTAAATCAAGAGACTCCTTCTCATCAGGATTGACAAATGTATAATCCTCTTCCTGCCCAAATAGATAATTGGAGGGCATGAGTAGGATTAGTAATATATAAATGTGCTTAACCAATCTTATTCCCTTTAAGTGATTTTTGAACAGCCTTATCCATTAATCTTTCTGCATAAGGTTTTGTGTATTCATTTAACTCATCCTTACACGCAAGTATAGCATCTTTTTGATTGGATTCCAAAGTGTGTTTTAGTTTCTCGATAATCTTTTGGGTTTCTTTAATCTCGGTAGGCGTAAGCAAATCATTATTCCTTTCAATAAAACGCTCGGTGGTTGAGATTAATTGCTTAGATTCTGTAATTGCTTCCTGCAACATACGGGCTTGCATATCTTCTTTTGCATTTTTAATTGAATCAAGCAACATGGACTCAACTTGTTCATCTGTAAGCCCATAGGCCGGTTTCACCTGAATTTCCTGTTTAACACCGGAGCGCAATTCGGTTGCATCTACTGTTAGAATACCGTCTGCATCCAATAAAAAGGTGATTTCTATCTTGGGCAAACCTGCTAACATGGGCGGAATCCCTTTGAGCTCAAACTCTCCCAACAATCTATTGTCTGCAACCATTTCTCTCTCTCCCTGATAAATATTAATTTTTATTCCTGTCTGACCATCTTTTGAAGTTGTGTATTGTCGCCCGGCTTTACATGGGATTCGAGAATTTCTACTAATCAAAAAGTCCATTAAGCCTCCCAAGGTTTCAATTCCCAATGACAATGGTGTTACATCCAAAAGCAGGATATCTTTACGATTTCCGGCAAGCACATCTGCCTCAACTGCTGCGCCAAGGGATACTACTTCATCGGGATTGAGTTTGTCGTTTAATTTTTCTTTTTCAAAAAACAATTTTACTGCTTCGCAAACAGCAGGAACTCGGGTAGAACCGCCCACCATAATAACCTCGTCTATTTCAGCCTTGCTGAGTGAAGCGTCTTTTAGTGCTAGCACACAAGATGCTATGGTTTTATCTATCAATGGTTTTATGAGTCCTTCAAATTTTTCTTTTGTAAGAGATAATATTCCCGAGAAAACTTTGGTATCAATCTTTTCTGAGAATTCCGTTTGATTGGAAAGTATTCTTTTTGCTTTTTCTGAAAATATTCTGAATTTCTGTGCACTGACTTTGTCTGAAAGGAGTTTATCCTGCAAAATCCCGTTCTGTGTAATCCAATAATTTACAATGGCATTATCAAAATCATCTCCACCTAAGAAAGTATTTCCATTGGTTGACAGGACTTCAAATATACCGTTTTCAATTCTTAAAATAGAGATATCAAAAGTACCGCCACCAAGGTCATAAACCGCAACGGTTTTAGTCTGTTCTTTATTCAATCCTATACCATAAGCTAAACTTGCAGCCGTTGGTTCATTGATGATTCGCAACACATCAAGCCCTGCCATTTTGCCGGCATCTCTGGTTGCTTGTCTTTGAGCATCATTGAAATAAGCAGGAACGGTAATGACAGCTTTGTTAACATCGCCTTTCAAAACCCGGGATGCACGCTCTTTCAACTCTCTCAATATCATGGCCGACAATTCTATTGGATTATAAAATCTTTCACCAATATTAATTTTGACCAATTCGTCTTCTTTCTCATCAATAATTCTGTAGTGAAAAAAATCTGACTTCGTTTTTACATCATTATAAGAACGACCCAGTAATCTTTTAACAGAGTAAATGGTTCTTTCAGGGTATATTTCCAACATTTCTTTTGCCTTCTCTCCTACTATTGCATGGTTATTTTCATCAAAATAAACAACAGAGGGGACAATGGTAACAGAATCATTGGACAGTGCTTTTGGCTTCCCGGTTTCAGAATCACAAACTGACACAAGGCTGTTGGTTGTTCCTAAATCAATTCCAACAATATATTCAGGTTTCTTGAGTGTACCTTCTTTGACGTTAATACTAATTTTTGACATAATTTTTTAATCTACTTTCCAAGTAAACTTCCCTGCAATGACTTTGTCAATCTCACTCTCATCGGCATCCCATCCTTTAGATTCAAATAATTCATCATAAGTAGGCCTTTGTTTTGAATAGAAAACACCAAAAGGTCGTGGGAATCCTTGCATATATGTAAATTGAGCAAGCAAAGTTGCTTTAACAAAATCTTGAGGGTCGTGCAACCATTCGTTGGTTTCATTGACTTCACTCAATGAAACAATTTCAGGGCTGTGCCCTTTGAGCACAATAGCCTTATCCTTTTCTTTACCGAAAATAAGTTGCTTTCCCTGCTCCAAAATAATGATATTATCATCTTTGGCTTCTTTGTCAGTAAAGCTTTCAAAAACACCATCATTGAAAATATTACAGTTTTGATAAATTTCTACAAAAGAAGTTCCATTAAACTTAGATGCTTCAAGGATTGTATCGTGTAAATGAGCAGAGAATCGGTCTATAGTTCGGGCAACAAAAGAGGCACCCGCACCCAAAGTCAATGCCGGGGGGTTGAACGGATTGTCAATAACTCCCAAGGGCGAAGACTTGGTTAATAATCCTTTTTCGGATGTCGGGGAGTGTTGTCCTTTTGTCAGTCCGTATATCTCGTTATTAAACAGCAAAACATTGACATTGGGATTTCTTCTGCACAAATGAATTAAATGATTACCTCCGATAGACATACTATCACCATCACCGGTAATAATCCATACATCCAGCTCCGGTCGGGTTATTTTCAAACCGGTTGCAATAGCAAATGCACGTCCATGAATAGAGTGCATCCCATAAGTATCTACATAATACGGGAATCTTGAAGAACATCCTATTCCTGAGATGAAAACAATGTCCTCTTTTCTTTTTCCTGTTTGCGGCAAAACTTTTTTTACTGCGTTCAAAACCGCATAATCACCGCAACCGGGGCACCAACGTACATCTTGGTCAGATTCAAAATCTTTTGATGTATATACTTTCGGTTGTGTTGTTTGTGTTAGAACTGAATCAACTTCCATGATTAATTTCTGTTATTTTTTCTAAAATTTCTCTTGCCAAGAAAGGTTTCCCTTTTACTTTATTCAATTGAATAATATTCGCATTAAAATTACTCTTGAGTATAAATGCCAACTGACCGGAATTAAGTTCGGGTACAAGGATATTTTCAAAAGAATTAAGAACCATCTCCAGGTTTCTTGGAAAAGGGTTCAGGTATCTCAAATGTGCCTGACTTACTTGAATTCCTGCTTTGTGAGCATCAGTAATAGCTGTGGTTATTGCACCTAAAGTAGAGCCCCAACCCAAGACAAGTAATTTACCCTTCTCATCTCCATTCACTATTTTAAGCTCAGGAATAAAATCAACAATCTTTTCTACCTTTTTCCTCCTTAGGTCAACCATTAATTGATGATTATCAGGGTCGTAAGAAACATTTCCTGTAATATTTTCTTTCTCTAAGCCCCCTATTCTGTGTTGCATTCCGCTCATTCCGGGTACCGCCCATTGTCTGACAAAATTTTCATCTCTTTCATAAGGCTTGTAACCACTGACAGATTTAGCCAAATTAGGGTTAATTTTAGGGAGTTCTTCCATTCTCGGAAATTTCCAAGGCTCAGCACCATTGGCAATATAACCGTCACTCAACAACATCACCGGAGTAACATGTTCCAAAGAGAGTTTGGCTGCTTCAAAAGCCATTTCAAAGCATTCCCTTGGACTTCCGGGGGCTATAACAATCATAGGTGCTTCTCCATTTCTGCCAAACATCGCTTGAAACAAATCAGCCTGTTCGGTCTTTGTAGGCAAGCCTGTGGATGGGCCTCCTCTTTGTACATTACAAATAACCAAGGGTATTTCTAAGGATATAGCCAATCCCATTGCTTCTGTTTTGAGTGCGATTCCCGGTCCTGAACTCACTGTAACCCCAAGATTTCCGCCATAAGATGCACCAATGGCTGCACAGATAGCAGCAATCTCGTCTTCTGCCATAAATGAATCAACTCCCAACTTTTTGTATTTTGCAAGTTCATGCAAAACATCGGAAGCAGGTGTGATAGGATATGCACCCAAAAATAATTTCAACCCGGACTTATGACCGGCAGCAATTAACCCCAAGGCCAAAGCCTCGTTTCCGGCAATTCCTCTATATGTGCCTGATTGTAAAGGAGCCGGTTTAACAACATATCTCTCATTAAACAGTTCCAATGTTTCACCAAAATTCCATCCTGCCTGAATCAAAGCTTTGTTCCATTCTGCCCAATCCCCTTTCTTCCCAAAGCGCATTTCGGTCAAGGCAAAAACTTTATCTAAAGGTCTCTGATACATCCAACAAACAAGACCGAGTGCCACCATATTCTTACCACGCTCCATTTCTTTGGTACTGATACCTTTGTCTGCTAAGGTTTCCTTAGCCACCTTTGATAAATCAACATTGACTAATTTATAACCTTTTGCCTGAACTTCTCCAAGCGGGTCTGCATCAGACGAGTATCCTGCCAATCGCAGGTTTTTTGAATCAAAACCCAAAGTATTGGCAATAATAATTCCATTGGTTTTAAGCGTATCCAAATTACTTTTCAGTGCAGCAGCATTCATAGCAATCAACACATCACAACTATCACCGGGTGAGTATATTTCTTCACTTCCAAATCTAATTTGGAAACCGGAAACTCCGGCAACGGTTCCTATGGGAGCTCGAATTTCAGCCGGGAAATCAGGGAAAGTAGCAATATCATTTCCCGCTAAAGCTGAGGTAGAAGTAAATAAATTACCTGAAACTTGCATCCCATCACCCGAATCTCCCACAAACTTTATAACAACTGAGCTAAGCTCTTTCTCTTTCAAGGTCATTTCATCTGTTGTTTTGCGTTGCAAAGTTATTAAAATTAACGCCTGTTAGAAAACCTTTAGAATATTATTCCGATTGATTTGAGCAAAAAAAAGAGCCGTATCTTAACAGACACGGCTCTTAAATATTTTAAATTATTTTTTAAACTCCAACATCATGATGTGCTGACTCTTCGAGATAAGGATGATTGATTGGGACAAGTGCTCTTTTTGTTAATGAAAGCAGTGTTAAGTATATAAATGTACCAGTAAATAGTAATAACATTCCAATCTCAAGCATTCCAAATTGTGCAAGAGAACCAATAGTGCCGGGCATTACCATTAGATATACATCTATCCAATGCCCAAACAGTAAGATTACTGCAATCCAACCTAGTAATTTAGGATTTCTCTTTGCATCCCTAGTCATTAAGACGAAAAATGGTATCACAAAGTTTATAACAATATTTATGTAAAAATAAGGTTTCCACTGATCCATTAATCTTACTTGGTAATAGTATACCTCTTCAGGAATATGGGCATACCAAATTAGAAGGAACTGTGATATCCAAATATATCCCCAAAAAATAGAAAAGGCAAAAATAAATTTACCTAAATCATGAATGTGTTCATCAGTTACAAGATTTAAATGACCTATTGATTTAAGATAAAGAACAATCAGAGTGATTGCGCATAAGGCAGCAACAAATCCTGTTGCAAAATTATAAACGGAAAATATTGTTGAGTACCAATGTGCATCAACACTCATTATTACTAACCAACTAAGTACGCTAATTGAGAAAATAAAAAAAACAGTAAATGCTGCTGACCATCTGATAGATTTCTTAAACGGTGTGAGCCCTCCCTCTGCATCTTCTCGAACTGATAATGAACTTAGTTTTTTACCGATTAAGAACCAAACTAATGGGATAATGATAATGCCACCAATGAAGAAAGAAGAATTTAGAAACCATGATTTTCCGGATAATATTTTATCATATCCCGGTTCACCAGGTTTTAAAGCCTCATGTTCATAATGAGCCCAATGATATAAATCAGACTTTCCTATAATGAGAATTAAAATTAGAATAATTGAAGCTATTGGCAGGAATGCTACAACTGATTCAATTACTCTTTTAAAAACTGTTGTCCATCCGGCATTAGCAATATATTGTAAAGCCCAAAAGAACAATGCTAGACAACTGACCAACACGAAAAAATAGGAATTTGTTAAGATGTTGGCATAAACTCTTGAATACCAAGGCTTATGTGCCCCAGCATCCTCCGGGATAGGTGGAGGTAGTGGATGATTTACTTGATGGTCTCCATAATAATTTAACCTAGGTGTATTATTATCAGCTGCAACATGGTGATGTTCCTCGCTCGATGCCCCTTCATTTGAAGGATGAGTTTTGGGTGCTGTAGCTATTCCGATAATAGTAAGCAATAGTCCCAGCACAATAAGTATTAAACTGAATTTTGTTGCCTTCTTATTACCTGAGAAGAACTCTTGTTTTAATTCTATTTTATGTCCGTGCGCCATTTGAATAAAGGTTAATATTAATTATTAGTCTGAATTGTTGTTTGTTGATCTTGTTGCTCATTGTTCACAGTAGCGTTCTTATGATATCCAATACCACTCAGCTCTTGGATATGAGCAATAACCTGCCATCTCTCCTCTGGTGTTAAAACTGAAGCGTGGCTTCCCATATTATTTTTACCATAAGTAATTACATGATACATCTTTCCAACAGGGAGGTTCTTGATATAATCATCTTGATATCCTTTCCATGGGGGTTTGATTGCAGCTACTCTCTTAAAAACACTACCATCATTATGACCTTCTACTCCATGACAAGGTGCACAATAAATGTTATAAAGGCGTTCACCTCTAACTGAATCAAAAGTAAAATCCTCTGGGTAATGAATTTGTATGGCAGAAGCTTCATAACCCTCTCCATTATTATCCAAAAGATATGCATAATCCAATTTACCAACAGCAATTGTCCCTTTTACAGGTTCACGCAAATTTGATCCAAATCTGTTTAATGTATTAGAATCCTTCTCCTTAAAAGGTTCATAGCCTTTATCATAATACATATCAGGTGCATATTCAACTCCCGGATTGTTTCCTCTGCTTTTTGCACAAGAACTCAAAAGGAATGAAACCCCAATCAATGAAAATATTATATAAAAATGTTTGTTCATGTTTTTTCTAATCATTGTTATTATTTAATCACATTATCTTCAAACTCATTATTATCTAGATTAACTCTTTGCCTTATTTCAACAGCACCCTTATCAGACAAGAGTTTAACCAATTCATCTGTATTAATCCCAGCTTCATCTAACGACATAGCAAGAACGATTCTATCGCTAGTTTGTCTAGGGTCGATTATCTCATTAGCTATTTTCCCATGAATCATTCCACTTCTTGCAAAAAACAATATGGCAATACCAAATGCGGTGCATAAGATTGAGAGTTCAAACATAACGGGTATCCATGATGGAATGCCGGCATAAGGTTTACCACCAATAATCATTGGCCAATCAAAATACATAATTCCTGCCTGAAGGATAATTGCTAGAGACAAACCGGTCATAGCACATACAAAAGCTCCGATGGGTAATCTTGAACGTTTTAATCCCATAGCTTTTTCCATTCCATGAATCGGATATGGTGAATAGCAGTCTATAATATTCACACCTCTATTAAATACAGTTTGTGTAGCTTCTAATGCTGAATCACCATCTTCAAATATTCCAAATAGAACCTTTTTGTTATTTCTTAAACTTAGTTTCTTGTCATTCATTTTTCAAATCATTTTAAGTGTGAATTATTCGCTGTCTTTCAAAATTGTTTTAATCTCAGCCATATTAATAACCGGAAGAAATTTGGCAAATAAGAAGAAAAACGTAAAGAACATTCCAAAAGTTCCCAAGTAAATTCCTATTTCAACCCATGTAGGGGAGTATAACGCCCAACCGGATGGTAGATATTCTCTATGTAAAGAAGTAACAATAATTACGAAACGTTCAAACCACATACCCACATTCACAACAATAGAAAGGAAGAATATGAACCATGGAGTAGTTCTTGCCCATTTCATCCAAAAGAATTGAGGAGCAACAAGATTACATGTCATCATGCTCCAATATGCCCACCAATAAGGACCGGTAGCTCTGTTAAGAAAGGCATATTGTTCATACTCTACACCGGAGTATGCTGCCACAAAAAATTCCGTAATATAAGCCAAACCAACCAATGTACCGGTAAGCATAAGTACCTTTGCCATTGCTTCTAGGTGTCCGATGGTGATATAATCTTCATAATTTAATACCTTGCGCGCTATTATTAATAATGTACAAACCATTCCAAAGCCTGAGAAAATAGCTCCGGCAACGAAGTATGGAGGGAAAATGGTTGTATGCCAACCCGGAACCACGGAAGTTGCAAAGTCAAAAGACACAATAGTATGCACAGACAATACAAGAGGGGTTGAAATACCCGCAAGAATAAGTGATACTACTTCATATCTATTCCATGTTCTGGTAGAACCTGTCCAGCCCATTGAGAAGAAGTTATACCAAAACTTACGTCCTTTTGTTGTAGCTCTGTCTCTGATAGTCGCAATATCCGGAATTAAACCTAAATACCAGAAAACAAGGGAAACAGAGAAATAAGTACTAACCGCAAAAACGTCCCATAAAAGAGGTGAATTAAAGTTAACCCACAAAGAACCGAAAGCGTTTGGCAAAGGGAACACCCAATATGCACCGACCCAAACCCTACCCATGTGGAAGAGAGGGAATAATGCAGCACAAAGCACTGCAAAGATTGTCATAGCCTCAGCAGAACGGTTGATAGACATTCTCCACTTTTGTCTGAATAAGAGCAAAATTGCAGAAATCAATGTTCCTGCGTGTCCAATACCAATCCACCAAACGAAGTTGGTAATATCCCAACCCCACTGAACTGATTTATTTAATCCCCATGTACCAATACCCACTAAGGTAGTGAGCGCAAGCGTAAATGCAAGCAATCCAAAGAAGATTACTGCAAGAGTAAATCCTATTTTCCAAGTAGTAGAAGGCTTGTTCTCAATTGGGCGACATATCTCATTACTCACATCCGCGAGCGACTTGTCCTTGGTAACTAATCGAGGGCGTATTGTTGTTATATTATGACTCATTGTATATCGAATGAAAAATTTTAAAAATTAAATGTTTCTGATTTTAGTTAGGTATTTTACACCTTGTTGAAGGTTTAATTCTTCAAGCAAGTGATAAGAACGTTCGTTTTTATATAGTTTAGATACTTCACTAGATGTATCGTTTAAATCCCCAAATACTATAGCGTTTGCCGGACATGATCTTTGGCAAGCAGTTTCAATTTCTCCATCTATCATTTCTCTTCTTTCGCGTTTTGCTTTAAGCTTACCATCCTGGATTCTCTGTACACACATTGAACATTTTTCCATAACCCCTCTGGTTCTAACTGTAACATCAGGATTAATGACCATCTTACCTAAATCATTATTGAAGAAGAAATCAAACTTATCATTATCATTATATCTGAACCAGTTAAATCGTCTCACTTTGAAAGGACAGTTATTGGCACAATACTTTGTCCCAATACAACGGTTGTATGTCATTTGGTTCAAACCTTCTGAACTATGAGTAGTTGCCAACACAGGACAAACCGTTTCGCATGGGGCATTATCGCAATGTTGGCACATAATCGGCTGGTGCATCACCTGTACATTCTCATAATAGAGATATTCTCCATCTTTTTTCTTTGCTTCAGCTCTGTCCAATGCTTCGATACCTTTTTCTTTGGTAACAAAATCCTTCTGATAATCTCTTTTTAGGAGTAAGTCATTAGAATAGTCAACATGTTCCACATTTTTGAATGCAAAATATCTGTCAATTCTGATCCAATGCATCTCTCGTCTTCTTCTCACTTCATCGCGTCCTACAACAGGAACGTTGTTTTCAATGCTACAGGCGACAACACAAGCACCACAACCGGTACAAGCATTTAGGTCAATAGCCATTGCCCAATAGTGACCGGGATTATCATCTCTTTTATATTCATGTCTTGACCAAAGTTCATATAGATGAGGTCTTGGCATATCATTTCCGGCATATGGGTTCTTATTAAATTCTGTTTGAGTAGCTTCTCTTAATAAATCACGACCTTCGATTGTATTATGAGTTTGAGTTTGAGCCAATACATAATTACCGGCAACTTTTTCAATTTGAACACCTGAAGCAACCCATTGTCTTGTACCGTTAACAAACGGAGCAAACGGATATGCATTCTTTCCGATAGTTTCATATGCACCTTTTTCCGCAGATTTACCTTTTCGTCCATAACCCAATGCTATTGAAATAGTATTGTTTGCTTGACCCGGTTGAATAAGTACAGGAAATTGATCTATCGTGATTCCATTGAGACTCACTTTTACTAAATCTCCTTCAGTGATTCCTTTTTTCTCAGCTAATGCTTTTGGCAAAGCAACATAGTTATCCCATGTTACTTTAGAAACAGGATCAGGCAATTCTTGTACCCATGGATTACCACAGAATTTTCCATCTCTTATTCCCACTTTTTGATATAAAATCAAGTCTATAGCACTATTAACTTCTGGTACCATTTTGGAAATTATAGGACCATAAGTACTGAATTCAGCAGTAAAGCTAATAGGAGTATTTTCTATCATAGGCAGGTTATATACCCCGTCATGAAGCACTTTATTAAAGGCAGCTTCATTAGTAACACCTGCAACATTCGTTATCCAAAAATTCTTTAGATAGGTATAGTATATTGAAGTATCAAATTTTTGTGCCATTATTTCCTTACCTGCAAACGGGTCTTTAGCAGGTTTTTCTCCAAGTCCTATCCATGTGAGTAAAGACACCTCTGCTTGTCGTGTATTAAACACAGGCGAAATGGTCGGTTGAAGAATTTGCAATTTACCTTTCTTAGGTTCTGCATCTCCCCAAGATTCCAAGTAGTGGTTATCCGGGCAAATATAATCAACATTTTCAGCTGTTTCATCAATGAATCCTGAGAGAGAAATTTTAGTTTTGATTTTGGCTAAAGCATTCTTTACACTATCTGCTTTATGGTAGTTGTAAATAGGGTTTGCATCCCAAAAAATTACAGCATCATAGGCCCCATTTGTAGCATCAGAAATAAATTTATCGAAATCGGCATCCAAACCTTTGTACTGATTTGAATAGTTATTTAGGTCAATAGTGTTACCATAGTTACCTAACAAAACATTGAGACCGTTAACCATTTGTTGTACATAGGGGTCATTTGAACCGGATATAATGATTGATTTACCTTCATTGTCAAGCAAATCTTTTGCAACATTATCAAGCACATTTCCTGCAAGATTAAGAACTCTTGTAACCGGAATTTTAGCTGTTCCTTTTTTCTCTGCAATTCTATTATAAAGAGTAGCGATATAGAGCGCTTCACTTGATTGTTTCATAGGGAATCTGATATCAGCATTGGTTCCCGTAAGAGAAAGGTTGGATTCAAACTGATAATGTCTTGACATATTTCCGGGAACTCTTCCTCTAGTGTATGAGCCGGTATATTCAACCGGAGAAATCCACGTACCTAAAAAGTCTGCTGCAAAACTTACAATGATTTTTGATTTTGAAAAATCATATGATGGAATAACGGCTTTCCCAAATCCATCTAAATTTGCTTTTAATATCCCACTATAAGAAATCGCATCATAAGTAATATGGTCAGTGCTATATTTTTCAGCAAATTTTTGAATTACGGAAAGCGCTGAAGGACTATGTATTGTACCGGAAACAATAGCAACTTTTTTGCTCGCAGCAAGTGCTTTCTCTATTTCACCATCTATAGTAGCCCAGTCAGTTGCTTTCCCACCTTTCATTGGGTTTTCTAATCTAGCAGTATCATAAAGTGAGAGAATACTTGCTTGACCTAAAGCAGATAGACCTCGTCCTGAAAAGGAATTTGGGTTACCGTCAACTTTAATGGGCCTTCCTTCACGAACCTTAATTTGAACACCATATCCCTCTGAACTTGCACCTAAAGTAGAGTTATAATAGTTTGCAACTCCGGGAGTGACATCCTCGGGTTTAACCAAGTACGGGATTGCTTTTCTGATTGGAGCTTTGTTACATGCTGCCAATGCTACAGCGGTGATACTAAAACCAAAGAATTTTAAGAAGTCTCTCCTATTTGAAGATAATTCAAAGTTATTCTCTTGTAGAACTTCATCTAAAGGTAGGTCTTCGCTAAACTCTTTTTTCAAATCTGCTTGAAATGAAGGTGTGTTAAGTAACTCATCCTCTCCTTTCCAATATTGTGTTTTATTAGACATTTAGTTTCTATGAAATGATTAGTTGATAATTATATTAATAATGGCACTTTGAGCAATCCAAACCACCAATGTTTGCAATTGTGATATTAACTTTTCCGTCCTTAAGATACTTACTTTTATCTCCATTCTTCTCAATATCCTTTTTGGCGAGCGCATGAAGTTTTTCGTAATAATCATTGTTCTCAACATCTACTCCTGAGTTTCTGTGACAATCTATGCACCAACCCATTTGAAGTGTGGCGTATTGCTGAATAACTTCCATCTCTTGAACAGGCCCGTGACACTTTTGACATTCCAATCCGGCAACATTGGCATGCTGAGAGTGATTGAAATATGATAAATCCGGTAAATTATGTACCCTTACCCATTTGATATTCTTTGGATTATCTCCAAAGCGCTCTCCCGGTTTTGCATCAGGGTTGTAATCTAAGGCTGTATAAATCTTCTGAATTTCCGGAGAAACTTCACCGTTATATTTGTCTCTTAGTTGTACTCCAACGTGGCAATTCATACAAGTATTTAATGAAGGAATGCTCGCAGCTTTACTATAATCTACAGTACTATGGCAATAACGACAATCAATATTTAATTCACCGGCATGAAGCGCATGGGAATATGCAATCGGTTGTGTTGGGGCATATCCTCTCTGAACACCAACTTCTGTAACTCCAAAATAAAAACCATAAATACCTAAAACCAAACCCACTGATACAATAATTAATAGAGTATTTATTGTTCTTCGAGAAGTACTATATTTGTTCTTAAGATGTTCTGTAAGTGATTTTTCTTTTTGTTCTGAGCCTTCAAATTCTTTTATTACATTGGATAATTTCCTTCTGATTCTATAAAGTATTATAGCTACAATGAGTAAAACTACTGCAATTATAGCCACCACATAGAGTGTTGTTTTATTGTAAAAACTACCTTCATTAGCGGACTTACCGTCATCTGTTTTTGTCTTACCTGAATCTTCTGCAACTTTAGGAGCACTCTCATAGTCAATCCAAGCTAGGATTGCATCTATATCCTCAGTAGTCAAATTCTCATATACATTCATCGCTGCACTATTATACTCTTTGTATAGTGCAATGGCATCAGGATCTCCTGATTCTCTTAATTGAACATTATTTTTTATCCAACTATGCAACCAATCTTTGCTTCTTCGTTTGGTTACATCCTTTAAGGCAGGCCCGATTACAACTCTATCAATTGCATGACATGCCATACAAGCTTGTTGTTCAAATAACTCTTTCCCCTTTTGGACTAAAGCATCAGGTGCGCCACCAGAAGCAGGCGCTGCTTTGGGCGAACTTTCTTCTTCTATCCACAACAAAATCGACTTGATGTCATTATCAGATAGGTGCTCATATGTATTCATTGCAGCACCGTTATATTCTTTGTAAATTGCTATAGCATCCTTATCACCTGATTCTCGTAACTGAACATTATTTCTAATCCATTTAATTAGCCACTCTTCACTTTTTTGCTTTGTTATATCTTTTAAAGCAGGACCAATTACAACCCTGTCAATAGCATGACAGGCAAAACATGCTTGTTGTTCAAATAATTCTTTCCCTTTTGCTGCTGATGGGGCATCTTGAGCCTTAGCTACATAGGAACCATAAGTTAGTAATAGAGCAGTAAGGCTAATTGCCCTTACTGAATTTCTGATTATGTCTGATAGTCTTATCATTAGTACTATTAATATTATATACACTAATTTCCAAAGCACTTTTGCTTCAAAAATTCGGGGCAAATATAGGAGCAGTTTCTATAAGTCAATATCCTTTTTAGTATTTAGAAAGTAATTTAAAACCTATCTAAATAGTATTTGTAAGTGACTAATTATTAACGATATACAGTGTTGCGGAAATTTATATGAATTTTTCTTTCAAATCATCTCTCATTAACTCTCAGTAGCATTCTTATCGGAAAATATTGAGAAAATCAATTAAAAAACTTGCATTACTTTGGCTCTCTAGTATTCAAGAGAATTAGCCTATATTCTAAGAAGGTGCCTGCTCCATTAATCTTAACAGAGGTTTCCATTCTAAATTCTGAAATATTCCTTCTTAGCTTGTCGAATGTGTGATATTCATCTCTTGAAACAATTATACGAGGTGGAGGAATGTTGACCTCTCCTCCTGAAGTCCCTGTTAAATAATTCAAATAATCCTCTGCAAGGCTTTGAAAGTCTGATTCATCAGTTACTGAATTAAAGGAATGTTTAATTTCATCTCGATTCTCGGAAGTAATATAAAAGATTTCGTCACCTGACTTGCTTATACTCTCTCTATCTTTGAAAGGATTAGGTATCTCACATATAATAGGGTCCTTTATCCATAGATTAACTCTACGTCCAATTATCGAGAACATATTTAAATAGTAATTTGCAACCACAAGTTCAACTTCTTCAGGTTGTTCATACAGTTTTCTATATTCATCGTAAGTATTTAAACCTATTTTTTTATTCTCAAATTCTATTCTCAAATTTTGCAATAACGTATCTCGCCATTGTTCCCAATTCTTTAGACCAATGTAGTTAAATGAATCATCAAACTCCAACAGAACCGGAGCATTTCTTAAGGATTCTCGGGTTTCTAAATAAGCCGTTTTGCTCGGCTTATCATATTTCATATAATGTGTTATACCTACTATCCATGTGTTTGAATCGGTATAGGATATGTTCATCACTGAATAAAGCGAATCAATCGTCATATAAATAGGCATATCCCTCTCATTCGTATTCAAATTGGTTGTTTTATGAAAATACACAAGCTCCATCCCGTTTTTCCAATTTGGTTTAAAAGTAAAATGCATCGTGGTGTCAAGCTGAGCAAATGTCTTTGAAGCAGAAAGCACTATGCACATCACTATTAAGGAAGCAATAAAACCGCTTTTGAATGAGACATTGTTGTTCATGAATATTTCAAAATAAATTGCTGCAAAGATGCAAAAAACTATGCCAAAGTTGCTCCTACTAAACAATATTCTACCTTTGCTCCCGATTCAGAAACTAAAATGATATTTAACAGAAAACAACTCGATGACTCAACGTTAATAGAGTTATATAAAAACCTCATATATCCCCGTATCATAGAAGAAAAAATGCTGATTTTGCTCAGACAAGGGAAAATAGGTAAATGGTTTTCCGGTATTGGGCAAGAAGCAATTGCAGTCGGGGCAACACTTGCGTTAAAGGATAATGATTATATACTTCCACTGCATAGAAATCTGGGAGTTTTTACCACTCGAAAAATTCCATTTTCCAAGCTCTTTGCACAATGGCAGGGGAAGAAGTCGGGTTTTACCAAAGGTCGCGACCGTTCTTTTCATTTTGGTACTAATGAATATCATATAGTCGGGATGATTTCGCACCTCGGTGCAATGGCGGGAGTGAGTAATGGAATCGCATTGGCTGAGAAAATTGATAAAACAGGCAATATCGCACTTGTTTTTTCCGGTGACGGTGGTACCAGCGAAGGTGATTATCATGAAGCTTTAAATGTGGCTGCTGTGTGGGATCTGCCGGTTATTTTTCTTATTGAAAACAACGGCTATGGGCTTTCTACTCCCGGCAATGAGCAATTTCGGTGCAAACAATTTATTGACAAAGGGATAGGCTATGGCATGGAAGCCATACAAATTGACGGGAACAACCTATTGGAGGTGTTTCACACTATCAAAGAAACCGCAGACTCAATCCGACAAAACCCTCGTCCCGTGCTGATTGAATGTATTACCTTCAGAATGAGAGGACATGAAGAAGCCTCAGGTACAAAATATGTTCCGCGAGAATTGTTCGAAATATGGGCTAAAAAAGACCCCATTTCCAACTATGAAAGCTATCTGATTCAACTAGGTTTATTGAATGAGGCACTTAAAAATCAAATCCACGATTCTTTCAAATCAGAAATTGACAGTGCTGTTAAAGTAGTAGAAAACGAACCGGATATTATTGCAGATACAAAAGAAGAACTTGCAGATATGTATGCAATATCTGATATCGTTCCTACCCTACCCGACACAAGCAAACAAAGTGAAAAACGTCTGGTTGATGCAATTTCAGACGGCTTGAAGCAAAGTCTTGAAAAATTTCCTCACTCATTGGTTATGGGTCAAGACATAGCTGAATATGGCGGTGTTTTTAAGGTTACAGAAAACTTCTATGAGATATTTGGCAAAGAACGAATCAGAAATACTCCCATCACTGAAAGTTCTATTTTGGGTGCCGGTTACGGCTTATCCATCAAAGGATGGAAAGCGGTTGTAGAAATGCAGTTTGGTGATTTTGTAAGTTGCGGTTTCAATCAAATTGTAAACAACCTTGCCAAATCTCATTATCGCTGGGCACAGAATGCAGATGTAGTGGTTAGACTTCCCACCGGAGCCGGTGTTGGCGCAGGTCCTTTCCACTCTCAAAGCACAGAAGCCTGGTTTACCCATGTTCCGGGACTAAAAGTAGTGTATCCCTCAAATCCGTTTGATGCTAAAGGATTGCTCTGCGCAAGCATCGAAGACCCTAATCCTATTCTGTTTTTTGAACACAAAGCATTGTATAGAAGCATTCACGGAATGGTTCCGGATAATTACTACACCTTACCAATCGGTAAAGGCCGAAAAATCAGCGAGGGAGATGAACTCAGTATTATTACTTACGGCTGGGCAGTTCATTGGGCAAAAGAAGCTTGTGAAAAAATGCAAATCAGTGCCGATATCATAGACCTGAGAACATTAATCCCATGGGATAAAGAAATGGTTTCGCAATCAGTACAAAAGACGGGCAAAGTGTTAGTCTTGCACGAAGACACGCTCACAGGCGGTTTCGGAGCTGAAATTGCAGCATGGATCAGCGAAAACTGTTTTGAACACTTGGACGCACCTGTACGCAGGCTGGGAAGCCTTGATACTCCTGTGCCTTTGGCTAAAGATTTGGAAAGAAATTTTCTTGGCAAAGCAAGACTGGAAACCGTCCTAAATGAGTTGAGAGCATATTAGTTTTGACTGTAAGCAAAATTAGATTCTTTCAAAAACATATCATTCACAATACTATGCGATGCAAGATAGTGGACTGTTTCTGATTTTCCTACCTGAATCCTTCGTTGATATCTTGCAAAATATCATTTCCGGGGCACAAGGTTGCTTCGTTCAAGCGGTTGAGCGGGGTGTCGGAAGTATTTAAAATATTATGCAACTCTTTGGGATTGCGGTTGATATAAAGCAAGCCGGTTAGCACCTCTTGTTTTTCTTCTGCTCTTTTGAGTGCTGAGATAGCGGATAGTCGGTCTTCCGGATTCCATTCATTATCCAATTTATGAAATTGCAGTGCACTGCCGTCATGCAGTTCAATAGTGGTAACTTCTCCTTCTCCATAGGACTTGGTAATGGGATCCATTACAGGCACATAATCTGCTCTACCAGTGCAGGCTGCATGTTCTCTCGCAAACTGATATGATTTTGTAGAGCCGGGATTATTATTGAATGTAACACAAGGTGAAACCACATTCAAAAAAGCAAATCCGGGATGGTTGATAGCAGCCTTGAGTAGAGGAATCAATTGGTCTTTGTCTCCCGAAAAGCTCTGAGCTACAAAAGAAGCTCCCAATTCTATTGCAAGGCTGGCCAAATCAATAGGCGGATAGGGGTTAACGCTTCCGGCTTTACTGATAGAACCTACATCGGCAGTGGCGGAATCTTGTCCTTTTGTAAGACCATAAACCCCATTATTCATGCAGATATAAACCATGTTCAGGTTTTTGCGTATCACATGAACAAATTGTCCCATACCGATTGATGCAGAATCTCCATCGCCCGAAACACCGATATACAATAACTCTTTGTTGGCAAGGTTTGCTCCGGTAGCCACAGCCGGCATGCGTCCGTGAACTGAGTTGAATCCGTGTGAATTGCTCAAAAAATAAGCAGGCGTTTTGGATGAACACCCAATTCCGGATAGTTTGGCAACTTTGTGTGGCTCTATATCCAATTCAAAACAAGCCTGAACAATGGCTGTGCTGATGGAATCGTGGCCGCAACCGGCACAAAGGGTTGAAATAACTCCTTCGTATTCGGCTGAGGTGTAGCCCAATTTATTTTTGGGTAATTCAGGATGTCGGAAACTTGGTTTATAAAATGTCATTGTTATTAATTGTTATTTAATTTGTGAAATAATATCATCAGCGGTAATTGGCATACCGTTATAATTTAAAACAGGAATCAATTTATTTGGATTTATACCCATCTCAATCATCATCAGGCTGCGCAGTTGTGCATCGCGGTTTTGTTCTACTACATAAATTTTATCATGGGAATTAACAAACTCTTCTACTGACTTACTAAACGGAAAAGATTTGATTCGCATAGCATCCATTACCATTCCCTGTTTTTGGAGAATATGCATAGCCTCTTCTGCGGCATAAATTGAAGTGCCATAAAAGACAATCGCTGTTGCGCTTTTCTTTTCATCCTGATAGAAATGTGGCGCGGGCACCATCTCCTTTGCTGTATTAAATTTAACTAACAGCCTATCCATATTCTTCTTATAGGAATCTGAATCCTCGGTATATTTTGCATATTCGTTTTTGGATGTTCCTCTGGTAAAATATGAGCCTTTTGTAGGATGAGTTCCCGGATACGTTCTATAGGGTATCCCGTCTCCATCCACATCAAGGTAACGTCCAAAATTTTCAATTTTTTCCAAATCTTGAGCAGAGAGGACTTTGCCACGTTTAAATGTTCTGTTATCGTCCCATTTCAAAGGTTCTGACATGTGGTCATTCATACCCAAATCAAGGTCAGAGAGCAGAAGGATTGGTGTTTGTAATTGTTCTGCAAGGTCAAATGATTCTGCGGTAAAATCAAAGCACTCTTTCGGAGTAGATGGGAATAAAACAATATGCTTGGTATCTCCATGAGAAGCATAAGCTGCTTCCATCACATCACTTTGTTGTGTACGTGTTGGCATTCCTGTGGAAGGCCCTGTGCGTTGTATGTCAATCAACACTACCGGTATTTCGGCAAAATAAGCTAAACCCAAAAATTCGTTCATCAAAGAAACGCCCGGACCGCTGGTTGCAGTGAACGAACGTGCACCATTCCATCCTGCTCCGATAGCCATCCCGATTGCGGATAATTCATCTTCTGCCTGAACAAAAGCATAATTCTTTTTTCCGGTTATGGGGTCAATGCGAAATTTGGAAGCGTATTCATTAAATGCTTCGGGTGTAGAAGTAGAAGGGGTTATTGGATACCATGCACAAACCGTTGCTCCTCCATAGACAGCTCCTATTCCGCAAGCGGTATTGCCATCAATCATAATAGAATCTTTAACCAAATCTCTTCTTTCAACCCGCATATTCAATGGAAATTCAAAATGTTCTTTAACATAATCCACACCCATTTGTAATGCTTTTATATTGGGAGATATCAGTTTTTCTTTCCCTTTAAACTGAGATTGAAGGACATTTTCCAAAGCAGTAAACTCAATGTTCAGCAAAGCAGAAAGCGCTCCCACATAAATCACATTTTTAAAAAGCTGTCTTTGGCGTGGGTCTGTAAAAGCAGCGTTGGACATATCCATTAGCGGTATTCCAAAATAGGTAATATCTTCACGGATGAACTCATCATGCAAATGCTTAGAACTGTCATAGAGAAAATATCCTCCCGGCTTAACACAAGCAACGTCTTGATGCATACTTTGAGGGTTCATACAAACCATAAAGTCTACTCCTTCTCGCCTGCCCAACCAACCGTTTTCATTAACTCTGACTTCATACCAAGTGGGAAGTCCTTGAATATTGGAAGGAAAAATATTTTTGGGTGTTACCGGAACCCCCATTCTAAAAATTGCTTTTGTAAAAAGAAAATTTGCACTTGCAGACCCTGTTCCATTCACATTTGCAAAGCGGATAACAAAATCGTTAACTTTTGTTGTGCCGGTCTTATCTGCTGCTAAAGCTTGAGATTCGAGCATATATATTGTCTAAAATAATTGTTTCTAATAAGTTTAAGATAGTCTTTGATTTAATAAATTACTGTAGGCGGCAGTCCGTCTTCGCCCATATTATGTGCTTTTGTCACATTATAATAAAACTGCTTCATGTCCCAAGCTGAAGTAGGGCAACGCTCCGCACATAATCCACAATGCAGACAGACGTTTTCATCTTTGACCATGATTCTACCTGTTTTTACTTTGTCTGACACATAAAGACTTTGGTCAGTATTTAATGCGGGCATTGTCAACTTAGCGCGCATTTCTCCTTCGTCCTCTTCATTGAAGGTAAATGTAATACAATCCGTAGGGCAGACATCTACACAAGCATCACACTCAATACATAAGTTTTCTTCAAAAACTGTTTGCATATCACAGTTGAGACAACGTTCTGCTTCTTTGAATGCTTCTAATTCATCAAAACCCAACTCCACTTCTTTTTTAATATTATTTAGCGTCTCAGACTTGTCTGCTTGTGGTACGATATATCTTTTGTCATTCACAACCTGACTATCATAACTCCATTCATGAATACCCATCTTCATACTGTGCAGATTCACAAATGGAGACGGTCTGTCTTGTTTAATATTTAGACCTTCACACAACAGATGTATGGAAATAGCAACTTGATGTCCTTGGGCAACAGAGGTAATAATATTTTTAGGACCTAAAGAAGCATCACCGCCAAAAAAGACTTTTGGATGTGTTGAGGCAAAAGTTTTGGCATCCAAAATCGGCATTCCCCATTCATTAAATTCTATTCCCAAATCACGTTCAATCCAGGGAAAGCTATTTTCCTGACCTATCGCCACTATGGCATCATCTGCTTCAAAAAAAACATCGGGCTCTCCGGTTGGTATTAATTTTCTTTTTCCTGTATCATCATAAACAGCCTTTACTTTTTCAAACATCATTCCCTGCAATTTTCCATCTTTTACTACAAAGGATTTGGGAACATGATTATCAAAAATAGGGATATCTTCATGTAGTGCATCTTCAATTTCCCACTCTGAAGCTTTCATTTCAGATTTCGGACTTCTAACCACAACCTTTACATCCGTTCCGCCCAATCTTCTTGCAGTTCGGCAGCAATCCATTGCGGTATTTCCTCCACCCAAAACCAAAACTCTTTTTCCTATTGATTTTGTATGTTCAAAAGCCACACTTGCGAGCCAATTGATACCCACATGAATATTTTCTTTGGCATCCCATCTCCCTGGCAAGTCGGGCAAATCGCGTCCTCTGGGAGCACCCGTACCTACATAAATAGCGTCATAATCTTTTTCAAGCATCTCTTTCATTGAAGACACATAATGATTAAAATGGGTATGGATACCTAAATCAAGAATATATCCAACCTCCTCGTCCAACACTTCATCCGGCAGTCTGAAAGAAGGAATTTGGCTGCGCATAAATCCTCCGCCTTTTGATTGGTCATCAAAGAGATGAATTTCATAACCAATTGGTGCGAGGTCTCGAGCAACGGTCAAAGAAGACGGACCTCCTCCAATCAACGCAATTTTTTTCCCGTTAGGTGGAAACGGGCCCTGAGGCATCATTCTTTTTACATCCTCCTTGTGGTCAGCTGCCACTCTTTTGAGTCTGCAAATTGCAACAGGCTTTTCTTCAACACGTCCACGTCTGCATGCAGGTTCACATGGCCTATCACAAGTTCTGCCCAAAATCCCGGGAAACACATTGGAATCCCAGTTTACCATATAGGATTCACTGTAACGCCCTTGGGCAATCAGTCTTAAATACTGAGGAATCGGAGTGTGCGATGGACAAGCATATTGGCAATCCACCACTTTATGAAAGTATTCTGGATTCTTGGTATCAGTAGGTTTCATTGATTCAAATAAGTTTTGATTGGGTATTTCTTCTCAAGCATTCTAATAATTTACTTGGCAAATATATCAATATAATAATCTGACAAAATCAAATTACAAACCCTGCCCTGAATTTAGAATCAAAACAAATAGAATATAAGGATTTCCGCAAACAAATCATAATACATTGATTAACAAACAATAAAATCAATTACAAAAAAAGAATTAAACCCCTCATATTCAATAGTATTTAAGCAAAATAAGAAATCAACTAAATGGACACACCCTCGTTAATGCAAAACAGGTTGATAAAATCCGTCATTGGAGTGGCATCGTACTCTCAAAGTAACCATTTAAGTAATATATTTGCGGCCATCTAAAATACTTAAAAAATCAAAACAATATGGCGTACGAACAAGACTTGCAAGAGTGGATAAAAGCAGAAAAAGCGGCAATCGAACTCATACATGTAACCGGCAATTTATGGTTTGAGAAATCTGTAGAATTGGTAATATTCCGTAATCAGGTAGTTGACCGGAGTGCCAGTCAAATTCTAAGTTTAATTCAATATGCAAAAGAGATTGTAAAGAAACCAATAAATATCTTTGACGCTCTGCTTGTTGCAAAAGAAATGCTTTCCTTCGAGTTATCCCCTTCACGTATTGACCTCGGAAGACTTACTTATGAATGGTTTCTCGAAAGAGAAAAGTATGGTAATATAAAAGAATTTGTATCTGACAAATTAGCAACCTTCATTGGGAAGGACAAGAAAAATTTAGTCCCAAAAGATGTGGTTCTGTATGGGTTTGGTCGAATCGGTCGTATTCTTGCCCGTGAATTTATTATTCAAGCAGGTAAGGGAGAACAACTTAGACTTCGCGCTATAGTTACACGAGATAAAACAGATGAGGATTTAATCAAACGTGCAGCATTATTGCGCACAGACAGCGTACATGGCCCTTTCCCAGGAACAATTATTGAAGATATTCAAAATCGTACTCTGATTATCAATGGCCATACCGTTCACATGATTTCTGCCAAAACTCCGGAAGAAATTGATTATACAAAATACGGAATCAATAATGCACTACTAATAGACAATACCGGTGTGGCAAGGGACAGAGAGGGTTTGAGCAAGCACTTATTATCAAAGGGTATCGACAAAGTATTGTTGACAGCACCCGGGAAAGGCGACATTCCCAATATTGTTTATGGAATCAACCATGCAAACCATGTCAAAGATGAGCGAATATTCTCTGCTGCATCATGCACAACCAACGCAATCGTGCCTATTCTTGCTGTTGTAAACAACACATTAGGTATTGAACGCGGACACATTGAAACTGTCCATGCCTATACAAATGACCAAAACTTGTTAGATAATTACCATAAAAAATACAGAAGAGGTCGCTCAGCAGTGCTCAACCTTGTTATTACAGAGACAGGTGCTGCAAAAGCAGTTTCTAAGGCAATACCTGAACTCGAAGGCAAATTAACCGGTAATGCAGTAAGAGTGCCTACCCCAGATGTGTCTTTGGCAATACTTAACCTTACATTAAACAAGACAACAGACAAAGAAAGCATCAACGGGATTTTGAAAGATGCAGCATTAAAAGGTGATTTAGTAGAACAGATTCTTTATTCATACAGCAATGAGTTGGTTAGTTCAGACCTTGTTGGCTGCCCACAAACAAGTATTGTTGACAGTCCTGCCACACTGATTAGCAAAGATGGCAAGAATGTAGTGCTCTATATATGGTATGACAACGAATACGGATATAGCCGACAAGTGGTTAGATTAGCAAAATATCTATCCAATGTTATTCGTCTGACATACTATTAAAAGTCATTCTATTATTATGACAATCCGAGTCGAGAACCTGACTAAGATATATGGACCCCAAAAAGCGGTTGATAATATCAGTTTTGAGCTTAAGAAAGGCCAAATAGTAGGTTTTTTAGGACCTAATGGAGCAGGCAAAAGCACCACAATGAAAATGCTTACAGGCTTTATTCCTCCCAGTTCGGGAAATGCCTATATTGACAATATCAATGTGGAAGAACAACCTCTGATAACCCGCTCAAGGATTGGTTATTTACCCGAGCACAACCCGCTTTACTTGGATATGTATATACGGGAGTATCTGCGTTTTATGGCGGAGATAAACAACGTGAAAAATCCCAAAAAGAGAACGGAGGAATTGATAGAACTCACGGGTTTAACCTTGGAGAGGAAAAAGAAAATAGGACAACTCTCAAAAGGATATCGCCAGCGTGTGGGATTGGCACAAGCATTGATTCATAACCCTGATGTATTAATCTTGGATGAACCAACTTCAGGCTTAGACCCCAATCAAATCGGAGAAATCAGAAAACTCATTCTGGAAATCGGTTCAGAGAAAACAGTTTTACTTTCTACTCATATAATGCAAGAGGTAGAAGCGATTTGTCAAAGGACAATCATCATAAACCGAGGTAAGATTGTGGCAGATGCAGCAACAACTGAATTGGGCAAGAGAAATGATACAGATATTGTTATTTATGTTGAGTTTTCCAAAGAGATTTCAGAGTCAGACTTGCGCAAGATTCCCGAAGTAAAAAATGTTTCCAAAGGCTCTCAACCCAATTCATGGCATATCAATACTACCGAATCTCAGTCATGTAAAATTGCTCTCAATAAACTGATAGCAGGTGTTGGCGGGTATATTTTAGAACAGAAAGAAGAAAAACAAAGTTTAGAAGATATTTTCCAAAAACTAACTCGGAATGTGGACGATTTATAAAAAAGAAATCAGAAGTTTTTTAAGCTCACTCATTGCTTATGTAGTGATTGCAGTCTTTTTAATTGTAACCGGTATGTTCACTTGGTTGTTCAAAGACACCAGCGTTCTAGACAGTGGCTATGCAAACCTTGACCCACTGTTTTCGATCGCACCGATTATTTTTATCTTTTTGGTTTCAGCAATTACCATGCGTAGTTTTTCTGAAGAGCGCAAGAGCGGCACTATTGAAACTCTGACCACAAGACCTGTTTCAGATATGTCAATCATAATGGGTAAATATTTTGCAGGACTAACCTTGGTATTATTTTCCATACTTCCAACCCTGCTCTATTATTACTCCGTAAACAAATTATCTATTAATCCCGAACAGACCGGTATTGACAAAGGAGCAACCTTAGGTTCCTATATCGGCTTATTATTACTTGGGGCGGTATATGTAGCTATTGGCACATTTGCCTCTGCATTGAGCGACAATCAGATTATTGCCTTTTTATTGTCAATGTTCCTATGCTTCTTTTTCTTCATTGCATTTGACTTTCTTTCGGATTTAGAGTTTTTGAAAAACTCTGATTTTTCAACAGAATGGCTCGGTATCAACTACCACTATCGTTCAATCAGTAAAGGAGTAGCAGACACCAGAGATTTAATTTACTTTCTGTCTTTGACCATTTTATTTCTTGGTTTCACTAAATTTATTTTTGGCAGCCGTAAGTGGTAATCAATATGAGTAAGAAAAGAACACATCGAATTAAGAGTTTAATTGACCTTACGATTGTAATTGCAATCGTTGTGATTGCAAACCTTCTTTCTGCACAGTATTATACCAAGTTTGACCTTACCAAAGAGAAGCGATACACCTTGAGTGAAACATCCAAAAAACTTGCTAAGAGTGTAAATGACTATATATACATCAAAGTGTATTTGAATGGAGAGTTAAGTTCAAAGTTTAAACAACTCAAAAATGCCACATTGGACATGCTGACAAACTTTAGGGAAGCATCCGGGAACAAGATTGAATATGAATTTATTGACCCATTTGCAGGCAAGGACAACAAAGAGAAGCAGCAGATTCTACAAGATTTTGAACAAAAAGGCATTCCTCCGTACGATGATGTTGATGATGAAGATATAGAATCACAAAAGCGCAATTTGATTATTCCGGGTGCTGAAGTATTTTACGGGACAGGAAAGAGTTTTGTAATCAATCTTCTCAAGACCGAATTGGGACAAGCCAATGAAGAAAACATCAACCAATCCATTGAAAATCTAGAATACGAAATAGCACATGCCATTCGCAAATGTAAGGCAGACCAAAGTAAACGTATTGGATTTATAATAGGTCACGGAGAATTGAACGAACTACAACTGTACGATCTTAAAAAAGAGCTTGGCAGTTTTTATCGTTTGGACAATCTCAATATTGACCTTCGAGATTCAGCAGCCATTGCACTCTATGCAGACAAATTCACTGAAAATGATGAAGAGAATGCAAAGATTATCCTAAGCGGTTTGCAGAATCGTATTAATCAATATGATGCAATTGTAGTTGCCAAGCCCCGTGTCGATTTGACACGTGAAGAAGCATTTCTAATTGACCAGTACATGATGCAAGGTGGCAAAAGCCTATGGTTTATTGATGCACTACAAGCTGAAATGGATTCAATGAGCAAAACCGGCAGAATGGTTGCCGTTGATTACCCTTTAGAAAACCTGCGAGAGTTGCTTTTTCACTACGGAGTTAGAGTGAATGTGGATTTACTGCAAGATCTTCGTCGTTGTAATGACATTGCATTACGCGATCCATATTCCGCCAATAGCTATCGCAATTTCCCATGGGTATATTTCCCTGTATTTACCGCACATCCGACATTATCCAAACATCCTATTAACCGTAATATCGAAGGAGTTTGGTCTCAATTTGGTGGAACGATTAAGATATTAAACAAGGACAACATAAAGGCAACACCCCTGCTCATTAGTTCTGATTTAACTAAAATTTCCAATGCACCTGCACTCGTTGAGTTCAGTATTATTGATAAAATACGGATGAATGACAGAACCTTTTTAGCAACTTTTAATTCAGGGCCTCAGGTTGCAGGGGTTTTGTTAGAAGGTACATTCAAAACAGCCTTTGCACGCAGAAATGTCCGGTCCGATTTACCATTTATAGAAAGTGGAAAAGGCAGTATTATCGTTATTGCAGATGGAGATATTGCCAGGAATCATGTCAGCAGCCAAGGGGGGTATCTTGAACTTGGAAAGGATTTTATTACAGGAAGATTTTTTGGAAATAAAAAATTCTTGTTGAACTGTTTCGATTACTTACTTGATGATTCCGGATTAATCGAAATACGCTCTAAAGAAATCATACTGCGTTTGCTTGACAAAGAAAAAGTGAAAGAGGAGCGAACCTATTGGCAATTTTTTAATCTCGGGTTTCCGGTATTATTAATTCTCTTATTTGGGGTTGTTAATGCCTTGTTGAGAAGAAGAAAATATGCGCACACTTAGATTCTTGCCATATTTATTCCAAATACTTTTAGGTTTCCACTCTTAGATAGAACTATATTTCCAATTACAAGTAGAGTTTGATGACCAAAATTGATTTTTAATACAAATTACCACCATTGTGTATTATCACTCACATCAAATGCTGAAGCACGCTCTCTGCCTTCAACCTTAAACTCTTCGGATAATTCTTCTAAGTATTTCTCACGTCTCTCAGGGTTATCAATATTGACATGGTATTGAAAAGTATTACCCACAGGGTAAACTTTCCCATCCCTTACTTCAACAACAACAAGGGCGTAATATTGGAAATCTTTTGGTGCAAAATTACGAGATTCGGCACTTTTGGTACTTATATACTGATGAATCTCATAATAGAACAATCTAAATTGTTTCCCTTTTGAGTTGACTTGCTCTTGCGAAATCAGATTAAAAGTATCTTTTTCCAAATCAAATTTAGACCCTGAAAACTCATCTGTTCCATTGATTGTTATTCGGGCCAACATTTCATCATCCAAATATTTAGTAGGTATAATATCGAGCCGACCAATATCTTCCATATTTTTATATAGGTTAAATAAATACTTTGGGTTAGAGGCTATTTTATCGACCAAAACCTTGTTTGGATTAAGTTTGTTAATTAACTGATATTTAACCATCATAATTTGATTAATTTCAGAAGTGATAGAGGTATCATAGCTTTTCACCAAATTAGCGACCTCATTGTTTTTGACCTGAGGAAGGAGTAGCTTATATTTCTGTATCAATGTTTCGTTATAAACAGGTGAAGAATAGCTATTATCAGCCTCTCCCACTGCCTCATCCATTGCCTTGGATATATTATTTTTTTGCTCAAACGCAAGGTATTTCTTCAAGACAAACTCCGACTCTTCTAACAGTTTTGGTAAAAATGGCTCATAAAAAGCACCATTAATAATCCCGCTATCAAGCATATTGGATAGGTCTCCTAATATATAGGACTTATACTCCTGAATATGCTCATAATCATACATTTGGGGGTACATCTGTTTCCACAATTGCATACTGTCATTTCTAAGAGGTGACCAGATATCACTATCACTAACCATCACATAAGGTAAATCTTCATGCATGATTTCCTTCAATGCATTGATTGCCTTAATATTCTTCTGCGCACAAATTACTTCGATAGCATTTAACTGAATTGGATAATTATTGGGATTATTCAGGTATAATCTTTTGGCAAACTCAATCAATTTATCATCCTTGAGTTCAGAAAGTTTATCAAGCAATATTTGTTGAACAAACTCTTGCCCCTTCTCTCTAAATGGATAAGTTTCGATTATTTGGATAACTCTATCAATGTTTGATTTATTGAGTTTTACGAATTCAACGGATGAGATAGCCTTGTTAAACCTGGCACTATCACCTGAAAACAAATCATCTAAAAATAAATCACCCTTATTTTCAAAGATTGAAATGCCAAAAGTAGAATCAATAGGTTTAAAACTATTATAAAAAGAATCAATAAATGGTGATGATCGATGGACAGAATCTACAAGGGTTCGTAATACATATTGTGCATCACCGCCCTCCTTGATTATATGTCTCAATTTGATAAGCCGCATACTTCCTGTGTCAGACAAATACAAATCCATGATATGAAGTCCATCCTTTTGGAACCGCACTTGAGAGGACACAGCTAATGTCATGTCTTTTGTTGACTTTCTTACAATCTCATTAAAAAGGGAATCAACATCGGGGTAGTAGGTATATTGATGAAATTTTTCAAAAAACACTCTGATTCGTTCACCTGTTTCAGACAAATAAATATACACTTTTGAGAAGTCTTCATAGTCTTTCCGAGTTTCATAATATCCCAGATATCTTGCACTACTTTCATTGATATCCTTGGAAGTCAGTGTTGAAAAATATAATAAGGTATCAGTAAATCTCTCAAACGGTTTATGGTTCTCGAAAGGTTCAATTTTAAAGGAATTAAAGAATTTATTTGCGGCTCTTTTGTTCTTATGTGTTTTGGCTGCAAGTAAATAATAAAAGCCTCCGGAAATAAGCATCCTAAAATAGGTGATTTCACCGCTTTCTCCCGCTTTTGGAACTAGTGAAAAATCAAGACAAGGGAGTCCTTGCCATTTACCAAGTTTCTTATCTGCAACTTGTTTACTATGTTTTTTGGCAAGTTTTTCAGCGGTTCTTTCCAATTCAAAATTATCTTCTTCAATATAGTAGAAATCAATTAATACATTGCGTGTCAATAAAAACAAGCTATTTGTTTTGCTGTCATAACCTTGGAAAAGAGGTTGATTATAAACAGCCGAAATCGGCAAATCTGAATCAAGCACATGCACAGGTGGCATTTCCACAGAAAATCCTCCATAGACATATTTTGTTCTTTTCCATTCTGTCTGTTTACTTTTATCAATAAATTTCAATGTTGAGAAAATCGAATCAGACCAAGGTTCAATAAAATCACCTTTTCCACCCATTTTAAAAATGATAATTTCCAAAGGGGTAACAAAAATTTGATAGTGTTGCAAATCACCTGACTTTGTTCTGTTTTTTACTTCAATGCCTTTGTAAACACCATTCTTAATTCTTTGTTTTGACAATATTTTTCCGGGTATATTCTCGAAGAGTAGGCTGTCAATTTTATCAAGATAGATATCGGGTGTAATTTCCGACATTATACTAAAAGTGGCAATTTTGTTAACTGAAAAGAAGGAACCATTGGTCATCTCTGAACAAAGAAAATGAGTACCGCTGTATGGCAACTCATAGAGTTTAGCCGGCAGATTGATAGCAAACTGACTATCGGGAGAAACTTGTTTTGTGAGCGTCAAATTGGTTTTGAGTGAGTCATAATATTTTTTGGTTTCAGCCGCAATATCAGTTTTTGTAAAAATAACCGGTCTGACAGTGCACCCTTTTTTTCGCAAATATTCGATCACACCAAAGTCACCACCCAAATGCGCTGCTCCAACTCCGGCAAAGACAGAATGCCCTTTCATTAGAACAAACATACTATCTGCCATCAAGCGATTGCGTTCATTGAGGAACCAATGGATATAATGGGGTGTTGAGAAGAGATTTTGCAGTTCAAGCACCAAGTCTAAATCTTGTTGACGATAAGCATCCTGAAATATTTCGCTTATGTCTTGAGTTTTCATTCGTTCTTCAAGCCACAAAGGGATAGGTTTTTCATCTTTTTTATTTTTTCTCTCTGTTTGAGCAATTCTTAGCAAGTCGTTTGTATGTTTAATATTTTCTAATCCAACCACTGTTCTTCCTGTCTTTGCACCTGCCATATAGATAAACATATCGAGATAAGTATCTTCTTCAAAGTCTGCCATATACGGGTCACTTCTAAACTGTAGCGAATTAATCATTACGTCTCTGCTTGCTAAATAAGACCCAATCACATTATTTTGTGGAGGGTCTAAAGGAAATATTTTTTGATAAAAACCCTTGTCTGTATACGTATTAAATGGATAAGCACCAAAATACTCGGTGGCATATTTCAAATTCATTATTTCATCTAACCAGTTTGTGGGGTTTGATTCTAATGCAATAATATCAGCATGTTTTAGTCCTATAAAAAAAGTATCACTAAGATTAAACGCAAGTTTGCTGCTCACATGCATTGTTCCGTACAGATATGATTTTTGTCCGGGATTCTGGGGTGAGGTTACCTCCCACAACAAGGACTGATATTTTTTCTCGCTTGTTTGTGCATTAAGGAAGTCTATCGAATGGCTAAAATAAAATGCAGCTATTGAGAACAGAATAACAATTTTTTTCATTCTAATTTTTTAAAGTGGCAAATCTAAATTAATAACTGCTTGAAAAACGTCAAGTAGTTATTAATTAGTGTATTTAGAATTTAATTTGGTAAAATAGATTATTGAAATACAGAGACATGAAATTTTGTCATCATCAATCTCTTATTCCTTCACAATCTTGTTGACTTGTCCGGCTATGTTTATGAAGTAAATTCCGCTTACTAATCCTGACAAATCAATTTCTAGTATTCTTTTTTCTAATTTGCCTTGCATAACCAATCTCCCTTGTACATCGGTAATCTTATATTCCTCTCCTACTTTCCCCTCGATTTTTGTCAATCCTGTTGTCGGATTGGGATATATTGTAAATGGTTGGTATAAATTAATCGGAAATTCAACAAATCTTATTGGACTCAACTCACTTTTGCCATCATAATCTACCTGGCGAAGGCGATAATAATTTAGTTTCTTTGGGTTGGAATCAACTAATTGATAATAACTCATTGAATAGATTGTTCCTTTTCCTTGAACAATTCCAATAGATTCCCAATTTATTCCATCGCTATTTCTCAATACTTCAAAATGACTATTGTTTACCTCTTGAGCAGTTTGCCATGTAAGCTCTACCCTTGTATTACTAAAGTCTGGCGTTGCCTGAAAATCAATGAGCTCCACAGGCAACGGAACTGGACCACCCCCTATTGCAAAAGGTGAAAAGGCGCCATTGTAGCCAGTATGCGTCAAAGTTGTCCCACTTGCACTGCCACTGCCCGATGTCGCTATCTCCCATGCACTTATGCCTGAATTGTAGTGGTTGAGTGTGGGTGTTGCCAACAACGCTGACTCCTCTCCCGAATTCCAATAAAATTTAAAATCTACTCCACTGCCTCCATTCGCACTGGCTTTGTCTATATCCCATGTACGTTTTACGTGAGGGGGTATCAATACACTCCCCGTCAATCCATCTTCATAAGCCTCATCCAATATCCTGATACTAAAAACATCGGCAGAACCTGTGTTGTTTTTTATCTCAATAGGATTGTATGCACTGTTACCTACAGGGAACAACAAGGTAGCGCCATTAGCCACATTCATCTTGAGTTTACCGGTTCCGGTTGTTTTCACATAACCTGTTCCGATATTGCTTAGTCCGGTCACTGTCAGATTGTAATTTCCTAAGACAATCTTCTTACCCGAATTAATCATATTGATTACTCCCACTGTTCTGTCTTGGTCTAATTCCAAATCCCTGACTACAGTACTGTGAAATTTAAAATTATCACCGGATGCAGGTAAGCCTCCCTTGTACCAATTTCCCGACTTTGACCAATCATTGTCGGTTGTACCTATCCACTCACATGGGCAATTGGAAACATCTTTACCATTATCACTAATCGTCCAACTCTTGGTAGTGGCTAAATAGTCACGAGCAGATTGAGCATATGCTGCGTATTTGATACTTGCAGCTCCTAAGGTTATATTGCTTGGAGCTGTACCTCCCGTTGCCCAACCTATCAAGGTAGCTCCATAATTTGAACAATCCATTCCTGAATTACTAAACATACTTACTAAACTTGTTACACTTAACAAATTCCAATTACCTAAATTCTGATTGAAATTACTCGCATTATAAAACATAAAATTCATATTGGTAACCGCGCCCGTACTCCAACTACTTATATTTCCATTGAAAGAACTTGCATTGCGAAACATAGCACTCATATTAGTTACCTTTGACACATCCCAAGAATTCAAATCTTGGTTAAAACTACTAGCATCATTAAACATTGAATTCATATTGGTGACAGAACCCGTACTCCAAGCGTCTATATTTTTATTGAAAGAACTTGCATTGCGAAACATAGCACTCATATTAGTTACCTTTGACACACCCCAAGAATTCAAATCTTGGTTAAAACTACTAGCATCATTAAACATATAACTCATATCGGTCACAGAGTCAGTTTTCCAACTGCTTATATTTCCATCGAAGGAACTTGCTGAAGAAAACATAGAACTCATATTAGTTACCTTCGACACATCCCAAGAATTCAAATTTTGATTAAAATTACTTGCAATATAAAACATAGCATTCATATTGATTACTGAGCCCGTATTCCAATTGCTAATATCCGCATTGAAGGAACTTGCTGAAGAAAACATAGAGCTCATATCGGTTATACCTTCTGTATGCCAATTCCAATTTGCGCTTGAACCTTTTAGATTTGTGCAAGATGCAAACATATTTGAAAGGTTTGTAACTTTTGCCAAAACCGGAGTATCTGTGGCGGTAATATCCATTCGCGAGCATCCATAAAAAGATTTCACAAAACTCGACCATGTACTATCTCCCCATTGGGTGATTAGCTTGAGCGAATCTTTCTGTCCTCCATTATTAAAATAGATTTGCGGGAAAGACCCGTGAATCTCAACCTTATATAATTTATCCGCGGTTCCAGTTGTAACAGTGAACGGGCCCGAGCCGGATAACACTCCTGACCAACCATTGTTAGAGGCATTCCCTACCTCTTCCCAATAGACCTTAAAGTTATAACTGCTTCCTCTCGTAGGGATAATTATCTGTCCACTACTGTTGGCTCGCCATTATACAATAAACGGATCTAATGCCCTTGCATCTGATAGTTTTAGTAACAAGAGCAATAACAATCCAAATCGAAAAAAAGTGCGATGATTAAATAACCAAATTATTTTCATAAAGTCTATATTTTAGGATTGCGCAAATATAATCTCACTTTTATTACACAATATTTTATAAATACTTTTTTTTAATACCTTTTTAGTCATCCCAATAGTTAAATTAATAAAACGAGTCCAAACATAGCCAAGCATAGTTAGAGCAGTTATGCTTTATTGAAAAAGAGCCATTAGGGAAGCTTCCCTAATGGCTCTTTTTTATTCTTTTATTTATAAATGAATTATTCCTTCACAATCTTGTTGACTTGTCCGGCTATGTTTATGAAGTAAATTCCGCTTACCAATCCTAATAATTCAACAAAAGCTATCGTAATGTTTGTGCATGAAATATGGAAAAACAAACCTTAAAGCCATAGAGATAAGCCCTATCTTTGCACTCCGCATTCGTGTAAGGTGATGGCTCTAAGAAAAACATTTATTTTGTTACTATTATCAAGTATTCTTATTGGCATCAGCCGGCAAGCAAAGGCACAGTGCGTTGCTGATTACAGCATCATTTCTCGCAGTTGCGACAAAGACACCGTTCATTTTTCCTTTACCGGCAACGGGAAAAAGTTTCAATGGGACTTTGATGATCCTGCTTCTGGTGTTAGAAACTCTGACACTCTCAGCAATCCAAAACATCAATTTACTTCAGCAGGTTCCTATTATGTCAGATTGGTTGTTTTTGACTCCGCATGCACTGATACCGTTACCAAATTAGTACAGATATACACAAATCCAACCATTGCTTATTCATACTCTAATAATTGTAAAAATCTGATTTCCAAATACAATTCTTCGATTACCATTGATTCGGTTGATTCCATCAGACAGATTTATTGGTTTTTGAACAATGTACTTATTGATTCAGGAAGCAACATCTCTCACATATTTTCAGACACTGGGATAATAAACCTATCCACAGTTGTTGTTACCGGGGAGGGATGTACTGACAGCTTTAATAAACCTATAAAGGTATTCCCGGCCCCTGTTATAGAATCAGACAAGTCAAGTGCATGTGAAGATAAGGATATTAATTTCAATCTCAAATCCGGTTTTGTACCTGAAATTAAAAATTACAAATGGAATTTCGGTGACGGCTCAATCAGCAGTCAAGCCTCACCTAAATATCAATTCTCTAATGGTGGGCTTTACCCTGTTTCGCTTTTGCTAACCTATTCAGACAGCAGCTCCTGTTTATCAAACGCTGATTCAATCAAGATAACAAACAAACCCAATACCGCATTTCGTCTTTTGAGTGATAGCGTTCAATGTTTTCAAGGAAATCAATTTTGTTTTGAATTTTTGGGCAGGGAAAAGAATTTGAGTTATCGTTCTGTCATATTTGGTGATGGCAATAAGAACAACACTTTCCCATTGACAGACAGCACACTTTATTACTCATACAACGACAGTTTAGGCAGAGTTTATTCAATAACTTATGAAGCTATTGACTCAAACGGTTGTTCAAACACAACAACCATTGACAGCTTAATAACACTTCACCCTAAGATCAATTTATTATTTGGTTACAGTAGAACTCTTGGATGTTTCAGCACTCCTGTATCATTCACAAATTACAGCAACACCACACCTCCTAGCATTATAAAATTCAAATGGGATTTTGGTGACAGCACCCTTGACTCTACATCGTGGAATCCAAGTCATACTTATACACAAAACGGAATATTCTCGGTTTCGCTCGAAGTTCTGAGTGACAAGGGTTGTCAAGTGAAAACAACTTACAACAAAATCATCGAAAATGTAAACTTCAAAGCAGATACTCACTTGGACAGTGTCATTAGTTTTTGTAGAAGCGACAACAAATTTTTCTATAAACAAACCCCGATACTCGGTGCCAGCGTACGATGGTATTGGGGAGATGGTGACACCTCTTACACATGGAGTGTAAACAAACATTACAATAACCCGGGTACATATTATCCAAGAATAAGAATCTGGGCTTCTAACTGTATTGTTGATACTGTTTTCGATACGATAACCATTACAGGGCCTCGTGCTTTAGCAAGCAATATAATCAACCGATATCAATGTCAAATCAAAGACACTATATACTTTACAAACAGCAGTTTATTCGATTTTAACAAAAGCAGAAGTACATTTTGGGATTTTGGTGATATTTATGCACCAAGTTGTACGACAAACCTCGCAAAGGGTATCAATGTAGGTATGAATTGTCGATATAGCACCGACAGCATTTTAACCCAACACTATTACACCCCCGGCAAAGAGCAGTGTTACTATACAAAATTGGTTGTAAGTGATTCCATAATAGGTTGTGCGGACTCAACGTATATAAGCCTTCCGCTAACAGCACCCAAAGCGGATATAGACCTCTTAGCCACTCCTCCTCGATTAGGAATGAGTCTTAACAAAAATAGAACTTGCCTGAGTGAAGAAGGAGACTATGTCAATGTCTTAGTTCTAAACTTAAATAACACACAGCCTGCTTGTGCCAGACAACGATGGTGGGTGATGTGGGACTCTCTTGGTGCACGCCAATCAGGCAGCTTTGATTCACATTGGGAATCTTATGCCGACTCGCATTACTATAGTTTTGCAAATAAACCTGCCGACACAAATGGATATGTAACTATCGGATTGATTATTGAGAATGGTAGCGACTCTAGCAACAACGTTTGCAGAGATACGGCATGGTATCACCATTTTTTGAAATTTGAAATTTATGACCCTGAATTTGTTTCAGACTATGACTCAACTGTACAGTACTGCAAAGGTTCAACTTTTACTTTTCGTTTAAAGGATACAACACAAAAAGCACTTTCTAAAGTAATATGGGATTGGGCTGACGGGAGTTTGTCTCAACTAACATCAGGAAACCTTACGGCACCTATCAAACACACATTCTATAAGCCCGGAATATACAAAGTTATTGTAACTGTGATTACTGACTCCGGTTGTATTGCAACTTATTCAAAGAGAATCGAAGTAGGCTATAACATCAATTTTGGCGTAAGTAATGTTTATTCGTCTTCGGGGCAACGATTTTGTGAGAATACCAAAATACCCTTATCGTTTGATGTCGGTTATATTGGCACTACACGCAATGAATGGCATGATACCATGCGTTTGAAAGCCGGTAAAGAAAAAATCAGGTGGGATATGGGAGACGGTCTTGGTTATCAGGACTTGGGATTTCCGCCTTTTTCCTATCAATACAACAAAGGAGGTTATTATAAAATATCCTTGATAGCTGAAGACAGTGTAGGCTGTATGGATACAATGACAGTTCCCGATGCCATTCTTATTACTCATATCAAGTCAAAAATTACAACCTCACAAGACAGCTTTGTTTGTGCACAAGGGATTCAATTCAATTCTAATGTTTCTCAATATGACAGCACAAGCACAGTTCCTCAAGGCAGTGCGGAAACTATTACCTATCGTTGGGAATTTGCTCCGGGCATACCCTACAACACGTTATCCGATCCTTTTGTTCTGTTGAAAGAAGGTGATTACAATGTTAAACTAAAGGTTACCAATACAACGGGATGTGAAGACTCCTCTTTTAAAAGTATAAGCATCATCGGTCCAAAAGCAGAGTTTGTATTTCTTTCCGACTCTATCGGTTGTCAACCCCTGGAGGTTACTTTCAAAAACAAAAGTAAAGGTGCCACAAATTATATTTGGAGATTCAAAGACAGCAGTGGAAATGTGTTGAACACCGTCTCCTCCGGCAATGTTAGCTTTACTTATCCTCAGTTTGGAAAATATTATCCGTCTCTTACTGTTCAAGGAACTTATATCAAAAATGGAGTAAGTATTACCTGTTCCAATACTTTTCCTGACTCTATTCCTAAGCCATTTAGGGAAATTACAGTATTGGAAATCCCCAAACCTGATTTCACCCATGTTACCAACTGTTTCAGCAAAACCACACAGTTTACTAACAAGACTTATACAGGTAGTTCAACTCTGAACTCTGTTTATTGGGATTTTGGAGACGGCAGCACTTCTACTGACAACAATCCTTCTCATCAATACAGTGATACCGGAAGATATACAATAACATTAATTGCTTATTCTGCAAACGGCTGCTCAGATACATTAAAACGAATGATTGTCATATCCCCTACTCCAATCCCCAATTTTAATTTTACAAACCAATGTGCCGGAGTTCCCATTCAATTCAAAGATTCAACAAAAACGTTTAATGATGTTATTGTCAATTGGAGCTGGAGTTTTGGCGATAGCACTTTCAGCAATCTGAATATTGAAAATAAAAGCTATGCAAAAGGAGGTTCTTACAATGTTAAACTGGTCGTTACCAATATGGCAGGTTGTTCCGATTCTGTTTCTAAAATAGTAAAGGTTCATTATAAACCTCTTGTTAATTTCTCGGTTCCACATACTTGTTCCCATCAAGACTTGGCAATTTCAAATCTGAGCAGTGTTGCAGACACTACACTCTCTTATCAATGGAATTTTGCAGACGGGACATATTCTACAGATTTTGCTCCCTCAAAATCATATACAAATAACGGCAATTACAAAATCAAACTGCAAGCATTGAGTGGCTTTGGCTGCGTTGATTCTATTACAAAAAACATTCAAATAAACCCAACGCCTTATAGCAATTTTAATATCAATAGTGCTACACAGTGTTTTGCCGAACATGAGTTTGTGTTTAGCAATACAACATCACTTGTATCAGGTACATTTTCTTCACTCTGGAAGTTTGGAGATGGGAATACGAGCGTTATCAAATCTCCCACACATCAATATACAAGCATAGGCTCCTATGCCATTGACTTGATTACCACCTCTGATTTTGGTTGTAAAGACACCATTTCTAAAAGCGTGACAGTGCAATCCAATCCATCAGCCAATTTCACTATTGACAAAGTTCAACAATGTTTGCTCGGCAATGCCTTTACTTTTACTGATATTACTGGTACTCCTAACAGAACATGGCAAATCAAAGGAATTAACTATGCAGATAGTGTACTCAAATACAGTTTTGTTGACACCGGAGTTCACACAATTCGCATGGTTGCCATATCAACAAATACTTGTACTGATACAATCTATCGAACGGTAGAAGTGCTTCCCATGCCGATTGCAAAAATTGGTGTAAACAGCCCGGGACAATGCGTAAACAACCAAAATTTCTCCTTTTCCGACTTAACAACACTTGCCAAATATCCATCATGGACTCCTTCTTGGGATTTCGGAAACGGGAAAACCGCTGGAATTTCCAACCCGACCACAAGTTATGACACTGCCGGATTTTATACTGTTACGCTAAAAGTGCTTTCAAGCAAAGGTTGTGCTGATACCACTCAATACAAAGTTGAGGTTTATTCTAAACCAACACCTGATTTTGCTATCAATGATGACGAGCAATGTCAATTGAACAACTTGTTTGTGTTCACAAATAAGTCAAAAGTTGCAAAAGGCTCACTCTCTTATCAATGGACATTTGGTGATGGGGCAAGCAGTATTCTAACCAATCCAAAACACAGCTATACACTAAAAGGAAATTTACCTGTTAAACTCATTACGACCAGTTCCTTAGGTTGTGTGGACTCGATTTCGCGAACCATTACTTTGCGAGCAAAACCAACCGCTTCAATAGCAGTAAACAAAGCACAACAATGTATCAATCCCAATTTGTTCACTTTCAGCAGTAAGAGTCAAAGCAATGAGGGTTCTTTTGTTTCTTACGAATGGAACATTCCTTCACAGCCAATAAGCAGTTTGCAAACCAATGACACATTTTTCTATAGTTTTCCAAACTATGGAGCATTCCCTGTTCATCTCTATGTTACAACGAGTTTCGGCTGCGCTGATTCTACTCAAATGTCTGTTGAAGTTTATCCAAAACCCAAATCTTTGTTTTCTATCAATGATTCTACACAATGCCTTAACAAACAACTATTTTCTTTCAGCAACTTAAGCACAATTCCCTACGGTACATTGAGCTATCAATGGACTTTTGGAGATGGCAAAGGCTCTACCGCTAAACATCCTTCTTATACCTTCAACAACGCTGATACTTTTATTGTAAAAATGATTGCAACCTCAAACAATAATTGCAAGGATACTACCTCTTTGCCCGTGATTGTATATCCCAAACCCTTTGTTAATTTTAACATCAACGACTCAGGACAGTGTCTGACAGGTAATCTCTATGAATTAAACAATCTTAGCAACATTTCTTATGGCACTTTATCATATTTCTGGGATTTAGGAAATGGTAAAACATCAACTCAAAAAGACACACAAATCAGCTACAATGCTTATGGTACATATAAGATTTTATTACAATCAACCTCTAACTTTGGTTGTATAGATAGCGTTTCGTATAAAGTAAAAGTTTATCCAAAGCCTACACCTGACTTTGCTATCAACAAAGAGAAACAATGTTTGAATGAGAACCAATATAAAATCAGCTCTCGTTCCAATATTGCTTATGGTACTTTGACCTATCAATGGCAATTAGGTGATGGCGCAACAGCAAGCGGTGACTCTATAATTCATCATTACAACAATATAGGCACCTATACTATCAAAATGGTTTCAACCTCAAACTTTGGTTGTGTGGATTCAAGCAGTAAAGAAATCAGGATTTGGGCAAATCCTCAAAGTGCTTTTGCCGCCAACAATCCTGCACAATGTATTAATACACAAGATTTTCAATTTATCAATCAATCCCGCATTAATGAAGGCGCTATCGATTCACAGACATGGAATTTTGGCAACGGAAATTTCAGTAACTCACAATCTCCAAACCAATTTTTCAAAAGTACCGGACGTTATCGAATCAGTCTGATATCTCATTCTGACAGCGGCTGTTTGGATTCTGCTGTCAACTATATTGATATTTATCCAAAACCCGAAGCCGCTTTTGATATCAATGACACATCACAGTGTTTATATACCAACCTATTTGAGTTTACTGACCAATCAAAAGACACATTGAACCTCATCAATTATCGTTGGATATTAGGTAATGACAGTTCTGCTAACTCAAAAAATACATCCTTTAAATTTAATAAAATTGGTTTTCACGACATAGAACATCAAGTAATATCAGAATTGGGTTGTGCAGACACCATAATCAGAAAGATATATGTAAAGCCAATGCCTGACCCGAGTTTTGAAAAATTGGATATTTATTATTGTAATAACAAAGGGCCATTTTCATTCAACACAACCACACCGGGTGGAACTTTCTACGGTAAAAACATAGAAAACAATCTATATATGCCTCAGATATTGTGGAGAGACACCATCGAATATAAAGTAACCGTAGATGGATGTTTGGATTCAAGTTCTCAGGTTACACAGGTCTATCCGGCTCCTTCTGTCTTTCTCGGCTCAGACACCATGCTTTGCAAATATGAATCATTGGAATTTGATGTTAGCTTTTGGAACAGCACTTACGAATGGCAGGATCGAAATAAAGAGGCAAAATACCTAGTTAAACGTCCCGGATTATACAAGGTTACCGTAACCAATTTTTGCGGTTCTGTTTCGGATTCTGTTTATGTAGAATATGGGGAATATAATTGCCGATTATATCTGCCTACATCTTTTAGCCCAAACAAAGACGGGCTTAATGATTATTACAACCCCATTACGTATGATGTTGAAAGTTTTCATATCCAGATTTTCAACCGCTGGGGGCAAATGGTTTATGACGGCACACAAAACGACCCCGGATGGGATGGCTCCTATATGGGAATGCCTTGTGAACCCGGAATGTTTATTGTCCAAGTTTCGTATTCATACAAATTCAAAAACGAATACCGAAATATTACAGAAAGCTCCCCACTATACTTGATGAAATAAGAGTTGTAAGTTTCTTATCGCAGCAATTCTATTTTCCCGGTAAAGACCTCTTCTTCTGTAACAACACGAACAAAATAAACGCCTTGTGCAAATGCCGACAGGTTGATGAAATTATCGTTTTTCAATAACTCTGATACATTAGAACTGAATATTGCCGTTCCCTTTGAATCATATATTTTCAACTCACCGCTTTGAATACCGTTTTTGAATTCAACTTTAAAAATTCCGGTACCGGGGTTAGGATAAATCAATAACCCGTTTTGTGAAAAAGTTTGAGAAATCCCGAGATTTGTTACAGTGTGTGAAAACGAGCTGCTACACTCGCAACCTTCAGGAGTTCTGATATTTAATTTCACATTATAATTACCATCCTCTTTAAATTGATGCGTAGGCTTTTTTGCATCAGAACTATTTCCATCACCAAAGTCCCAAGTATATTCACCATCAAAATCTTGTGCTTCAAACTCATAGCCTCTGTGACCGGGAATCCATATACTATTGATAGAAAAATCACAAATTGGTGTTACCCCTACCCTAACTTTTTTGTAGGCCGTATCGGAACAAACTGCATTATTTGCAAAAGCAACTAACATCACATTATAATTGGTTGCAAGATTAATTTTATAGATATGATTAGGAACAAATACATCATTATATACGGTATCTCCCATATCCCATTTATACTTAGCAATTCCAAAGTTGACAATAGTTTTGTTTATTGGTTGAAAAGAAGTTTGAGTACACAAAGTATCTTTCATAGTAAACTGGGCATCCGGCTTATGTCCTGCACCGATTTGCATTGAAGCGTTATTACTACATCCATTAGAGAAGGTTACTTGTAAATTGACCGTTTTAAGTCCAACATTTCCGAATGTAACGATTGGGGTTGAATCGTAATAATTTTTCCCATCAATTTTCCACTTAAAGCTTGCACTTTCACCTGCCGGAATCACAACATTTCCCTTAAACAAAGTAGGGTTATTAATACAAGCATCTGAAGTGCTAATCGATATTTGGGGACTTATTCCTACTAAAATTGATTTTATGATAGAATCTTTACATCCATTGACTGTATTCACAAGCAATTTCACCGACTTACTACCTTCGGATTGAAAATTATAGGTAGGATTGTTTTGTAAAGACTTTCCTTCACCGGTTCCAAAATGCCACTCACTACTCCAAGTTGAGAAAGCGATTGTAGTTTTATTAGTAAATCCAACCGGAGTTCCTAAACAAATGGGGCTTACAAAATCAAAATCAGTTTTTGGAACCGGGAATAGAGTCAAGACTTTTGAGAAAGTATCCTCACACCCACTCTCTGAAGATGCGATTAATCTAATTGCATAATCCCCTGCAGACGTGTAGGTTATTAATGGAGATGTGGTGTCTGAGGTCTGTCCATTCCCAAAATCCCAACGGTATAAAGTAGTATCTGACTTCCCAATGGTTTTGTTTTGAATGTTAACTTGGCTTCCAAAGCACGCATTGTCCACTGAAAATTTTGCTTCAGGGTATTCATTTACATGAATGACTTTTGTAAGCGATTTTTCAAATCCAAACACACTTGTGGTTGTTTTAAGAGTGACAGAGTATTTACCCGGGGAAGTGTATGTATGTCTTGGATTGTATGATTTTGAGGTATTCCCATCTCCAAAATCCCAATCGTAACTAAGTGTTCCGCTTTTAACAAATGATTTATTTTCGAAAAAAATCTCGGTCGACACACAAGCCTTACTCACAAGAAAATCCGGTTTCCCGTAGGGAGATACAAATATCTTAATACTGATGGTAGAATCACAATTTGTCAAATCATTATGGATGACGAGTCTTGCTTCAAGCATACTATCAATAACAAAATCCGTTGGACTTATTAACCATTGTCCCTTATTTCCACTGCTTGGTAGCGGATAATAGTTAGATAAAAGTAACGTATCCATCATCGAATTCAGCACATAGGTTATTACAGAATAATTTGTCAGAGATAAAGGGAAATCAACATCAAAACTCAAGGAATCTCCCGGAATGACAACATAATAGTCTCGTGTAGAATCAGGATCTAAACCTTTAGAATGAATACTCTTAGCAATTACAGCAGAAGTAATCCCTCTGCGAATATTTAGGTTAAAGACCAATGTATCATTACTATTATCATCATCATAATGCGAAATAAAAACTCTTAAAATGGAGTTATCAGGCTCTCCAATCAAATCAAATTTTGGAAGTTTAAAGAATGTAGTATCATTTGCTTTAACAGTGTCTATTTCTATGAAGTCAATCGAATGTGAGTTTAAAGCATATCCAATCTTAGCATCAGTATAATCAAAATTGAATTTACTGATTATAAACCCTTCAAATTCAGGTTTAGATTCGGAGCAGATATCATAATCACCACCATTAAAATCTCCCATGAGCAAGAAATCGAAATCAACTTCAACCGCTCCAATATCCGGCTTTGAAGAATCTCGAGTAAAACCTAAAATATCATTTGTAATTCCATTTGGATAGGCAAAGGATTTATAAAAAGTACCTGAACTATTTAATGCCGGATTAAGAAAAGAAAGGTTATTCTTGCCACCATTAACAAATGCAGGGTCTGCATTGATATTACTGTCTGCACCGGAGAGAAAATTAAGATTATTCACAGAAATTAAACTTTGTGGGTTATTGGCACCTTGTAAATAGTTGAGGGAGTATATGGCTGCATTGTTTGAAGAAGTTGTGGGATTATAATACAGATTATTATTTTTAATCTCATACAAATATTGGAAGTTAGGTCCATTGTTATTTGCAGTCGAGGCTTTCACATTAAAATATGAATTATTATTTGAAAAAATCGTTTGAAGTTGTCTTGGGATAGTGGGATACAAAGGAATACTCTTACTCCCGGAAATGTTGAAATAGTCATTTACAGTAACTGTACCCGGATATTGGGTGTAGTCAAATGACCTATAAAAAGTATTATTTATAATATCACCTGTGGTAGCATACCAATCTATAACAAATTTTGCCTCTCGAATCGGATTTGAGATAGGTGGATATGCTATGTTATTAGAGAAAACATTGTTTGTGAGATAAACGTTTTGTGCCAGATAGGCTGCAAATGGGTAAACATTGGCTTTATTATCGTACTTATTGCCTGAATAATTATTAACTACTTTATTATCTTCCACTCTAATAATATTAGTACCGTTATAACCGCTATGCATATCTGATGTATTCCCTTCAGTTCTGGATATCGCGATACCATAAAAAGTGTGCGCATTATCAGTTCTGGAACTGTCGCCAATATTTTGAATTGTATTTCCAATAATCTCAATATCTTGGCTGGGATAAGCAGACAAATAAGGGTAATAGAGCTGGATTCCATAATAATAGGTATCGTCTTTATCATCTTGTATGGGTCCATTGGTTGTTCTAACTATGGTATTATTGTTGTACTTTCCTCCACCGGATGCATAAGAATAAATTGCAACACCACTGGCATTAATGATTTTATTTCGAATAAAAGAATTGTTACCGGAATTTGATGTTCCATCACCTAATTCAAATATACCATATGTAGCTCCACGTCTGCCATTACCATCCAAAACACATATTATTTTGTTATTCTCAAAAAGATTCCCTTTTCCATTGGCATTTCTCACGTTGTGTTTTAGACTATTAACAGAATTACCAAAAACGACAATGGCTCCGGCATCTGAATAATTGGAACGGTTAACTGACTCATCTTGGGTATGGTTAGTATTGATTGTAATCTTATCATAATTAAAGTTGTCATTAGTGATATTGCAATTTCTAAAAATATTATAGTCTGCACCATCTGACAGAATCACAGTTTCTGACCAAAGTGTATTCCAATTAACAATTTGCAAACTGTCAAACACGAAATAATCAGCTCCTTTGAGCCAAAGTACATACTTTGCACTCGGATTAGGATTATAATAAAAATAAGGATAATTCCCTTTTACGACAACTCTTCGGGAGGAATTTAGGGAGTCGTGAGGTAATATTACGATTTGCTCATTAACAACCGAACTTATAATGTTGAGTACAATATCACCACTTCCGGTCACACCGGGACCCTGAACCGGGCCTCCGTCACTTCTACTCCCCAATGCAATATCATCAAAAAAAGATTGTAAGTTCGTATAGTTTGTCATACTTGCAGCACTACTTCCGTCCAATGTATAAGAATTGGAAGCAGAAAGCTGAGCGCGTGAAATTGTTGCATGAAGGATTAAGAAGATAACAACAGCAGCATGTTGAAGCAATCCATTTAGTTTTAAATTAAAGTATTTTTTTTTCATATATTGCATTGACTATTTGATTTTCAAATTTGAATTCAATTTTCAAATTCTCCAAATAATCATTACAATTTTAAAGCAAACTAAAAATTTGCATTAATACTCAATGAAGGCAGTATGGGTAGTTGGTCAACACGCGTAAAACTCACTCTATCAAAATAAAAAACATTATTTCTGTTATAAACGTTCGTTATAGAGAATACTGCCCATACTTTAGTATTCTTCTTTTTGTAAAAAATCTTCTCAGCAGAAAAATCTAATCGGTGATAATAAGGTAATCTACCACCATTTAACTGGCCATATAGGATTCCTAGATCACCATTGTTCGACAAATAATTAGTACCAATCCCTTGAGACTGGAAATCTAATTTTTCATAATAACCAACAGACTGTGTAAAAGGGAATCCGGAACCAAGATTCCAGCGTAAATTTAGACTCCAAGTCTTCTTCTTATCGGGAGTATAGGCTAATAAAGTATTTACATTATGTCTTCTATCCCAATGTGTCGGATAAGTAATAACCCCATCAAACCTATCCACCCATGTAATTGAATACACAGCCCAAAAATAGAATTTCTTACTCTCATACTTGAATGTAAAATCTCCTCCATAAGCATCACCTGATTCAACAATAAAATCTTTCTTTTGAGAATCAGGTTTGTCAGCATAGGCGGGAATATCATCAAACAGTTTATCTCTGTTGATGTTTGTTAATTGTGGGAATCCTTTATAAAATCCTTCAACATTGATTTCAATATTATCAGTAAGTTCAAATTCAAATCCTGAAACCAAATGCCACGATTTTTGTAATCTGGAAGTAACCGGATGACCGTCAAACTCGGCAGGAAGATTATTTGGTCCGGATAAAAAACCATAAAAGAGATTGACAACATCTCTGTCTGAGATAGCACTCATCAGATTTTGAGAATACATACCTGAAGCAGCTTTAAATCTCACTTTTCGAGAAATATTATATTTGGCGGAAACTCTTGGCTCAATAGTACGACTCCCCAACGAAGCATATTCTTGGAGACGCAACCCTGCATCAAACAAAAACCGATGTCTAATATACTTATAGAGTACAAAACCAGCAATCTCTGTGTTGATATTATCTTGAGTTATACGTCTTCCGTTTGAATTAAAAATTTCGAAATCCGTGTTGAATCCGTTTACCTCAAGGCCATATCTGAATTCATCTCTTTTTAGATAGGAGGTGAAATTAATTCCCAGATTAAACCCTCCCACACCACTTTTTCGGGGTTTTCCATCAGACTCAATTTGCGTCATCATATAATCAGAATATGCTACAAAGCCATCAATTTTGGTTTTGGTTGATTCAGGGATAAACACAAAACGGCTTCCAAATCCATTAGACACCCAATGATAATTGGTGCTATTGGGAAAATTAACTCTATCATCAAAACGGAACCCAAACAACTTCAGACTGCTGCCATTAGGAGAATGAAACGAGGTTTTTGCATATATATCTGTGAAGTTATAAGGCAGTTTATCAGAATTAGCATAGGAATAAAAAATTGGTGCACTTTGTTCTAGATAAGACTTCTTGATAGACAGCACATAGGAGCTGCTTCCTGAACCTTGGACAAATGATTTTAACGGACCTTCAAGTGAAATTTTAGAAAGAAACGGTCCTAAATTGATATTCCCTCCATGTTGAGTTTTGTTTCCATCTCTAGTCTTAATATCTACAATTGCAGAAATTCTATCTCCGTATTCTGCACCAAAACCAGCCGAATAAACATCTGCTGTCTTTATTAAATCTGCATCAAAAACGGAAAATAGGCCAATGGAATGAAAAGGATTGTATATGGTCATCCCATCTAATAAAATTTTATTCATTACAGGAGAACCTCCTCTAATATAAAGCTGTCCACCTTGGTCTCCGGTAAAAACAACCCCCGGCAGTATTTGTAAATATTGCGCAATATCCGGTGCCCCACCCATTGCAGGCAAGCGTTTTATATCCTTTGCATCAATGGTAACTTTTGACACTGTAGGGTCTATGCTTCTGTCATTCTTCTTTCCTTTAACTTCTGCTGTATTAAGAGTTTCGGATTTTTGGGTTAGAAATATATTCTGAATGACAGTTTGCCCTTGTTTAATATTCACAACAATCTTTGCAGAATCATATCCAATATATGTACAAATTAATGTGTATGAACCTTCTCGTAAATTATTAATAGTATAAAATCCATCAAAGTCAGAAGTAGAGCCTCTTTGTGCTTCAACAACATAGATATTTGCCGAAATTATGGCATCTCCTTTGATTCCATCTCTCACAATACCCTTTACTTCTCCACTTTCTTGTGCAGAAGCAACGATGGAATTGAACAAAATAAAAAACGTAATAAGTAAAATTCGATTAACTTTCATTCATCTAAATTCAAGCCACGAAACAAAAGAAAAAAAGCATTCTAAAACATACTAATAGATGATAATTGAGGAATGTACATATTTATGCCATAAAACCTCATACACTCAAAACAAATGGAAATCACAGTGTGCTAAGTCAATACTTCTAATAATCTAAGCCTTTATCCGAGAACCGAAAATATCTATACAAATAGCGTATTATAACTCTTTGTTATTTCTAAATTACTTGTACATTTGCCAACGCAATAAGGACAAGAACATCAGAAAAATTATGTTTTCTACAGAGTCTTATCAGTCAATGAAAAACAGCTCAAAGCATAATCTTGTCAATATTTCTAAGACTATCTCAATCAATTTCTTATCAAACTAAAATCACCATTAAGTAATGCGAAGAAAATTTGTATTTATTTCAAGTGCCTCATTAATTGTAACCTTTGGATTGGCTTGGTTTCTCAGTCATAATTGGTATGTACTGTTTGCCATCTTGTTAATACTCACGATAATGGGTTACCAAGACATGATGCAGTCTAAACATGCAATCAGAAGAAACTTTCCGCTAGTTGGGCGTTTACGATATTTGATGGAAGACCTAAGACCCAAACTCTACCAATATTTTATTGAGTCCGACATTAACGGACATCCTTTTCATAGAGTGGACCGTTCCACTATTTATCAACGTTCCAAAAAAACCTTACAAACCATACCATTTGGGACACAATTTGATGTGTATGCTGAGGGCTACGAATGGATGTGCCATTCAATTGCCCCAAAAGCATTCGATACTCTAAACCATGACCCAAGAGTAATGATTGGCAATAAAGATTGTAAACACCCTTATTCTGCAAGTATTCTCAATGTATCAGCAATGAGTTATGGTGCATTAAGTGCAAAAGCAGTTGAGGCAATGAATGGTGGAGCAAAAATTGGCAACTTTGCCCAAAACACCGGAGAAGGTGGGATAAGCCCATACCACCTCAAACAAGGAGGAGACTTGATTTGGCAAGTAGGAACAGGTTATTTTGGCTGTCGAGATGAACAAGGGAATTTCAATCCTGAACTTTTTGCAGAAAAGGCAAAGCTACCACAAGTCAAAATGATTGAACTAAAACTCTCACAAGGAGCGAAGCCCGGTCATGGTGGAATTCTTCCTGCAATTAAAAACACAGAAGAAATCGCAGCAATAAGACATGTAAAACCTCACACAAAAATTGCATCTCCGCCCTACCATTCTGCATTTAATACACCCTATGAAATGGTTCAATTCATTAAGAAATTAAGAGATTTGTCAGATGGGAAGCCCGTAGGATTCAAGATATGTATTGGTCATAAAAATGAGTTTATTGCTATTTGCAAAGCAATGATTGAGTTGGATATATATCCTGATTTCATTACGGTTGATGGAGGTGAAGGCGGAACAGGTGCTGCACCACAAGAATTCTCAAACTATATAGGTGCTCCACTCTTGGATGGGCTTGATTTTGTTCATAATATCCTTACCGGTCTAGGAATTCGTAAACATATCAAACTAATTGCCTCCGGAAAAATCACTACCGGATTTCATATTGCAAGAGCCATAGCTCTAGGTGCAGATATCTGTAATTCAGCCAGAGGAATGATGATTGCTATTGGTTGTATTCAATCATTATTGTGCAATACAAATCGCTGCCCTACCGGTATCACTACACACGACCCTCAATTAACAGCCGGATTGGATGTTGCCGATAAAAAAGTTCGTTTAGCTAACTATCATGAAGAAGTGATTAATGCATTTGTTGAAATTTTAGGAGCTTCAGGACTTGATGAGGCAAAGAATATTACCCGCTCTCATATCTACAGAAGAATCTCACTCAATGAGATGCTTACCTATGAAGAGATTTTCCCCTCAATCAAAGAGGGTTCTATGGCTGAGGGGATTATTCCCGAAAAATATAAGTTAGATTTTGCTTATGCAGATATTCATAGCTGGGGAATTCCGGTTTCTGCAAATGCTAAATATTAATACTTGATAAAACTCAAAAAAAGGCGAGATCAACTATCTCGCCTTTTTTATTGGTTCATTTCAAAAATTAAATTTCCCTTGAAGCGGTAATAATCTAAAGGATTTTCTATGTTCATGGCAAATACCAAACTTAGCAATTCCTTCTCTATGCTGTACTGTTGGATACCCTTTGTTTTTATTCCACCCGTACATAGGAAATTTTTGATGTGCTTCTTTCATGTACTCATCTCGGTAAGTCTTGGCAAGAATAGATGCAGCGGCAATATTCATAAAACGCGCATCACCTTTGACATGAGTAGCAAAAGGGATTTTATTCCATTTTTTGAATCTGTTTCCGTCCACAGAAACGAAGTAGGGTATGGTTGTTAGTTTGCTCAAAGCTTTGTGCATGGCTGAAACCGAAGCCCACAAAATATTCAAAGTATCAATTTCTTCTGGTGTACATTGCTCAACTGCCCAAATAGTTTTTGCTTCAATTTCTATTCTTAGAGTATCTCTCTGTTTTTCAGTCAGTTGTTTAGAATCATTCAATCCTTCAATATTAACTCCTTTGGGTATAATTACAGCAGCAGCAAAGACAGGTCCTGCAAGACAGCCCCTGCCGGCTTCATCGCATCCTGCTTCATATTTCAACTTGGTAAACTGCTTTTCCATTATTCGAGCAACAACTTTATTTCTGCTAACACTTCCTCTACACTTATTGTTTCCATTGAACTTTCTCCTGACTTTGTATTAGAAATGTGGTGGATTACCCTTGCTTTTTGTCCAAAAGGATAAAAGACACCATACGGCACAGGACCAAACAATCCCACCAAAGGCGTTCCGGCTACATTGGCTATGTGCATGGGGCCGCTATCGTTCCCGACATACAAAGAGGCCCTTTTACAAAATTCAAATAACTGAGTAAGAGAAAAGGCTCCAGCTAAATTCATAGCCTTATGCTTCATTAATTTAATAAGAGATGCAATACGTTCAGATTCGCTTTTAGCACCTATCAACACAATTTGGAAACCATACTGTTCAATTAAAATATCTGCTAGCCGAGCAAATCGCTCGTGCGCCCACTCCTTTACAGGCAAATTAGAGGCAGCATGAAGAATAGCAAAGTGTTGTAGATTGTTTTGGGTTAGAAAATTATCAATAAAATCTTTGTCTGATGGTGATGAAAAAAGTTCCGGTAACGGCATTTCAGACTCTCCCAAAAGAGGTTTTATTACAAGAAAGTTGGTTTCTCTATCACTCAGATTCCCGGAAGCAGGTCTATAATTGAAGCGTACAGTACCTCTATCCAAACGATAAGACGGAAGATACTGCAATGATTTAAGCAATGTCGCTCTTGTTCCTCTGAGCTCTATAACCAATTCATACCTCTTTTTCCAATCAGAAACAGAACAAAAAATAAAGTCCACATTGGGGTTGAATTGCATAAAAGTTTTGCAAATAGGTTTGCAAAGCAGGTTTATCTTGGCATTCGGATATTTTTCCCTCAATAATTTAAAAACCGGAGTAGCGGAAATCATATCTCCAATCTCATCAATTTTAACCACTAAGATTTCTGAAGGTTGTAAACTTTTATTACCAAACAGATTTATACAAGCAGAAAGAAATGCATTGGCTGCAAAAAGCATTTTTTCGGGTAAATTGTGTAATAATCTCATTGGAAATATTAACTCAAAATCAGAATGCGAAAATGAAACAAATAACACAAATTATCGTTGAGATAAAAAGTCACCATATCGTTGCGAAAATAATGGTGATTTTGGGATAATTTTGACGTGGTGAATATTTTTTACACAAAGAAGCTTATCAAAATAGGTTTGTTTATAGGCGCACTGCTTATAGGAGCATTCTCACTTATTTATACAAACAACATGGTGAAGAAGCTTCGAATAGAGGAGCAGAAAAAAATAGCGATTTGGGCAAAAGCACAAGAACAACTTGCCACTGCTGAAGAAGAATCCGAACTCAGTTTTTTTTATAGTATTGTAGAAGACAACAAGACAATTCCTGTTATTCTTGAGTCAAATGACGGTAGGCTCACTTACCGGAACTTAGATTCAAAAAAAGCAAAGGATCCACAATATGTGAAAGAAAAATTAGAAGAAATGAAGAATGGCTATCCACCTATAACAATAATCGTTATGGGCGAGGAAGTAGGTCATTTATATTACAGTGATTCCTATATTCTAACACAACTTCAAAACTACCCTATCTATCAGTTAGGGATCGTTTCTCTTTTTATTTTTGTTTCCTATTTTGCATTTTCAATTGCTAGAAAATCTGAACAGAATAAAGTGTGGGTAGGGCTTGCAAAGGAAACAGCACATCAATTAGGAACCCCTATCTCTTCTCTTATGGCTTGGACAGAATTATTGGAAATGGATGCTGAACAAGCTACTCCCGAATCTTTTCAAGAGATGAAAAAAGATATAAATAGATTAATGGTTATTACTGAAAGGTTTTCAAAAATTGGTTCAGAGCCGGAATTGTTAGTACAAAACATCAATTCAATACTTGATGAATCTATTAAATACATGAAAACTCGAAGTTCTGATAAAATTGAATATGTATTTGTAGAAAGGCATAAAGATTTATTAGTTAGATTAAACAAAGCTTTGTTTGAGTGGGTAATTGAAAATATATGCAAAAATGCCATAGATGCAATGGGGGGGAGCGGAAAAATTACGATTAGTATCTTTCTACTTCGACAGCGAATATTTATTGATTTTACAGATATTGGGAAGGGAATACCACCCAATAAATTCAAAACAATCTTTAGACCAGGTTATACTACAAAGAAACGGGGATGGGGTCTTGGGTTATCTCTAGTTAAAAGAATTGTTACAGAATACCATAAGGGGAAGATTTTTGTAAAAGAGTCAATACCTAATGAAAAAACTACGATTCGAATTATCCTAAAATGTGAAAGCGCACCCGTATAAGAGTATAAAAAACGTATTTCAAATCACGTAAAATAATATTTTACTATCTGACAAAGGGACTTTTTAATTTCTTTAACCACTTCTTCCACCTATAATACGAATACTTAAACATCCAAGCAAAACCAAAGGTTGAGAAGAAACTAAATGCCGCATAAACCAATGCAGGTTTTTCCATTTCAGAACTATCAAGTAGTGTTCCGGCAATAAGTAGCGCCATTGCTGTGTTCTGCAATCCCACTTCAATTAAAATTGTAAGCCTATTTCTAAAATTGACATTAACCAGAGAGCCTGCAATATAGCCAAAGAACATCCCAACAAAGTTTATTAAAAGTCCCGGAGCCATCATATATAAAAACTCGCTACCCTCCAGTTTTGTCCCTCCAATATCCTTATTGGCAAATATCTTAACAGAAAAAATAAAAAATAGCAACAGTGGCAATATATAGCGCAAAATCGGTCTTGCTCTCTTGGCAATATTCTTAAACTTCGCTCTCACCATGACTCCAATTATAGTTGGCAATACTGTAATAAAAAATATAGTAAGAAATGTTTCCCAAAATGGGAGTCTGAACTTGATTGCATTTTCATGCATAAAGAAGTCGAGTGCAAGATTAGTAAATATTGGGACTGTGATAAGCGTAATTACTGCGTTAAAAACAGACATTGAGATAGACAATGCGGTATTGCCATTCATTAAAAAACTTAAAAGGTTAGAACTGATTCCCGAAGGGCAAATAGTAATAATAAAAAAACCAACTTTTAATACAGGGTCCAAATCCAAAAATTGCATGATTAGTACCGCAGATAATGGAAGTAGAATTATCTGCGAGAAAAGACCTATCGTGAGTGATTTGGGATTAAGAAAGAGATTGGAAAACTCATGTTTGGTAAGAGTAATTCCTAAGCTGAATGTAATCAATGCGAGAGTTACATTAACTAAGATATCAATATTTTCAATACTTGCAAACATGATGAATCGGTGCAAATTATAGAAATATTAATTTAAAAAAAGAAAAAATAAAGACTAATCCAATGATAATAAAGACACCTCCGAAATATCTATTCAAATGATAAAATGTTCTGTGACCAATTTTTCGACCAATAAAATCAGCAGTTACAACCTTCAATATATCCATTAAATAGAGCATAAGTAATATTCCTAATAGATTTAAAATAAGGTTGGTTCTATAATCATTACCTGAGCTATATTTTAAACTGATTGCTCCCAAAACATTAAACCATAGTACAAAAGTAAATGGATTTATTAGATTAAGACTAAAACCACTCAGTAGGCTTTTTCCTCCTTTTGTCCTCTCTCTATAAGATTGAAGAAAAAGTCTATACGAACTCTTAACGTATTTCATTCCCAAAACAATCATAGCAATGCCTGCCCCCAAGCTATATAATTGCTCAAAATAAACATTTTCAAACAAACCGGACAATCCATATATCAACAATAACACTACCACAAAATCACTCAATACCACACCTGTAGCCAACCACCATCCTTTGAACTTCCCCGACTGCATACTCACATTCAATAGCTTGAAAAAAGCCGGTCCGAAAAGCAGCAATGAAATCACAACACCTTCAAGCAGTCCGTTAAAGAATGGTAATAGCATAATATGAATCAGCCCGTAAAGAACGCAAAGATTGAGGATATTTTTGTAACTTCGCAATGAAACTTATTTTTAAATAATATGACTATCCACAATCTCATTCTTCACCATCGTCAAGGGATGGAATTTGACACAGAAATCAACGGGTTTCCGCTTGTTCTCAATAGTGAGAATCTAACCAATGGCGAACCGGCAGGTATTTCACCTAAAAAATTATTACTTGCCGCTCTGAGCGGCTGCACAGCAATGGATGTCAAAAGCCTGCTGGACAAAATGAGGGTTGAATTCTCGGATTTCTCGGTTTCTGTTGAAGCACCCTTAGGCGATGAACATCCAAAAACTTATCTTAAATATAGTATTGTTTACAAAATCAGAATAAATCAAAAAGACAGGGACAAAATGGAGAAAGCAGTGAATTTGTCAATGGAAAGATATTGTGGCGTAAGTGCTATGCTAAGAAAATCAGCTCCCGTTAATTATAAGATAGAATATCTATAAGAAAGCAAGGTTTGACAGCGCCTTAACAATATATCATAAAATCGTAATCATGGCAATTTGAACCATGAAAACATAGACCCAAACTACGGCAATAAAACCATCAAATCGATCCCAGATACCGCCATGTCCGGGAAGTAAATTACCACTGTCCTTAGCTCCTACCATTCGCTTTACTGCCGATTGAATTAAATCTCCAATGGTGGCAGCCGTACCGAAGATGATTCCGGCATAAATATGAGTGTACCAAGGTATCTGATTTTCAAATAATCCAAATCTAATCATTAGATAAGATGCAAGACCGCAAAATAGAATCCCGGAAATAAAACCCTCAATCGTTTTGTTTGGAGAAATCTTGGGCATGAGCTTGTGTTTTCCAAAGGTTTTACCCCCCAAATAAGCAAAAGTATCATTGCTCCACACCACAATCAACAGATAAAGAAGCAACTGATAATTGTACCTGCCTTCATTCGTATCCACCAACGGGACAAGAAGAATGAACGGATAAACAAAATAAAGATAGCCCAAACCCAAAAGACCTGCTGAAGAAAAAACATCCTTTTTGAGCGCAAAAAGGTTGTATAATAACAAACATAAAGAAAGGGCAATAAAAAGACCTAATGCGGGTATTTTAAATTCTCCTATAAAAACAGCATACACAAGCAGTATCAATCCTCCTGTAATCGCTCCAAAATAAGGGTTCACTTTATTTTCTTGCTCTTTATACAATTTCAAAAATTCAAATAAACTCAAAGCACTTATTAATACAATCAATACCCGAAAACTCTCAACTCTCCAAAGTACTGCCCCCAACACCACTGCAACAAACACTATTCCCGTAAGTGCTCTTTGCATGAAATTACTCATCTTCACCTCCTGCTTCGTTTTGTTCTTCGACCTCAATTAATTGCTTAGGAAACATCTTCATTAAAAAGAAGATTCCTATACCCAACCCCAACAAAGAGGGCAGCACCCAAGCGACACCGGGTACATAGTCATCCTTCATAAATTCTTTGGCTTCAGTTCCTCCCACATAATAAGTTAAGGCAACAATAAATCCATTATGGACAAAATGCATCAGTATAGTATAAGCAAGATTGCGGGTTCTGAAATAAATATAGCCAAAAAGCAAGCCTACATAAAAAATCGGTATGATTTGTTCAAACTTGAAATGGAAAAGTGAAAACACCAATGCACTCACAATGATTCCGGCTACTGCCGAACCAAACCATTCTGACACATAGCGTTGAAGCAAACCCCTGAAAAACACTTCTTCCACAAAAGCCGGCAGCAATGCCATCACAAAAAGTCGAATCATCAAATCCCAAATATTATTCATCACAAGGAGAGAATCTGTCAAAGAAGACATTTTTTGATTCATGGATTCAGTTAACTCCTTAAATCCTCCTATATCAGGAATCGGAATGCGATAGTTCAACGCTCCCAACAGGTTTACCACAGCAATATTTGAAAAAATAATTAACAAACACAAAAGCAAAGCCTTTAGGTTGGGGTTGTTACTGAGTCCCAAATAATCAAAAACTCTGTATCTATATGATTTTAGAAAAATAAAAGCTGTTACAAAAAAACCTCCGAAAGAACTGATAACCTGCAACCAAAGCATAACCTGAATACCATAATCGTAATGGGAAGGATTGCTAACAATCAGCGGAATATCTTCAAAAGTAACATCGTACATCCTTGTAACCAAAACAAAGCCCAGTAATGGGAAAATCATGAAGTTAGAGAGTATAAAAACTCCGAGTAAAACCAAGAATCGGGAAGAATATTGAACTCTGTGTTTGGTATCTAACTGAGATTGCATAAATACTTACTTTTGCAGCAATAATAATTCTGTGCAAATTTGGTAAAAATAGCCGATATACAACTACCCGATTTTCCATTGTTATTGGCACCTATGGAAGATGTCAGCGACCCTCCTTTTCGCTATGTATGCAAAATCAACGGGGCAGATTTGATGTACACAGAATTTATCTCTTCTGAAGGCTTGATTCGAGATGCTGCGAAAAGCACACAGAAATTAGATGTCTTTGAATATGAACGCCCGATTGGAATACAACTTTTCGGAGGAGAAATCGAAAGCATGAAAGAAGCATGCGAGATTGCCACCCAAGCCAATCCCGACCTGATAGACATAAATTATGGATGTCCGGTAAAAAAAGTAGTTTGCAAAGGAGCCGGAGCCGGAATTTTGACCAATATACCCAAGATGAGAGCAATTACAGAAGCTATGGTCAAAGCCACCAATCTACCTGTGACAGTCAAAACTCGTTTAGGTTGGGATGATAGTTCCAAAAATATTGAAAATGTAGCTGAGCAATTACAAGATGTTGGAATAAAAGCACTGACCATACACGGTAGGACAAGAGTACAACTTTACAAAGGCTCAGCTGATTGGACACTAATTGGCAAAATCAAAGCAAACCCGCATATTCAAATTCCAATTTTTGGAAACGGTGATATTGACTCTCCTCAAAAAGCATTGGAAATGAAAAACAAGTATGGAGTTGACGGCATAATGATTGGCAGAGCAGCAATAGGCTATCCTTGGATTTTCAGAGAAATTAAACATTATATAAAAACAGGAGAAACACTTCCTCCTCCAACCTTGGAAGAACGCGTAGAAACTTGCCGAGTCCATTTTGAGAAAAACCTTGAATGGAAAGGAGAACATATTGGAATTGTGGAAATGCGTAGGCACTACGCTGGTTATTTCAAAGGACTACCGGATTTTAAGTCAATCAAAACACAGCTTGTAACATCAAATAATCCAGAAGAAATAAGAAATTTACTCAATCAAATCCTTGTTCAATACAATGGAATTGAAAATTTTGCTATGTAAGCAAATTGTGCATTATAAATTTTATTAAAAAACTATTTTTACCGCAATATTTATGAAAACAAACCTATCCAAACACTTAAAAACTAAAATAATATCTCAATTAACAATGTTAATCCTATTATTTTCCATTTGTCCAAATCTAAATGCACAAAAAACCAGATGGCCTTTTCGAGTTGAAGGTAGTGACAATGGTAGAGGCGTACCTAAAATATGGTCATACGGATATAATCCCAACGCAATTACTCCGTATAAAGACAGAAAAGAAAATAAAAAAATTAAGCCGGGTAAAAAACCCGCAGTACTTCGATTCAAGTTCGAAAAATTTGAAGCATGCCAAGTAGTGGTAACAGAAACCTATAATCCCGGAGCTATAACAAAAGTAGAAATTGGATATAAACCATCCGGTAAAGGAAGAACACTAAAAAAGGTCGTATGGGAAGGAACAGCACAAGCCACGGTGTCAAAATATACGGTAAAATATTTTCATTTTGATATGACTCCTAACATTACTGATGTTTGGCTTTATGTTGATTATTCAGCAATCGATGGGGTAAATCAATTCGGAGGAGTTTGCCTTACAAACTCGACAGCAGATTATTATCCAAGAATTAATATCCCAAAAAGAAAAATATTTACTTAAAATGTAACCAAGCTAAACGATAACATCAACGGAAAAAAAAATCCTTCAGGGTTAATCTTAACCGTTGACAACAAATACCTGTTCTTTTCTAACATGGATAAAAACTACGAACAGATATATAGGGCTGAGCTCAATGAAGACAAACAAATTATCAAAGTTGTTCCAAGCGAATTCAACTTACCTAAGGGAAAGTCAAGAACCAGCGGTTTGATTGGAATCAGTCAAGATAACAATATTGCTTATGTTTCTGACATGAAACTAACCCGTTTTGAATTCTATAAGACATATTTAGGTAAATCAATATTTGGAAAAGCAAAGTGGAAATATGAAAAGGAGAAAATAAAAAACTATAAAAACGGAGGCATATTCATTGACTATGTGATGAGCTATGACGGGAATGTCGTTATCTTGGGTTATAAAGAAAAAAGTGATATGGGCGACCTCTATAAAGAAGACCTCTATGTATCAATAAAAGATGCAAAAGGAAATTGGTCTCCTTTTAAACACATGGGATTTGACATTAACACATTGGGAACAGAAACACCATGTTATCTCGCACCGGATAATAAGACACTTTACTTTTCCTCCTCCGGAAGAATCGGTTTTGGACAAGGCGATATTTATATTACTCGTAGGCTTGATGACAGTTGGACAAATTGGAGTGAACCACTCAATCTCGGCAATTCTGTGAATTCTTTTGAACACGAAAACAGTTTTGTCATTGATGGACAGTCAGGCAGAATCTATTTTATTCGCTGGGAAGATGATGTACACACCAATATCTATACATCAGAGTTATATGTAGAACCTCCTGCACCCATTGAGCAACCTCCTTTAGAAATTCCTACAACAGATTCTATTCCGGAGCAAGATACTGTTGCTATTGTCCAGATAACACCTCCGCCTACACCCGAGCCTGTTATGGAAGAAGAAATCATGCCTGAACCGGTGATAATTATCAGAGGTATTACAACCAACAAAAAAAATGGCGAGATAATTCAGGCCGAAATCAAATATTATGATATCTATACAGGGCAAGTAATTGGGAAAGTAATCTCTAACGCAGAAACCGGTGAATATTCTCTCATACTACGCAAAGGAATTTATTATTCATTTGATGCAAATGCAGATAACTTTATTGGCGAAAGCCATAGTCTGAACACTACAGAACTGAAGGATTTCGGTAAAATCGAACAAAATTTTGAACTTACTCCAATAGAGAAAGATGTTACAATAAGATTAAACAATATTTTCTTTGAAACAGATAAGTCAGAACTCTTACCGGCTTCTTTTACGGAACTAGACAAGTTGTTAGGTTTGTTAAATAAAAATTCCAATATCAAGATTGAAATATCAGGTCACACAGATGATGTAGGTTCTGAAAGTTACAACCAAAAACTGTCTGAGCGCAGGGCAAATGCTGTGAGAGATTACCTCATTTCAAAAGGTATAAAAGCGGAAAGAATTGTTGCAAAAGGATATGGTGAAGCTAAGCCGGTGGTTGAGAATAACAGTACGGAGAATCGTGCTCTGAACAGAAGGGTAGAATTTACGATATTGGAAATAGGAAAATAGATGAGCTAAGCGGCTTCGTTGAGGTAGCCGCTGATCTTTTCGCGTATATCCGCTAATTTAATAGTCAGTTTTTTATTCTTGCTACTTTTTTCAGGTATCTCATACATATAATCCAGCATAATTTGTTCACAGATAGCACGCAATCCCCGTGCACCTAATTTGTGTTCAATTGCTTTTTTAACAACATATTTCAGTACATCATTTTGAATATCAAGTTCAACTCCCTCCATTTCAAAAAGCTTTTTATATTGTTTTACTATGGCATTTTTGGGCTCGGTTAGGATACGATAGAGCGCATCTTCATCTAATTCATCCAAAGACACTACAACCGGCAATCTACCTAATATTTCCGGTATCAAACCAAAATTTCTTAAATCTTCCGGTGAAACGTAATGCAATATTTCTTTCTCTGCAACTTGCTTCTTTTTAGATGCTTTGAAACCCAAAGCTTGTGCATTTACTCTTCGTTTAATAATAGACTCAATTCCTTCGAAAGCTCCTCCACAAATGAATAAGATATTGGAGGTATCCACTTTAACATAATCTTGGTCAGGGTGTTTTCTTCCACCTTTGGGAGCAATATTGGCAACCGTACCTTCCAACAATTTCAACAGTCCTTGCTGAACTCCTTCTCCCGAAACATCACGAGTAATAGAGGGGTTTGCAGATTTGCGCGAAATCTTGTCAATTTCATCAACATAAACAATTCCACGCTGAGCAGCTTCCACATTGTAATTTGCCGCCTGCAACAAGCGTGAGATAATGCTTTCTACATCTTCGCCAACATAGCCTGCTTCAGTTAGCACAGTGGCATCAGCAATACAAAACGGAACATTGAGTGTTTTTGCCAATGTACGTGCCAATAGAGTCTTACCGGTTCCTGTTTTACCCAAGAGCAGAACATTGGATTTTTCAATTTCAACTTCGTTATTCACATCTAAGGACATCAGCCGTTTATAGTGATTATAAACTGCGACAGACAACACTTTTTTTGCTTTATCTTGTCCAATCACATATTGGTCTAAGTGGGCTTTGAGTTTGGCAGGGGTATTCAGTTCCAACTCAAAAGTCTTTTTTGATTTTGGTTCTGATTTTATTTTTGAAACTCCAATTGCTTCATCCACAATATCATAAGCCTGCACAATACACGATTCACAAATATGACCGTCTATGCCGCTGATAAGCATGGCAACTTGGTCCTTTCCTTTTCCGCAAAAGGCGCATTTAATCTGTTTATCCTTCATTGAATGAAAAGAATCTTAGTCTTTCTTTTTAATCAAAACCTCATCAACCATTCCATAGGCTTTGGCTTCTTCAGCAGTCATCCAATGGTCACGGTCGCTGTCTTTTTCAACTGTTTTAAAAGGCTGACCTGAGTGAAAAGCAATAATTTCATAAAGCTCTTTTTTGAGTTTAAGAATCTCTTTCAAAGTGATTTCCATATCACTTGCTTGACCTTGTGCTCCGCCAAGGGGTTGATGTATCATAACTCTGGAGTGTTTAAGAGCAGTTCTTTTGCCTTTAACACCTGCACACATTAGAACTGCACCCATGGAGGCAGCCATTCCGGTACAAATAGTAGCCACATCAGAACTTACATATTGCATAGTATCATAGATTGCCAACCCTGCATACACACCTCCTCCGGGACTGTTGATATAAATCTGAATGTCTCTGCCCGGATTGGTAGAATCCAAAAACAAGAGTTGTCCTATAATAATGTTAGCAACTTCATCATTAATTCCTGTTCCGAGAAAAATTATCCTATCCATCATCAAACGTGAGAAAATATCCATTTGACTCATATTGAGTTGGCGTTCCTCAATGATATAAGGTGTCATGTTTTCGATTGCACTTTCTACTCTTAGAGAGCTCATCCCGAGATGTTTTGTAGCATATTTTTTAAATTCTTTTCCGTAGTCCATTTTCCAAATAATTTAGCGCAAATCTAATCCTAATTATCTTTACTCAACAACAATTTTATCCGACAAAAGTCAATACACATGAAAATTATTGACATTCATACAATAACATAACTTGTTATAGTCCAATCAATCTAAAAATCAAGGCTCAAAAACTAAAATAGTATTTAACTTTGCGGGCATGAAATTTGAAACCAAAACTATTCATGCAGGAGTTCATTCAGACCCTGCCACAGGGGCAATCATGACCCCTATTTATCAAACTTCAACTTATGCCCAATCTGCTCCCGGAGTACACAAAGGATACGAATATTCACGTACGCACAATCCCACGAGGACTGCATTACAAGACAACCTCGCGGCATTGGAAAGTGGAAAATGGGGATTGGTATTTGCCTCCGGCATGGCTGCTACAGATACCGTTGCCAAATTGCTTAAACCCAATGATGAGGTTATTGCATCCAATGATTTGTATGGCGGTACTTACCGAATTTTCACTAAGGTTTTTCAAGATTATGGAATCAAATTTCATTTTGTTGACATGTCAAACCTTGACAACGTAGAAGCAAAAATTAATTCTAAGACAAAGCTAATATGTGCTGAAACACCCACAAATCCCTTATTAAAAATTGTGGACTTGAGAAAAGTGGCTGCCATTGCAAAATCACACCAAATTTTGCTTGCTGTTGACAACACCTTTGCTTCTCCATACTTACAAAATCCACTGGCATTGGGTGCAGACCTTGTTGTACACTCTGCAACCAAGTACATAGGAGGACACAGCGATGTAGTCATGGGAGCTATTTGCGGCAATAGCAACGAGTTATTTGAAAAACTAAGTTTTATTCAAAACTCCTGCGGTGCAGTGCCGGGTCCTATGGATTGTTTTCTTGCAATCAGAGGAATTAAAACATTGCATGTCAGAATGGAAAGGCACTGTCAGAACGCTTCTAAGGTTGCCAACTTCTTGATAAATCATCCTAAGGTTTCCAAAGTTTATTATCCGGGTTTAGCAAACCACAAAGGACATGAAATAGCAAAAAATCAAATGAGAGATTTTGGCGGCATGCTTTCTTTTGAACTAAAAGATGATTCCGTTCAGGCAGCTCATAAATTCTTGAGTTCTTTAAAAATATTTGTTTTGGCGGAATCATTGGGAGGTGTAGAATCCTTAGCCGGACACCCTGCAACCATGACTCACGCCTCAATTCCAAAAGAAGAAAGAGAAAAAGCAGGATTGAAAGACTCACTCATTCGCTTGAGTATAGGGATTGAAAATGTAGATGACTTAATTGAAGATTTATCACAAGCAATGGGTTAAAATCTATTATTCTCAAATAAATCATTCCTTTTCCAAGAATGTATGGTAGATTAAAACCTTAATAAAACAATAGATTTAAAAAAACTAAAAAGCCCATTGAAAAACTCAATGGGCTTATTTATGTTGCTGTCTATATGTTATTTATTGACTATAAACTTCATTGTCTTTGAATAACCATCAGAAACAACGGTAAGCAAATAAACACCATTAGCAAGATTGCTTGTTTCTAACTTATAAGAACTTTCATCAATCTTGTATGCTTTAGTGCTTATTTTCTGACCTTTGATATCGTTTACTATGAATTCAAGATATTCATTGTTAGTGAAACCCGATTTGATATTAATAAACAATTCTGATTGTGCAGGATTTGGAAATAATCCGAACTCTAAGTCATTGTCAATAGAAGAAACCGATATATCCGAAATGTTTATTTTTCTTTCAAAAGAATCTGTCCCGCAGTCGTTATTAACAAAAAGTTTAACAGTATAAAATCCTGTTCTATTGTATTTATGCATTGGATTTTTTTCAAAGGAGGGTGCTGAATTATCACCAAAATCCCATTTGTATTGACAATCTCCGGAAGAAGTATTCTTGAAATTAACTTCAAAATCGGAAGCTCTAAAATAAGCAGACGGAAGGCAATTATACTTTATTAACGAGGTGTTATGTAATCCGGGGTTTAAATTTGCAACAGCGCTACCTAATCCTAAATGAACCGGGTACATAACTGAGCCTGTTATATAAATATCCTTATCAATAATTTCCGCTTTTATGAAACTAAAACCACTACCAGATTGGTTTTTGACAACATTTTCAAAGAACCATAAGTCCTTTAGTCTGTTTCTCACAGTGTATGTAGCTAGGAAGGCAGATTCTACTTCAGTATCTCTATTTTTTAGATAATCATTGGCAAATTCATTCTTGCCATTAAACCCAAAATTACAATTGCCTCGAGAAACACCAACTACTGAATATAAACTATCATTGTATATATCTGTTATATATATATCACCAGAGGTACTGTCAAATAGATTTATAAATCGAACTTCAAAATTATCTGCATTTATGTTGAATATAAGGTTGTTGTTTCCTGTCTTATTAGTGTTTGGAAAGCTATAGTTTTTATTGTTTATTTTTAAAGATATTTCTTCGTTTGGATAAGAAGCGTATGCATTTATCAATAAGGTTGTATCGAATGCCTTGATTTGAGTGGGGATAACACTATAGTTTTGTTGTCTGTTAACTTCAAAAAAGTTAATAAAATGTCCGGTATTAGGAGATACAGAAGCAATACAAAAAGAATTACCTGAAACCGGGCTGTTTATAACGGTATCTTTATCAGAGTAATGAATAGTATCTGTGCGAACATTATAAATAGCTGTATAAATTAAATCTTTATTACTGCTATACTCTAAATAGTACGAAAAACTAGAATTTTTAATCTCCCATTGTTTTTCAAAATTCGAATTGAACTTAATAAGAACTTGTGTTCCAATCTCACTATTGGTTTCATACAAAAACGCTCCATCAACGAAAAGAGTATCCTTAAATAAAACTTGGCAATAAACATTGCCTGAATTGTCATTAAAAATTTGTACTAAGTTAACTCCACCTCTTCCTTTATATGAAGAAGTAAAGGCAACGTTTCTTAAGTAGTCATAATCCTCATCATATATAGCTATAAAACAATTTGATCTGCTACCATCTAATATTACCCAAGGTTCATCTGTACCGAAAGTAATTGAATCTGATCCCGCAGTAACAGACAAGTAACTTCTTTTGGTGTTTGGGTCATAAGAATATCCTGTAATTGTATTCAAATAGGTTACTGAAGCAGGATTATTTATTATTTGAGATTTAACAAATTTTCCACTTTTATCAAAAACTGCAAAATAATAATTTGAATAATGAAGCTTTGAGTTTAGTATTTCTTCAGAGGTTTGCATTATCTTTTCATTCATTGAACGGGTTTTGCTTATAATCAAAACATTATCATTTGAGGGGTAAGCTACCTTTGATAACATAGAAAATACTCCTCCTTTAACTTCTGAATTTGGAATAATAGAGCGTGCCCATTCAAATTGTTGTGCTTCTGACTGTTGTATTGCTACTGCCAGAAAAATAGAAATCAATGTTTTAAGTATGTATATCTTTTTCATATTGTTGATTTGTTAACTGTGAAATGCAAATATAATATAATACTGCAAAAGTTTTCAGAAACGTGGACTATCCTTTACGGGGTTGGTGTAACAAGCTGTTTTTTTTAATAGATTAGGTGAGTTTTTTGGGAAGCACTTCTCTAATCAAAATATCCGATTCATTTATTATTAGATTTTGTGTCGCCACAAAAACTGTTTTTATCCAATTGAATCATATTTGCTAATCCGGGCATGTTATTTGCAACTTATTAAGTTTTATGTTTCAAGTTCCAAATTATAAAAAAACACTTAAACTTATAGGGATATTATTGCTTGCAATATATTCTTTGGCTTCCTGCGATATTAAGGAAGTGGTTTTAAATCTTGGTGGAATTGAATATGTTAAACCAATTAATAAAAGCAGAACTAAACTGGAATCACAAAATTGTGATACAGGTTTCGATACTGAGTTTTTTGATGTAGAAAACAAAAACTCTAATAGTTTTACAAGTGATAATTATTTTTATTCGAGTGAAAATAATTATGCTTTTGATGGTTTTAAAAATAGTTTGACTGTATATTTTTCTTATTCCGAGTTATTTGCGAATAATGAAATACCCAAATTTATTCTATACAAACGTTTGAGAATTGGTGCTTAGGTTTTTGTTCAAAACAAAAATACTTTAAACATCGAAAACTAGAAAATAATTAATAAAACGTTTAACAAAAATAGAAAATAAAAAATGAATTCAAAAAATTTAACTGCAAACAAAGCAGGGCTATATACCATCGCATTGAGAATGGTTATAGGATGGACATACTTTTCAGCTTTTTGGAGAAGGCTGGTTTTAGAAAATAAATTAGATCCGGAACAAGCAGGATATATTGGTGAGAAATTCAACCATTTCCTGCCTAATGCCTTGGGAATTAAACCAATAATTGAATACTTGGTATCAAATCCTGATGCACTTTATATAAATATGTATATGTTTACAATTGTAGAAGCAATTGTGGGGCTATTTATAATTTTTGGTCTGTTTACACGATTAATGAGTATAGGAGTTTTTGCTCTGGCTTCAGGTATTTTACTGGGTTCCGGTTGGATTGGGACTACTTGTCTTGATGAATGGCAAATTGGAGTACTTGGAATTGCCGGAGGTTTTACGCTCTTTATGACCGGTAGTAGCTCTTTTTCTTTGGATGCCTTGCTTATAAACAAAGAATCTGCTATTTCTAAGAAGAAATGGTTTAAATATTTAGGTTCAGGAGAATGGGATTTACAGTTCGTTAATTCCAAGAAATTTATAATTCCCTTTGCTCTTTTCATTTTGGGTGTAACTCTTTTTACAAATCAAGTTTTTCATGGAGGAGTTTGGGGAAAATTGCATAATAAATCTGTGAAACCTATTGTTGAAATCTCAAACATAAATCTCTCTGATAGTGAATTGAATTTTGAAGTGTATAGGGTGGAAGGAGCAGATGTTTATGGTTCTTTTCTAATTGGCATCGAGGTTTTAGATGAAGAAAGTAATGTGTTAAAGACAATTTCAATGAAAGAATTATCCAATTTCCCTTTAGATAAAATCAAAAATCATTATGTTGCTAAGGTAAAACCCGGCAAGCATAGTATGATTATCCCACTTGGAGCAAAAGCTGATTTGAGCATAGACATTGACGACATTGATAAAAATGAAATCAAAGCTGTCAAACTAATTGATATAAGTGGTGCAGAATGGCTGGGTGAGATTTGATTTTACAAAGTAAAATTATTTCCAATCTCTCAATCTGTCTATATAGAGATGTGATTCCACATATTCTCTATGCTTTTTGCTTGAAAGTTTCTCAAGCAATTCAAGAGAAGAAATATATGTGGCGAGGTTTCCGTTTGAGGACATAAACTTACCATCTTCGACATAGCTGACTTTTGAATCATCTTGAACTTTCAAATTAGGGTAAATTTTTTGTAGCTCTTTTCCTCCGCCAATATAGGTTACAATCTTTTTGCCGTCAGCTATGCCGGATGCTCCCATGAGGTAAGCTCCTGCACAGTTACTCACAGTATAATCTGTTTTTTCATTTTGCTTTTGAAGGAAAGAAACCAAATTTTTGTTTTTTACGACTTCCGACATGTCATAGGTGCTAGGAACAATTATAATATTTAAGTCCGGAGCGTTTTCGAATGTGTAATCAGGAAAAATTTTAAGACCTTCTTCGCAAGTCAACATATTGTATTTTTCTGCAATTGTAATCACATTAAAAAGCTGTTTGCCGTCTTCTGAATATTTTGAAAATACATCTACCGGAGCTGTAACCTCGGTCATAAGAACTCCATTGTAGACCAAAATTCCAATGGTTGGGAGATTGGGGTCTATTTTTTTGATGTTGTCTGCCAAACTTTTGATTTCGCCTTCGCTAAGTTCATAGTTCTTCGTGTTTGCATAAGGATTGTCATCAGTACTGCATGTTGCCAAGCTGTCTGCAATACGTTGTATGTCTGCTTCTGTAATATTATTTGTTTTGTTTTGAGTGCAAGCTGTAAACAAAAGCACAATAGAAGTAAAAAGTAAGAATATATGTTTCATTTGTATTTATTTAAAATTGATGCAAAATTAGGTATCAATAGCTCTCTTTATAATTATCTTTATGGATGATAGAAAAAAAATGGTTTAAAACACTTCTCAATTAGAACTTATCATGGTCATTTACGTAATCCATCTCAACGACTGATTTTTAAGAATGAAAATCATTCAGTTAGCATTTGTGTTGGTTACTATATAAAGTGAAAGTCATTGTTTATACTGATTCTCTTTTTATTCAAGAAGTTAATATGAAACAGTTTTTTTATTTCTAATAATAGTGAAGTATGGAGTACAAAGTAAAAAATAAAAGGTGCAGCAATCCATGTTAATTCTTTACAGTCCGATTAAAGCAATGGGCTAAAACTATTGAGGGTCAACGTCAAAAACTATTGTTGTTGCTTTGTACAAGTCAATATCAGTCAATTGTCGGGATTTTTCTACCATCCAAGTTTTTATTTTAGCAATCGGGTCTTTTTGCGGATCAAGTTTGACAAGGATATTTCGCAAATAATAATTCTTGATTCGGGAAACCAAAGGTTGCTCAGGACCCAAAACACGGCTTCCTAAATTTGTTTTCAGCATTTGAGCAAAGTGGTCTGCCGCATGATTGGCAGTAGCATTGTCTTTGTGTCTGATTGTAATCCTGATAAGTCTGACAAAGGGTGGGTAAATCAAAGTCTTGCGAATTTCAATCTCATGTTTATACAGTCCTTCGTAGTCATAATTTTGGATAAAATTAAAGAGCGGATTTTGTGGCTGACCGGTTTGGATAAGCATAGAACCTTGACCATCACGTCTCCCTACCCTACCCGCTAACTGAACCAACATCTGAAAAGTTCTTTCCCCTGCTCTAAAATCAGGGAAGTTCAGCATTTGGTCTGCACTCACTACTGCGCTTAACCCTACGTTTGAGAAATCTATTCCTTTGATTATCATTTGTGTTCCAACCAAAATATCAATTTCCCCTTTTTCAAACCGATTGATTATTTTCTCATGAGCATCTTTACCTCTAACAGAATCTTGGTCAAATCTTTTTACTTTTAAATAAGGATACCTTAATGCTGTTTCTTCTTCAATTCTTTCTGTTCCATAGCCAAATATTCTCATGTCATTGCTGCCACAGGCTTCACATTTGGTAACCGCTTTTTGGGTATAACCACAATAATGGCAACGCAGGTCATTGCTATATTTATAATAGGTAAGAGAAATATCACAAGAAACACATCGTGGTGTCCAACCACAATTTCCACATTCAATCAAAGGTACGTATCCTTTTCGGTTTTGGAAGAGCAAAACTTGTTTATGAGCATCCGTTGTAGTTCTGATTTTTTTATCAAGTTTATCAGTAAAAAAACTCTTTTTGCCTTGTTGTTTTACACTGGAAGACAAGCTTGCAAACTCAATTTCTACCGGTGCTACATTGTCAAATTTTTGGTTATAGCTAACCCAAGCCCATTTGCCTTGTTTTGCCATATATGCAGACTCAACCGAAGGTGTAGCAGAACCTAACAACACTTTTGCCGAAGCATCAACAGCAGTCTTAATCGCCAAATCACGACCATTGAAACGAGGCATTTTATCAAATTGCTTAAATGTACTTTCATGTTCTTCGTCCACTATTACCAGACCTAATTTTTGGAAAGGCAGAAGAACAGCAGAACGAGGTCCGACTACGAGCATTGGAGAACCGGAACGAACTTTTAACCATACCTCTGTCCGGGCATTGGTATCATATTTTGAGTGTGTTATATAAAGATTATCAGCAAAATACTCGGCTAATCTTTGTACTAATTGTTGTGTTAAAGCAATTTCAGGAACAAGCATCAGGACTTGTTTGCCTTTCTCAATTTCCTTTTTTATCAGATGAGTATAAATGAGTGTTTTACCTCCCGAAGTCGGGGCTTTGAGTAAAACAACTTCTTTGCTTTTCCAATGATTTTCAATCTCCGTTAATGCAGTCTGTTGAAAATCAGTTAACTTTGGCAAATCACTTGGCTTTAGATTCTTTGAATCTATACGGCTGACTTGTCTTTTTTCAATTACCACAAGATTCTTGGCTTCAAGAGATTTTATTTGAGAAGGTGAAAAGTCCTTTTCATTTTCCAAAAAACTTTTTGTCGCTTCTCTTTTGGGTTGCCCCATCAAGGTTAACAAAAGTTCATATTGTTTTTGGGCCTTTTTGTAAAGTATATCAATTTGAGTTCTTGCAAATTCTTCATTCTTAAAGGTTTCAGCTACTTTGATAATGGTTTCTGTTTTAGGTTTATATTTTTGTCTGATTTCGTCAGAAAGCAGAATCAAATCACGCATATATAGGCTTCGGATTTGTTTAAGAAGTGAGCTTTTTGAACGCATTTCTTTTTCCAATTCCTTTATAGAAATCTTTTTATGCGTTTCTATGATTGTCATTAAGTGTTCCTCTTCTTTATTTAATGACTCATCCTGCCAATAAATTTCGGGATTTAATTCAACAAAAGTCAAGCTATGAAAATTAAGACCGGCAGGCATTGCAACATTCATTACTTCTCCTAAAGGCGACATGTAATATTCTGCAATCCACTGCCAGCTTTTTATCTGTGAAGGTGTAATCAAAATTTCATCTTTATCTATAACCTCTTGAATATAATGAACATGAAAACCTTCGGGAGCATTATTGTGTATAGAGAAAATAATTCCTGTGTAAATTTTACCTTTACCAAATGGAACGAGAACCCTGGCACCTATTGCTGCCAAAGGCAGCATTTCTTTGCTGATTCTATAGGTAAAAGTACCGGCAAGAGGCAATGGCAAAATAACTTCTGCATAAAATGTATTTGAACTATCTTCAAAATCAAGTTGCATGAGGTGTGCGAAAATAGCATTTAATTATGCCAACCGATGTGATATTATCTCGCTAATTTTATTAAACAAGGCATTGGGTGTATATTTACGCCAATCAAAATCATCCAATTCACCACCAAAATTTACATAATAATCAATGTGTTCTGTTCTTAATTCATTTAAGACATGATCTCTGAAATTGAGAAAAACAATCCATCCTTCTTCAATGTCTTGATACCATTCTTCATAATAAGAATCATCCGAAGAGTGAAAATTAAGGACATTCTCTCCAATCATAATAAATTTATCAATTCCGCAATCAAACAGCACATCAATTATTTCGCGTTTCAAAGTCATGATATCATTGTAAAGACAATCATTCCATTCGCCAATCATTTCAATAATTGCAAATCCTGTTTCATAATCCGCAAATAGAATTTTAATATACAAAGTATTTGAGCCAAAATCATCCCATTGAGGATGAATAAAATGATCATAAACAGTGTGGGTAAAATACAATTCACTGTATTCGCGTCTAAAAAAAGGTGAGTTCTCATCCTCTTGCGCCTGATACAGATGTTGCCAGTTATAGAATGGTTCTAAAGCATGCATAGAATTGAAAACACTACTGCAAAGATATATTCAAAACAAAAAGAATAAGCGAAAATTAGTAGATATATCATTATCAAATTTTGTTTTGTTTTTTCAGTACAAAAAGAATTATTTTGCGACTCCTTAAAATAGAGATATGGCAATAATAAACAAATTGAGAAAGTCAGGCTGGGTATTTGTAGTAATATTAGCAGCACTGGCATTGTTTGTATTAAGTGATTTTATTAGTTCTTTCCAGAGAGGAGGAGGTGGAGTTCAAGACCCAATTGTTGGTGAAATTAATGGTATTGATATACATTACTCAGAATACGAAAACGACCTAAAACTTAGAGAGCAAAACATCGCACAAAATAAAAAAGGCGAAGGGTTAACTGAGGATGATAGAACACAAGCAGCCACAAGTGCATGGGACGATATGTTTCGTAAATATGTTGTAAATTCTGAATATGAAAAGTTGGGTATTGAAGCAAGCAATGAAGAATTGAAAGAACAATTATTTGGTGACAACCCTAATCAATATATAAGACAATACTTTACCAATGAAAAAGGAGAGTTTTCATCTGCCAATGTGAGAAACTGGTATAATCAGGTTTATAAAACAAATCCGGAGGCACAATTATTTTTTAATAGCCTGAAAGATGCTGTGGTTTCATCTATTCAAGGCGATAAGTACAGTGACATGATTTTAAAAGGTATCAATGTTACCAATTTCGATGCCTTGCAAGATTATCTTCAACAATCCAAGACTGTGACAGGTAGTGTTATAGGATTACAACTTGCTAGTATCGCTGATGATCAAGTATCATTTACAGAAGATGAATTACGCTCATACTACAATAAGAATAAAGAAAAATATAAACTAGAAGACAGTAGAGACTTAGAATATGTTTCATGGTCAATCGCACCATCATCATTTGATTCATTAGATGCTAAAAACGCAATAACTGAACTCATAAAAGAATTTAAAGAAACTGATAATGATTCCGTATTTACATCTATGAACACCGACATAGAAACTCACGGGATGTACAAAGAATTGGGGCAATCCATAAACGCATTAGATAACAACCTATTGAATGCCAAAGTTGGAGACGTTCTGGGTCCATTTCTCACAGACAATGCCTATCTAATTGCAAAACTTGCAGACAGAAAAGAAGGCACTCGAATAAAATACAAATACAACTCTATAGTTATTCCACGTAATTGGTCAACAAAAGATGATTCTTTAAAAACTGTTGCAGAAGCAAAATCATTTTTAGAATACATGAAAATTACCCCATATAAACAAGTTATTGATTCTGCCAAAGTATTGGGGTATTTGGTTCAAGGCGATAAAGACGGTTACATACCATGGAACTATGAAGAAACAATAGACCCAACAATTGTTGAAGAGATAAGAAAGGGTAAAAAAGGTGATTTCTTTCTCAAGGGCAGTATGAATGGGATTACGTTAGTAAAAATTGATGAAAACTCAAATAATGAAACCTTCCTAGTTTACGAAATCATAAAACAATTTGAGCCTTCAATGAACACCATAAATGAGGTATATTCCGAAGCCAATCAGTTTCGCGCAAAGGTAGCTGATGGGAAAGACGGAGCTTTTAATAAAGTAATCGAGGAAGAAGGCTTAGCAAAAAGAATTGCTCATAACGTGTTACCTTCAGGTGGCGAGGTCCCCGGAATCGATAATCCTAAAGAGATTATTAAATGGGCTTTTGATGAAAACAGAAAGGTCAACGACATCTCAGAGGTCTTCTCTATTGGGAACCGACAGATAGTGGTTAATATAGCAAAAATTTCAAAAGAAGGTATTGGCTCTTTTGACGAGGTTAAACAACAAGTTATTGAAGATGTAATTAAAGAAAAAAAGTTTGAACTATTAGAGGCTAAATTATTCAAAGCGAAAGAAGGTAAACCAAACATGATTCAAACTGCAATAGAGGTTTCATCGGTAGCTCATGACTTCTCAAACCTGACATTTAAAACAAATTCCTTTGAAGCAGGCAGAAATGAATTTATGGTACAGGGTGTAGCATTAGGAATTAAATCCAATGTAATAAGCAATCCAATTAGAGGACAAGAGGGCTGCTTTTTGGTATTTGTCAGCGATGAATCTAATCCTGAAATTCCGGAAGATTTAGCAAACAGAAAAGGAATGGTTTATTCAAGCACTACTCAGGTTTTAGAAGCTAAGATTGTAAATTCATTAAAAGCACTTGCCAACATCAAGGACAATAGAAATAAATATTTTTAATTAACTCGCACATTTTTTGAGTTGAAAATCTTTTGTATCGGACGAAATTATTCATTGCATGCAGAAGAATTAGGTAATGCAATACCTGATACGCCTATTATCTTTTTAAAACCCGAGACATCCCTTTTACGTTCCGGGACTCCGTTTTATATTCCATCATTTTCCAATGATATTCATTATGAAGCAGAGATTGTGGTAAAAATTTGCCGCTTAGGAAAGGGTATCAGTCGGAAATTTGCACACAGATATTATAAAGACATTACGATTGGTATTGACTTCACTGCACGCGACATTCAACAAAATCTCAAAAAGAAAGGATTACCATGGGAGATATCGAAAGGTTTTGACAACTCTGCAGGACTGGGAACTTGGATTGACATTAACAACTTAAATATTCAAGATATTGATTTTTCACTCGAAATAAATAATATTTTAGTCCAAAATGGCAATACAGCAAATATGCTCTTTTCGGTAGATGAAATTATTTCCTACATATCAAACTTCTATACACTTAAAATTGGTGATATTATTTTCACTGGCACCCCTGCCGGTGTAGGAAAAATCAATAAAGGTGATCATCTTATCGGAAAAATATTTGATAAAAAACTACTTGATATCAAGATAAAATAGTAGTTCGCAAAATCATTTTTTTTTTTGAAAGAAATACCCTTATTTCGTCCTATAATCATATAGAAGCAGAAATGATACTAAGTGACGGAGAAATCTTAGCAGAGATAGAGAAAGGAAACATAGTAATAGAGCCATTTAAGAGAGAATGTCTAGGCAGTAACAGTTATGATGTGCATTTGGGAAAACACCTTGCAACATATAAAGACAAAGTGATTGATGCGCGTCTTCACAATGAAATTGAACACTTTGAAATCCCTGAAGAAGGTTTTGTATTGCAACCGGATACATTATATCTTGGCGTCATTGACGAATACACAGAAACACACAAACACGTACCTTTTTTGGAAGGCAAATCCAGTACAGGCAGATTAGGAATTAATATTCATGCAACTGCCGGAAAGGGAGATGTAGGATTTTGTAACAAATGGACTTTAGAAATTACAACAGCAATTCCGGTAAGAATCTATGCCGGTATGCCTATAGGACAATTAATTTATTTCGCAGTTCAAGGTGATATTCTCAACCCTTATAATATTAAAAAGGGGGCAAAATACAATGAAAGAAGTTCAAAGCCTGTTGAAAGTATGATGTGGAAAAACAAATGGTAAATATACAGATGCAAAGTTTTAATACAGATATCTATTCTTTTTATCGCGATATGAATCATTACATTAGAAAAAAATATTTCATAATCAGGCAACATTTAGTTCAACTATTGTGTCTAACCTATATTTATAACAATATTTAGTTATTTTCATCTATGAGACAAATCTTTACAAATCATTCACTTAAGTTATTCAAATCATTGGGTACACTCATGCTTGTACTCTTTCTCGTTATTCTTCCTAATAAAGAAACATTAGCTTCACACGTAATGGGTTCGGATATTACATGGAAATGTATAGGACCATTAAAATTTGAAATCTCCCTTGCTTTTTACAGAGATTGCAGAGGGGTACCTTTTGCCGGGAGTAAAACAATCCAATTCAAGTGTACGAAAGGGAGTGCAAGTACAACCTACTCAATAACACTTCCCAATGTTTCAATCAGAGATATCACTCCGAGTTGTTCTGATGTTAAAAACCCTTGTAATCCGCCAAATACAACCAGTGGTGACGGAACAGAAGAACATCTTTATACCGGTATCATTGATTTCAATTCCGGAAATTTAAAAAAGATGATAGATGAAGGCTGTTGCAGGTTTCAAATGATTTTTGGAGAATGTTGCAGAAACAGTTATATTACAACAATTTCACCGGGTGATTATACCACTGATGCTGAAATCGATATTTGCAATATAAAAAGCTCTGTAAAAAAAGACTGCGATGATAGTCCAAATTTAAGAAATCCTCCAATCGGTTATTTATGCTGTAACCAAGAATTTTATTTTAATAATGGAGTGGTTGATGTTGATGGCGATTCCTTATCTTTCTCGTTGGTAATGTCTCAAGCTTCTCACGGAACAAGTGTTGCTTACAAGAGTCCATTTTCACCAACGTGGCCCATGACCGGTTTCTGTAGAAAAACTACACCTTGCAAATGCAGACCGGGTAGCAAAACAAGAACAACAGAAGGTATTTGTTTTGACCCTGAAACAGGAGACTTATCCTTTAATCCGGTTGATTGCGATGAATGTGGTATCCTATGTATTATGATTGAGCAATTCCGATTGGATTCAACAGCGTCTAAATGGATATACATTGGATATACTAAGAGAGATTTACAACTTAGAGTTGTAACATGCGGTAATAACAATCCTCCGATGTTACAAGATATTACCAATCCAACAGTATGTGAGGGAGAAAAAATATGTCTAACAATTGTTGCCGAAGACGAAGAATTCTCGGGGAGCAGTGGTTCACAACCTTGGAAAGACACCATCGACTTGTCATGGAATAATGGTCTGCCCGGAGCTTCTTTCAAAGTCGGAAATCCTTATTTCA
>JAGFIU010000033.1 GCA_024103355.1 Bacteroidota bacterium
ATGAGATATGCTTTAATATATTTTATTTCAGTACTGTCACTTACATAATTTACGTATTCTTTATTCAATAAATCCATTACTTATACTTTGTTTTCATTGTCTTTATCAATTTTTTTTTCTCCTGGAGATTGTACAATGCCTTCTAAAACTTTACCGTATCGGGTTACATTACCTAAACTGTCATATTCTGCCCAAAAAAGTGTCGTCTGAGAATTATTATTTGTTAGACTGGTGGCAATCAAACTGTCATTGGGGCTTAATTTAAGAATTTTCGTTTGAGAATTACCACTAATAAGCCACATACCATACACAACAACCCTGTTATTTGCTAAAACCCTGATATTTGATATAATTAAATTATTACTCCCTCCGTTTTTTACATAGATTGTTTTTATCCATTTAACATTCCCGTCCCTGTCAATTTTACTCACAAAAGCATCGCGTCCACCACTTGCACTAACAGAGAAAGTATCTATAAAAAATGAACGTATGTAATACCCCACAACATAGGAGTTATCATTGCTGTCAATGTCTATTGCGTTTACTGAGCTATAACCGTTTGTAAAAGCTGAATCAGGCGTAAAAGACTTCGCCCACTCGTGCATTTGGGCGTGTGCAGTGCCACATAACACCAAAAACAATATGTAAATTAGCTTTTTCAAGGCAATTAGACAACAAAATTAGTTTATTTCGTATTTAAAACAAAAAAGTCCCCTCTCACCTCATCAGCGTCACTGTCCCTTTAAAGGTCTGCATTTTCCCATAAACATTAACCACTCGCAGGGTAAATGCATAAACTCCTTCGGGCATTGGTAGTGTGTTGTATGTGATTAAAGAGTTTATTTAAAGGATTTTCAAAAAAGGGCATGCGAGTTTGTTGTGAAGTTCATATTCACTTTTTTGTATTTGTGTAAGAAAATTCTCAGTTTTTTAAGATTTTCTAAAACAAAGCATTACAACTCCCTTGCGAGAAATAGACTTGTATAGCCAATTCCCTGTTTGGCAACTTCTTCCGGAGTTCCTTTACACAGAATTTCACCACCTCTGTTTCCACCTTCCGGTCCCAGATCAATGATGTAGTCCGCAACTTTGATTACATCCATATTATGTTCAATTACCAATACAGTATTTCCCTTGTCCACCAATTTATTGAGAACATCTAAAAGCATTTTTACATCCTCAAAATGCAATCCTGTAGTTGGTTCGTCTAAAATATAAAATGTTGCTCCGGTATCCTTCTTAGATAGTTCTTCTGCAAGTTTTACCCTTTGTGCTTCTCCTCCAGACAATGTTGTGGACGATTGTCCTAATTTGATGTAACCAAGTCCTACATTTTTTAGGATTTCCAATTTACGTTGAATAAGCGGAATATTTTCAAAAAAATCAACTGCTTCATTAATGCTCATATTGAGTACATCTGATATTGATTTTCCTTTGTATCTGACCTCCAAGGTTTCGCGGTTATATCGTTTTCCTTGGCAAGTCGTACAGAGTACTTCCACATCCGGGAGAAAATTCATTTCTATTACCTTGTGTCCGCCACCTTTACATTCCTCACATCTCCCGCCTTTAACATTAAAAGAGAACCTACCGGGTTTGTATCCCCTGATTTTAGCTTCAGGAATTTCAGCAAAAAGATTTCTGATTTCTGTAAAAAGTCCGGTATAGGTTGCCGGATTAGAGCGAGGTGTTCTTCCAATAGGGTTTTGGTCTATGCGAATAACTTTATCAATCTCATTTTCTCCTTTTACAGATTGATATGGCAAAGGGTTTTTACGACTGCCATATTTAGCCTTGGCTAAAATGGGATAGAGTGTTTCGTTTACCAATGAAGATTTTCCGCTTCCGGAAACTCCGGTAACACAAATAAATACTCCCAAAGGAAAATCCACATTCACATTTTTAAGGTTATGTCCGGTGCAGCCTTTGAGTTTAATGGTTTTGCCTGTAATTTTTCTACGTTTTTGGGGAACTTCAATCTTTTTTCTGCCACTCAAGTAATCGGCAGTGATAGAATTTAGTTTTTGAAATTCATCGGGTTTCCCTGCTGCCACAATGTGACCACCCTGCACTCCGGCTTTTGGTCCTATATCTACCACATAATCGGCCTCTCTTATCATCTCTGCATCGTGTTCTACAACTATTACAGAGTTCCCTATATCACGCAAGTCTTTGAGAGATTCAATGAGTTTCATATTATCTCTTTGGTGCAGCCCAATGCTTGGTTCATCAAGAATATAGAGGACATTTACCAACTTTGAGCCAATTTGCGTAGCCAGTCTGATACGTTGTGCTTCTCCCCCACTAAGCGTGGAAGCGGGGCTATTTAATGTGAGATAATCCAAGCCAACTCCCATCAAAAAACTCATCCGCTCTCTGATTTCTTTAAGTACTTCGGTTCCTATTTCTTTTTGTCTGCTGCTAAGGTGTTTGTCCACCTTGCTAATCCATTCATTGAGTTCACCAATAGTCATTTGGGCTAATTCGGCAATATTCTTATTGGCAATTTTGTACCAAAGCGCTTCTTCTTTAAGCCGAGTTCCCTTGCAGACAGGACAGTTTACAGGCTGCATAAACTCTTCTGCCCACTCCATTAATGACTCGCTCCTATTCTCATAGTACATTTCTTCTATAGTGGGAATTACCCCTTTGAAGTTTGTAAACACTTCTACTTTTTTCCCCTCATAGTTTTCATAGGAAACTTTAAATTCCTCTTCAGTTCCATGCATGATAACATCCATAATCTCAGGACTAAGTTTTTCAACAGGTTCTGAAAGACTGAATCCAAACTTTTTGCTCAGTCCTTTGAGTTGTGCAGATACATAATTACCTCTGATTTCTCCTAAGGGTACAATTGCTCCTCTCATAATAGATTTTGAAGTATCGGGGATAATGGATTCAAAGCTTACTTCGTGCACAATGCCTATTCCGCTACATCGAGAGCAAGCACCATAGGGTGAGTTAAAAGAGAAGGTATTGGGTTGAGGTTCATCGTAGGACAAACCTGATTCAGGGTCAATAAGATTTTTGCTGTAATAAAAAGACTTGCCTGATTCAATTTCTATTGCAATGAGTGAGCCTTTGCCTAATTTAAAAGCGAGTTTCACACTTTCTTTCAGTCGTGTTTTATTTTTTTCACCCGGCTCCAGTCTATCTACAATCAATTCGATATCATGTACTTTATAGCGGTCAAGCTTCATCCCCCGAGCGATTTCAAAAACTTCACCATCAATTCTCACCTTGCTGTAGCCTTGTTTATGAAGGTTTTCAAACAATTCTCTATAATGTCCTTTTCTGGCTTTGATAAGTGGCGCTAAGAGTTGAATCTGTTTTCCTTTAAATTTCACTTGTAAAAGATCCAGCACTTGGTCTTCGCTAAACCGCACCATTGGTTTGCCGGTCTTATAAGAATATGCTTCTCCTGCACGCGCATAAAGCAATCTAAGGAAGTCATAAATTTCTGTAATTGTTCCAACTGTTGAGCGTGGATTCTTGCTCACTGTCTTTTGCTCTATGGCAACTACCGGGCTTAATCCTTCAATTTTGTCCACGTCAGGACGCTCCATTCCTCCAATAAATTGACGTGCATAAGAGGAAAAAGTTTCCATATACCTTCTTTGACCTTCGGCAAAAATGGTGTCAAAAGCCAATGAAGATTTTCCGCTACCGCTCAAGCCGGTAAAAACAACAAGTTTCCCTGCCGGTATGGTAAGGTCTATATTTTTCAGGTTATGTTCTCTTGCACCTAAAATTTCAATCTCATTTGAAAGTGTCATTATTCCTCTATTCTGTTACTATTAACGTATCTTCTTAATTTTTCTAAAACCGCATTAAAATCCTCAGGAAAAGCTGCTTCAAAATACAGTCTTTTTTTTGTTACGGGGTGTACAAATCCCAAAGAATATGCGTGTAGAGCTTGTCTGGGCATAATGGCAAAGCAATTAGTGATAAACTGATTGAACTTGCCAAAACTCATTCCTTTCAGAATTACATTCCCTCCATACATCTCATCATTAAAGAGCGGATGCCCAATATGTTTCATGTGCGCCCTGATTTGGTGTGTGCGACCGGTTTCGAGTGTACATTTGAGTAAAGTCACAAAATGGAAGCGCTCCACCACTTCGAAGTGTGTAACCGCGTGTTTACCTTGTTCATTGTCATCCGTAACCACAGAACGCCTTCGGTCTTTTGGGTCGCGTATTAAATTGCCGATAACAGTTCCTTTGTCCTGTGTTACATCTCCCCATACCAAAGCATAGTAATTTCTGTCTATGCTGTGATCATAAAACTGTTTTGCCAAGAAATTTAAGGCAAATTCGTTTTTTGCAATCACCAATAATCCGCTTGTATCTTTGTCTATTCTATGAACCAAGCCCGGTCTTGTTATATCCTCTTTATGAGGAAGGTTTTGAAAATGATATACCAATCCGTGCACTAATGTTCCTGAGTAATTATTGTATCCTGGATGCACCACCATTCCGGCAGGTTTGTTTATTATCAACAGATCCTCATCTTCAAATACAATATTCAGCTCCATTTTTTCAGGATAAATTTCCGTATCGCGCGGTGGTTCGGGCATTACCACGGAAATCAAATCATTGGGCTTGACTTTATAGTTTGATTTTACTGCTGTGGAATTTACTAAAACACTACCTGCCTCAATCCCTTTTTGGACTTTAGTTCGTGTAGCATTTTGAATCCTATGAGTCAGGAAGACATCAATCCTGACGGGCGTTTGACCCGGATCAACTTTTATGCTAAAATGTTCATATAAATCTCCTTCTTCAACAAGAACTTCCTGCTCCTCATTCATGGTGCAAAGGTAGTTCTAATTAAAATATTTTATTCTGTACAAATTGAATGTCTGAGATGAACCAAACACTCAACCTTGATAGGAGAGAAAATTATTAAAGGCGGGTATGTTCAGACTAGTCTATTTTGTTAAATGTAATTTCTCCTTCTACACCAAAACTTTCCACATTTGCCTTTAGCACCAATTGACTTTTTGAAACGGATATTATATCTGCAGTATCGGACAGAAATACTACATCAATAAACATCTTATCTTTTCCGACCATATACCAAGCTCCTTCCATTGTTTGAGCATCGGCACTATCACATTTGGTTTCGCCCTCATCAATCAAAAGCAAATTGTCTTTTTGGAACTGATAGGTATTGTCTTTTTGGCAAGACTCAAAAATAGGGAAAACATTATTGTTCCACACATCAATTCCTTGTGACATAAATTTCGTAATCTTCCACGTATTAGCCATCACCAATTCTTCATTGGTAGGAGGCTTTGGAGTTTCTTTCTTTTCTTCTTCTTTTTTGTCTTTCTTACAAGAGGTAAGATAGAATGTGCTTATAGTAAAAGCAGAAATCAAAATAAGCGGTAGTGTAATTTTTTTCATATTGCAAATTTATAAAAGGGATTTTGATATTTAATTAGTCTATACCTATTCTTTGGCGTTATTATTTGAATTCTTTATTTCCAAACATTGCCTTGAGTCTGAGTTCAATCACCCCAAAGAATGCTTCTTTGAAAATTCCCATACTCATTTTGGATTTTCCACGTTTTCGGTCAGTGAAAATAATAGAAACCTCTTCTATCTTAAATCCTTTTTTCCAAGCTTTATATTTCATTTCAATCTGAAAAGCATATCCCTTGAATTTGATTAGTTTCAGGTTTATTTTCTCTAAAACAGTTCTTTTATATGCCACAAAACCGGCAGTAGCATCATTGATCGGCAGCCCTGTAATCAGTTTAACATAACGTGAAGCATAATAGGACATTACTACTCTTTTAATATCCCAATTCACAACATTAACCCCTGTTTTGTAGCGACTTCCCACAGCCACATCTGCGCCTTCATCCAAAGCCTTAAACAATTCAGGCAAATCATCCGGATTATGGCTAAAATCAGCATCCATCTCTGCTATTTGTTCATAACCGTTCTCCAAACACCAAGTAAAACCGGCAACATAAGCTCTTCCTAGCCCATCTTTTTTTGTTCTGCTCAACAAATGAATCTTGCCTTGATACTGCAATGATTTTTGTTCAACCGCCTTGGCTGTTCCATCGGGTGAATTGTCGTCCACTACCAATATATCTGTATCAAGAGGCAAACTCATTACTTTATCAAGAATAAGCTCAATATTCTCTATTTCATTGTAAGTTGGTATGACAACAATTCTCTTTCCCAAAATCTTTTTTAGTTTGGCAAATATGAACTTATTTTGGAAACCCTAAAAGTCAATTTTGAATAAAATCTTATTTTTAGATAGAGATGGTGTTCTGAACATCGAAAAACAGTCCTATATCTGTAAGGTTGAAGACTTTGAAATAAACGAAGGAGCAGTGCCGTTTTTACTAAGAGCAATTGAAAAAGGCTATAAACTTGTAGTAATAACCAATCAAGGAGGAATAGCTAAAGGACTGTATAACCACCGGGACATTCATGAGATTCATCAAAAAATGAAACTTCAATTCTCTGAGCAGGGTATAGTGTTTGACGATATTTTTTACTGCCCTCACCATGATGATTATGGAAAATGTTTGTGCAGAAAACCCGGATCATTATTGATTGAACGAGCTCTGCACCGTTATGAAGGGAATAAGAATGAATGTTATATGATAGGTGACCGTTCTCGTGATACAGAAGCAGCATCAAATGCCGGTATTACAGGTATATTGGTTGATTCAAATACAAATCTCGACTATCTGATAGAGCGTTTAGTCTGATTGACGCGTTGTCAAACGGAGTTAAAATCTTTAAACAAATTGACGGATAATTTTTTCTAATTCATGTGCCGGAACCACTCCTGATTGCCTCCATTTCATCTCTCCCTTTTTGAAAATAATGAGTGTAGGAACTCCTTGAATTTGAAGTGCCGCTGCTGCATTAGGATTCTTGTCCACATCAATTTTAATTATTGAAGCACTATCCCCTATTTGTTTTTTGAGGTCATCTAAGATAGGAGCCATCATTTTGCATGGTCCGCACCATTCGGCAGAGAAGTCAATAAGTACAGGCTTATCTTGGTTAATTATTTCCTGAAATGTCATTTTTAGTTTTATTTTCTTTTTTAAAAAGTGAGAATGTTAAACCACCCATCAAAGCACCGTAAGCGGTACTGTTTAAGGGTTTGGAGGTAATTGCACAAGTGCCCGATTCACATCCGACATAATGCCAATATAAGAATCCTGCTACTGCACCCACTACAACACCAATAATTACAATGAGATTTTGTTTTATAAAGTTCATAGTTCTGTATTTAATTTAATTTTCCATAATCCCCTCAACTGCCCCATTTCATAACCAATCGCCTTGTCATTGGGATACACAGATTTGATAACATCAAATGTTTCTTGGCTTACATCTTTCCCCACTTCTCCATGACATGCAAGACAAGCAGGCATAGCAATCGGAATGGCTTTGTAGTAATATACTTCATTATCTTCTTGTAAAATAAGATGTTTATCTGTAATCACTTTATCAGCCATCATCTTAGAGATTTCTTCCCAAGCTGTTTTGTCTAAATTAGTGTTGAGAGCATTGTTGGGATTTCTGTTTTTTGCACTTACTCTGCCTATCTGTGCCATAAACATTTCAGAAGCCGAATCTGTTAAATAAACTGCTTTTGTATTGCAAAAATTGACAGCACCCGGAACCCCAAACTCCTTGATTGCGTTGGAAACATTGGACAGCAGAATTTGTTGGGTCTGGGATGCCATTTCTTTACCAATAGCAAGAAACTTTGCAGTATCCAATACTTGTTCCTCCTTTACCATCTCTTGATCTTTGATGTTTGAACTCCTGTTGTTGCATGCTGACAACAAGGCTATGAACAGAATGATTACAGTTTTTTTCATTTTATTTCTTCAAAATTTATTTCATCATTATTGCTCTCCGATTTCTTTGGTGAAATTGCTGTATTACAACAGGACTTTGTGTTTGCACAACCCATTTTAAATATTCCCATCACCAAAAGAAGTCCTCCCATAAGTGCTACAAACCATTCTTTAGTTTCAACACCTTGTATTATAATCAAAATGCCCATTACTAAATAGAGCACTCGCATCAGATTCCATCCTTTTAATAACTCTTTCATTTTTATTGTTCTTAATTTTACAAAGATAATCCTTTCAGTCACTTTTTTCTTGCATATAAACTAACTATGCTTGACTCGCCACGCAAGATTATTCCTTCATTCATTTTCAAAATATTTTCTTCAGCTTTCAAAACTTCAAAATTTGCAAAATCACTTTTAAGTTGTTCAAGGTCGTAATAGAGTGGATTAGGAGTTTTAAAATCTTTATTATCAAGGCTTTTACCATTCCCAAAACCTTGCAAAATCAGCAATCCTCCTTGTTTAACATAAGATGCTAATTTCTGATGGTAAGCTGTTCTTTTTTCGGGTATAAAATGGGCAAAAATCAAAGCCAACACATCAAAATCTTCCGATTCAAAGTCCAATTGTTCAATATCTCCAACACAATAATCAATTTTCACTCCGGCTTTTTGAGCCAAAACCTCTGCTTTTTGTTTTGCTGCTTCACTCAAATCAAAAGCACTGACATTCCATCCCAAACCGGCTGCAAAAACAGCATTTCGTCCTTCTCCTTCGGCAGGCAGCAGAATCTTACCTGTGTTAAGTGATTTCAGTTTCTCTTTCAAGAAAAGATTGGGACTTTCACCAAACATATAGACCTCTGAGGCATAAAGATTATCCCAATATTCCTGATTGAACATGAATCAGTTTACTTTTTAACGGCAAAAATTCTCACAAGATTTGACCTCCCCACATGGAAGTCACCTTCACTCAATTCATCTATGATTTCTGAAATCTCAATAAAATCAAAATCTTCAAAATCATTTTTAAAATCCTCTAAAGAAAAGAGCATGTCAACATCCTTGGGGCCACCTGCTTTTGGGTTTTGGAGTTGATTTTCAACATGTTTTTTTTCAAACCCTTCCAAAATCAAATAACCTCCTTTTTTAACATATCCACTCAAGGTCCTGTGTAATTCTTTTCTGATTGATGAGGGAAAGTGAGCAAAAATCAAGGCTAAAGCATCGAAGGACTCAGCAGGATAAGCAATGTTTTCAATGTCAGAAATCACATAATCTATTTTGGCATTGTGTCTTTTTGCTAAATTTTCTGCTTTCTTTTTTCCTTCTATACTTTGGTCAAAGGCATGCACTTCCCAACCAAGAGTAGCAGCATACACAGCGTTTCTACCCTCGCCCTCACACGGTAATAGAATCTTTCCGGATTTAATACTGCCTAATTTTGATTTAAAATATCGGTTAGGCGTTTCTCCATAAACATAAGCAACCTGACCAAATCGTTCATCCCAAAAGGCACTGCTACCGGTCATTATTGTTCACTTTTGATTTCATTAACAATGGCATCCACATTATACCAAGAGCCACCATTAAAGATGTTAGTAATTCCTTGTTGTTCAAGATAGCTTTTTGCCTGTGTGCATCTGCCTCCACTTTGACAGAAAAGAACAATATTTTTCTTCCCTTTAAACTTTGCAACTTTAGCAGGTATAGTGTCCAAAGGAATATTGACTGAACCTTTTACGCTACCTCCTGAATATTCTCCCGGTGTACGAACGTCAACCAAAAATGCACCGTCCTTGATTATTTCTTTTAACTGTTCATTGTCTGCACCGAATAATGATTTAAAAATTCCAAACATATTTTTATTGATTAATTATTTAAAGATTGTTGATTACTAATTTTAATTTTTCTCTCACCTGAGTTGCAATATCTCCCAACCCATCATTCTTAACTGCCATCATGGATGCAACAGGATCTATGGCACTCACTTTTACTTTTCCTGCTTCTGATTCTTGTACAATAACATTGCATGGCAGCATGGTTCCAATTTCGTCTTCAGCTGACAAGGCCTTGTGTGCAAAAACAGGATTGCAAGCACCCAAAATGACATACTTTCTAAAATCCACATCTATTTTTTTCTTGAGTGTGTCCTTGATGTCTATTTCGGAAATGACACCAAAACCCTCCTTTTTTAGTTCATCTTTTACATGTGACACTGCTCCTTCAAAGTCAGAATTTACGATTTTAGAAAATGTATAGCTCATAATTGTATAGTGATTAAAACGGGTGCAAAACTAATTCTAGTGTTTTTACAACTTGGTAACTTTGGTTACACACCCGGAAAACTCTATGTAATTTTGTCATCCTTTCAAAACATACCTACTTTTACTCTACAATGATGATTTTCTCAGTGTAAAACCGATTCGCAGAACTGATTTGCAAAAAATAAAGTCCCACAGGCTTATGAATTTTATATGAAGAGAATTTATTATCCATAATAAATTTATCAATCAAGCGACCATCAAAGCTGTATAGCTCAACATTTGCAGCATAATCGCTATTCCAAAACAAAGTGTTTTGAGAAAAATAGAAAGGTTTAGTAGTAGGTAAAATCTCTATATTAAGGACTAAATTCAGAATTTCATTTTGAGCTGTACAACCCGAAGCATTTTTAGTCACTACCTTATAATTCCCGGCACCTTTATATACCAAGAATGAAGTGTTTGAATCTGACAAAACATTATTGAAATACCAATATACATCTCCGCTTGCATCTGAAAACAAGGTATCATTGCTAACTGTCAAAGAAGGTGTTAAGGGCAAATCCAATTCTTTAACAAACATTGTATCCGAATAGAATCGACAGCCTTTTGTGTCTTCGTATCTAAAACGGTAAATTCCACCTCCTGCATCGGTTGAATACGTTCTGTTTGTTCCCTGAATGACCATTGTATCATTTTTAAACAGTGAATATGTTCCGTCAGGTCCTTGGGTTGTAAAAACATTAAAGCTATTTTTACAAATACTGTCAGATGCAGATATCCCTATTGTTACATTGGATATAGTCTTAAATTCAGTGAAAAAAGAATCATTATAAGGGAACTGATCCTGCATTCCGTTTGGACTAAAAACCTTATAACTGAGTAAAGTGTTGCCAATGTTTAAATAATATTCACCAAAATCAACATAAACTCCGGTTTTCTCAACGATTGGAGCATCTAAGACAAAGTTTCTTCGAATGGTTGTATCCGAAAAATAAGTTATAATTTCAAAACTGTCAATTGGCAGTTTGCCATGGTTATATACATAATACTTCAGTAGGATATTTCTACAACTCATATCATATTCTAAAAACTCAGTCCTGATACTCAGATCATAGTCTAAACAATTTGCACTTGGTTGTTTATCACTATCTTTCACACAATAAATACCCAAAACATTATCAAAGTTTGGATTAGAAATTAAAATTGATTGTCCGGAGTCTATGCTTGGTGAAGATTGAGTAGTAACAATAATTTGACTCCCGTCAAGTTGTTCAAAACAGTCATGACTCAAGTCTGTTTTGTGCTTACTTAGTGCAAAGCCATTGGATAATAAACTATAAAAAGTATCATCGACAACAAACATACCTTGAATATCTGAACCGGCATAGGGGAAAAAGCTGTTATGATAAAGCTCTCTAACTTGAAAGGTAATCGGATTAACGTTCAAGATACAGGCATCGCTAAGGTATTTGCCACCAATCGCGAGCACACTATCATTGACAGTAAGAACCGAAGTAAACTTGCTTAAGTTTGTATTAGAATAATGACGGGAAGTATTGACTATTAACGAAGTGTCGATTTTTAGCAAATCAGAATTTTGTGTTACAATAAAAAAACCACTACTATCCGAGATAAATGTAGCCGCTGAGGGTAATAGAGAATCATCAGAAAGGAAAGAGGCAAGACTATCTCCAGTTGATGTCAATTTTAGTAATGATAACCTATCAGAGTAACTCTGAAAAATCACTAAATTTTCACTCCCAATTTCAAACATGGACAACACTTTTGAATTAGTCTCAACTCGTGAATCAATATTAGAATACCATAATAGATTACCAGCAGCAGTTATTCTGAAAATAGCGCTACCCGATACCCTATTCCCAAAAATATCTTCGCGTTGATTACTTAAAATCGAAACCAGATAATCTCCATTCTTACACAAAATAATTTTATCAGCATAATCATTGCTTGACGTGTTGAGCATTTTTGCCCAAAGTACACGACCACTTATAGTCACTTTAACAACAATTACTTGAGCATTCTGTTCAGGAATCTCAAATTGTCCAATCAAAACAAATGTTGTATCGTTCTCTGCAATTCCCCCGGCACCTTGCAATTCGCGCATGGGTAAATCCGGATGATTTGAATGAATAAAAAGGCGGTTAGATGCCCCCTTATAAAAATCAGTAAAAACTACTCCCATATTTGCGGAAGAACCGAATACCAGATATTCATCTTCGATTGTCTTAAACAACTGAGAACTATTATCTGCCATGAAACGACTACCCAATACATTTACTGAGTTGAGCTCTTGACTCTCCCCTATAAAACTCATACTCAATAAACAGATTAATAAAATAAGATGCTTCATTCTTTGCCTTTCAATATTTTGCAACAAAGGTAATTGGATTTTGAAAAAATTAATTGTCTAATCCAAATACAAGCCCTCTTGGATATTTATATAACTTTGCGCATCCAATGGAAATTGAAAACAAAGTTCAAGCAAGTGGAATCATCACTTTGGATTTGGAGCAATATTATACTGCCGGAGAACGAATTGTTATTGACCTGAAAGAAAATCTTTTTATGGGACTTATTCTCAAAGAAAAAGAGTTCAGGGAGTATATCAAAAATCATGATTGGCAGCAGTACGAGGGGAAGCTTGTGGCTATTACTTGTTCGGCAGATGCAATCGTACCGACATGGGCATACATGCTTGTGGCAAGCAAGCTAATCGGAATTGCAAAAGAAGTAGTTTTTGGCAGTCTTGAAACATTAGAAACTGTTGCAATACTTAACAAAATTAGGGAGCATATCAAACCTGCCGATTTTCAAGGTGCAAGAATCGTTATCAAAGGTTGCAGCAAAATCAGAATTACCGAAGCTGCTTATGTGGCAATAACCAACATGCTTGTTCCCTATGCACAATCCGTAATGTTTGGTGAACCATGTTCAACTGTTCCCGTTTACAAGAAAGCAAAACAGTAGCACACACACCTTCTTGAACTAGCAATTTCTTTGGCAAGTTAATATTTTGTGAGAAATGGAAAATCAATTAACACAAAAAGCCAAATCGTTTTTTGACTTACATCATTCCGACAGTATGCTCATTTTGCCTAATATTTGGGAACCTGTCGGGGCATTGTTGCTTCAAGAAATTGGCTATAAAGCAGTAGCAACAGCAAGTGCCGCCATGGCTTTTACCAACGGAGTTCTTGATGGAGAAAAAATAACATTAGATGAGCTTATTCCTCAAATAGCAAAAATCGCTAAGTCAGTTGAAATACCGGTCTCCGTGGATTTTGAAAGTGGATTTGCGGAGAATAACGAACAATTGGCTAAAAATATAGAGGCTTTGATAGATATAGGCGTTGTGGGTATCAATATTGAAGATTCCGACAAAAAAAATCATTCTCTTATTTCTGCTGAAAAACAAATTTCAAAAATCAAAACCATCAAAGAAGTAGCTCAAAAAAGAGAGATACCATTCTTTATAAATGCCAGAACCGATATTTATATTTACAAAAAAGAGAAGAGTCCGGAATCAAAACTAAAAGAGAGCATTGAAAGAGGTTTGGCATACAAAGAAGCAGGAGCCGACTGTTTCTATCCTATTGTGATGAAAAATCTTGAAGATATTCAAGCAACCGTTGAATCGCTCAAAATGCCTGTAAATATCCTAACCCTTCCCGGGATACCGGATTTGCAAACACTGGAAGATATTGGTGTTGCACGCGTAAGTTTAGGTCCTTCCCTACTGAAATATGCAGTCAAGGCGATGAAAAGCCTTGCAGAACAACTGCAAAACAAAAAAGGGCTTGAAGAGATTACTCAAAATCCCATTACCTCCGATTATCTGGAGGCTTTGCTGATGAAAGTTCAATAAGCACACATTCTCAATAGATGTTGAACAGCTCAAAGTCAGTTTAAATCAATTGTTTAAAAAGTAAACATAAAAACATTGTAACCTTTTGAGCACAATCAAACTCTAATATAATGAAATCAAAAAATTATTTTGAATAAATTAATCAAAGAGATGAAAGAACTAACTAAAACAGAATTGGAAAAACTCGAACTGCAAGAAGCTATCTCATTAGAAGACTTTGAACTAAGCGATGAAGAAAAGATAGAACAAATCGAATTTCATTTTGGTAAAATCATGCGTGTATTGGGCCTTGACCTCACAGATGACAGTCTAAAAAACACGCCTCACAGGGTCGCAAAAATGTATGTTAATGAAATCTTTAGCGGCTTAAACCCTAAAAACAAACCTGAAATCAGTCAATTTGAAAATAAATATCATTACCAAAACATGTTGGTCGAAAAAGATATCACTCTCTTTTCTACCTGCGAACATCATTTTGTGCCCATCATCGGCAAAGCTCATGTTGCATACATTCCCAATGAACATGTAATTGGTCTTTCTAAAATCAACAGAATTGTTCAGTACTATGCAAAAAGACCGCAAGTACAAGAAAGACTGACTACTCAAATAGGTGAAGCACTGAAAAACATACTCCAAATAGAAGATGTTGCAGTAATGATTGAAGCAGACCATTTATGCGTTAAATCTCGCGGAATCAAAGACACTAACAGCTCTACCACAACTTCTTACTTCTCAGGTAAATTTAATAATGAAGCCACTAAAAATGAGTTTCTTACCTATATTCGCAAATAAAAATTAATCATTATGGCACATACAGTTAAAATAAAATCTATCGAACCATTGACACATGACGTGTTAAAATTAATATTGGAAAAGCCGGAGGGCATCACCTATATCCCCGGACAAGCAGCAGATTTTGCTATCAATAAACCAAATTGGGAAAAAGAATGGCGCACATTTACGTTCACTTCTTTGCCTGAAGAGGATTTTATTGAGTTTAATATCAAAACTTATACAGACCACAAAGGTGTAACCAACGAATTGCGTTCGCTAAAACCGGGAGATGAAATTATTATTGGTGATGTATATGGCGACATCCACTACAAAGGAGAAGGAATTTTTCTTGCAGGTGGTGCCGGAATAACTCCGTTTATAGCCATATTGAGAGACCTTGAGAAAAAAGGCAAATTGGGTAATAATAAATTAATCTTTGCTAATAAAACAAAAGCAGATATTATTCAGAAAGAGCTTTTTACAAAGATGCTCGGTGACAAATTTATCAATGTTATCTCAGATGAACAGGTTCCCGGATTTGAACACGGTTTTGTTACCGCTGAAATCATAAAAAAACATTCGGACAGCAATCTTAAGTATTACTATTTATGCGGCCCTCCCCCTATGATGAATGCAGTAGGCAAACATCTTGCATCTCTTGGAGTGGACAACGAACATATTGTGAAGGAAGGATTTTAGTTTTTCATATCAGTTAGTTTATTTGGTTTGACAGGTCGGCTTTTGCCGACCTGTCTTTTTTTAATTTGTCAACCAATCTATTCGTTTTCTATTGGAATATCAACAGTTTCATAAATAAAAATCAGTGATTTCTCGTCTTTTTAAGAAACAAAAACTATATATCTTTGTGATAGAAAACACATCCTAAATTTATGAAAAAAATCATAGTCTCGCTTTCTATCCTCCTTGCTGTCTATGGCTGCAAAACCGATTCAGGCAATCAAGAAAAAAAACAACTCACTTCAAATATAGACACAGTTTTAACCAATATTGCCTTTGGCAGTGATGCAAAGCAAGTCATGGACATAAGACTACCCAAAGGAAGAAGCACTGACAAAACCAAGATCATCATCTTGATTCACGGAGGTGCATGGTCAGGTGGCGATAAAGGCGAAATGAACGTTTTTGCTAATTTGATTGAGAAAAAATGGCCTGAAGTTGCTATAGCAAATATCAATTACAGACTGGCAAACGGAAGTTCTGTGATTCACGAACAAATTTCAGAGGACTTAAATCTTGCCGTTAACTATCTTCTGGATAGCAGCTCGGTTCTTGGGATTTCCAAAGACATGGCAATGATTGGTGCCAGCGCAGGAGCGCATTTAAGCTTGCTTTATGCTTACAAATTCAATGACAATCATCATATTAAAGCAGTCAGCAACATATTTGGCCCGAGCTATTTTGCCGATTGGTCCTTTTATAACTCTTTCAACCTGTTTTTAGGTGGAAATGTTAAAGAGGTTTATAAAAAATATACCGGAAAATATTGGGACTCTGCTCTGTACTACGGATTAAGTCCTTATCATTTGGTGAATCAGGACAACTATGTACCCACAATTACATTTCATGGCAACATTGACGTTATTGTACCTATTTATCAAAGCCAATATTTTGTTCACAAATTAGATTCACTCAAACTAAATAACAAGTATTTTGAATATCCCGGACAAGGACATGGGTTTAATGATGAATATAACAATAAATGCATGGATGAAACCATTTCATTCTTCAAAGAGAATATGAAATAAAGGTTGTTTTCAGTCTCTGTCCTGTAAAAACGGGAATCTGTGACGAGTATCCTCCAAAACTTCTTTTGACAAAGAAGCATATAAGATAGTGTCCTCTCCTTTGTTGCTCACCAGAACATTGCCATCCGGAGCTATAACTTGTGAAGAACCGTTGTGGGCAATTCCGTTTCCGTCATTACCAATCCTGTTTACCGCTGCAACATAACTCAAATTTTCCAAAGCCCTGGCTTGCAACAAAATATCCCAATGGGCTATGCGTTTTTCGGGAAAACTTGCGTGAAAAGTCAACAAATCATAGTCTTCCGTATTTCTGCACCATGTAGGGAAACGCACATCATAACAAGTAAGAGGTTTTATTTTCCAACCTTTAATTTCAACAATGATAGAATTTTCACCTGAGTGATAATGGGATTGTTCATTTCCCATAGAGAAAAGGTGCTTCTTGTCATAGAATAAATAATTTCCATGCGGAAAAACATAAAAGAGCCTGTTGAAATACTGTCCTCTGTCTTCCACCATCAAACTGCCTGCAACCACACAAAGGTGCTCTTTGGCTTTGTTTTGCATCCATTGCAACCCTTTTTTGAGTGAATCAGCGGCAAGTTTTTCAGGATTCATGCTAAATCCTGTGCTAAACATCTCCGGGAGCATGATTAACTCTGTATCTACCTTGATAGTCTCAAACACCGCATCCAAATGAGCCAAATTAGCTTCAATATCTTCCCAAAAAACATGGGTTTGGACGAGTGCAATTTTTAGAGTTTGCATAGTATTTCTAATCCTTTATCAAGCGTATCGTTATTTTTTGCAAAACAAAAGCGAAGCACTTGATGATTATCATTTTTTCTATAAAAACTTGAAACCGGTATAGCCGCAATCTTTTTCTCTTTAACCAACCACTCTGCAAATTCCATTTCGCCTAAGTCGCTGATTTTGCTGTAATCTAATAGTTGGAAGTATGTTCCCACAGAAGGTTTTAGCTTAAATCTCGAACCTTTCAAGCCATTCACAAAATAATCTCTTCTTTCGCGATACATCTCGCTCAAACCCAGATACAACTCCTTTTCTTTGAGTATTTCCGCAAAAGCATATTGCATGGGTGTATTACAAGCAAAAGCCATGTATTGATAGATTTTGCGGAATTCTTCAGTCAGAGCCTCGGGAGCCAACACATAACCCATTTTCCATCCGGTCGCATGGTATGTTTTTCCAAAGGAATATACCAGAAAACTACGTTTTGCCAATTCAGGAAAACGTGCAATACTTTGGTGCTCAACCCCATCAAATATAATATGTTCATATACTTCATCACTCAAAATCACAATATCGCGGTCTTTGACAAGTTTTTCGAGTTTCATCATATCTTGTGCGGATAAGATAGAACCTGTCGGATTGTGAGGAGTGTTGATAATAATCATTTTAGTGCGGGCTGTCGTCAATTTTTTCACTTCATCCCAATTGGGTTTATAAGTAGGGAATTTGAGTTCTGCAAAAATTGCTTTTCCGCCATTAGCCTCAATAGCAGGTACATAGCTGTCATAAGCAGGTTCAAAAATAATCACCTCATCATTGTCTTTCACAACAGAAGCAATGGCAGCATAAATCCCGATAGTACCACCGGGAACAATGGTTATTTCACTTTCAGGATTATATTGCGCAGAGTAGTTTTCATACATTTTTTCCGCAATTCGCTCTCTCAGACTTGTCAGACCGGCCATAGGAGCATATTGATTCATCCCGGCCTCCATGTAGTGACTGACTGCTTTTATTAAAGAAGCCGGAGGTGAGAAATCAGGGAATCCTTGTGACAGATTTAATGCGCCATGTTCTTTTGCCATAGCTGACATCTTGGTAAAAATGGTAGTACCAACCTTCGGAAACTTTGATTTTATATTAGCTGCAAAATTCAATATCTTATCTATATTATTTATAAAATATATAAGAGTCTAACACCTCTATTTATTTTGGTCGCAAATTTATTCTTTCATATCGGTCTCAATTCACAATCCATACACATTTTATCATCTAAAAAAGTGTAAATCAATAATCACCATTCTTCCTCACACTCGTTTGTATTTCAACTTTAAAAAAATTATTTTTGCACCCCTTATTATCCATAATAACAAATTGAATCATGCAAAAAATTAAAGTAGCCAATCCCGTTGTTGAACTTGACGGTGACGAAATGACCAGAATTATCTGGAAATCCATTAAAGACAAATTGATTTTACCTTATCTTGACCTAGACATCAAGTATTATGATTTAGGTATAGAAAAAAGAGATGAAACTAATGACCAAGTTACTGTAGAAGCCGCAGAAGCAATCAAAAAATACAATGTCGGAATTAAATGCGCTACCATTACTCCCGATGAAGCAAGGGTTAAAGAATTTAACTTGAAGAAAATGTGGAAATCACCTAACGGTACCATCAGGAACATACTTGACGGAACTGTTTTCAGAGAGCCAATAGTAACAAGCAATGTACCAAGACTTGTACCCAATTGGACATCTCCTATTTGCATAGGAAGACACGCTTTTGGCGACCAATATAGAGCTACTGATTTTGTTACCCAAGGTCCGGGAAAATTAACCATAACATTTACTCCTGAGAATGGCGAAGCACAAACACATGAAGTACATGTTTTCAACGGTAACGGTGTAGCAATGGCTATGTACAATGTTGATGAATCAATATACGGATTTGCAAGAGCTTGTATGAATCAGGCTTTGGCTAAAGGTTGGCCTTTGTTCCTTAGCACTAAAAACACTATCCTGAAAAAATATGACGGACGTTTTAAAGATATTTTTGAGGAAGTTTATAACAACGAATTCAAATCTAAGTTTGAAGAAAAAGGCATTTATTATGAGCACAGATTGATTGATGACATGGTTGCTTTTGTATTAAAAACACATGGAAAAATTGTTTGGGCTTGCAAAAACTATGATGGTGATGTGCAGTCAGATACAGTTGCACAAGGTTATGGTTCACTCGGCTTGATGACTTCTACTTTGGTTACTCCGGACGGAAAAACTATGGAAGCAGAAGCAGCTCACGGAACTGTTACCCGTCACTACAGACAACATCAACAAGGAAAACCAACTTCTACTAATCCAATTGCAAGTATTTTTGCTTGGACCAGAGGTCTTGCGTTTAGAGGTAAGTTAGATAATAATCAAGAGTTAATTGACTTCTGTAATACTCTTGAACAGGTTTGTGTTGAAGTTGTTGAAAGCGGAAAAATGACTAAAGATTTAGCTGTTTGTATCCACGGAAATAATGTGGAACACGGTAAACACTACTTATATACAGAAGAGTTTCTTGATGCTCTCGACAACGGCTTGAAAGCAAAACTTTCAGCTCATTCAGCATAAGACTTCTATAATAATTTTATGAAAAGCTCATGAATAACTTCATGAGCTTTTTTTGTGGAAATGATAATGAATTAAGCTTTGAGAAGCTGTTTTTAAATAAAACTATAATTCGTCTTTAATCATACTACCAAGTTTCTGAGTAAACAATTCAGCACCGGTCTTGTTCAGGTGCAGTGAATTATAAAAGTATTTCTTTTCATAACAAATCGAGTCTTTTGTAAAATCAATAAAGCGGCAATTATGCTTTGTTGCAATCTCTTTATATAACTCGACAATATTTTTATGACCTTCAATAAACTCTTGACCTTCAATATAAATGGGTGAATATACTAAAACGACCTTTATCCCCGCACTTGAACATTCTTCCAAAAACTGATGAAATAATTTGACCGAACCATTATCTATAACAAAACGATAGTAGTCAGTCATTGCTTTTGCTCTTTCTAAATCATCGTTCCAATTTAAATCTTGTCCTTGATAGCCTCTGACCCTCGTTGCTTTATTTTTACCGGGATTTAGTGCAACACTGATTGCTTCTTTAAATGCAGGATAATTGCCATAATATCTCAGGAATGGAATTTTATAATCTAATTTATTAAAACCCTTGTATTCGTGCATTGCATCATAGAAATCGTTGTCCCACAGCATATAAGGCAGAAATTGGTCGGCATTGTACAAATCCCTGCGAGTCAGAGTTCCAAAATCCACTGACTGGATGATTATGCGTGGTCTTTTATTGTATTTTAATGCTAAGGAATGTCTGAAATACTGCATGGGAAAAGGTAGTCCGTCAATTCCGAGGTTATAAACCGGTTTGTATAAACTATCTTGTAAGATATCCGGGTCAAATTGTGTCCAAGCTCTTGAACTACCATAAATCCAAATATCAGAGTTCAATTTTCCATTCAAAATGTCGTTCCACACAGGATATTCTTTTACAGCAAAACTGTTGGATTTTTTCAACCAATGAGATATCAACTTGTCAAGCGGATAAGCAGATGCGAAAACAATCAAAGTCAGAAGCGCTATTTTTACTAAAAACCTTTTCATCAGAACTGAAAGTAAATAAATTGCTGTTTATGCCCCCCGAATACGAAAATCACCAGAATGATTAATAAATAAACTGCCCAATTAATTAAAACATTTTTCCCTTTCAGTTTTTCAATAGCAAATTCACTATCTCTTCCTATCCATTCTACAATCAAAAAAATCACAATCAGAAGAAATAGTGCGTTGGGCAAAACGTAACTGTTAGTATCATGATTAAGAATATAAGGGATTGAAAATAAATTCTTATTGAAAATGCCTTTAACCATTGCAACAGCTTGCGTAATACTCTCAGCTCTAAAGAAAATCCATGCCAATGTTGTAGTAAAGAAAGTCAATGTAATTGCCAAAAAATCCTTAAATGAAGGAATTAGTCTTCCTTCTGCTACTGTGTCGATGTTATTGCGATTTTTATTCAATAGAATAAGAGGAATAAAAAGAACAGCATTAATAGCACCCCATGCAATAAAAGTCCAATTTGCACCATGCCAAAATCCGCTGACAATGAAAATAATCATCACATTTCTTATTTTTATCCAAGCACTTCCTCTGCTTCCACCGAGAGGGATATAAAGATAGTCTCTAAACCATGTTGTCAATGAAATATGCCATCTTCTCCAAAATTCAGCGATATCTCTTGAAAAATAAGGGAATGCAAAATTTCTCATTAAATCAATTCCAAAAAGCCTAGCTGTACCGATAGCGATATCGGAATAACCTGAGAAATCTCCGTAAATTTGAAAAGCAAAAAGTAATGCTCCCAACAAAAGAACACTTCCCGAATAATCAGCATAATGATTGAAAATCATGTCAGCATAGTATGCACAGTTATCAGCAATCACAATTTTCTTAAATAGTCCCCAAAGAATTTGCCTCATTCCGTCAACTGCTTTCGTGTCGTTAAAAGTTCGTTTTTTAGAGAACTGTGGCAGTAGGTTTGTTGCTCGTTCAATCGGCCCCGCAACCAACTGTGGAAAGAAACTTACAAAAGCTGAAAAAGCAATCATATCATTAATCGGCTCAATTTTTCTTTTATACACATCAATGGTATAGCTCAAAGTCTGAAAAGTATAGAAACTAATTCCGACAGGTAAGATAATATTGAGAGTTCGCGGATTTATTTGTTTACCAAAAAATGAAAAGGCTTCAATAAAATTATCTACAAAGAAGTTGTAGTATTTGAAAAATCCGAGTAAGCCTATATTAACACCTATACTAATACAAAGCCAAAATATTCTTGAGTTTTTAGTTTCTGTTGTTCCGATTTTCTTTCCTGCAAAAAAATCAGCAACTATGCTGATAACAAGCAAAGACAAAAACCTCCAATCCCACCATGCATAAAAAATAAAACTTGCTATAACAATAAATAAATTTTGCACATTGAGATTTCTATTCAAAACGAACCAATAGATGAAAAAAACTATCGGAAGAAATATTGCAAAATCTACTGAGTTAAAAAGCATGAAAGGGCATCAGAAATGAGCTTACAAACATAAATTTTATACCCAAATCTCAATCATCTCAGGGATTTAAACCAAGATTTTTTTTAAGACATCTGCAGTTACAATGATTCAAGATTGAAATAAATTTTTCATCGATATTTGCATAAATAGCCCGAGAAATAAACTAAGCTAAATACAAATGGGCGATAGTGTTATTTTTGAAATGTATAGGTCAATACATTTGAAAATAGGTTTTGGCAATATCATTAATCAAGCACCAAATCATTGTTTAATGATTTTCTCAGTATAAAATAATCCGGAAGAATCTGAAATTCTTATAAAGTAGATGCCGGGTGTTAATGTGTTGCCAAATTCATATTTCATCATCTCTTTAAGTTCAAAATTGTCTATCAGTTTCATGTCTATACTGAATATGCTGCATACAATTGATTGATTTTGATTATTTATTATCCTATAATTATCGCTTGAAGGGTTAGGATAGATTGTTACAGGTTGGTTAGCTTTATAGGTTATTGGAGTAATTGAATTATGTTTTGATGTTGAGGTATCATATACTGTAATTACTCCCTCTGTTTTATAATTGTCATAACGTATTCTGACAACAGAACCATCCGTAAATATAATATCCGGCCCAAAAAATCTATACCAGAATATTTGTTTGTGTGCGTGTACTGAGCTGGAAGATGGATTTACATTTCCTTTATTATCAGGTAAGTAATAGTATTTGTTGAATTTGTTGGCATTATGATCAAAAATGATATACCTGTTAATATATGAATAGTCTTCGCCAAAGTCGATACCATCAAAACTATAAGTTCTGCCGGAAGAAAAGAAATACGCGTAGATATTCATATCAATGTCGTTTTCTAACCAAATAACGTGTCTGTTATCTACAAAAGGAAGAACTGAAGTGGTATCAACATGTGTGCTGAGGAGTTGTCCATCGGGCGAAAATCTAAGAACACAAGATTTTTGAACCATTGGGGTTATGTTTCCTTGTGTATAGAACGGTATATCGTGACCTAAAATTGAAAAAGGTGCTTGGTAGTTAACAACCCAAAAAACATTGCCAAATTTATCACATCGCAAAAGCTTGTTATCTTGAAGTTCGGCCCATGTATCATTCGCTATCACATGTGTCCATTCTCTTTCATTTTTTGAGTTGATTTTAGTAAGTATCCACTTAGTTATATTTGGGTTTTCTTCCTTAATGGTAGTATCCAATATCTGAATATCATGAAAACTTACAAAACAATAATAAGAATTTCCCTTATCATCCATAACAGCAGATTTGGACTTACTCAAAGGGCCTGCACTTATGAGTTCATTATTAGCGTTAAGCATATAGACCTGCCCGTAACTTGTAAAATTAATTATTTTATCATTGTAAGCATTATATGTTATACCTCCATTGCTCTCAATCCCTGTATTAATAAGTTTAATATTTTTTATATTACCCAAAGAGTCAATAATCGCTTTATGAGTCCCCCCATTGTGAATGGGGTCGGTATAATAAATAGGGTCATTACCCGGTAATTTTACCGAATCTCGTGATCCAAACATAATAAAAACTGAATTGTCCGGACCTGTTGCATATATAATCATACCGCCAGTTATGTATTTTTTGCCCGGCAATGTGAGATTCCAACGCATTTTCCCATTATTGTCAAAGGCAAATATTAGAGTTGTATAGTCTTCCATGTTGCCATAGTTAAAATCTTGAATTGCAAAAGAATCTCCCTTAATTCCCCCTTCTACAACAAATACCCAACCTTCCTTGTTAATGAATAATTCAGGTCTTTGAAACCGAACCAAACAATTCTTGATAGAAAGATGTTCATAGCGTTTTAAATTTAGTTTTTTCTGACCATGCAGGTTAGAAGAAAAAACAATCAAAAATAAAAATAGCAGTTTGTGTAATGTTGTTTTCATAATAATTTGATTTTGAGACGGTTCAATTCTTTGAATACGATAGAAATTGGTGTCATAGCATTATTTTTTAAATTCCAAAAATCTGTGAAGCGAGTTTAAATTAATTTCTTTACAAATAAAATAATTATCGACATAACGGCATTTCCAAGTGATTAAAATAACTAAATTCCATATAAAGATGAAAATCGGCTCATAATACAACTTTACACTTCATAAAAAGCAAATTTTCGGGGAATATCAGATGAACAAAAAATTCATTCATGATTTATCTTATATCGTTCATCCTTAAATACTGCCCGATAATTCTTAATATCCTACTTTTGCAACATGACATCAGAAAAAAGAAGCTCACAATTCTATATTGATTTAGAAAAAAGATATGGTGCGTTCAACTATGAACCCATTCCTGCAGTTTTGTCCAAAGGAAAAGGTGTTTATGTTGAAGATGTGGAAGGCAAAAAATATATTGACTGTTTGAGTGCATACAGTGCGGTAAATCAAGGGCATTGTCACCCGCGCATTGTGAAAGTAATGCAGGAACAAGCAGAAACACTTACGTTAACATCACGTGCATTTTACAATGACAAATTGGGTGTTTTTGAAGAATACATAACAAATCTATTGGGTTATGACCGTGTATTGCCAATGAACAGCGGAGTTGAGGCATGTGAAACCGCAGTAAAACTTTGTAGAAAATGGGCGTATTTGGTAAAAGGAATACCCCGTTATCAAGCAAGGATTATTTTTGCCAAAGGTAATTTCTGGGGACGTTCAATTGCCGCGGTGAGCACAAGTACTGACCCAAGCAGTTACAAGGATTTCGGACCTTTTGTACCTAATTTTGATTTGGTTCCCTATAACGACATTGAATCTTTGGAACAAAAACTTAAAGAAGAAAATATTGCAGGATTTATGGTTGAACCTATTCAGGGAGAAGCCGGTGTGATAGTTCCTGATGAGGGATATTTGAAAAAAGTCTCTGAATTATGCAAAAAATATAATGTACTTTTCATCGCAGACGAAGTTCAGACAGGTATTGGAAGAACAGGAAAAATGTTATGCTGCGACCATGAAGGAGTAAAACCTGATATTCTTGTTTTGGGAAAAGCCTTATCCGGTGGGATGATGCCGGTTTCTGCCGTTCTGAGCAACAATGAAATAATGTTAACGCTCAAACCGGGAGAACATGGTTCTACTTTTGGCGGGAATCCTTTAGCTTCAGCTATCGCAGTGGAATCCCTAAGAGTGATTGTGGATGAGAAACTTGCAGAGAATGCTCATGTAATGGGTGAAATTTTTAGAACTGAATTAAAGAAACTTACAAAACACAGGGTTGGTGCAGTGAGAGGTAAAGGTCTCTTGAATGCGATTGATATTATTCCTTTCTCTGATGGCAGAGAAGCTAAGGATGTTTGTTTGAAACTTAAAGAGAATGGTTTGTTAGCCAAACAAACTCATGACCACACTATCCGCTTTGCCCCACCTCTTGTGATTACAAAAGAACAAGTCTTGGAAGCAACCAATATTATCCGCAAGACATTAGAAGAAATGGAATAATAAAATTAAAAAAATGAAACAACTAAAATATCTTTTTATAGTATTTTTTTCAATCTTTATCACAGCTTGTTCTAACTCAAATAATACCAAAGTCAACAATCATTTGTTAAAAGACGGTTTTTGGTTAGGCTCACTGAATATTCAGGGTTATACGGTATCTTTTTCATTCTTGATTGAAAATGACCAAATCAAAACACTTTATAACAGTGATGAAGAAATAGAAATGCAAAAACTATCTATTAATGGAGATAGTATCTTGGCTTATTTTCAGAATTACCCCACATTTTTAAAGTTTAAAATCGAGAATGATACTCAAATCAACGGATATTATCTGAATCCTGATTACGGAGATGAATCAAAATTCAATTTCGCAGCTTTTTATGTTGGTAATAAAACAATAGCGAAAGCTAACAATAGCAAAGAATCTTACGACTTATCCGGAACTTGGGAAACATACTTTAGACCCGGTACTGAAAAACAATATCCGGCTGTGGGGCAATTCAAAATGGAAAATGGGGTGATCAAAGGTACATTTCTAAAGCCCTCAGGTGATGCACGTTTTTTAGAAGGTAGTTTTAAAAATAACAAGCTGCAACTTTCTAGTTTTGATGGTTCGTATGCTACTGTTTATGTAGCAGAATTAAGAAATGACACCCTGTTTGGCAAATACATGAGCAGAAACAAAGGAGAAATAGAATGGATAGCCACCAAGAATCCAAATTTTAAGTTAGAAGATTCAGATAAGCGCACAATTTTGGTTAAAGACAAATTTGAATTAAATTTCAAAACCATTGATGGCAATGACTTTCATTATCCCAATCCTGACTTTGAAGGCAAAACAGTTATTATCCAAATATTGGGGACATGGTGTCCCAACTGCTTAGATGAGGGAGATTTTTTCAAAACTTTATATGAAAAATACCATGACAAAGGTTTGGAGATATTCGGGGTTTCTTATGAAAATCCAACGGAATTTAACGCACAAGCCGAAAGAGTAAGAAGGTTAATAAATGCGAAAAAATATCCTTATCCCATTCTGGTAGGAGGAGATTTGGCAAGCAATAAAATTGCAAAGGACTTTTCGATGTTAGACAAAGTCAGAGCATTCCCCACCTCCATTTTTATAAACAAAAAAGGAGATGTTGTAAGGGTAGAAACAGGATTCTCCGGCCCCGGAACCGGTAAAATGCACGAAGAATACACCAAGATGATAACTCAATATGTAGAATCTCTGTTGGAACTCTAATAGGATAATTGATATTAAGAATTTAATTTAAAAGATGAAAACAGTAATAATAACCGGTGCTTCATCAGGCATTGGTCAAGCAATCGCTCGAAAGTTGGCAAAGGATTTCAAGTTAATTATATGCGGCAGAAGGCAAGACCGATTAAATGAATTGAAAACCGAACTTTCAAAAACCACTGATGTTCATACACTTAACTTTGATGTACGCGAAAAAGACAAAGTTTTTGAACAGATAAATTCACTTCCGGAAAATTTCAGAAAAATCGATGTTTTGATTAATAATGCCGGTAATGCACATGGGCTGGCTGCCTTTCAAGATGCAGATTTGGAAGATTTGGAAAAGATGATTGACGGCAATGTCAAAGGGATGATTTATGTTTCCAAAGCTGTTTTGCCGTTGATGATGAAAAACCAAACAGGGCATATAGTAAACATATCATCAACCGCAGGCAAAGAGGTTTACGCAAACGGAACAACGTATTGTGCTTCCAAATATGCGGTAGAAGCACTCAGCAAAGGAATGCGTATTGACTTACTTCCATTAGGAATTAAAGTAACCAACATAGCACCGGGAATGGTAGAAACCGAATTTTCATTGGTACGATTTAAAAATGACCATCATAAAGCCAAACAAGCTTATACAGGTATGACACCTTTGACCGCTGAGGATATTGCAGAAACCGTTTATTTTGCAATCACCCAACCTGAACATGTTCAGCTTGCTGACATAACCATACTGCCAAAAGCACAAGCCTCTGCGAGCAATATTTTACGGAAGAATTCGTAAACTTCGTTTAATCGGTATGGATGTCCTTATTGAAATCCCATAAAACAGCGGTTTGAAATCAAACAAAATCAGGTTAAAATCATTTTTCATTAATAAAAAATAAGCATATATTTGCAGCGCACTTGAAAGAGGGGACGAATGTCCCCTTTTTATTTGGCACAGTAAATAATGGACATAAAAGCATTTTTGGATTCAGAATTAGCAAAGGTACTCTTGGACTACCCCGATTTATTTGTGGTTGGTAATGAGCACCAAGTGAACAAAGGTTTGTATGTTTTTATTTTGGATGGTGACGAGGGTTTGAGTATTGCACAATGTGGTGAAATTAGCAGAAAACTGATGACCCGTATTGAACAAAATCCTGAAGCAGAAGCAGAAAGAGAAAATTTCAGTTTCAGCATTACTTCCCCCGGAGCAGAATCCCCATTGTTGTTACCAAGGCAGTATAAAAAACATTTAAACCGAGAGTTTTTGATAACACTTGAAGACAACACCAAATTAAGTGCAAAACTAAAAGGTATAACCAAAGATGACATTGAAGTAGTTACCCTGATTAAATCAAATGTCAAAGGGAGAACAGATAAAGAAGGGGAAGAAAAATCAATACCTTTTAATCAAATAAAAGAAAGTAAAATAATATTATCATTTAAATAAAAATAGACCATGTCAACAATTGCAGGATTAGTAGATTCCTTTTCAGAATTTAAGGAGTTCAAAAACATCGACAGAGTAACCTTGATGAGGGTTTTGGAAGATGTATTTCGCAATGTATTACGCAAAAAATACGGTTCAGATGAAAACTTTGATATTATCATCAACACAGAAAAAGGGGATTTTGAAATTTATCGAAATCGCCTGATTGTTGATGATTGTGAAGTTGAAGACACCAACTTACAGATTGGGATTACAGAAGCCAAAAAACTCGAAGATGACTATGAAATAGGCGAAGAAGCAACCGAAATCCTATCAATTGAAGACTTTGGCAGGAGAGCAATATTGGCAGCTCGTCAAACCCTGATGAGTCGTGTTCTAGAATTAGAAAAAGGTGAAATATATAAGAAATATCAGAACAGAATCGGAGAAATAGTTTCAGGTGAAGTGTATCAAATATGGAAAAAAGAAATGATGCTTCTGGATGACGAAGGGAATGAATTGATATTGCCCAGAGCAGAAATGATTCCATCTGACTTTTTCAAAAAAGGTGAAGTAACCAGAGCCGTAATTACTGATGTTCGTATAGATGACGGAACCCCAAAAATTGTCCTATCTCGTACATCTCCCGTTTTCTTAGAAAGATTATTTGAATTAGAAGTACCGGAAATTCTTGATGGATTAATCACAATCAAGAAAGTTGTAAGAGAACCCGGAGAAAGAGCCAAAGTTGCAGTCGAAAGCTATGATGAAAGAATTGACCCTGTGGGTGCTTGTGTTGGCATGAAAGGAGCAAGAATACACGGTATTGTAAGAGAATTGAGAAACGAAAACATTGATGTTATCAACTTTACCACAAACACTACTCTATTCATCCAACGCTCTCTGAGTCCTGCCAAAATATCCAATATTAAATTAGAAGGCAATAAAGCCATTGTAACTATGCCGGCAGACCAGGTAAGTTTAGCCATCGGGAAAGGTGGTTATAATATTAAACTAGCCGGAAGACTCACAGGATATGAAATTGAAATTTATAGAGAAGCCGGAGCAAACGAAGAAGTGGATGTTGACTTAGATGAGTTCCTAGATGAAATTGATGAATGGATAATAGACGAATTCAAATCTATTGGACTAGATAGTGCAAAAGCAGTTTTAGATACAGATACTGAAGATTTGATTAAAAGGACTGATCTCGAAGAAGAAACCATCATTGAGGTTAAAAAAATATTAGCTGCCGAGTTTGAATAGTTTAATTATGTAATAACACGTTCTACCTTGACTTTCATTGGGTTCAATTTCCTTCCCAAGACAAAGCAAGTAAAAAATAAAAGGAGATAAAAAATTAAGAATTGAATGTCAGACAAAACATATAGAATAAATAAAGTTGCATCGGAGCTCAACGTGAGCTTTCAGACACTTGTAGAGAAATTGGTTAATAAGGGATTTGAAATTGAAGCTAAACCAACTGCAAAAATTTCAGCAGAGATGTACGACTTTTTACTATCTGAATTCAAATCTGACAAAGCTGCCAAAGACGAGTCAAAATCACTTAAACTCAGTGTGCAGAAGGATAAAATCAAAGAAACTCCGTCAACTGAGATAGTAATAAAACCGGGAATTAAGTCTTCACAAAAAGAGGATGAAAAGGAGGAAGAAGATGACCAAGTGATTATTAAGAACAAACTTCTCAATCAGACTGATGAAACACAAGAGCACAAACAACAGGAGTTAATTGAGAACAAACTAGTAGAACATCAAAATAGCGCTGAAGAAACAAATAAAAATGATGAGTCAACTGTATTGAAGGGGCCTAAGGTAATTGGGAAAATAAACCTCGACAAAATCAGTGAGAAGACACGCCCTGCAACCAAAACAACCAAGGCAAAAGTTACAGACAAATCTACTGAAGAGAAGCAAACAAAAGAAAACGAAAACAAAGTAGTTAATAAAATTGATACTCCTCCAGTAATTGAGAAAGAGGCTAAACCAATAGAACCTGAATCAGAAGAAGTAGAATTAATAAAAACTCAATACGAAAAACTTAAAGGGTTGAGTGTAAAAGGTAAAATTGAACTCAAAGCAGAACCGGTTATCACAAACAAATCCCATTCAAAATCAAAGGACAACTCTCAAAAACCTTTTGACAAAAAGAAAAGAGTAAGAAAAGTAGTTGAGAAAGTAAAGATTGAAGAGGCAATTAAAGACAAACCACAATTTGGGAAAAAGAAAAAATCCGATAAGCCGAAAGAAATAACAGAAAAAGAAATTCAAGATAGATTAAAAGCAACTTTATCCAGAATTGAAACCACAGGTAGAGGAAAAACTGCTAAATCAAAGATTAAACGCCAAAGGAGAGAATACAATGCAGAGGAAAGACTGAGAGATCTTGAGAGGCTTGAAAAAGAAGAAAAAGTACTAAAAGTAACTGAATTTATTTCTGCAAATGAACTTGCATCTCTTATGAATGTAGGAGTAACAGAAATTATAACAGCATGTTTTAGTTTGGGTCTGATGGTATCCATAAATCAAAGACTCGATGCCGAAACTATTTCTATTGTAGCAGATGAGTTTGGTTTTGAAGTTGACTTTGTTGATGCAGATGCCCAATTATCTATCGAAAAAGAGGAAGATAAACCTGAAGATTTGCTACCTCGAGCACCAATCGTGACAGTAATGGGACATGTTGATCATGGAAAGACCTCACTATTAGACTATATACGTTCAGCAAATGTTATTGCGGGAGAAGCCGGAGGAATCACTCAGCACATTGGAGCTTACGAAGTAGTCTTACAAGATAAACAAAGAATTACCTTTCTTGATACACCGGGTCACGAAGCCTTCACTGCCATGCGCGCCAGAGGTGCGAAGCTGACAGACATTGCTGTGATTGTGATAGCTGCCGATGATAGCATCATGCCACAAACAAGAGAAGCTATCAGCCATGCTCAGGCAGCAGGCGTACCCATGATATTTGCAATAAACAAAATTGATAAGCCGGCTGCCAACCCAGACAAAATTAGAGAGGAACTATCTCAAATGAATATTTTGGTGGAAGAATGGGGTGGAAAATATCAATGTCAAGAGATTGCAGCCAAATTTGGGAAAAACGTAGATAAGCTACTTGAAAAAATTATACTCGAAGCCGAACTATTAGAACTTAAAGCTAATCCGAATAAACATGCAAATGGTACTGTGATTGAGGCTAAGATGGATAAAGGACGTGGAATATTAGCCAACTTGTTGGTACAAGCAGGAACATTGAAAGTTGGTGACCACATGGTTGCCGGTGCATATTACGGTAAAATCAAAGCTTTATTCAACGAGCGATTTCAAAGAATTGAACAAGCAGGCCCATCATCACCCGTAAGTGTATTAGGATTCAGTGGCGCACCCACAGCAGGAGACCCATTCCAAGTATTCCCTGATGAAGCTTCCGCTAAAGATCTTGCAAACAGACGTTTTCAATTACTAAGAGAACAAGGAATCCGCTCTACAAAGCATATTACATTAGACGAAATAGGAAGGCGATTGGCTGTAGGTTCTTTCAAAGAACTTAATCTAATTGTTAGGGCAGATGTTGACGGTTCCGTTGAAGCACTTTCTGACTCACTTCTTAAACTTTCAACCGATGAAATTCAAATAAATATCATCCATAAAGGTGTCGGACAAATCACAGAATCAGATGTGTTACTTGCTTCTGCATCTGATGCTATTATCATTGGCTTCCAAGTAAGGCCGGCTCAAGGCGCCAGAAAACTTGCTGAAACCGAGCAAATCGATATCAGACATTATTCTATCATCTACAAGGCAATAGAAGAAATTAAGTCAGCAATGGAAGGAATGTTATCACCCGAATTGGTTGAAAAAATTGTGGGAGAGGTGGAGGTTCGAGAAGTATTTAACATTTCAAAATTAGGAACTATTGCTGGTTGTATGGTTCTAGACGGAAAAATTACTCGCAACTCCAATATCCGACTTATCAGAGACGGGGTTGTTATTCACACTGGAAAACTTGCTTCTCTCAAACGTTTCAAGGACGATGTGAAAGAGGTAACCAAAGGCTTTGAATGTGGTTTGCATATTGAAAAATTCAACGATCTTCAAATTGGCGACAACATTGAAGTCTTCACCGAAGAAGAAGTTAAAAGAAAATTAAAATAATTGCTATGCCCAAGAATATTGCGGTAATAGGCTCGGGTAGTTGGGCAACTGCCATTGTTAAGATTTTGGAAGAAAGCCCGCTCATTGACCAAATATTTTGGTGGATGAGAAAACAGGAATATGTTGATTCATTTGACCAATACGGACACAATCCGGGGTATCTCAGCAGCATTTTTTTCAATAAAAAAAAGGTAATTGCAAATAATCAACTTGATGTTTGTATAAAATCATCTGAAATTATTGTCATTGCCACACCTTCTGCCTTTGTGCATAACGCTTTGAACAGTGTCCCAAAGGACATTTTTCAGAATAAGAAAATGATTTCTGCCGTTAAAGGAATGATACCCGAAACTAACCAAATTGTTTCGGATTATTTGCATACACAATTCAATAAGTCTTCAAAAGAAATTGCTTGTATCAGTGGCCCTTGTCATGCGGAAGAGGTTGCTCGGGAGAGATTATCATATTTGACAATTGCATCAGAGAACCAACAATTGGTTGAAGAGTTGTTACCATTGTTCAGATGCAGATATATTAATTGCATTGGTTCGGACGACATTGTAGGAATTGAACATGCAGCAGTTCTAAAAAACATTTATGCAATTGCTGCAGGGATTGCTAATGGCTTAGGTTATGGCGACAATTTTAAAGCAGTTCTCATTTCTTGCGCTATAAGAGAAATGGAACTCTTTCTCCAAAAATTGGGAATTGAATCTACCAATGTAAACGATAGTGCATATTTGGGTGATTTGTTGGTTACTGCTTACAGTCAATTGAGTCGCAATCGAACCTTTGGTAATATGCTAGGGCGAGAATACTCTGTTACATTTGCACAAATGGAAATGAAAATGGTTGCAGAAGGATATTATTCAACAAAACAAATATTTTTGCTAAATCAGAGAGTTGGAGCCAATATGCCTATCATGGACTCTGTTTACAAAATTATTTATGAGAATATCAGTGCTCGGTTCATCTTTGCTGAATTATCCAAACTTTTAAATTAGAAATGATAACCTATCTTCTTATTGCTCTGACTGTGCTTATTTCATGGCTATCACTTTCTAATGGAGATCTTTTTGATAGATTGAAATACAATCCGTACTTGGTTAAACACAAAAAAGAATTTTATCGATTGCTTACACATGGCTTCATTCATGCAGATTATGGACACTTATTCATCAATATGTTTGTTCTTTGGTCTTTTGGAACTGCTGTTGAGAATATTTTCAGCGATTATTTTAGTGGATTGAGTATTCCTCTTTTTATATTTATGTATCTCGGTGCTATTTTAATCTCTGCCATACCGGCTTTGAGAGAACACGGAAATACCCCGGAATACAATGCTGTTGGAGCTTCGGGTGCTGTGTCAGCGGTATTATTCAGTTATATTTTGATGCGCCCGGTAAATATGCTCGGTGTGATGCTCGTTATCCCGGTACCTGCTTTTATTTTTGGTATTCTTTACCTTTGGTATGAAGCAAAAATGCAGAGTAAAAGAGATGGTATAGCGCATGATGCCCATATTTCAGGAGCACTTTTTGGGGTAACAATCACGATACTGTATAATCCCAAATTTGTTATCAATTTCTTTTTACAAATAGGTGAAAAATTGCAAGACATTCTAAAATGAGCGCAGTTGAAGAAGCTAAACGCACAACCACACTTGCAATTCCTATAATTCTTGGAGAATTGGTTCAGATGGCGTTGCACATCATAGATGCTGCGATGGTAGGTGCTGTTGGATACAAACATCTTGCT
>JAGFIU010000007.1 GCA_024103355.1 Bacteroidota bacterium
ACTTTCGGAGTTTGTAGAAACGGTATTTATTAAATATGGTTTTTCGGTTGAACATGCGCAGTTGGCTGCATCTGTTCTATGCAAAGCTGATATCAGAGGGATTGATTCACATGGTGTTGCAAGGCTCACAGGTTATCTGCGATTAATTGATGCTAAAAGATTAAATCCAAAACCTCAATTCAATTGGCTGACAGACAGACCTTCTGCGGCAACACTTGATGCAGATGGAAGTATCGGGCTTATTTCTGCACAATTAGCCATGAAAAAAGCAATTGAAAAAGCCAAAACAACAGGGGTTGCTTTTGTGGGTGTTTCAAATTCAAATCACTTTGGAATTGCCGGAGCTCATAGTGAACTTGCGGTTGAGCATGGTATGATAGGTTGGTCAATGACAAATGCAAGTCCGTTGGTGGCCCCGGATGGTAGTAGTCAGAGACTTTTGGGAACTAACCCTATATCAGTTGCTGTCCCAAACCCTTTGTCAGAAAGGGGCAAGCCATTTCTCCTTGATATGGCTACAAGTGCTGCCGCTAATGGCAAACTTGAAATTGCAAGCAGAGAAGCACATCAAATCCCTATGGGTTGGGCAAAAGATAAAAATGGTAATTCATCTCAAGACCCGAATATTTTAAAATCAGGAGGATCTTTGATTCCACTGGGAAGTGATGATGAACATGGCGTTCACAAAGGATATGGGTTAGGAGCATTGGTTGATATTTTGACCGGTGTGCTTACCGGAGCCAATTTCAATACTTTTGTCCCGCCTTTTGTTGCTTTCCTTAGTGTTGCAGATAATCTTCCGGGTAAAGGAATTGGACATTTTGTTGGAGCAATGGATATCAGCGCTTTTATTGAGCCGGAACAATTTTATGAAAGAATGAAACTTTGGACTAATCAAATCAAAAGTGCCAAGACCATTCATAATCACGCTCAATTGTTAATTCACGGTGAACCTGAATTTGCAAATGAATCAGAAAGAATTAATAAAGGAATACCTCTTTATCCATTGGTAGGTAAAGAACTTAAAGAATTAGCACAACGACTTGAAATAGAAACCCAATTATTTACTCATTTTTGAGAAGTGAAAAAAAGTGTTTTAATCATATTTGGATTTATAACCGGAATTTGTCTTCACGCACAGGACAACATAATCCCTGCAGGGCATAGGTTAATGGAATTGGCTGACAGATATGAGATAATTAACGGTAGATTTATTGAAGGTACACAACTCACTTCCGGCTTTGTTCAAAGAAAACATATACTATCATTAAGTTATTCTGAATCAACCCTGTCAAAACAAGATTGTTTTAATTTATATGCTTATATAAAAAAGGATTTGCAGTTTGGCAGGGCAAATGAATATCCCGGTTTTACCCGCAAACCATTTTATAAAAACATTTACTCTTCACCGGCTTATTTTATTGATTATTATGATTCGGGTAGAAATTACAGAATAACACTCAATCCTGTGTTGGTGATGGGAGCAGGGAAGGATTTTGAAGACAAAAGTAAAACACTTTACAGAAATACCAGAGGAGTTGAACTAAAGGGATTTATCGGGAATAAGCAAAACTTCGGGTTTTATTCCTTTGCAACGGACAATCAATCGTTATTGCCGGATTTTGTTAATTTCTATACTGATAGTTTTGGATATTTACCCAATCAAACTTTTTGGAAAAGGTTTAAAGGGTCAGGATATGATTATTTTCAAGCAAGAGGTTATGTTTGGTGGGATATAAGTCAATATGTAAGTCTGCGCTTTGGGCAGGATAAAGTTTTTTGGGGAAATGGGCTGCGTTCTTTGGTCTTAGGAGATTTTTCACCTGCAAATTTGTTTTTTCAGATAAACACTAATTTGGGAATATTTAACTACCAAAATTATTATGGACAGTTTACAGATTTTTCGCAATTGACCGGAGCTACCATACTCAATCGCAAGTTTGGAACTTTTCACAGACTTGGAATCAATCTGAGTAAAAATGTAAATATTGGATTGTTTGAGGCTGTGATGTTTGACAGACGTGACTCCACACAAAGCAATCGCTATGATTTTGCGTATTTGAACCCTATTATCTTTTATAGAGCCATCGAACAACAACTTGGCAGTAGGGACAACGCCATGATTGGACTTGATTGGAAGTGGAATTTTTTGAAAAGATTTCAATT